>JBJDYG010000033.1:0-156035 GCA_051867075.1 Faecousia sp. | reverse complement strand
CTGTCATCGGTGACGTGAACTGGGTTATGGTGCTCAGCGCGTCCGCACTGGCGGGGGTGCTGTCCCTGCTGACCAGCGTGGCAGGTCTGCCGGAGCTGAAGGAGTAAAAAAATAACAAGGATACCGAAACGTTCAGGATTGGCTCACACTCAGTAAATCCGAATAATTCTGGCGATACTACATTGTTTCAGATTTGTTGCGAACTGATAAAAACTTAGAATAACTTGCATAACACAATATGAGTCCATTGCTATAAAATATGCCGTTTTGTTATGTTTTTGCGGATTTATTTAGGTAAAGTAGCCTATTTTTACGATTGGAAATCGTGTATACCCCAAAAGGGTATCGAGGGTTCAAATCCCTCCTTCTCCGCCATAATTGGACACCAATTTTGATGCAATGGCTATCATGATTGGTGTCCAGTTTTTATTGCGCTGAAATGGAGGGCCTGACATGGGTAAGGGAATTATGTTCTTTGGCTCGGCAGGGGCAGGAAAATCTACGATTGGAAGTTTAGTCGCCCAAGAACTTAGCTTTACGTTTGTGGACATTGACGATTATATCTGACAGTATGATACGGAAATCCCCTACACGGTTATGTATCCCCGTGCAGAAAAAATAAGCAGACGCATGAACGCAATATCCAAAACCGATCATTTTGTTATGGCAGGTTCCATGGATAGCTTTCACGAGCATTTTGATCCCTTTTTTTGAACTGGCCGTTCATTTAACCGTATCTGTGGAGTTCATGTAGCCAGAGTACATCAACGGGAATGCGCTGAATTTGGGAACAGGGTGCTGGAGGGCGGTGATATGTACGAGGCGCATCACCGCTTTCTTGATGATGTTGCCAGATACGATTACAGCGGTGGTTCTACAAGCCTGACGCTTCATACAAAATGGGCCGAGTCATTGCATTGCCCAGAGTCAACGTCATTGTTGAAACGTACAAAACAGTATGCGGTGTCTAATTTCCTTTTTTTGAAAAAAACGATATACTGATGCTTTAATGGATTCTTAAGTAAATTGATGGTGACAAATCCGGGGAAATATGGTATATTCTCTGTAAGTGAATTGCTGAGAAAGAGGGATCATTGGAATGCGGTACGATTATCTGGTCGTGGGAGCTGGACTGTTCGGCGCTGCCTTTGCCCAGCAGATGAAGACGGCGGGAAAGTCGGTGCTGGTGATTGACCGGCGCGGACACATCGGCGGAAATGTGTATACCGAGGAAATCGAGGGCATTCAGGTACATACCTACGGCGCGCATATCTTCCACACAAACGACAAAGAGGTTTGGGACTATGTGAACCGGTTTGCGGAGTTTAACCGCTATACCAATTCTCCCGTGGCCAATTACCATGGGGAACTGTACTCACTGCCTTTCAATATGTATACCTTCAACAAAATGTGGGGCGTGACTACGCCGCAGCAGGCGGAAGCGGAGATCGTCCGGCAGCGGAAGGCCGCCGGGATCACGGAGCCGAAAAATCTGGAGGAGCAGGCAATTTCTCTTGTGGGCACGGATATCTACGAAAAGCTGGTGAAGGGCTACACCGAAAAGCAGTGGGGGCGGCCCTGCAGCGAGCTTCCCGCATTTATCATCAAACGCCTTCCTGTGCGCCTGACCTTTGACAACAACTATTTTAACGCAAGATTTCAAGGGATTCCCATTGGCGGTTACACAAAACTGGTGGAAAACATGCTGAAGGGCATTGAGGTGCGGCTGAATGTGGAGTATCTTTCGCACAAGGTCGAGCTGGACGCTCTGGCAGACAAGGTCATATATACCGGCTCCATTGACAGTTATTTTGACTACTGCTACGGCGCTTTGAGCTACCGCTCCGTTCGTTTTGAGACGGAGGTGCTTGACATAACCAACTTCCAGGGCAACGCCGTGGTGAATTATACCGACAGGGAGACGCCCTACACCCGGATCATCGAGCACAAATTCTTTGAGTTCGGCACCCAGCCGAAAACAGTGATTTCCCGGGAGTACAGCTCCGAATGGAAACCAGGGGTTGAGCCGTACTATCCGGTCAACGACGAAAAAAACAGCGCTCTGTATGAAAGATACAAGGCACTGGCAAATCAGGAAAAGAAAACTGTCTTTGGCGGCAGGCTGGGGGAGTACCGCTACTATGACATGGACGCGGTGCTGCTCTCTGCATTAAAGCTGGCGAAAACGGAAATGGCGGAGGAGAAAAACAAATGAAACTTCTGACGGTAACGGTGCCCTGCTATAATTCTCAGGACTACATGGAAAAGTGCATTGAAAGCCTGCTGCCTGGGGGCGACAGGGTGGAGATCATCATTATTGACGACGGCTCCAAGGATAACACCGGGAAAATCGCCGACGAGTATGCCGAAAAGTACCCGGGTATTGTCCGTGTCGTTCATCAGGAAAACGGCGGTCATGGAGAGGGCATCAATCAGGGACTGAAGCATGCCACCGGGATCTACTTCAAGGTGGTGGACAGCGATGACACCCTGAGCACTGACTTTTCCAAACTGCTGGATACGCTGGAGGATTGCGAGCGGCAGGGCGGCGTGGATCTGGCAGTGACCAACTACTACTATGTTCACTCCGACGGCGTGGGAGACCGTTCCATCAACTATTCCTCCGTCCTTCCCGAAGGCAGGATTTTTTCATGGGAAGATACCAAACCCTTCCGTATCTACCAGCTTCTGACCATCCACTCCTGCACCTTCCGCACAGAGGCCATGCGCCAGTGGGGGGAGGCACTGCCAAAGCATGTTTTCTATGAGGACAACCTGATGGTCTATCAGACCCTGCCCCATGTGAAAAAAATGTATTATCTGAATACCGACCTCTACCGCTACTGGATTGGACGTCCGGATCAGTCTGTGCAGTCAAGTATCCTGGCCAAACGCTACAGTCACCAGATCTTAGTGACGGAAAAGTGCTTTACCGCCTGGCATCTCGATGATGTAACCGAGCCGCGGCTGAAGCGGTATATGAAGCATGAGCTGTTCATGATGTTCGGCATCGCGATATTGGCGACCCGGCAGAATCAGTCCGCTGAGACGGATGCGGCGCTGGTGAAAATGTGGGAAAACTGCATTGCCTATGACCCCAAATGGGGACGGTATTTCCGCAAGCACACCCCGCTGCTGTTTATCAGCATGCCGGGAAAATTCGGACGGAAATTCGCCGGAGGCGTGTACCACTTTGCCAATAATGTGGTGCGGTTTAACTGATATAAAAATGTGCAGGAGCGGTGCGGTTTCACCGGCTCCTGCACTTTTATGTCAGAATTTGGCGTATTCCAAAATGGTTACAAATATGTTACAATTACCTGGCATATATGCAGAACTTCCAAATGAGGTGATTGTGATTCGAAGAATTCTGACTTGTATTGTATCGGTTTTGCTCCTTTCAGGATCGTTCCTTCTGCCCATCCGTGCAGAGGCGGCCACCATGGAATCCAAAGCCGGAGCGGTGACCACCAGCAGCGGAAAGCTGAACGTGCGAAGCAGCGCTACCACCGGCGCGCCGGTGGTAGCGTCCCTGAATAAGGGAAGCCATATCACGCTGATCTCCAAATCCGGTTCCTGGTGGCGTGTGGAGTACGCAAAAGGAAAATACGGCTACTGCCATGCTGATTACATCACGGTTGTGGAGGGTACTCCGGTGACGGTAGCGGTTAATTCCGGTACCCTGAATGTCCGCAGCGGGGCAGGAACGTCTTACTCCAAGGTCGCGTCCCTTGCCAAAGGGGAGACGGTCATCCGGCTGTCCACGGACAATGGGTGGAGCCGCGTCCTGTACCATGGGACGAAAACCGCCTATGTCAGCGCACAGTATCTTTCCGGGTATTATGCGCCTGTGTCCCTGAGCGTGCCCAATTTTAAACAAACAGATCCCCGCTGGGCGGATACACTGATCGGCACATCGGGAAAACCCTTCTCACAGATCGGCTGCGCGACAACGGCGGTGGCGATGATGGAGTCCTGCCGAACCGGCAAAACCATCTACCCGGACGCTATGGCGAAGGAGCTTCGCTATACTCCCTCAGGCAGCCTGTACTGGCCCAGCAATTACACGGCTGTCACGGATGGTTCCGGTTATCTCGGCGCCGTTTATAATAAGCTGAAGCAGGGAAAGCCCGTACTGTTCGGTGCGAGAAATGCTGCCGGCACCCAGCATTGGGTGGTGATTACGGGCTATGCAGGCGGAAGCGGTCTGACGGCCTCCGGATTTACCATCCATGATCCCGGTTCCAATTCCCGAACGAACCTGCAGCAGCTGCTGAACGTATATCCCACATTCTATAAATACTTCCATTATTAAATCCCCATGCGATACAATTGCGCCACAAACCATGAAAGCGGTTAGCGCATGGGGATTTATATGCATCGGCATCGGTTGCCCCGCAAGGGGCGAGATGCTGGCATTTGTTTGAAATTTTTCTATGAAAGTCTCAAAAACAATGGTTAAATTCAAACATTTTTGATGACTTTCATTTTTGGTGGCGCTGTACTCAGCATGGGAATTTACTGTGAATGCGGAGCTTTCACGGTAAAAAACAGGGGTTGGCGGTCTCCCGCCAACCCTGATTTTTTACATTGACCGCACCATTTGAAATTCCTTCAGCAAAGTACCGTCTGCAAGCCGGATGGCATTGGGTATTGCGCCGACAACCCGGAAGCCCATTTTTTCATACAATCCGAAGGCGCGGTCATTGCCCTCAATATATTCCAGCTCCAGCTGCATCAGCCCCCAGCCTTCTGCTGCACGAATCAACTCCGTAAGCATGGCGCTGCCGATACCAAGGCTCCAGTATTCTTTCAGCAGGGCGATGCCAATAGAGCCGCGGTGGCAGTTTTTTCGTTTGTTTTTCCGGGAAACCTGGCAATTTCCCGCGATTTTTCCGTCCACAGTACAGACGATCATGAGATCGGTGGGGGAGTCGTTAAGTTTCTGCAGATAAGCTGCTTCCGCCTCAGGCGTCATGGTGCACTCTTCCGGGGTGCGCAGAAGGAAGTCTGTTTCCCCGGCGGTCTGCTTCATATACTCCAGCAGCTCCACGGCATCCTCCGGAACCGGGCTGCGGAGAATGGCTGTTTTGCTGTTTTTTAACCGGATCTCTTTCTGTTCAAGAACCATGGGAACGCCTCTTTACAGCAGCGGAATCCCGGCCTTTGCACAGGCGTCCACTGTTTCACTGTCCCACACACTGGACTGTACTTCGCCAATATGAGCGCATCCCATCATCAGCATGGCAAGCCGGCTTTGGCCGATGCCGCCGCCGATGGTCAGGGGCAGCTCGTTATTTAAAAGCATCTTGTGGAAGGGCAGCTCCCGGCGGTCATTACATCCGGCTAAGGTGAGCTGGCGGTCCAGAGACTCGGCATCCACCCGGATGCCCATGGAGGAAACCTCCAGCGCCCGGTTCAGGGTTTCATCCCAGAAAAAAATGTCGCAGTTCAGGTTCCAGTCGTCGTAGTCGGGGGCCCTGCCGTCGTGGGGTTTACCGGAGTGCAGGATCCCGCCGATCTGCATGACGCAGGCGGTCTTATGCTCCCGGACAAAGGCGTTTTCCCGCTCCGTGCCGGTTTTCAGATCAGGGTATTTGTCCTCCAGCTCCTGGGCGGTGATGAAGGTGACTTCCCGGCACAAATCGGTGCGCAGCTGGGGGAACCGGACATGAAGCCGGTCATTGGTGTCGCAGATGGCACGAACAATGGCCCGGACAATGAGCTTCAAAAAGTCCAGATTCCGATTTTCCCGGGTAATGATCTTTTCCCAGTCCCACTGGTCAACGTAAATAGAGTGGATATTGTCCAGCTCTTCATCCCGGCGGATGGCATTCATGTCGGTGTACAGGCCGTTGCCAACGGTGAAGCGGTAGCGCTTCAGTGCCAGACGCTTCCATTTTGCAAGGGAATGAACAACTTGGGCATCCATGCCCACGGCGGGAATATCAAAGGCCACAGGCCGCTCATAGCCGTTAAGGTTATCGTTAAGGCCGGAGCTTTCGGTGACGAACAGAGGCGCGGAGACACGCTTGAGGTTCAGGGCTTTGGAGAATTCTTCCTGAAACGTCTGCTTGATATAGGCAATGGCGCGCTGGGTATCATAGGCATCCAGAACCGGCTTGTAATCCTTGGGTATGTAGATCTTGTTCATAAAAAGCGTCCTTTCACGGAAAAATATGGTTTCATTGTATTCCTTTTTTCGGAAAAATCAAGAGGATTGTGAAATTTTCCCCGATCTGCAGAATGGTGGACAGAGTTCATCCCTTTAACCTGACCCAACAGTGCACCTGGTATTAAAAAAGGCAGCCTTTCGGCTGCCCTGACTTATTTGCTTTTCTTTTCAAATACTCATAACACTTTTTCCACAAACTCCGTCACGATTTTTCGATACCGGGACGTATCCACCAGATAGCTGAATCCGTGGTCAGCGCCGGGAAAGGTATATCGTGTTACCAGTTTTGGATTATCGGATACAATGTCACTCATTTCACAGGGAACGAAGCCGTCGTCCTCGCCGTGAATAATGAGAATGGGAACATGCGCGTTCTTTACGGCCCGGGCGGCGTCGGTCTCATCAATGTCAAAACCGCCGTAGATCTTTGCTCCGATCTTGACAAAAGGCCAGGCCAGCCAGTCGGGCAGGTGCATATCCTTTGCGACCTTGCGGATAATGGCTTTGGGGGATGAGTACGGGCAGTCTGCGATAATGCCCTTGACATTTTCGGGCAAGTCCAGCTCCGAGGCCATCAGCACAGTTGCCGCGCCCATGGAGACGCCGTAGAGCAGAATTTTGGTGTCTGCGCCGAACCGGTTTACTGCGTAATTGACCCAGCTTGCCGCGTCCAACCGCTCCTGAATGCCGAAAGCGATGGTACGGCCGCCACTTTTGCCGTGGGCCCGTTCGTCGATCAGCAGCAGGTTGTGTCCCATGGCGAAGCTCAGCTCGCTGCCTCCGGCAAAGTCCGTTAGAGCACTGCTGCGGTAGCCGTGAAAGCCGATGTCCAGAGGAGCGCCGTCTCGGACATGATAGTACCGCCCCATCAGATTCAGACCGTCAAAGGATTGGGTTGTGACATCCTCACAGGGGCGGTCACTGAGCTGGCAGAAGATTCTGTTGATTTCTTTCCTGTAGGGGTCATACTTGTGGCTGCTGAACGCGGATATTTTGTCCCGGTCTTTTTTTGGGGAATAGAAAGCCACCCGGTAAGCATAATATCCGCCCCCCAGCGCGATGAGAAGAAGCAGACACAGAAAAATCAAAAGAAAAGTCATATCATAAGCCCCGGATAAACTCCAGCAGCTCCGGGAAACTGCCGTATGGATATTGAGAGATGTCCCGGTTATCCTTATTGATGAGGCAGTCCGTCAGCAGAAAGACATGCATCCCCAGATCCCTGGCAACCATGTCCTCGTTTACGTCATTGCCCACCATGAGACATTCCTCGCCGTTCAGATTCAGTTTGCCCAGAATTTCCCGGTAATAATCGGGGTTTGGCTTGCAAAAGCGGGAATTGTCATAGGTGGTGATGAATTCAAAATCTTCAGGCGCAAGCCCTGCCCAGCGGATGCGGCTCTGAGTTGCTACGGGAGGAAACAGGGGATTGGTAGCAAGAACCGTGCGAAAGCCCATGGAATGAATCTCCCGGATGGTATCAGCCGCAGCAGGATTGAAGCCGCAGCTATGGCGGGCTTCCTGAAATTCATTTCGGTAAAATTCTTCGAAAATCGGCAAATCCTTCAGAGAATCCTGACCGAAAATGTCTGTGAACACCTGCCAGAAGACGGCCTCGTTCAGGGTTTTTCCATCGTTTTTTACCATGGCTCCCGTACCCTTCCAGATCGCTTTCACCAGAAGCTGGGGGTCATATCCGTAGGGCGCCATTTTAACCGCCAGGCGGCCCAGGTAGTCTTTTACAAAGGTATCCTGATCCATAGGGAGCAGGGTTCCGTCCAGGTCGAAGAAAATCGTTGTAACCATACATTACCTCGTTTCATATGTTTTCCATATTATACAGAACCCGCCGTCCCATTTCAAGTCCGGGACGGCGGTTGCTTTGCAATCTTTTTGCTATTCGGGGGTGGATTCCTGACCCACAGCCATAATGTCGTAAGGTGTGGTCTGGTAGACAAAGTAGTTCAGCCAGTTACTGAACAGTAGATGGGCATGTCCCCGCCAGCGGACAATGGGACTGTGGGTGTCGTCGTTATTGGGGTAGTAGTTCACGGGAACGTGGATTGGCAGCCCCAGATTTTTGTCCCGAAGGTACTCTTTTTCCAGAGTGTCGGCATCGTATTCCGCATGACCGGTGACAAAAATCTGACGTCCTTCCTTATTCATCACAGCGTAAACCCCGGCTTCTGGGGAGGAAGCCAGAATTTTCAGCCCTGGCACTGCTTCGATCTCCTGACGGGACACGGTGGTGTGCCGGGAGTGGGGGATCCAGAACTCATCGTCAAATCCCCGGAGCAGGATTGCCCGTTTGTAGTCGGCATGGTGGGGATAGACGCCGAACAGCTTCTCAGGAAGCTGCTTTTTCTGGATACCATAGTGATAATAAAGTCCCGCCTGAGCGCCCCAACAGATATGGAAGGTGGAGTGGACGTGGGTTTTGCTCCACTCCATGATCTGGCATAATTCTGGCCAGTAGTCAACCTCTTCGAAGGGCATCTGCTCCACCGGTGCGCCGGTGATGACCATTCCGTCGAATTTCCGGTCTTTCAGCTCGTCAAAGGTTTTGTAGAAGTTAAGAAGATGTTCCTCTGGGGTGTTTTTTGAGCGGTGGGAAGAAACCATCATCAGCTCCAGATGCACCTGCAGGGGGGTATTGCCCAGCAGACGGCTGAGCTGGGTCTCCGTGACGATTTTGGTGGGCATCAGGTTGAGCAATACGATTTCCAGAGGGCGGATGTGCTGGGTTTCTGCCCGGGTCTTTCGCATGACGAAGATGTTTTCCTGCTGCAGAATGCCCGCTGCCGGCAGGTCGTTGGGAATTTGAATGGGCATACTGCTTCCTCCTGATTTTACACGTTATCCAGCGCCTGAGCGATGTCCTCAATCAGATCCTGAGCGTTTTCAAGACCGCAGCTGAGGCGGATGAGATCCGCGCCGACGCCGGCGGCATCCAGCTCCGCGTCAGTCATCTGCCGGTGGGTGGAGGAGGCCGGGTGCAGACAGCAGGTGTGGGAATCGGCGACATGGGTTTCGATGGAGCCCAGCTTCAGGTGCCTCATGAAGGTTTCCGCAGCCTTCCGTCCGCCGTACAGGCCGAAGGAAATGACGCCGCAAGTGCCGTTCGGCATGTACTTATGGGCCAGATCGTAATACTTGTCGCCCGCAAGCCCTGCAAATTTGACCCACTTGACTTTCTCATGACCTTGCAGGAATTCTGCAACAGCCTGTGCGTTGGCGCAGTGCTGCTTCATCCGGAAAGGCAGGCTTTCCAGACCCAGATTCAAAAGATACGCGCTCTGGGGGGACTGGATGCAGCCAAAGTCCCGCATCAGCTGGGCGGTGCATTTGGTAATGAACGCGCCGCCGAGACCGAAACGCTCGGTATAGGTAACGCCGTGATAGCTGTCGTCGGGGGTGCACAGGCCGGGGAACTTGTCCGGATAAGCAGTCCAGTCGAATTTTCCGCTGTCTACGATGGCGCCGCCCACAGCGGAGGCATGACCGTCCATGTATTTGGTGGTGGAATGGGTGACAATGTCCGCACCCCACTCAAAAGGACGGCAGTTGATTGGGGTAGCGAAGGTATTATCCACGATCAGGGGAACGCCGTGGGCACGGGCTGCCTTGGCGAATTTCTCAATGTCCAGCACCGTCAAGGCGGGATTGGCGATGGTCTCGCCGAACACGGCCTTGGTGTTGGGGCGGAAGGCGGCGTTCAGCTCTTCCTCGGTGCAGTCAGGGTCGATAAAGGTGGTTTCCAGACCCATCTTCTTCATGGTCACGGAGAAGAGGTTAAAGCTGCCGCCGTAGATGGCGGAACTGGCAACGATGTGGTCGCCGCAGCCGGCAATGTTGAACACCGCCATGAAATTCGCAGCCTGACCGGAGCCGGTGAGCATGGCGGCGGTGCCGCCCTCCAGAGCGCAGATCTTGGCGGCGACAGCGTCGCAGGTGGGATTTGCCAGACGGGAATAGAAGTAGCCGTCGGCTTCCAGATCAAAGAGCTTGCCCATATCCTCGGAGGTGTCGTACTTGAATGTGGTGCTCTGGATAATGGGAATCTGCCGTGGCTCGCCGTTTTTGGGGGTGTAGCCCGCCTGAATGCACAGTGTCTCGGTGCGCAGTTTGGAATCCATGGGAAATCACCTCATAATTTGTAATAATGCTCTATTGTAAACGTTCGGAGGGCGTTTGTCAACGCTTGACTGACGAGTTGCTTTTTCACGGCCTCTTTCGCTGTATCGGTGTCCAGAGGTGCCGTAATCAGCGGAATATTAATTTATCTGCTGCCTGCAGCCGCAGGTGCTGACGCTATTTGGTTTGCCATGCCTATCACGGAGCTGATTGTTTCAATTTTCGTGATTGCAAGGATGATTCACTGCACCAGGCAATTACCGGATTTCAGGGAAAAACAGGCTTGACAAATGAGGTGAGCATGCCTGTCGTTAAAACCAATTCCGTTTATTTCGCAGCAAAACCATTTTCTCTGAATATTCAAAAAGCAGATACCGTAACTGACACGAAAAGTATCAGTTGCGGTATCTGACATGTCAAAGAGCGCACAAACGGCGCGTAGGAAGAGGAAAAAAGCGAAAAGGTGTGCAACTCCTTTACTTGCATTCCACGAAAAGATCCTTCAATTTCTGCATAAAGCGATCGTTCATACCTTTTGCATAGGGGATATGGACAAAAACGGTATTCGTATTCTTTTTCAGCATATGATAATATGCCGCATTGTATAAATACGCAGTTGGATGATGAGAAACCGAGTGCGGGATCAACTGCTCAGTACATTTTCTCACAAGCGACGCAATGCTGAAATCTGTATATAGAAGTTCACAATGGTATTCTGCACATGCTTCTAACCGAATTTGATCCGAAAGATTATTATCAACGCCAAACATAATGACTGCATCAAAATCTCCGCTTACCGATGCAATGTCCTTGCACAATCCTGAAAAAGAATTGGTAAGAAAGCGTGTATTATTTCCCGCAGCCGAAACCAGTTGGAACGATGCATTGTGTAAACCCTTAAAGGCAGTATAAAGAATGTTCATCTGTTCTCTTTCGCGGTATTTATGGAAGCAATCAGGATCCGACCAGATATCACGAATCCCGCAAAGGATTCATTTCAATGAAAAGAAACAACCTTTGTCCGATAAACAAAGGTTGTTTCTTTACTGGCGGAGAGAGTGGGATTCGAACCCACGGTGGGTTGCCCCATCACCAGTTTTCAAGACTGGCTCCTTAAACCGCTCGGACATCTCTCCATACAGCGTAAACTATACCATTTAAGAGCAGAAAAGTCAAGAGTTTTGGAACTGTGACGATATTTGTGCTTGACAAACCAAACGGCGTATGCTAGAATACTTTGGCAATCAAGTGAATACATTTCTTTTTATTCGGAGTGATACCCAAGAGGCCGAAGGGGCTCCCCTGCTAAGGGAGTAGGCGTCTAAAAAGCGCGCGAGGGTTCAAATCCCTCTCACTCCGCCAGAAAAAGCACGCTGAGGCGTGCTTTTTTCAGTGAAAGAAATCCGCTTTCGCGGGTGAATATGCCTGCTGGCCTGGGTGGATTTTTTATGTCATTTTTTGCATCAGTATTCAATTTCACCCTTTGCCGTCAGAGACAATTTTTCGTGAACAGAATACAGCTCATTGCAAACGCGGTGAGCTGTTATTTTTTGCTGGCCCATCGGGATGCATGGAGGTGCAAAATGCGAATCATTGCCTATCAGGAAAAATACCGTGACGACATGATTTTCATGGTACTGGAAGCGAAGAATGCTCTTGGCAGAGTACCCCGGCTGAATGGGGATCTTCTGGACATTCCCGGAGCATACCTGAACAGGGGGGATATGTTCTGGCTGGCGTTGGATGAGCATGACCGGGTTATCGGCTGCGTGGGATACAATTCTATGGAAAAATCCACCGAGGTCAAGCTCCATCGCCTGTATGTCAAGGCTGCGCTGAAACGGCAGGGAATTGGCTCCGCACTGCTGCGCACGGCAGAGGAATATGTCAAAGCCCAGGGAAAAACAGCAGTGTGTGTTCATCTGGGCGGCAGGGAGTATTTCGCGTCCCGGAGCTTTTATCCAAAGCATGGGTATGTGGAAATCGGGCCTGACTGCATGAAAAAAAACTGTGAGGAATTGAAGTGACAGAAATTGCTTTTTTGAAACCGGGAGAGATCGACGAAAGCCAGCTGCGCGTAACCGTGATTGCTGCAAGGTGTGAAGGTCATTGGGTGTTTTCCAGGCATAGGGAGCGGACGACCTGGGAGATTCCCGGCGGACGCAGGGAAACGGGGGAAGCCATTGACGAAACTGCCCGCCGGGAGCTTTGGGAGGAAACAGGCGCCCAGCAGGCCCAGATCCATCCCGTTGGGGTTTATGCCGTAACCAAGAACGGGGAAACAAAGTACGGAATGCTGTACTTTGCCGAAATTACAAAAATGGGACAGCTTCCTGACCAGTTTGAGATGGCACAGACGATTTTGACGGACAAGCTGCCCGAAGAACTTACTTATCCCGACATTGTACCCCGGCTTTTTGACTATGTGCAGGGCTGGCTGAATCTGCAAAGCAGCGCAGACGAATTGTGGGACGTTTACGACGAAAACCGGAATCCCACCGGCCGGCTTCACCGCCGGGGCGACCCGATGCCAGAGGGGGCGTATCATCTGGTTGTCCACATCTGGATGCAAAACAGCCATGGGGAATTTCTTTTGACAAAACGCAGTCCCAATAAAGGTTTTCCGAATCTTTGGGAAAGCACCGGGGGCTCTGCTTTGGCAGGCGACGATAGTCTCAGCGCCGCTCTGCGGGAAGTGAAAGAGGAAACCGGACTGACTCTCAACCCAGGGAAGGGAAAGCTGCTGTTTACACGGCAGGGCGAAAACTATTTCGGGGATATCTGGCTGTTCCGGCAGGATTTTGACCTTTCTGACGTGGTGCTCCAGCCCGGAGAGACCGTGGATAAGATGTATGCGGACAAAAAGACAATTTTGACCATGGTACGCGCTGGGGAATTTGTTCCCTACGGTTATCTTCAAAAGCTGTTTGAATTATGTTGACAAGCTGTTTTTCCCATATTATAATGTCCCAGAAGGGAAGTGTCGGATTATGGCTGTTCGGTTAAATGATGACAAGGAAATGGTTCAGTCTATCCGTGAAGGTTTGAAGCGCACAGGAGGATACTGTCCCTGCCGTCTGGAGCGGACGGAGGAGAATAAATGCATCTGCAAGGAGTTCCGTGAGCAGATCGCCGATCCGGATTTCAAGGGCTATTGTCACTGTATGCTTTACTACAAAGATTGACAAAATTGTTATTGACAAATTTCGCCTGCTGTGGTATGATGTTTGAGCGCTGAGGGAAACCGGCAGGCAAATATGGGCGAGTGGTGGAATTGGTAGACTCGCTAGATTCAGGTTCTAGTGTTCACTGCGGACGTGCGGGTTCAAGTCCCGCCTCGCCCACCATAACTGGACACCAATTTTGATACAATGGGTATCTTGATTGGTGTCCAGTTTTTTGTTGAAAAATTACGGAAATCACATATTAAAATGGCTTTACAAATTAGAATTTTGCGAGGTTAAATATTGTGATTATTCTTGTTGAAGGCATCCTTATGTGCTTTGTGCTTTTAATCGTATGCGTGATCGGTATTTCCAATGGTCCCGTGGGGCTTGTGCTTTTATATGAAAAAGACGTACAAGAGCGCGTAGTGGAGCTTGGGCTGACTACAAAAGATAAGATAAAGAAAAAATTTATAATTTGCAGCATTGCTATGTTCGTGCCTCTATTTGTGCTGCCACCTTTGATGGTGTATGGCATCAACGGTGTGACAGAGTATTGGGATGCTTTTTGGCAAATGTCAATTATCCTTTGGATTCAGGGCTTATTTGACCGTTTCTTTATTGATTGGTATTGGGTCGGTAAAACAAAGGCTTGGGAAATTCCCGGCACCGAGGATTTGAAGCCTTACATTCCAACAAAGGTTATGATTGGCAAATGGCTGAGTACCATTCTTCTGAATCCGATCATTGCTCTAATCATCGCGGGTGTGATGCAACTCGTCAAATAACCAAATTCCAGTTTATCCAGAGCTTTTATTTCTGAGAGTATTGGGATTTAAGGGTGTGCACCTTTTAATGATATTTCAAACTTTGTAACGAAAGGTTGGCAGGGTGTGCATTTGGTATCAAAATAGGTCTTTACTTTCAGAAAAAGCACGCTTCGGCGTGCTTTTTTCATCGAAATTAATCTCTTCGGGATTTGTGAAATACGCTTCGGCGTGGATGCGAAGCAGCCGTATAAAGCTTTGCATTTCCCGCACAAGATACGGTAAAGAATCCGCTCGGGCAGAAAAATGCCCGGGCGTTTGCACTGGCTGCAGGTAGATTTATTCACATTATTATGGTATGCTTTACTTAACTTGGACGCTGGGCAGATGGCGTACTCATATTAAAGGGATGAAGGTGAATCACGATGGGAAAAACCAAACAACTTGTTCATGAACTCAAGATACTGCGCTGGCAGAACTTCCTTTTCCTGTTTTTGGCAGGATGCGTCAATGCTTTCGGCGTCAACGTTTTTTTGGCGCCGGTTGGTCTATATGACAGCGGCATATCCGGCACGTCTATCCTGCTTTCTCAGATTACCCCGGACTACCTGTCGCTGTCCCTGTTCCTTCTGGTATTGAACGTTCCGCTTTTCCTGTTCGGGCTGAAAAAACAGGGTGTTGGCTTTACCGCCTATTCCATTTTCGCGGTTGCCGTGTATTCCGCCGCTTCCTGGCTGATTATCGATGTCCTGCCCGTGGATGTGAGCATCGCATCGCCGCTGGCAGGGGAGGATCTGCTTTTGTGCGCCCTGTTCGGCGGCATCATTTCCGGCGTTGGCAGCGGCCTGACCATTCGCAATGGCGGTGCAATTGACGGCGTCGAGGTCATGGCGGTGATCTTCGCAAAGAAGCTGAATTTGACTGTGGGAACCTTCGTCATGATCTATAACGTTGTGCTGTACGTAATCTGCGGATCCGTGATGCAGAGCTGGATTCTGCCTTTGTATTCCATCCTGGCATACGGCGCGGGGCTGAAAACCGTTGACTTCATTGTAGAAGGTATTGACCGTTCCAAGGAGGTCATGATTATTACCGACAAGCCGGAGGAGATCAGCGGCGCTCTGATGGATGCTTTTGAGTGCGGTACGACAAAAATAGCCGCGACGGGCGGCTATTCCAACGCGGACAAAACCATCATCTACTTCGTGGTCAACCGCTTCCAGATCGCAAGAATGCGGACGATCATCAGAACAATCGATCCCAAAGCCTTTGTGACCATCAGCGATGTTGCGGATATGTTCAAGAGCAACGACGCTGCCTAAATTCCTCTTGCTTTTTCAGTCAAAATATGCGACAATGGTTCCAAACATACGAACGAAAATGGTGATGGAATGGAGAAATCGGAAGTATTACAGCGGGTATTCGGCTATTCCGGCTTCAGGCCGGGGCAGGAGGAGCTGATTGATGGGATACTTACCGGGCGGGATGTGTTTGGAATTATGCCTACCGGCGGCGGGAAAAGCATGTGCTACCAGCTCCCGGCACTGATGCTGCCGGGGATTACTCTGGTGATCTCGCCATTGGTTTCTCTGATGCGGGATCAGGTGATGGCGCTGAAAGCGGCAGGAGTTTCTGCGGCGTATCTCAACAGCACTCTGACCGGCCCTCAGATGCAGGCGGCATACCGCAATCTGCTTGCCGGACGGTACAAAATCGTCTACGTCGCCCCGGAGAGGCTGGACTACCCGGGATTCGGCTCTTTGGCGGAAAAGCTGTACATTTCCTTTGTGGCGGTGGACGAAGCCCACTGCATTTCTCAGTGGGGACAGGATTTCCGCCCCAGTTACCTGAGAATTGTGCATTTTATCAAGAGTTTGCCCCGCCGTCCGGTGGTGGGGGCGTTTACCGCAACCGCCACGAAGCAGGTGCGCGACGATGTGGAGCGGATTCTGGAACTGAAAGACCCGGTGCGAACGGTTACAGGCTTTGACCGTCCGAACCTGTATTTTGAGGTGATTCAGCCGGAAGCAAAAGACCGGGAGCTGCTGCGGCTGCTGTCTGCGCGGAAGAGGAAAAGCGGCATTATTTACTGCGCAACCAGGAAAAAGGTGGAGAGCGTCTGCGACATGCTCTGCGACCGCGGTTATGCCGCTACACGGTATCACGCGGGATTGTCCGACGAAGAGCGCAGCGCAAATCAGGAGGATTTCCTCTACGACCGCAAAACGGTGATGGTGGCAACCAACGCCTTTGGCATGGGGATCGACAAATCCAACGTCAGCTTTGTCATACATTACAACATGCCCAAAAGCATTGAAGCCTATTATCAGGAGGCCGGACGTGCCGGCCGGGACGGAGCGGAGGCGGACTGCATTCTGCTCTACAGCGCGGGAGACGTACATACGGCCCAGTTTCTCATCAACAGTGCATCCGACAACGAGGAGATGGATCCGGCGCAGCGAGAGGTGGTGCGGCAGCAGGATCTGAAACGGTTGGAAGCCATGGTGGGCTATTGCAAGACAAAAAGCTGTCTGCGGGGTTATATTCTCGAATACTTCGGACAGAAGCACCCGGCGCTGTGCGGCAACTGCGGCAGCTGTAAGGGTGAGTTTGAGTCTGTGGATATCACCCGGGAAGCGCAGATCATTCTTTCCTGTGTTAAGAGGATCCATGACGCATTGGGATACCATGTGGGAATTTCCCTGCTGGGAAACGTGCTGCGGGGAAGTCGGATCAAGCGGGTTCAGGAGCTGGGATTGGACAAAATCAGCACCTACAGTCTTCTGAAAGACAGAACCCGAAGCGATATCCATGCGATGATCGACCATCTGGAAGGAGAGGGATATCTTCGGACAGAGCAGGAGCACCAGTCCGTGCAGCTGACAGAGTTGGCAGGGGAGGTGCTCTACCGGGGGAAGGCAGTCTCCATGCTGGTGGAAAAGGAGCCGGAACCGCAGAAGACCATCCCCGTTACCGTGAAGATCACGGGGGAGGATGCGGAGCTGCTGGACGTTCTGAAAGAACTGCGGATGGAGCTGGCGAAAAAAGCGGGAATCCCGGCCTTTATGGTGTTCTCCAACGCAACACTTACGGATATGGCCAGGAAGAAACCCGCGACCATGGGAGAGTTCAAAAAAATTTCCGGCGTCGGCGAGATCAAAGCCGCCTGGTACGGCACGGCATTTTTGAAGTGCATTCAGAGATATCGGGATGAGCGATCGGATTGATGCTGCGATATTTTCCCGATTCGCGGATGTATATGCAGGATGACAGAAAAGGGGAAGCGTATCCCGAAGGATATGCTTCCATTACTGTATAAAGAAAACCACCGTCCCGGTGCAGCTGCTTGCAGCTGTCAAGCAAAGGTAGACAAGTTAATTACCATAGTTTCAGAAGCCAGGTTCGGTCCTGTACCGAACTTGGCTTTTATAGCCAGAAGCGGCCGCAGGCCGCTCATACGTAATGCGTACTGAACAACGCAAAAACCTTGCATCTGGCGATTTGATACTATTTCTCAATAAAAATGTTTCATTTTTATTGAGAAGGCACCGCCTGATGGCGTTGCCAAATATGTGATTTTCGGGATAGAAAATCACATATTCCCGTCTCATATGATTCTCTAATTAAAATGTTTAATCAAAATTGATTAAACATTTTTAAAAGAGAATCAGTATGAATGGTTTGCCATGCAAATCGGATACACATTGACCTAGGCCTGAATTCCATAAAAACGGTTTCAAACAGCCGATTTTATGGAATTACGCACCTGACGGTGCATGAATAAGCCGCTTTTGCGGCTTATTCAGCAGACATTAATTAAAGCAGTGAACATACCCGTCCAACAGTTTGGGGACATCCTAAGCGGTCTCCAGGCCAAAGTCAAGGAACTGCTCTCCCTTAATCCAACCGTTAATTGCAACCGTTATTTGTGAACAACTGTTCCGATGGATTGACATTAGTGCCAGTCTATGCTATAGTAGCTAATGATATTAGCCACTATAGAGAAAGGAGTAGCTTAATGAAAGCTGGATTGGACAAGGAGATAATTATTGAAGCGGCGGCTGATATGGCAGACGAAAAAGGTATTGCGAATGTAACCCTGAAAGTGTTAGCAACAGAATTGGGGATAAAATCTCCGTCCCTGTATAAGCATTTCAGCGGTGGGCTTGACGAACTGAACAAGGAATTGATGCTGTATGGGTGGCGTTCTCTGGAAAGCGAAATCACAAGAGCCGCTATAGGCAAAGCCAAAGATGATGCAATCACAGCAATCTGCTATACCTATCGAAATTTTGTTACCGAACACAAAGGCTTGTTTGAAGCAATGCAATGGTACAATATGTATCAATCGGAGGAGCATCTGCAGGCGACCCAGGGAACGGTGTCCATACTGTTTCAGGTGCTGGAAGCCTATGGATTGACAGGGGAACAAAAAGTCCACATTGTCCGTATTCTCAGAGGTTTTCTACAAGGATTTGCTGCCATTGAGAATCACGGTGGATATGGGAACCCCACACCGCTGAATGATACTTTCGACTTTGCATTAAGGACTATATTGAATGGCATTCGTGATTTACAGGGAGGAACAGAACAATGAAACAAATTTTGAAGAATATCAGTCCATTTAACAACCGAACGGAAATGCCGACGGCATTATTCGTTGTAAAGAAAATCCTTGCCTTCTGGACATGTTACATAGCGGGACTGTTTGCTGCCGAGGGCATTATCATCCTCTTGCATTTTGCGTTTGGCAAGAATATGCTTGTAGGTGAAGTGTTTGATGCGCAAACCATAACGCTGATTACCTATTACGGCTATATCATTATATCGGGTATCGCGTTACTGTATTGGAAACTGATTGAGAAAAAGCCCTTGTCTGCAATGGGCTTGACAAAACGGTTTGGAAATTATTTTATCGGTATTATTGCAGGCGTTATTCTGCTTGTCGCTTCCGTCTTTGCTATCGTTTTGACAGGAAGCATTGAATATCGCGGGGTTTTTGAAAATGCCGATATTCTTATGATTATTCTTTTAATCGGCGGCTTTATTATTCAGGGCGCCACAGAAGAAATCCTCTGCCGGGGAATTGTGTTACACGCTCTCAAAGAAAAGGCCCCGCTCTGGATTGCAATTGCGTTCAGCACGGTTATGTTTATTATGCCCCATTGGTCGTCTCTGTTTGATGGCGACATCATTTATGGGGTTATCGGTGTTGCAAACCTTGTACTGATTTCGATCGTTTTTTCGCTTCTGACGATTCGCTTTCAGAGCATTTGGGCGGCTTGCGGCTTGCATTCTTTCTGGAACGCCATTCTGTATTGTATTCTCGGACTGAATTTAAGCGGAAAAGATGAAACCGTTACGGCTGTCTTCAATATGCAGTCCATAGGTAATACTATTTGGAACGGCGGCGGATATGGTATTGAAGCAAGTCTGATTACCACCGTTGTATTAGCTTTTGCGGCTGCGTTCCTTTGGTATATAAACCGAAAGCGGGAAAACATCCAAGAGTATGGTAAAAAGTTTTGATAATAGTCGGAAAGATGATTGAGTGCTATGTCCTGGTTGCTGTAACAAAACACGGATAAAAATACGCGTGGACACGGTGCTTGAAAGCCTCCTGTTGTTTTGCCCTAAGCCCAAACCTCCGGTTTAGCCGGAGGTTTTGACTATTCATTGAAAGGGATTGAAATACCGTCCGCCGTTGAGATAGGTCAGCAGCAGGGAAACAACCACCAGAAGGAGGCATACAATCATGCTCATGATATCCGCTGCAGTGAACATCCGGGCGGAATACCAGGTACGTTTTTTCTCCTTCCCGAAGCCTCGCAGCTCCATGGCGTTGGAAATGGTTTCGATTCGCTCCATGGAGGAAAGAATCAGGGGAATCAGAATGGAGCTTGCGGCTTTCAGCCTGTTCACCAGACTGGCTTTTTTGCTCATTTCCGTGCCCCGCGCCTGCTGGGCAAGGCTGATGTCGTGGTACTCCCTTTGGATGTCTGGGATATACCGCAACGCAAGTGCCACAGCGTAACTGACCCGATAACTCACGCCGATACGGTTCAGGGAGGCTGCAAATTCCGAGGGGTTGGTGGTGCAGATGAACAGCAGCACTATGGGAATGGTACAGGCGTTTTTTAGAATCACGTTCAGGTGGTAGAACAACTGCTCCGCCGTGATGGCGTACCGTCCGTGAATGGGAATCAGGACGGTTCGCGTCCCATATAGCTCCGTGCCGTGATTGGGACTGAACAGAAAGATCCGTACATGGCGCTGACGGCGCCGTCCACAAGGCCGAAGTCAGTCTGAAACACAAGAGGATTCATGAAAAACCCCTCCTTATACAGTCTGCGTTTATCATACTGTTTTATCTAAGAAAAGTCAATCAGGAGTTCCGGTTTTCCAGGGCGTTATCTCAAAGAGAAAAGTCATCATGGTCATATATGGAAAAATCCACTGCCCTGGGTTTAGCGGGAATTCGCCTGCAGGGGTCATATTTGAATTTGCGGCACTGGTCGTCCACTGTTTTCAGCCCTTTTTTTGCGCAGAGAATCTGCCCGTCCTCCAGGTGGGCGCCGTGGGCACAGTAGGCGCAGGAACGTTCTATCTTTTTGCGAAACAGCATTGTGGTATCCTCCCGGTAATGGTGTCTCCATTATACACCGGATGCCGAGGGAATGCTACTCTTTTTTTGCAGCTTCAGCACCAGAGCAGCGAGAAAAAGCGCACCAAAGGGAAGCCAAATGCCATATGCGATCAAAACCGTAAGGGCCAGAGAAAAAACTGTCTGCAGCAGTTTCCCCAGAAAATACTGTCTCAGGGAAAGCCCCGCGGTGACGGACAGAGTTTGCATGGTGACGCACAGTCCGCCGAAGGCCAAGATTGCCGAGCAGATGCACAGCCGGGCGGAGACATCCGAAACCGACAACAACTCGCAGGATCCGTTGGACAGTTCCAGAAACCCTGTAACCGCAACCTGCACCGCGGTCGGGAGGATCCAGAGAATCCAACGGCTCAGGAAGGCGAGTATGACCCGGAACAGTACCACCCAGCCGCACACCGACGCCATGACCCGGATCGAAGTATTCAGGGCGGAGGTAAGGGAAGGGGGATCCGATTGTGTCATCTTAACCGATCTTTTTCCGCTTCCCGGGATCAACAGCGCTGCGAACAGAGCCCCTCCGATATGGACGCCCCACAGCGCCCAGGCCATCCACCTGCGCGGGAACATGGATGCTGCCATTCCGAACAGGAAGGCTGGCCCGGCGTTATTGCAGAAGGAAAGCAGGCGCTCCGCTTCCTGCTTTGAGAGCTGCCCGCTCCGGAAAGCTGCGGCAGCGCTTTGCGCCCCCACGGGATACCCGCCCAGAAACGCGGGTATGAGCAAGGATTCCGCGCCCTCCGGTATACCGAACAGACGCCCCAGGGGGCGCAGAAGGGGCAGGGAACTGCCCAGCAGGGAGCTTGTCAGCAGAATCGACAGCACAAAAAAAGGAAACAGCGAGGGAACCACCGTTTTCAGGCAAAGCACAACACCCTGACGCGCTCCCTCCAGTGCCGTTTTCCCGTCCAAAATCAACACCAGCATCCCAATGCAGATACCGGTTCCTGTCCATAGCTGTTTCCGTTTCACCGATCCTCACCTCGGAAGAATCTATGCAAATCATCCACCGTCCATTCATATGCTTGCCAAAAAGGGGGGGCCGGTTAAGTGAGGAAGGGACATTACATTTTACAACGGCTGGCGGACGGGGCTGACCTTTCCGCCGAGCCGCTGCCGGGACAGCCCATCGTGGAGATCGCAGGAGACCGGCGGGTGCTGATTGAGAACCATTTTGGCGTCAAGGAATACAGTCGGGAGAGAATCGGGGTAAAGGTGAAATACGGTGTGGTCAACGTCTGCGGCTGCAATTTGGAACTGATTCGCATGACAAAGGAGCAGCTGGTGATCTCTGGCAGAATCGATGCGGTGACGTTAACGCGGAGGGGATAACATGGATTTCTGGAAGTCCTTGGACGGGATGGTGGAGGCGGAGCTGACCAGCGCGGAACCTGGAGCGGCGCTTGAGACTGCAAACGCCCGGGGCATCCCGCTTTATGACGTGAAGCAGGTCAGCGACCTGACCTCCCGCTTCCGACTGCGCAGGCGGGATTACCGGGCGCTGGCTGCTCTTTGCGAAAAGCGGGGAGAAACCTTGCGGCTTTGCCGGCAACTGGGGCTTTATTGGATGCTGAAACAGCTGCTGGCACGGCCCATGCTTCTTGTGGGGCTGGGGGTGTTTCTGGCGGCGGCAATGTATCTGCCAACCCGGATTTTTTTCGTGCGGGTGGATGGCAATGTGACCGTCCCAACCCGGCTCATCCTGGAGGCTGCCGGTGAAAGCGGCATCCGGTTCGGCGCTTCCCGCAGGGCAGTACGCAGTGAGAAAATGAAAAACGCTTTGTTATCCGCACTTCCCCAGCTGCAGTGGGCGGGGGTGAATACTTCCGGATGCGTTGCCACCATCTCTGTGCGGGAGCGGACAGATCCTCAGGTGAAGGAAATGGATTTGGCGGTGAGCAGCATCGTGGCATCCCGGGACGGTTTTATTGTCTCCGCCACGGTCACTCGGGGCAATCCACTGTGCCGTGTCGGGCAGGCGGTGAAAGCGGGGCATGTACTCATTTCCGGGTACACTGACTGCGGCATTTGCATTCAGGCAACCCGGGCAGAAGGGGAGGTTTATGCCCAGACAAGCCGGACGATTGCCGCTGTGACACCTTCACAATGGACGGTACCGGGTGAGACTGCCGCTTTCAAACGAAAATACAGCCTCATCATCGGAAAAAAACGCATAAATTTATGGAAAGACAGTGGAATTTTGGCGGACAGTTGTGGTAGAATGGATAGGCAATATCATATCACCCTGCCAGGGGACTTCCGTCTGCCCATTTCCCTATGTGTGGAAGAATACACTTCGTACGAAGGGGAAATGATGGCATTGGAGCCAGCCGCGGCAGAAGCCGCGCTTTCGAAGTTTGCGGAGGGTTTGCTGAAACAGCAGATGATAGCCGGGAGCATTCTCGGAAAGACGGAATCGGTAACAGATGCAGGGGGCGTTTACCGGCTGGAAGGAACGTATGCCTGCGTGGAAATGATCGGCAGGGTCCGCAGAGAACAGATTGGAGATACAAATGGGGAAAATGGTTGAACGAATTGTCAATGCCGAACGGGTGGAGGACCTGATTGCGGTATTTGGCTCCTTTGATGAAAATATCAAGCGGATTGAGCAGGCTCTCAATGTCCGCGTAGTAAACCGGGGGACGGATCTTCGGGTTTCCGGAGATGAGGAAATGGCAGATAAAGCCGTCCGTACGCTGGAAGGGCTGCTGTCGCTGGCTTCCAAAGGTGAAACCATCGACGAGCAGCGGGTACGCTATCTCATTACGCTGGTCAGTGAGGGCAACGACGCCCAGGTGGCCCAGATGGCGAAGGATGTGGTCTGCATTACCGCCAAGGGAAAACCCATCAAGGCAAAAACTGTCGGTCAGCAGAACTATATGAAGGCCATCATGAAAAACACCATCACCATCGGCGTCGGTCCCGCCGGTACAGGAAAGACCTATCTGGCAGTTGCCGCTGCAGTAGCCGCCTTCCGGGAACGGACGGTGAACCGAATCATCCTCACACGCCCGGCGGTGGAGGCAGGGGAGCGGCTGGGCTTTCTGCCGGGAGACCTGCAGAATAAGGTTGATCCCTATCTGCGGCCGCTGTATGACGCCCTGTACGACATGCTGGGGGCAGAAACCTTCCAGAAATATCAGGAACGCGGCTCCATCGAAGTTGCTCCGCTGGCTTATATGCGCGGGCGCACACTGGATGACAGCTTCATAATTCTGGACGAGGCTCAGAATACCACCCGGGAGCAGATGAAGATGTTCCTGACCCGCCTTGGATTCGGTTCAAAAATCGTCATCACCGGCGATGTGACCCAGATTGACCTGCCCGACGACAAGGTCTCCGGCTTGAAGGACGCCGTCCGTGTGCTGGACGGTGTGAAGGATATTGCCATTTGCCGCCTGACGGCGGCGGACGTTGTGCGTCATGCCCTGGTGCAGGAAATCATCAACGCCTATGAAAAGGCCGCACAGAAAAAGGAAGTAAAAAAACCGACCCAGCAGTTTAAGGGCCGTTATCATCAGAGGAAGAATTGACATGAAACATAAAATCAATATTGTATTCGAGCAGCTGAGTCTGCAGAAATTCACCATCAAAAGCATCATCCGCACCTGCATCAACGCAGTATTGGATGCCGAAGGAATTTCAGTTCCCTGTGAAATCAACGTTCTGGTGACGGATGACGCAGGTATTCAGGTGGTCAACCGGGAAAGCCGCCACATGGATAAGCCTACGGATGTGCTGAGTTTTCCCATGTTCCAGCTCATTGCCGGGGAACCGCCCATGGACTGGACGGATTTTCAGGATCCGGAAACCGGGCTGGTGCCTCTGGGAGATATGTGCATGTCTCTGGAACGGGCGGTCGCCCAGGCAAAGGAGTTTGGACATTCCACCCGCCGGGAGGTGGGGTATCTCACCATCCATTCCATGCTCCATCTGCTGGGGTACGACCATCTGGACGAGGGCGAAGAAAAGAGAAGAATGCGCGGCAGGGAAGAGGCCATCGCCGCCTCTATCCCCAATATGAGCCGGGATTGAAATAAATAATCAGGAGAAGCAAGCTATGAAAACCAAATCCGCTATGATCACTATTGCCGGACGTCCCAACGTAGGCAAGTCCACTTTGACGAATTACCTTGTTGGCGAGAAGATCGCCATCGTATCCAACAAACCCCAGACCACCCGCAACCGCATCTGCGGCATCGTCACGAGGGGGGACACCCAGTTTGTCTTTGTGGATACCCCCGGCTACCATCGGGCACGTACCAAGCTGGGCGATTACATGGTGAATGTGGCCCGGGAATCCATTGCCGACGTGGATCTGACCATCCTTGTGGTGGAGCCCATTGCTTCCATCGGTCCGCAGGAGGAAGGGCTGATCGAAAAAATCAGAAGCAGCCATTGCCCTGCCGTTCTTGCTATTAATAAGATCGATACCGTGGAAAAGGACAAGCTGCTGGAGGTCATTGCCGTCTATTCCCAGGCGGCAGCTTTCGATGCCATTATCCCCATCTCTGCCAAGACCGGCGACGGAGTGGAGGATTTGCTGGAAACCTGCGAAAAACACGCCGTGGAAAGTCCCTTCCTGTTTCCAGAGGATGTCACCACCGACCAGCCCGAGCGGCAGGTGATGGCGGAGATTATCCGGGAGAAGCTGCTATGGTGTCTCGACAGGGAGGTGCCCCACGGTACTGCCGTGGAGATTACCAAATTCTCCGAACGGGACAATGGAATTATTGACATCGATGCCACAATTTACTGCGAAAAGGCTAGCCATAAGGGCATCATCATCGGCAAGAACGGCGCCATGCTGAAAAAGATTTCCTCCATGGCCCGGACTGACTGTGAGAAGTTTATGGGTACCAAAGTATACCTGACTACCTGGGTGAAGGTTAAGGAAAACTGGCGTGACAGCGACTTTCTGGTGCGCAATTTCGGCTACAGCGAATAATTTCCAGTGGTAAATTTCTGTGGTGCGGCAAACCCTACCTTCGGGAGGGATGTCTATGAACGCCATGGATTACTGGCAGCTATTTATGGAAACCGGAGCACCGGAGGCCTATCTCATGTACTGTAAGTACAAAACGGAGGGAAAGCATGTATTTGACGATTCAGGGCATCGTCCTCAGAGTCACGGACTACAATGACAAAGATGCCCTGCTGACCCTGCTGACCCGCTGCCACGGCAAACTGACGGTAAAAGCCCGGGGACTGCGGCGGAAAAACAGTCCCCTGATTGCCCCGTGCCAGCTTCTGGTCTATGGGGAATTCACTTTGTTTGAATACCGGGGACAGTACACCATCAACGAAGCGCAGTCCATCGAACTGTTTACGCCGCTGCGCCGGGATCTGACCAAGCTGTCCTTGGGCACCTATTTTGCTCAGGTTTCTGAGGTGCTGTCTCAGGAGGATCTGCCGAACCCGGAGCTGCAGTCCCTGCTTCTCAACTGCCTGTACGCTCTTTCCAAACTGGACTTGCCGGAAAGCCAGATCAAGGCGGTGTTCGAGCTTCGCGCTGCCTGCCTTTCCGGCTACACTCCGGATCTGTTCGGCTGTCACATCTGCGGCAGCCAGACCCCGGAGCGGTTTGACCTGTCGGCGGGACAGCTGGAATGCCGCAACTGCCGCAGTCCGGAGTCCAACGGTATCCGAATGCCGGTGACGCCTTCCATGCTGGAAGCTATGCGCTATATCTGTTTGTGTGACCCGAAAAAGCTGTTTTCCTTTCAGATCGGAGAGGAAACCATGGATGCTCTTTCAAAGCTGACGGAAGCCTACTTAGCTACCCAGCTGGAACGGGGATTTTCCGCGCTGGACTTTTATAAATCACTGTTTCAATGACATATCATGTATCATGAAAATTGAAATTGAAAGCAATATTATCCGCTGTTTGCAGAGAGGACAGTACCCTTGAGGACGCTCTGGCGCGGCTGGAAACCTATTTTAGATTGATATAACATTAGGAGATAACCATGTCAGAATTATATGAAAAATCACTTCTGAAGCTGGAACTGGACCAGGTTTTGCAGCTTCTTGCGGAGTGCGCCGGAAGCGAAGGGGGCAAGGAAGCCTGCCTGCGGCTTCGTCCAAACTCCGACCTGGAGGAAGTGGAGCTGATGCTGAATCAGACCACCGCCGCTTCCGATCTGTGCACCCGGAAGGGCAACCCCGTGTTCGGAGATGTCACCGACTGCTCCGCGTCTCTGGAACGGGCCGATCGCGGCGGCTGTCTGCAGCCCGTGGAGCTGCTGCGTATCGCGGGTATTCTCCGCTGCGCCCGGAATATCAAGGGATATGTTGCTGAGGATGACAAGCAGACTGTGCTGGATACGCTGTTTCAGGCGCTCAGCCCAAACAAATACTTAGAGGATAAAATCTTCGGCGCGATCCTCTCCGAGGAGGAAATCGCGGACAATGCCTCCCCGGCGCTGGCCGATATCCGCCGGCATATGCGCATACAGTCAGGGAAAATCCGGGACAGCCTGCAAAAGGTGATTTCCTCACCGGCCTATTCCAAGTTCCTCCGGGAGCCGATCATCACCATCCGGCAAGGACGCTACGTTGTGCCGGTGAAAAGTGAGTGCAAGAACGACGTGCCGGGTCTGGTGCATGACGTGTCTGCCACGGGTTCCACCTATTTTGTGGAGCCTATGTCCGCCGTCAACGCCAACAACGCCCTGCGGGAGCTGGAACTGAAGGAAAAGAAGGAAATCGAGCGTATTCTGGCGGAGCTTTCCAGCGAAGCTGCCGCCTACCGGGAAGCCATCGACTTAAACTACCGGATGCTGGTACAGCTGGACGTGATTTTCGCCAAGGCCAAGCTGGGCTACCGGATGCGTGCCTGGGCGCCGATCATGAACGATCAGGGCAGGGTGGAGCTGCGCAATGCACGGCATCCCCTGATTGATCCCAAAACCGTGGTGCCCATTTCCCTGCGGCTGGGCACGGATTTTGATACCATGATCATCACCGGTCCCAACACCGGTGGCAAGACCGTCACCCTGAAAACCGTCGGCCTGCTGACATTGATGGCGGAGTGCGGCCTGCATATTCCGGCAGGGGATGGCAGTGTTCTTTCCACTTTTGATGCCATTCTCGCGGATATCGGCGATGAGCAGTCCATTGCCCAAAGTTTGTCCACCTTTAGCAGCCATATGCGCACCATTGTGGATGTGGTCGCCCAATGCGACGACCGCACACTTGTGCTGTTCGACGAGCTTGGCGCAGGCACCGACCCTGCCGAGGGCGCGGCGCTGGCAACTGCTATCATCGAATTCTGCCGGAAAATGGGCAGCCGGGTGGTTGCCACCACCCATTACGCCGAGTTAAAGCTCTACGCCATGCGCACCAAAGGAGTCATCAACGCTTCCTGCGAGTTTGACGTGGAGACCCTTCGTCCGACCTACAAGCTGCTTATCGGCATCCCCGGTAAGTCCAACGCATTTGCCATTTCCCGGAAGCTGGGACTTTCCGAGGACATTCTGAAAGAGGCTGATGACCTGGTGGACAAGTCCGACAAGGACTTTGAGGATGTGCTGTCCCAGCTGGAGCAGCAGCGCCAGCAGATGGAGCTTGCCCGTCAGGAGGCTGAGCGTCTGAAGCAGGAGACTGCCAAAATCAAGCAGCAGAGTGAGGAATACCACGAGCAGCTCCGCAGGGAGAAGGAAAAGGCCATGGAGTCCGCCCGCCGGGAGGCGCAGCACATCATCGAGGAAGCCCGTGCCGCTGCCAACATCGCCTCCGAAGAGCTGAAAGCCCTGCGTAAACAGCTTACCGACAGCGCTGACGTAAGCGGCATCAACCAGCGCCAGGCGGAGCTGCGCCGGAATCTGAACGAGGTAGAGGACAAGCTTCGTGCTTCACAGCCCCAAAAGGAGCGTCCTAAACCTACCCGGGGCATTCTGGTGGGGGATACCGTGGAGCTTCTTAAGCTGGGTACAAAGGCCAGTGTCCTCGCCATCAACAAAGACGGTACCTATCAGCTTCAAGCCGGTATTCTGAAGCTGACTGCAAAGCCAGACGAGATATATTTGCTGGAAAACGAGAATCCCTACAAGGCCAAGGGCGGCCATCCTGCGCACTCCGGCAGAGAAATGAAGATGACTGCCATGCCCACGGAAGTGGATCTGCGGGGCATGGACACCGTGGAGGCTATCTGCGTTTTGGAACGGTATCTGGACGAAGCCATGCGGGCAAATTTGAGCACGGTTCGGATCATTCACGGCAAGGGCACAGGCGCTCTGCGCTCCGCTGTCCAGCAGTCTTTGAAAAAGAACAAGTTTGTCAAAAGCTTTCGCTTGGGCGTCTACGGTGAGGGCGAGGACGGTGTAACCATAGCCGAATTTCGATAATGTTTTCCAAAATCAGGAAGTGGAAACGTTTTCAACAATTCCAGAGAGAGATTTTGGCAGGGCATTGTGAAAACAGAACGAAAAATAGTTGACATTTTCGGTGAAAATGGCTATCATATATCCAGACCCGTCGTACCCAATCGGGTGTGATGAAAAGGAGTGTGTTTGAAATGTTCAACAAAGAAGTGGTGGTTCGTTGTGAATCCGGCCTTCACAACAAACAGGCGACCTATTTCGTGCAGAAGGCCAACGAATTCGAAAGCAGCATCTGGCTGGAATCCGGCAGCCGCAAGATGAACGCCAAAAGTCTGCTGGGCATCATGTCGCTGGGTGTCGTTACCGGCTCTACCGTGACCCTGAGTGCCGTCGGAGCGGATGCTGAGGCTGCTGTGAACGCGCTGGATGCGCTGCTCCAGAGGGACGTTTATTAATTTGCTTTACTTAACCGCCTCAATGCCCCAAACGCATTGGGGCGGTACTTTTTACAGTCGGTATTGCAGGGTGGACTTGCCCCGGTCTGCAGTGTCAATAACAGTGAGGGAACCCAATGACCTTTGACGAACTGAAAGAAAAAGCCCTTTCCTTGCCCTATGCCCCCGGAGTATACATCATGCGGGATAAGACCGATAAGGTCATCTATGTGGGTAAGGCAAAAAAACTGAAAAACCGGGTAAGCCAGTATTTTCAGGACACGGCCTCTCATACCCCGAAAACCCGACTCATGGTGAGTAAAATCCACCATTTTGACGTCATCGTTGCCGCTTCTGAATTTGAAGCGCTGGTGCTGGAATGTTCGCTGATTAAGCGGTATATGCCCAAATACAACATCCTTTTAAAGGATGACAAGGGTTATCCCTATCTGCGGCTGAATATGAAAGACATCTATCCCACCATCACCATGGTGAGCAAGCTTGCAGAAGACGGCGCAGATTACTATGGGCCATACGGGGGACGGTCAGTGACCCATGACGTGATGGAGGCCATTCGTCTGACGCTGAAACTTCCCGGCTGTCATAAGCAGTTTCCCCGGGACATCGGCAAGGAGCGCCCTTGCCTGAATTACCACATGAACCAGTGCGCCGGCTGGTGTCAGGAAAGCAAAAGCTGCACCGAGTACCGCGAAACTATGCTGCAGGCCCGGGAATTGCTGAAAGGCAACTACAAAACCGTGGCGGAACAGATCAAAGGGCAGATGCTTGCGGCAGCGGAAAACCTGGAATTCGAACTTGCGGCAAGCCTGAGAGACCGGCTGACGGCTGTGGAGAATCTGGGGCAGAAGCAGCTGGTAACGGCAGGTACTCTCGCGGACACAGATGTTGTGGGCTACGGGGAAACCGAGGCAAAGGGGTGCTTTGCCGTACTCCATTTTTCCGGAGGCAATCTGCTTGACAAGGATTACGAGGTATTTCCCAGACCCGACGATAAAGAGGAAGCCGTTTCCAGCCTGCTCAAGCAGTTCTACTTAAGCCGGGGGCTTGCCCCCAAACGGGTGCTGCTTCCCTTTGAAATCGAGGACAGCGAGCTGTTCGCAGAGCTTCTGGAGCAGCGGTACGGACGCCTTCCCAAGCTCCATGTCCCTCAGCGTGGAGACAATGTGCGGCTGGTGGAGCTGGCCTGCAAAAACGCCTTTGAAGAGGCGGAGCGGGTTACCGGTAAGGAAGAACGGGTCAGCGCAACCTTGACCCTCCTTGGGAAAATGCTAGCGGTTTCCACACCCCGGCGGATGGAATCCTTTGATATCTCCAACATTTCCGGAACGGATATCGTCGCCAGTATGGTGGTATTCCAGGATGGAAGGCCAAAAAAGAGCGACTATAAACGCTTTAAGCTGGAGGGGCTGACTGACCAGGACGACTACGCCTCCATGCACCAGGTGGTGAAGCGCCGCTTTGCTCACTATAAGGCGGGGGATAAGGGTTTTGACGAAGCACCGGATCTGCTTCTTATCGACGGCGGCGTAAATCATGCCAAGGTGGCTGTGGCCGCTCTAGAAGAGCTGGAGCTGCATTTTCCGGTGTTCGGCATGGTGAAAGATGACCGGCACCGTACACGGGCACTGGTGACCCCAGAGGGGCAGGAGATCCGCATCGACAACAATCAGGCGATTTTCTCCCTCATCGGGCAGATTCAGGAGGAAACCCACCGCTTTGCCATTACCTATCACCGCCAGCTCAGAAGCAAACGTCTGCGATATTCGGAGCTGGACGGCATTCCCGGCATTGGGCCCAAGCGGAAGCTGGAGTTGCTGAAGCAGTTCAAATCCCTTTCCGCCATCGGCCAGGCAACCCTGCCGGAGCTGGAACGCCTGCTCCCCAAAGACGCCGCTGCTGCTGTCTATCATCATTTCCACGAGAAGGGGGAAGAATAATGCGTGTGATTACAGGAAAAGCCCGGGGTGTTCAGCTCAAGGCCCCGGAGGGAATGCTGACCCGTCCCACCACCGACCGGGTGAAGGAGGCACTGTTCAGCGTGATTCAGTTCGACATTCCCGGCGCAAAGGTGTTGGATCTCTTCGGCGGTACCGGACAGCTGGGAATTGAAGCCTTGAGCCGGGGCGCAAAGAGCGCCGTATTCGTGGATGCCCGGGAGGATGCCTGTAAACTTATCCGGGAAAACCTGAAACGCACCCGGCTGCAGGAGGACGCGGCTGTCATTCGCAGTGATTACATGGATTATTTGAACCGCTGCAGGGAACAATTTAACATCATCTTCCTTGACCCACCCTACGCGGAAGTTTTTTTGGAAAATTCCCTAAATCGCATCACCGAAATTGACATTTTGCTTTCCGGTGGTATAATAGTCACAGAGCGCCCGTTGGGGAAGGAACTGCCTTGGGTTTTTCCCGGCTACACCCGCTCCCGGGACTATTCGTATGGAAAGATTCTGCTGACATTTTTCAGAAAAGACACCGGCAGTCAGGAATAAGGTATGAAAATCGCAATTTATCCGGGCAGCTTTGACCCGATTACCAGCGGTCATTTGAATATCATACGCCGTGCGGCGAATATTTTCGACAAACTCATCGTGTGCGTTATGGTCAACGCAGGAAAGAATCCCATGTTTACTCAGGAGGAACGGGCAGAACTGATTCGCCGGGTCACAGGGGATCTTCACAACGTGGAGGTGGACTGCTCCGCCGAGCTGCTGGCAGACTACGCCCGCCGCCGGGGAAGCTGTGTCATCCTCAAGGGCCTGCGGGCCGGCTCCGACTTTGAGAATGAGTTTCAGATGGCGCTGATTAACCACAAGATTAACCCGGAGCTTGACACCATGTTCCTGACGGCTTCCAGCGAGTATATGTATCTTAGTTCCAGCGCGGTGAAAGAGCTGGGTACCTACGGGGTCGATCTTTCGGATTTTTTGCCGGGGGAGATTATTCCGGACTTTCAGCAGAGGATTGAGCAAAGGAAACTATCCGTTCAAGGAGGAAAATGAACATGAGCGATCGTAATAGCGAAGACATCATTGGCGCATTGTACGACATGGTGCAGGATGCCCGGTCCATGCCTCTGGCAGCCGACAAGTGCATTCTGGAACGGGACAAGGTTTTGGATATGCTGGATGAGATCATTGCCCAGCTGCCCGCTGAGCTGAAGCAGTCCCGTACCATTGTGGAATCCCGCAACGAGCTGATTTCCCAGGCCCGCCGGGAGGCGGAAGGGATTCTGCGGCAGGCACAGGAGCAGGCGAGGCAGATGGTCACTAAGGAAGCCATTTATGCCGAGGCTAAGAAGCGCAGCGAGGAACTGGTGGGGCAGACGCAGGCCAAGATTGACCAGCTGCGCAAGGCTGGCAACGCCTATATGGACGAGTCCCTCCGGCAGACGGAGGAGGTTGTCTCCAAGGCGCTGGCGGAGATCCGGGAGACCCGGATGAAATTCCGCACCGTCACCGAGGAACAGCAGAAGCGCAAAACACCCAACGTTGACGTTGAGGTGTAACTGAGAAACGTGCCGGGTCGGGCTTTGCCCGCCCCGGCATTTTTGATGTCTTTTCATTTTTCTGCAAAAAAGGGGTTGACTTTCCCCTTGGTGGATGGTTTATACTGATCTTCAGGAAAGGCGGGGAGAGCCGTGAAAATCAACGAGGTGGAAGCTCTGGCGGGAATCACGAAAAAGAATATCCGTTTCTATGAGGAGCAGGGTCTCCTGTCACCCCGGCGGAACGCAGAAAACGGCTACCGGGATTACGGGGAAGCGGAAGTGGAAACCCTGCGGCGGATCAAGCTCCTGCGAAAGCTGGGCGTTCCCATCGGGGAGATTCGCCAGATGCTCAGCGGCACCCATACCCTTGGCGACGGAATGCGTCGGCATCTTGTTACCCTGGAACGGGAAAAGCAGAACCTGGAGCAGTCCATGCTGCTATGTCAGGAGCTGCTGGGGGAGGAGATTCCAGTGTCGTGTCTGGATGCCGGAGAAATCCTTGCCCGGATGGAGGAAATGGAAAAAGGCGGAACCTCCTTCCGGAATAAGCAATCCCAGGATGTCCGGATTCGTTATGTGGCTCCGGTTATGGTGACGGTTATCATGGTTGCGATGATGGCTGGGATATGCGCCCTGATCTTGTGGGCATACTGCACGTCCCCGGCGGACGCGCCTCCGGCGGCTTTTTTGTGGCTCACCGTCGGCATCTGCGCATTCGTGGGTGCCGGAGTGATTCTGGCACTGACACAGCGAATTCGGGAAATCGGAAAAGGAGAGATTGACGATGCGAGACATTATTGACAAGAAGAAAAAACGAGGCCCCATCATCAGCGCGGCGGTAATTATCGCAATCCTTGGCATCTATCTGGCGGCCTTCCTGTATCCTGTGGTGGGAGAAGCACTGGGAGATACCATCGGGATGGTGTTTCTGATCGTTTACGGCCTGTTTATTGTCGCCGTGATCGTGGGTGTTCTGGCGGCGCTGCGCCAGCGCCTGAAAGAAATCGAAGGCGGTGAGGAAGAAGATGCAAAAAAATATTGATCCGCAGACAAAACGGCGCAATGACGCCGTCCAGAGCGCCACAGTATCCACGCTGATGCTGATTGTGCCTGCCGCCCTGATGCTGTTGCTTCGATGGTTCTGCCACGTGGAGGGTTTTGCAGGGGCGGTGCTGCTGGTTTTTTCTGTGCTGGATTTGGGGATGGTAATCCCTGTCTGGATATTATTAAAAAAACGATTGAAAGAAATTGAAGGAGGAGAAGAAGATGCTGCTGCTCAATATTGATCATGTTCCCGGACGGGAAATCGAAGCGCTGGGACTTGTAAAAGGAACCGTGGTGCAGTCCAAGAATTTCGGTAAGGACTTCATGGCCGGCATGAAAACACTGGTGGGCGGTGAGATCACCGGTTACACCGAAATGCTGGTGGAAGCCCGTCAGATAGCTACCAAACGGATGGTGGACGAGGCTACCGCCATAGGCGCGGATGCCATTGTAAACATCCGGTTTGGCTCGTCCGCCGTTATGCAGGGTGCTGCCGAGGTCATTGCCTACGGCACTGCTGTGAAGCTGAAATAATTCCATAGGACACCGTCAACCCCCGGCTTCCCGTAAGCCGGGGGTTTGCATCTCTTGGCCTTGTACAAAGTGTCGCAGCGTCTTATTGGCGGAGTTCTTTTTCCTCCAAAAGCTGAATAGGCTTGAGCGAAAGGGGAGAGGGGAATGGTTGTCAATCGAAAACCCACAGGCAGAGCTATGTCTTTACCGGCAGGCCTGGCTGTCGGGGCGTTATTCAGTCTGGGGGCGACGCTGATTCTGGCGGCGGTGCTGGCAAAGCTGGTGGAATCAGAGACGATTCCCGTGGAAAAAATCGGCTATGGCATCATGGTCCTGACAGTACTGTCGGCTTTTACAGGGGCCATGGTCTCTTTCAGAGGAATCAAGCGGCAGAGGCTGCTGGTATGCGGTGTGTCCGGGGCAATCTATTTTGCCATTCTGATGTCCATTACGGCGCTGTTTTTCGGTGGACAGTACAGTGCCGTCGGGATAACCGCACTGCTGGTACTGGGAGGCAGCGCGGCTGCGGCATTGCTGGGATTGCGGCAGAGTGGAGGAAGAAAGCGGACAAAAATCAAAGTGCCGCATCGTTAATGTGTACAAATTGAAATAGTGGGTAAATGAAATTTACCCACTACAGATGGATTGCAGGAAAAATTGCAGAATCAATATTTAGTGCGCCGAATCTGCTTTTGTCCCAAGATATTGTCAAATAGTTGAAAATGATAAAGAAAAACAGCAACCCAGTTGACATGGTTTACATAAAAATGTTAACATAAATCTTGTCATAATCTACAAAAATTCCTGATTTCACTAAAATAGCTTGAATTTTTGTAAATTCTGGAGTATAGTATGGGTGTATTCAATATAGGTTCAGTATATACCTGTGCCATGTACACCTCTGCTGATTCCATACCGAAGGAGGTGACCCGTTTCATGGCACAGTTTTTCCATCGGAATCTGCCGGTTTGGTGGCGCAAGTGCTGCTTCCTGATTCTTGCATTCTGCTGGATCGCCGGGCTTCTGTCCGGCGCATACGTTTTTCGCTCGGCAGGCAGTTCTCTTGATTCTTTGATGCGCGGCGCCCTTTTCAGGCCCGTGTCGATCGCCGGTCTGCTGTGTGTGACCATATTTCCTTTTCTGTTTTCCGCATTTGCGGTTTACATTTCCGAGCCACGGCTTCTGCTGTTGGTGTGCTTCGGGGAAGCGTTCGTGTTTTCCTTCGTTTCCCTTGGCCTGACGCAGTGTGGGGGCTCCGCCGGATGGCTGATCCGGTGGCTTCTTTCTTTCAGTACCAGCCTGACCGCACCGCTGCTGTACCTGTATTGGCTGCGGCATCTGACCGGGCGGAAGCGTTTCTGCAGCCTTGAGGCAGCCGGAATGCTTTGTATGTGTGCACTGATCGGAAGCGTTGATTTTCGACTGATTTCGCCGTTTCTGGCGGGATTGATACACGGATAGAAAGGACATATGGGTACGCTGATTCATGCTGGACTTGATTCATGCCTATGAAACCTACCTGACGAAGGTAAAGCAGGCATCCACCAACACGGTTTGCTCCTACATGCGGGATATTCGGCAGTTTACCGAGTGGCTGCAAAACAGCGAAAACGTGGACATTCTGGATGCCTCCCAACTGAATATCAGCGACTATCTGAGTCATTTGCGCGTTGAAGGTAAGTCCGGCGCCACCGTCTCCCGGACGCTGGCAAGCCTGAAGAATTTCTACGCCTATGTGGTCTCCACCGGTTTCCTGGAGGAATCTCCCGTCAGCGGAGAGATCCATGTGGACAGGGGAGAGAAGAAGTTGCCTCAGATTCTCACCGGTAAGGAGGTTGAGCTGCTGCTGGCGCAGCCCTCAGGTCTGGATGCCAAGGGTCTGCGGGATAAGGCCATGCTGGAAGTGATGTACGCCACCGGCATCCGTGTCACAGAGCTGATTGATCTAAACGTCGAGGACGTGAATCTGGAGCTGGGCATTGTCAAATGCAGCAGCGCAAAAAAGTCCCGGGTGATTCCGCTGTATCCCGCAGCTCTCCGGGCGCTTGGTGTATACTTAAAAGAGGTTCGGATGGTCATGGTGGACGATCCGATGGAACAGGCGCTGTTCGTCAATGTGGGCGGTGCGCGTATGAGCCGTCAGGGCTTTTGGAAGATACTGAAAAGCTATCAGGAAAAGGCGGGTATCGAGAAGGACATCACCCCCCACACGCTGCGCCACAGCTTCGCGGTGCATTTGCTGGAAAACGGTGCTGACCTGGGTTCGTTGCGGGAGCTTATGGGTCACAGTGATATTTCCTCCACCCAGGTTTACACTCACATGGTCAACCAGAAGCTGAAATCCGTTTATGAAAAATGCCATCCCAAAGCATGAAAGGCCAGCCGAATCGGCTGGCCTTTGGTTTTTCATTGACAGAGTGCCCGGAATTATTGTATAGTAATTTCAGAAAGGTTGTGATGCCCATGAAAAGAAAAAAATGGTTTCTGCTGCTGATTCCTGTGATTTTTCTCCTCGCTGCAGCAGCGTTTCTGTTTTGGAACAGAATGATTGCCCCGAAAGCCGCACTGTCCGCGGCGATTCCTGATGCGTTAACCAAATTGGAAAAGCGTTGGGAGGAAAGTCCCATCCGGATCCTCGCCGCAGGGTATGACGAAAACGGGAAGAACACCACCATGCTGTCGCTGACCGTCTCCGACGGTGTCCAATACGACATGCAGGTGCAGACAGATTTGAACACAAATCAGATTTTTGCTGAGGGTGCCGTCATCATGGAGGGGAGCACTCTGAATGTATCGGCCTACCTTGATCGGAATTTTGCCGCGATCACCTCCCAGGATCTGCTGGGAGGCGGCTATTATGGCATTACTTACGATACATTTTCTTCCGACGTCCGTTCCTTTCCGATGCTGTCCCGGCTGATTCCCAGCGCGACTCTCGGCAAATGGGATTCTTCTGTGGCAAAACTACAGGCATACATGAACCGTTCCCGTCAGCTACCCAAGCTGCCGGACATCCGGCAGGAGGACATCCGTCTGCTGATGCTGGGAGTGCTTGCGCTGAAAAGCGACATCAGCAGGGAAGAAATCACAGTGGACGGAGAGTCCCGGGAATGCTGCCGCATCGACTACAAAGCCAGCGGTGAACAGGTAGGCAGTCTCTTGGGCAGCCTGCTGGACAGCGGCGACCTGTCTCACGGAGAGATCACCGCATCTTTTTACCTTTATGAAAAGACACTGGTAAGTGCCCACTGTGTCGGCAAGGCAGGGGAGGACTGGATTATCCTGGATCTGAAATTGGGGTTGGATTCCAGTGAAAGCGAAGTGTCCTTCGCCGTAGAGAAGCAGGAAAACGGGGAGGGCAGTGCCTTTTCCTTCAAAGTCAGCCCCCGGCGAGCTGACGGCTCCCATGAGGAGACCATTGTCCTGGGGTATCAGGTCATTGCTTACAACTGGGATCCGGATAATGGGGACATGCTCCTGCATCTCCCGGAAAAAGAGCCAATTGCCCTGAATCTCACGCCGGCAGACGAGGGATTTTGCATACGGACAAAGGACTTTGCGGTTTTAATGGGAATCGACAGCAAAAAAGATTGTGACAGCACCATGACTGTCAGCAAGGGTGCGGCCATTACAGTGCCGGATTACAAAAATCTCGACGAGTGGTCATTTGGCGATCTGCTGGTACTGCTGGGCGGCATTGGATCATTGCTGGGATTGACGGGAAAATAATTATTCACTTTCTTTATCAAAAAACTGCCTGTGATTGCTCACAGGCAGTTTTAGCGTATCAGATACCGGTCATAGCGGCCAGCACATCCACTTCCATCTTTTGGATCCCCTTCTTCATGTCGAGGCCCTCACTGATGTCCACGTCGGTAAAATTGCCGTCGTGGGTACAGACGATGCGGTTGGTCTTACCCTGCAGCAGCAGCTCCACAGCCAGATAGCCCATCTTAGTGGCATTGACACGGTCGCGGCCGGTAGGGGAGCCGCCGCGCTGGATATGGCCCAGAACGGTCACCCGGGGATCAAGGTCGATAGCGTCTTTGATCTTCGCTGCAATATCGGCAGCGGAACCGGCGCCCTCCGCAACCACGATCATGTAATGGGTGAAGCCATTGAAACGGGCCTGACGAATTTTCTCGATCACGTCCCGATCGAAATCAATGGGTTCCTCTGGGACCAGAACAGCGGTGGCGCCGACAGCCAGGCCGACATACATTGCCAGGTATCCAGCGTTTCGTCCCATGACTTCCACTACCGAGCAGCGCTCATGGGACTGCATGGTATCGCGGAGCTTATCAATGCACTCAATGGCGGTATTGGCGGCAGTATCGAAGCCGATGCAGTAATTGGTGCAGGAGATATCGTTGTCAATGGTGCCAGGAATGCCGATGACGTTGATGCCGTACTTGCTCAGCGCAAGAGCGCCCCTGAAGGTACCGTCGCCGCCGATGGCAATAATGCTGTCCAGCCCCAGAAACTTGCAGGTGGAAACCGCCCGGCGCTGGCCTTCCTCGGTCATAAACTCCTTGCTGCGGGCAGTATACAGGATGGTGCCGCCCCGATTGATGGTGTGGGAAACGCTCTTTTCATCCAGCCGGACAATATCGCCGGTGATCAGGCCGTTCCAGCCACGACGGATGCCATAGCATTCCAGCCCGTGATACAGAGCAGTACGGACGACCGCACGGACGCAGGGGTTCATACCCGGGGCGTCGCCGCCGGAGGTCAGTACACCGATTCTCTTTACGCTCATATTGAATTCCTCCTGTTCGGATTTGATTCCTGACACCATTCTACAGAGAATTTCTAAAAAAGTAAAGATGGATTTTGAAAAAATTACAGAGCGGTCAGCTGGGAATTTGCTGACCAAAGCGATCCGACACAGCTTTTCAACCTCCGGAAGGGAAGATTCCGGTCCCAGAGGTTGGTTCGCCAATGTTGTGGGCCTCCTGATGCCAGACGGATTGAACGCAACAAAATAAAAATTTTGTTGCGTTCGAAGCAGAGCTGTGCTATAATGATCCTGTATCAAGGTTTCTCCGATAGGTATTCCGATCGGCATGCGTTTTTTCGGTTTTCTGGCAAACGTCCCAGGTTTTCTTATCGCATCTGTAATCGACGAACTGTTCATCGCTGTGCGTCTCCGAAAATCCGGCCTTTTCCAAGACATGCTGGCTGCGTTTTTTTGAATGGCGTTTGCGAATACCGTTTTCATGTCAAGAACGTTGAATCGTATTTCAGGGTCAGGATTTCCGCCTGGGTCCCGTAGCCGTGATTCTTGACAGAATTATTCCTCAAGTGTACTCTTAAGGCACATTGCTGTTTTTCTGCGTCGATGTCCTTTAAAATCACTTTCCCGATGGGAATCTGATTCAGAATCACAGCCAAATAAATCCACCCCAGCTTCTGCTGCTTTTCCCAACGGGCATCCACGTCGGCTTCACAGTATGAATATTCTGAAAAGCGGCTCATATCCGAATAGATATCCGGATCGTTGGCAAAGCCCAGAAAAAACTTCCGCAGCAAGGCTTTCGTCATTTTGTACAAAAAATGCTCATATGTTAAAACACCTTTCACAGGAGGACTTTTTATGCAGCGCTACCACGATTGTCCGCAGATTCTTCGGGATTTTCTCGTCTATCACGAAAACATAAAGGGCCAGTCCCAGCTGACCGTTTCGGAATACTACCTGGATCTGAGGATGTTCCTTCGGTTTTTGAAACTCATGCGCAACGATATGCCCATGACCACAAATTTGGACGATATTGATATTAAGGATATTGATATTGATTTTATTCGGGAAATTGATACTTCCGACATTTTTGATTTTCTGTCCTACCTTGCCAATGACAGAGCCATCAACCCCGATTCCGCTGCGCCGGAGTACGGCATTTCTCCGGCAGCCCGGGCCCGAAAGCTGTCTGCAATCAAATCCTTCTATAAATATCTAACAACAAGAACCAAACAGCTGCAAGAGAATCCTGTGGCTGACCTGGAGTATCCCAAACTGCGCAAAAGCCTTCCTAAATATCTGACGATGGAACAGTCTGCCGCACTGCTAAGCTCCGTCTCCGGCCCTAACGAAAAGCGGGATTACGCGATTTTGATGCTGTTTCTCAACTGCGGAATCCGCCGCAGCGAGCTGGTAAATCTGAATCTGACGGACGTTTATGAGGACAGGATCCGGGTCATCGGCAAAGGAAACAAGGAACGATTCGTCTACTTCGGTTCTGCGTGCCGGAAGGCCATCGACGCCTATCTTCCGGAGCGGAATAAAAAGGTGTTGACGGACAATCGGGCACTGTTCGGGTCCCGGGATAATAACCGAATCAGCGTTACCGCCGTTCACAGGCTGGTGAAAAAGGCTCTGCTGCAAGCCGGATTGGATTCCACACAGTATTCCGCTCACAAACTGCGCCATACCGCAGCTACCATGATGCTCTCCGGCGGCGTGGATGTAAAGACAGTTCAGGAAGTCCTGGGACACGAAAATCTGAACACTACCCAAATCTATACCCACATTGAAAACACGGAACTGAAGATCGCTGCAGAAGCCAATCCTCTCTCTAAACTTGACTTTTCAGATAAAATAGATAATAATGTAGATAGCAACTGAAAATTGACAGATTATTGCAGGAGAAAATTGGGATATGTCGATAGGAGAACGCATAACAGAGCTTCGAAAAGAGCAGAATTTATCCCAAGTGCAGCTTGCCGATGCGATGGGCGTATCCCGCCAAGCTGTCAGCAAATGGGAAAACGACCTGGCCAGCCCGGACACCATTAAGCTTATTCAGTTGGCTGATTTGCTGGATTCTGACGTAGAATATCTTGCAACAGGCCGCAGGATGGTCTACCGCAGGCCACCTATTGTCATCAAAACCGTAGAAACCGTGGAGAAGATCCAGGAAAAACCGGTGAAAAAAGTGGTTGAAAAGGTTGTGGAACGTGTCGTCAAGCAGCCGCCGGAGATCCAGTATGTGGAAAAGCCGGTTGTAAAAAAAGTTTACCGAACCCGATACATCAGAAATCCGGTGGAATATCTGATCGTCGGCGCAATATGCCTGCTGATTGGCATACTGATTGGATATTTTCTGTAATCTTCTTCTCTACCGCATCAAAAAGCAGGAGCATAAGCTCCTACTTTTTGATATTTTTTGCTTTTTATATGTCAACTTCTCGTTGCTTTTTCGGTTTTATCGGATTTTCTTACAAAACCACCTCAATTGCCTCCCTCAAATTTCGCACCTTATAGACTGCCAAGCCATTGGGAATATCCAGTTTTTCCGCTCCGCTTCTTGGGATGACGCATTTCTTGAAGCCCAACCGGGCAACCTCGGCCATGCGCTGATTTAAGTGTGACACAGCGCGGATCTCACCTGTCAGCCCCACCTCCCCTATCGCGACCAAATCGTCCGAAATAGGCACATCCCGGTAGGAAGACGCGACAGCCAGGGCAACAGGCAAATCTGCCCCTGGTTCGTCCAACCGCAGCCCGCCGATCACATTAATATATGCGTCAAAAACATTCAGCTTCATTCCTGCCCTCTTTTCGGCAACAGCCATGAGCAGAACCGCCCGGTTGAAATCAAAGCCGTCAGCTGCCCGGCGGGGCACATTGAAGGTTGTCTTAGTCACCAGCGCCTGGACCTCAGCCAGCACCGGACGGGTACCCTCCATGACACAGGCCACACAGGTGCCGCTGGCACCCTCTGGGCGTCCTTCCAACAGCATCTGAGAAGGATTCGGCACCTCGGCCAGCCCTGCGTCCAGCATTTCAAATACACCAATCTCATTGGTGGAGCCGAAACGGTTTTTTGCTGCCCGCAGAAGGCGGTAGGAGGTGTTGGGGTCACCCTCAAAATACAGCACGCAGTCCACCATATGTTCCAGAACCTTGGGGCCGGCGATATTTCCGTCTTTATTGATGTGTCCAACCACAAAAATCGTAATTCCCTGGCTCTTACTCAGCTGCATCATGGTCATAGTGCAGTCCTTCACCTGAGAGACGCTTCCCGGTGAGGACTCGTTTTCCTCGTTATAGAGAGTTTGGATGGAGTCTACAATGAGAATATCGGGATTCATTTCTTCAGTGGCCTCCACCACATCGGACAGCCTGGTTTCTGAAAGGATATAGAGCTCCTCCGGTTCCACACCGAGACGCTCTGCCCGGAGCTTTAGCTGCCGCTCGCTTTCCTCGCCGGAGACGTACAGCACCCGCCGTCCCGCACACAGACTGCTGCAGATCTGCAGCAGCAGCGTTGACTTGCCAATACCCGGTGCCCCGCCCACCAGAACCAAGCTGCCGGCAACCGCACCGCCGCCAAGAACCCGATCCAGTTCTCCCATTCCGGTGGAAAATCGAATCTCTCCGTCGCTGGTGACATCCCGGATGCGCTGGGGTTTGCGGCTCATGCCTACTGGGGCTGGCTTTGCCTTGCCAGCAGCCACCGGTTTCTCTACATGCTCCTCCATGGTGTTGTAAGCTCCGCAGCTGGGGCAGCGCCCCATCCACTTGGGGGTCTCATTGCCGCAGTTGGTGCAGAAAAAAACCGTCTTTGTCTTAGCCATTGTATTGCTCCTTATATTCTTGCTCATAGTTCCTGCCCAAATCATAGTTGTGTTTGGCAGCAAAGATCTCCGAGATTTCCTCCGGGGTGACGTGATATCGCAACAGGACATCGTGATAATACATCAAAACATCCGCCATCTCCGACAGAAATGCTTTTCTGGCAGCGTCATCTTCCATGATAGCGGCACTCCCCTTTTTCTTCACAATGGAAATGACCTCCCCGATTTCCTCCACCATGAAAAGGATAAAATCCTTGCCGTACTCCGGCTCCATGGGAAGCCAGCTGTCCTTATGAGGTTCAAACAGCGCCTGCTGCATCCGCATCATCTGGGAAATGGAGATATCCATTGGGCAGTCCTTCTTTCACTCTTTTCTCTATTATACCAGCGAAATCCAATTCGGTCAAGTGTTCGAAAGGTATTGGCTGACGGCAGCGGCAATGACACAGCATAGTTTTTTCTGGTATGCACCGCTCCTCAGCTTCGCCTCCTCCTCTGCATTAGACAGGAAACCGCATTCAATAAGAACACCTGTGCAGTCAATATGCTCCATCAAATAAACGCCGTCGCTTTTCTTGCTCTTTCGTTTGCTGCCGGGGTTCAGGGTAGTGACCAGTTTGTCCTGCAGCATTTTCGCCAGCTGCTCGCTGCCTCCTGTTCCGGCGTAAAATACCTGTGCACCGCTGTATCGGCTGTCGGAAAAATTGTTCTGGTGGATGCTCAGCAGCAGAGCGTTTTCCGTCTCATTGACAATCCGCACCCGCTCTTTCAAGTCGGAAACCTTTTTCTGGGCGATGGTCTCCCCTTTTGTGTAGACGGCTGTGTCCGTGGTGCGGATCATCCGGGTGTCATAGCCCAGAAGGTGCATAAGATCATTCAGTCGTAGGGAAATTTCCAGATTGTATGTACTTTCCAGCCTTCCTTTACAGGAGGTCGCTCCGCCGTCCTCCCCGCCGTGTCCGGCATCGATAATGATACAGTGTCTCCGCGCCACGGCGGTGTTCTCGAACATAGCCGTCACCGTCCGGCTCCCCCACTCCGCTGCGGCGAGCACACCTGCGATGGTCAAAATGTACAACAGCCCCCAGAGCGTTCGTTTTTTCATGGACAACACCTCATCGTAGTCTATGCGCCTCCCCAGCCACCATGAACCTTTTAGAAAAAACCGCATAGAATGACCCGGAGCGACAAATCTGGCAAGAATGTAAGGAGGAATGACCTTTGGATAACCGAAAGATGGAAGAAAACGGCCGGGAAGGACGGCTTCCCGCGAAAGCGCCGCTGGCAAATCCCTATGTCCCCTTCCAGCTGGAAAATCCGCCGAAATATGATGCCCAGAAGGGACTTGTACGGGGCACCATGTTCCCGGGGCTGGATCTGCCCTTTATGGGTATGGTGAATCAGAACGAGCTGCCTGTGACACCCCTGACCCAGCTGCAGGCACTGGGCTTTGCCGTACAGGAGCTGGCGCTGTATCTGGACACCCACCGGGATGACCGTGAAGCGCTGGAGCTGTACCGCAGCTATCAGCAGCTTCTGCAGAAAGTCCGGGAGGAATACCAGAAGCGGTTCGGCCCGCTGAACCACGGCGCCCCCCAGACGTCGGAAAGCTACCAATGGCTGGATGATCCGTGGCCCTGGGAATACACGAAGAACAAGGAGGCGTAACCATGTTTTTGTATGATAAGAAGCTGCAGTATCCGGTAAAAATCGACAAGCCCAATCCCCGCCTTGCAGCCATCGTCATCTCTCAGTATGGCGGCCCGGACGGCGAACTGGGCGCATCCTTGCGATATTTGTCCCAGCGCTATTCCATGCCCTTTGACGAGCTGAAGGGTTTGCTTACGGATATCGGGACAGAGGAGCTTGGGCACTTGGAGATGATCGGAGCGATTGTGCATCAGCTTACACGGAATATAAAGGACTCCCAGATGAAGGATTCCGCGTTTGCTCCATATTTTGTGGATCATACTGCAGGGGTCTACCCTACCGCCGCTTCCGGTTCGCCATGGAACGCCGCGTCCATGGCAGTTAAGGGTGATCCCATGGCGGATCTGGTGGAGAATATGGCAGCTGATGGTACGACTATGTAAGAACAACGCAACTGCAAAACCATAGCAATAGGTTGTACTCTCCCTGAAGTAGCTGTGAAATCCTAAGCCGTTTCTCATACCGGCTCCTGAAAAGTGAATTCCAGGACAAAACCGAGCTTGTCACAGACAGAATCTTCGGGTATAGCCGAAATCCTGCTTTTCTGGACTTCGACCGTTCGTCAAGCCGTGATTTAAGTTCTTACTGATTTCAGGGCGTGTATGAGCATTCCTCGCAACTTGCGGTTGCAAAAAAAGGAAAAGAGCGCTTTGCGGATGGTGGCAGTAGTTCGCAGTATGTGATATACTAAATCCGCGAACAGGCAATATCAAACGGAAAGGGTGTGATTTCATGAGTTTTGGCAGAAATCTACAACATTTACTACGTCTCAGCGGGGAAATGACACAGGAGGCTCTTGCGGAAAAACTGAGTGTGAGCCGGCAGACCGTCTCCAAGTGGGAGCTGGACGCGGCTCAGCCGGAGATGGACAAGGCCATCGAGCTGTGCAGACTCTTCAGCTGAACGCTGGACAATCTGTTCCGGGATGAGTTGGATGTCTGCGACAGTGCATATTCCAATCTGCGGGTGGAAACGGTTCCCGGTTTCCGCTATGTCAAACACATTGTTATCAGCACTGATCCCGAGAGAGATGCCATCGACCATATGACTTCCATCGCCCGGCAATACGGAGTGAAAAAGCCCTGGGTGATTGGCTGGGATTTCCCGTGTCTGTCTCAGGAGCAGATCAATGTGTTTCATATGCACGGCTATGCGGCGGCATGGATTCTTCCAGAAAGGCTTACCCCGCCTGGCTTGGAGGTGCATGAGCAAAAGGCTCACAAATTTGCCGCCATCACCATCAGGTCGCCCCTTGACAATCCCTTTGTGACGATCCCCAACGCCTACAGAACTCTGATGGAATACATGCGCTTGAACAGACTTGGGCACAACGAAAAGGACGTGATTCCCTGCTTTGAAACAAACGCAGAGCGTATGGATGTGTATATCGCCTGCCAGTGACTCCACCTGCATAATACATCTCAAACTAACCTGCAATTAAAAACGGTTAAATACCATTTTATGAGACCGCTAACAAGCGGTTAGCGGCATCGCCGCTAAAAAACGTAGTCCATACATTTCTCACCACCACCGGCGACCTGCGATTCCATCGCAGGATAAAATGGTTAACACCATTTTATCGAGAAATAGTATGAATAATCGAAAATACGCCGGGAAACAGGTATGAAATGACCTGTTTCCCGGCGCTGGTTATTGAGATGAAAGCGCGGAAACTTCTGTACTGCCATACGGGTTCCTGGCTTCGATTGCACAGCAGGAAAAAATATCATGCATTTTCTACAGCATTACAGACAAAAGAGCTACGATAATCACGATGCTGACCACGATGGAAATAGAATTCAGAGCACTGGACAATCCAATGTCTCCATTCATCTCCCCCGTAAAGCCGGGCACCGCCGAGCCGATAGGGCTGAACGCCAGAATCATCAGCGCTTGCCGGATGCCAAGATCAAAGGGCAGCAGGAAGAAAAAAACCAGCGCCAGCACTGTGGCAAGCCCATAGCGGATGGCCAGCAGCTTTACGATACGCCCAATTTGGGACTTATCGCCCCCCAGCTTGAAGCCAACGCCGATCATCAGCATTGCCATGAAAGCGTTGGCGTTGGCAATCATCTGTGCGCAGGACACCACCGCGCCGGGTATTGGAATCTTTGCCAGATTCAGAAACACCATGATGAGGTAGCAGATAAAGGGCACCGATTTTGCCAGAGACTTGACAATGCGCCTGGCGGAAAACCGGCCCCCGTCCTTCACCATGGAGGCTACGCTGAACGCACCGCCGAGACATACTACGGCGTTGCCCACGTCAAACAGACTGCAGGTAACCACGCCCATCGGCCCCAGAAAGCTCTGGGCGAAAGGCAACGTGAAGCAGCCGATGTTGTAGCCCGACAGATTCAATATGGCAAACGCCTTTTTTTCCTTGCTGCCCCTCAGATTTGTCAGGAAACCAAGTGCCATGTACGCAAGTCCCCCGCCCAGCCCGAGCAGTGCAAGAGACAGCAACGACACATCCATTGTTGTGGAAGCAAAGTTGCAGATGATGGCCGCCGACAGGGTAATACGGATGGTAATTCTCGACAGCAGGGTAAAATCCGACTCCTTGAAAAAACCGATCCGTTTCAAAACGTAGCCAAGCACAATAACGGCGACAAAGCTGCCGGCTCTGATCAATATATCAAGCATAATCCTCTCCTCAGGAAAATATCACCCTGAATGGAACGCAGAGAAGCGGAAGAATCTTCATACTGACCAATCGTACCAAACTGCGAAGATCCTTCGACTTGCATTTACCTGCTCAGGATGAAAGAAATCAGATAACGCTGGATTTTGTAGGCAAGATGCACGCCGCAATGATGTATGCCACAATCCCAATACCGGACATGCAGCACAGCAGCGCGCAGGCCAGCCGAACCAGCGTGGGATCAATGTCAAAATACTCCGCGATGCCGGCGCAGACACCAAAAAGCAGTTTCCCCTCTTCCGCACGGTACAGTTTCTTTTGCATATAACCGCCTCCTTTTTCTCCATGATACACGGAAATCGAAAATTTGTAAACGGAAATTTTCATTTTCCTATCGAACTTTTCATTCAGATGTGATATACTATCAGAAATAACCAAAGGGGGATGATGTATATGACGAAGGAACAGCTTTTGCAGGAAGCAAAGGATCTTCAGGAAGAGATCAGAGCCCATCGTCTGTGGCTTCATAAGCATGCAGAAACAGGCTTTGATCTGACCGAAACCAAGCCATATGTCAAATCCGCACTGGAAAAAATGGGGTATTCCGTCACAGAGTGCGGAAAAGCGGGTCTCATTACTACCGTAGGCAAACCCGGCGGAAAGGTAATGCTGCTTCGGGCGGACATGGATGCCCTTCCGATTGTGGAGGAAGCGGACGTGGACTTTGCCTGCAAAAACGGACGAATGCACGCCTGCGGTCATGACATGCATACCGCAATGCTGCTGGGCGCAGCCAGGCTCTTAAAGGTTCATGAAGCCGAGCTGGGCGGTCTTGTGAAGCTCATGTTTCAGCCCGCAGAGGAAACCTTTGAGGGCGGCAAGGACATGATCGAATCCGGCGCGCTGGAAAATCCCAGGCCGGATGCCGCCATGATGATTCATGTGGCGGCGGGAATGCCCATGCCGGCAGGAACGGTGGTTGTCTCCGCCCCTGGCGTCAGCGCCCCGGCAGCGGACTACTTCACCATTCGGGTACAGGGTAAGGGTTGTCACGGCTCCGCTCCTCAGAACGGCATCGATCCGCTGACGGCTGCTGCCCATATTCTTATTGCCCTGCAGGAGATCCACGCCCGGGAGCTGTCCGCTTCCGACGAAGCGGTGCTGACTGTCGGCACATTCCATGCCGGAGAGGTAGGCAATGTGATTCCCGACAGCGTTACCATGGGCGGCACCATCCGCACCTATGATGAAAAGACCCGCACCTACCTGAAAGAACGGATGACCGCCATCGCTCAGGGTGTTGCCGGAGCCTTCCGGGCCAGTGCCGAGGTCAGCTTCGGCAGCGGCTGTCCCACTCTGGTCAATGATAAAGCTCTTTCGGAAAAAGTGGCGGGATATCTCAAGGATCTGCTGGGCCCATACGGGGCATTTACCACTGCTGAACTCAGCGGCGGCAAGCCCTCCCGGGGCGGCGGTTCGGAGGACTTTGCCTACGTCAGTCAGGAGGTTCCTTCCCTCATGCTGGCGCTGGCGGCGGGCGAGCCTTCCAAGGGCTACGCATACCCCCAGCACCACCCGAAGGTGAAGTTTGATGAAAGCGTTCTCTCCGTCGGGGCAGCTGTGTTTACCGACTGCGCACTGAACTATCTGGCATAACAATCTGGGGAGGCTGCTATGGAGGAACAAACACGAGTCCTTGAATACAAATGCCCCTGCTGCAACGCCGGTCTGCAATTTGGGGAAAATACTCAAAAGCTGACCTGCGAATATTGCGGGAACACGTTTGAAATCGATGCTGTCCGCGCCTTTAACGAAAGCCAGGATCCTCAGTCCGCCGAAAAATTTCAGTGGGAAGACTCGGAAAAAGAAGCATTCAGTGAGGAAGAGGAAAGCGCCCTGCGCGCTTTTCTCTGTCCCTCCTGCGGCGGCGAGATCCTTTCCGACGAGAATACCGCAGCAACCTTCTGTCCCTACTGTGACAATCCCACCATCATGCCCGCCCGTCTCAGCGGCAGCCTGAAACCCGATGGAGTGATCCCCTTCAAAACCGGCAAGGAGGATGCCAAGGCAGCGTTTCTTTCGCTGTGCAAAGGCAAACCCCTGCTTCCGAAGGGGTTCACGTCAGAGCAGCGGCTGGAAAAAATCACCGGCATGTACGTCCCCTTCTGGCTTTATGACTGCGGTGCGGATTACAGCGGCAGCTATCAGGCTACCCGGGTACATACCTGGTCGGATTCGAAATACCAATACACCAAAACCGACCATTTTCTTCTGAAACGTGGCGCAAACGCCAATTTTTCGGGGATCCCCATGGATGGCTCCACCAAGATGGAGGATTCGTTTATGGAGTCCATCGAGCCCTTCGATTACAGTCAGATTGCGCCGTTCGATATGGCGTACCTGACTGGGTACCTTGCCGATAAGTACGACGTTCCTTCAGAAAAGGGGGAAGATCGGGTGCGTCAGCGGGTAGATGCCGCAATGAATGACCAACTGCAAAGCACCTTTATCGGCTACGCTTCAGTGGTTCCCACTTCCCGGCAGCTGAACGTGAAACACAGCAAAGCCCGGTATGTGCTTCTTCCGGTGTGGATTTTGAACACAAAGTACAAAGACAAAATCTATACCTTTGCCATGAATGGTCAAACCGGAAAAATGACCGGCTCCTTCCCCATCTGTCCCAAGCGGACGGCCGCATGGTTTGCCGGGATCACCGCCGGAGTCACTCTGCTGGCATCGCTGGTGCAGCTTCTTCTGATTTAGGGAGGAAAGTGGTATGAAACGAAAAACAGTTTGTCTGATTCTGTTCCTGTTTTTTCTCCCGTCGATTTTCCTGAACACCGCTGCGTCGGAGCACCTTCCTCTTGTCATTGACAAGGCGGGACTTCTGTCTGTCACGGAGGAAACGGCGCTGGAAGAAAAGGCCAAGGCGCTTCAGCGGGAATACGGGATGGATGTGGTGATTCTGACGGTGGACAGCCTGAACGGAAAATCCGCCCAGAATTACGCCGACGATTATTATGACAGGAGCGGCTATGGCTCCGACGGTCTCCTGTTCCTGCTGGCAATGAGTGAACGGGACTGGTACATCTCCACCTGCGGCGACGCCATCGACGCCCTGACGGACTACGGCATTCAGCAGCTCGGGGAGCAAGCCGTTGGTTACCTGTCCGACGGCGATTACTACGGAGGATTTGACGCGTTTCTGACTTCCCTGCCCGCCTATTTCTCCGCCTGGCAGAATGGAAAGCCCATCGACGGCTTTGCCGATGAATCCGGGGATTATTACCACGGTGATCGGGAAGAAACTGTCTATTATCAGCAGCCCCGGCATGTCAATATCTGGATTTCGCTGTTCATCGGCGCGGTCGCGGGTGCTGTGGTCGTTGTGATTATGCGCTCTTCTATGAATACCAAGCGCTCCCAGCGCAGCGCGGGAACCTATATGCAGGACGGTTCCTATCACCTGCGCACCCATCAGGATCTGTTCCTGTACAGCAATGTCAGCAAAGTCCGTATCCAGCAGGAAAGCAGTGGTTCCAGCAGCGGCGGCGGTAGCTCCGTCCATCATTCTTCCAGTGGAAGATCCCACGGTGGCGGCGGCGGAAAATTTTAACAATTGGCAACCTCTAAAAACTACTTTTTGATATTTGGGCGAGGGATTCTGCACAAACAACAGTATTGGAAATCCCGGAACACTTGGTTTATTGTGGAATTTTTAAAACGCATGGCCAAGGCAAAAGATCCGGCCAAAACGCAAAAGGGTAGTTTTTTGGGGTGCCCAATAATACATAAGGAGAAATCACTATGGGTCTTATCAAAGCAGCATTGGGATCAGTAAGCGGTGTTCTTGCCGATCAGTGGAAAGAGTATTTTTACTGCGACAGCATGGCGCCCAACGTCCTTGTCACCAAGGGCAAAAAACGCACTTCCTCCCGCAGCAGCAACACCAAAGCCTCTGACAACATCATCTCCAGCGGCTCGGTCATCGCGGTGAATGAGGGTCAGTGCATGATGATCGTGGAGCAGGGCAAAATCGTGGAATTTGCTGCCGAGGCAGGAGAGTTCACCTGGAATGCCTCCACGGAACCCACCATTTTCCGCGGCGGACTGGATGAAGGGCTGGAGGGCAGCTGGGAAGTCTTAAAGCGCCGCTTCACCTTTGGTGGGGACACCGCCAAGGATCAGCGGGTCTACTTCTTCAACCTCAAAGAGCTGGTTGGCAATAAGTACGGCACCCCCGCTCCCATCCCATTCCGGGTTGTGGACGCCAATATCGGTCTGGACATGGACGTTTCCATCCGCTGCAATGGCGAGTATTCCTACAGAATCGCCGACCCCATGCTGTTCTACAAGAACGTATGCGGGAACGTGTCTCAGGACTACACCCGAGAGCAACTGGACAGCCAGCTGAAATCCGAATTCCTCACTGCCCTGCAGCCTGCTTTTGCCCGTATTTCCGCCCTTGGTATCCGCTACTCTGCCCTGCCCGGTCACACCATGGAGCTGGCTCAGGCTATGAATGAGGTGCTGTCGGGCAAGTGGAGCGCGACCCGCGGCCTGACCATCGTTTCCGTCGGTGTCAACTCCGTAACCGCCTCCGCTGAGGACGAAGCCACCATCAAGGAGCTGCAGAAATCTGCCGTGTTCCGCAATACCAACATGGCTGCCGCCCACATGGTACAGGCGCAGGCCGAGGCTATGAAGACCGCCGCCGGCAACAAAAACGGCGCGATGATGGGCTTCATGGGCATGAATATGGCGCAGTCTGCCGGCGGCTTTAACGCCAACACGCTGTTCCAGATGGGGCAGCAGCCTGCCGCGGCCGCTTCCACCTCTGCCCCTGCGCCCGCGCCTGCTTTAAAAACATGGAAATGTGCCTGCGGTGCGGAGAATACCGGGAAATTCTGCGTGGAGTGCGGCGCTCCCAAGCCTGCGGATGGCTGGGTCTGTGCTTGCGGCGCTGTCAATAAGGGTAAATTCTGCTCCGAATGCGGAGCAAAGAAGCCCGCCGCCGAGCCTCTCTACCGCTGCGACAAGTGCGGTTGGGAACCGGAGGATCCCAAACACCCGCCGAAGTTCTGCCCTGAATGCGGCGATAGGTTCACGGATGACGATATACAATAATGCGTACTGAACAACGCAAAACCTTACACCTGGCGGTGCGTGAATAAGCCGCAAAAGCAGCCTGTTCAGCAGACATTACAACAACACCACTCATCTCTGAAAGTACGAGGTCAATTTGTGTTTACTATGAATCAAATGGGAATTGTTGACTGACCGGGAGGTTGGCTGCACAATTCCGCGAACCTCCCAAAAGGATTTGTTCAAATACTTTTAGGAGGCAATTACCCAAATGAACCGGGAAAATAAAAGAAAACAGTACGAAAAAGGCTATTACAAAACCCATCCCTGTGAAGAATGCTTCACTTGCAAAGACTGCGGCTTTCCTGTCGTCCCCATGGGCGCGGGCAGCGACCACCGCAACCACTGCCCCAACTGCCTGTGCTCCCTTCACTTGGACATAGAGCCTGGTGACCGGGAGGCGGACTGCGGCGGCCTGATGGAGCCGGTGGCAGTGTGGGTTCGGAAAAACGGCGAATGGGCGGTTATTCACCGCTGTCGCCGCTGCGGAGCCCTCAGCTCCAACCGGGTGGCTGCGGACGATAACCCCGTCAAGCTCATGTCCATCGCTATGAAGCCTATCGGAAACCCGCCCTTCCCCATTGAGCGGATGGCGGAAATCACCGGAAAGCTGGAATGACACGTAAATGCCCCTGACCAACCGGTCAGGGGCAAATTCTATATTATACGGTATTGCTTCAAATGCTGCTTTTGCTCCGGGGAGATACGGTAGCTTTCCACCGCTTCATATCACACCCGGCGGTCAGTCAGTCTTTTGGCAAGACCGACGATGTACTCGGTATTATCAAACACAGACAGGGCGGAAATTGCGTAATCTGTGTATTTTTTCACCAGTTCTTCACACTTTTCCAGACCATAGAGGCGGACAAAGGTGTTCTTCTCCCCGTCCACGCCTGTTGCTTTGCCCAGCTCCGACTGGGTGCCGATGACATCCAGCATATCGTCCCGAATCTGGAACGCCAGTCCCAAACCGGCGGCAAACTGACAGGCAGCTTCGTACTGTTCCTCCGACGCCCCTCCCGCAATGGCGCCCAGGGCGCAGGCGGCACTGATCAGGGCTCCGGTCTTGCGGGACTGAATGTCCAGCACTTCCTGCTCACTGAGCTCCCGCTCCTGACTCATGATGTCCAGCACCTGACCGCCCACCATTCCGAGGGATCCGGCGCACTCCGCCAGCAGACCAACAGCCGTGGCCATATCCCCCGGCTTTGGAAGCTCGGCCTTCGCAGCTACCATGAAAGCATCGGTAAGCAGGGCGTCTCCCGCCAGTACCGCCATGCCCTCTCCAAACACCTTGTGGTTCGTCAGGCGTCCCCGGCGGTAATCGTCGTTGTCCATGCAGGGCAGATCGTCGTGAATCAGGCTGTAAGTATGGATCATCTCCACCGCCGCCGCAAAAGGCGCGGCGGCCTGCCACTCCCCACCGCACAGCTGGCAGAATTCAAAGGCGAAAATCGGGCGAAGCCGCTTGCCCCCTGCCAGCAGACTGTACTCCATGGCCTGAAACAAGGCTTTCTGAGGCGCGTCATGGAACTGCCGGTAGAAATCTTCAAGATACGTTTCCAAAAATTCCCGGTATTTCCGGCTGCGGCTGTCAAGGCTCATCTGCGAAATCCTCCTCCACCGGGCTGCCGTCCTGGGCGGTCATGATCTTTTTCACCTGAAGCTGGGCGTCATCCAGCAGCTTCTGACAGCCCCGCACCAGCTCCGTTCCCTCCTGAAAGAGCTTTAATGACTCTTCGAGAGCCACATCGCCCCGCTCCATGGCCCGGACAATCTGCTCAAGGCGGGCCATGGATTCTTCAAACGTTTTGTTCTGCGGATTCATCGTGCTTCCTCCTTTATATCCATCACGGTTGCGGACAGTTTGCCATCGCCTAAGAACACACTGATGCGTTCTCCCCGCTCAACCTGCCTGACGGAGCGGAGCACCTCCCCTGCTTCCGTCTGCGCCATAGAGTAGCCGCGGGTCAGAACCTTCAAGGGACTCATGGCGTCCAGCTTGGAAACAGCGGCGATATAGCGTTGATTTTTTCGGGTAATGCTCTGATTTTGAGCCGCGATGAGACGGCTTTTCAGCAGCTGCAAGCTCTTTTCCCGCTGCTCAATGTACCCTGTGGGGCTGCGCAAAGCAGGAGACTGGGAAAGTACGTTCAAATGCTGCCGTGCCGCTTTCAGTTGACGGTTCAGCGCCGAAGCCATAGCGGCGGACATGGTGTCCAGGTTTTGCCGAAGGGTATCCTGATCCGGCACAGCCAGCTCTGCCGCGTTGGAGGGCGTTGCGGCCCGAAGATCGGCTACATAATCGGAAATAGTCACATCCGGCTCGTGTCCCACGGCTGAAATTACGGGAATTTCGGATTCATAGATGGCATGGGCCACCTGTTCATCATTGAACGCCCACAAATCTTCAATGGAACCGCCGCCCCTGCCGACAATAAGTAGGTCGGCCAAATGGTAATGATTGGCATAGCGGATGGCTGCGGCGATTTCTCCCGGCGCTTCTGTGCCCTGCACCCGGACAGGCAGCAGCCGTACCTTCGTCAGCGGGAAACGCTTACGCAGAATCCGCAGCATATCATGCACTGCCGCACCGGCGGAGCTGGTGATGATGCCAATGGTGTCAGGGTATCTGGGCAAGGGCTTTTTGTGGGCGGGATCAAACAGGCCCTGTGCTGCCAGCTTTTTCTTCAGCTGTTCAAAAGCGGCGTACAAGTCGCCCACACCGTCCATCGCCATGGCGGTACAGTACAGCTGATACGCGCCGTCCCGGGGATAGACCGTGACCTTGCCCATGGCAATGACCTTCATGCCGTTGTCCGGACGGAAGCGCAGGCGTATGGCATTGCCCTTGAACATGACGCACTTTAGGGCAGCGCCCTCGTCCTTCATAGTGAAATAGTGATGCCCGGAGGGGTACACCTTGTAATTGCTGATTTCGCCCCGGACGGCAACCTGCCCGAGGAAAGGATCATTATCCAGTCTGCCCCGGATATATTCGGTTAATTGTGTGATGGAGAGAACGTTTTGCGACATGTTATTCCTCCGTCAGTCGTTTTGTAAGCACAGCTACACCCATGGCATTATCCGTGGAAAATTGAGGCTGGGCAAAAATCGGATGCAGGGGTGCAGTCAGCTCCCGGAGCATGGCATTGGAAGCAACACCCCCGGAAAACACCACGCTCAGCCCGGGATACCGGTTCAGCGCCTGCTCTGTGGCCCGATACACCGCTCCGGCAACACACCGCAGGGCATAAGCAGCGGTTTCGGCGGGGTCAGTGCAGGCGGCATGGAATTGCTGCACCTTGTTCTGCACCCCGGAAAGGGAAAATTCTCCATTTGTGCACTTGACCCTGAATACGTCTTTCCCGGCCGCTTCCCGGCTGAGGGCGTCCAGATACTTTCCCGATGGGAAAGGCAAATTCAAAAGCTGTCCTGTCCGGTCAATGAGCTGCCCGGCGGAAATATCCGTGGTGCCGCCGATACGGGTGCACCCCACATTTCTGCCCTCCGGCTCCACAAGCAAAAGCTCCGTAGTACCGCCGGAAAGATGCCAGGCAAGGTGCGGTTTATCCATCAGATCCAGCCGTCCCGCGCTCCAAAGGGAGGCGGCGACGTGGCCCTGCTGGTGAGAAACCTCCACCAGCGGAATACCCAGGGCATCCGCCAGCAGTTTCCCGTGGGAATAACCCACCATGAAACAGGGCATATAGCTGCCCTCCACCGCCCTGGGCCGGGTGCTGACACCCACTGCCGTGATGGTATCCTTCCTTACACGGGAAAACAGCCTGCCGGAAAGCTCCGGCAGGCTTTTGATATGTGCAAATACCGCATCGGACTGACGAAGGCCCAATTCTCCCTGCTTTACCGGCAGGAGGCGGGAGCAATTTTCACCTCCAACCCCGTCAAAGAAGGCGATGGAAGTGGTATAATTGCTGGTGTCGATTCCGATGACACTCATTTGGCTTCCTCTTCGGCTTTGGGTGCGTCCAGACTGCGGACAAAGCTGCCCAGGATTCCGTTGATGAATGCGCCGGCATCGTCACCGTCATATTTCTTGGCTATGCGCACCGCTTCGGACACCGCAACACCGGTGGGAACGTCCTCCACATAGAGAATCTCAAAAATCGCCAGCTGCAGAATGCACCGGGCCAATTTGGAAATACGGCTGATGTCCCAGCCGATGGAGAACCTGCGGATCACGTTGCTCAACTCGTCCTCCCGGTTGGCAACACCGGTCACAACGGTGTCAATGTAGCGCAGCTGATAGCGGTCAGGGCGCTGGGCATATACCTCATTCTCCCCGGCCAGCTTTTCATAGTACTCCTTGTCCAAGCGGGTGGAAACCACCTGCTCTGGCTCTTCGCCGGTGAACGCCCGGCCGTAGATCAGATGTACTGCCAGTTCTCTGGCGTCGCCTCTTTTCATACCGCCTGACCTTACTTGCGGACGATGCCGCAGACGTTGACAGATACGCTGGTGACCTTGGTACCGGTGATGGACTCCACGCTGGATGTCACCGCCGCCTGGACCTCCTTGGCAACATCCACCACGCTGTAGCCATAATAGACCATGATTCCGCACTCGATGGCAAGGGTATTGTCCTCCGCGATCAGAATCTTCAGACCCTTGCCCCAGTTTTTCTTAGTAGCGAAATCCGCAATGCTGACGCCGGGCTTGATACCCAGAGAGCCGACGCCATCCACCTCGGACAGGGCGTGGGCCACGATGGTCGCCACCACGTCCTCAGAAATCATGATGTTGCCATTCTCCTGGATCTGAGTGATGTACTGCTTATATTCAGCCATAAGGTTTTACCTCCTAAATCATTGTCCTGCCCGCAGGCTTGACATACTTTTGTTTATTGTACCACAAATCCAGAAAAATACAACTGTTTTCTGCGCACAAAGCGCGTATTTGCAAAATTGCCCCGGATGGGTACCATCCGGGGCTAACAGTTACTGCACTTCCACAACCCGAATGTCATCCAGCGAATAGTCTGACTGTGCCATGACGATATCCGCGATCACGGCAACATCCGCCTGCTGCAGCCCGCCCTCCGGCGAAGCTACGGCGATGGAAATGCCCTCTCCGGACATGTACGCCACGCAGTCGGCATAGCCCTTGGCGATAATCAGGCTCTCGATCTGGGCTTCACTGAGGGCTGTCTGGACAATTTCTTCCAGCTCTACGGCAGATTCGGCCTCCTTGGAGCTTTCGCTGTAGGACATGGCCTCCTGCAGCAGGTTAACGGCGTTGTCCCGCGCCTGCTGCCGGGACAGGCGGACAGCGGCAAAATAGTCGGTGGAGGTGGTCGCCGCATCCTCTCCTGCGGAGATTGCTGCCATGTCCTCGCTGAGTACCAGGGTGTCATCGGACATGACCTTCTCCGCGTCCAGGGTATCCGTGAGATTAGCCGTCGCCTGATCCTCTGTATAGCGCCAGTTGACGTAGATGCCCGCACATACCGTCACCAGCACTGCCGCGGCAACCAGGTTCTTCTTCCATACTTTCATAAAAATGCCTCCATTCATTTCATTTTCAAAACAGTTATTTTGTCGGTGGTCAGCCCGGTGACGCTGGCAACCGCCTCAACGATGGAAAGCCGGACGGACGCGCTTTCTGCCCCCTGGCATACGATTACAGCGCCGAGATACGTCGGGGGATTGACTTGCCGAACAAGCCCGGTCTGGGACCGGTCGGAGCCAGTAAGGATCACTGTATCCCGGCGTGCGCCGGAATCCGTGAAATCCTCATCTGCCTGATACACTGTCTGCTCCCCCTCCCGCTGGGTCAGCAGCACCCGCACCCTGCCTGCACCCTGAATCTGGCTGAGGATCTCCGCCAGATCGGTCTGAAGATCCTGCCTGATTTCTGTTTCTACGACTGCCGTTTCCGGCTCCGGTTCCGCTTTCCTTCCCTCCGGCAGGGCCATGAGCAGAAGTCCGGCCAGAACAACCAGAAGAACGTAGCGGTACTTTTTCAGCAGTTCCTTTCCCCTGCTGCCCAGCGTTACCCAGTCCATTGCTGATTCTCCTTTGAAATGCCCAAATCGGATTCGATGATGGTTTGCAGCTGCCGCCGGGCGTAAGGGGATGCCTCTCCGGAAATGATAACTGACGCCGGAAGGTTCTCTTCGCTGACTGTGACCTCAACTGTCAGGTTCGCATGGAAGTCTGCGGCTTTGTCCAAGATATATGCTTCCGATTCTGCCTTTATGATATCCGCCATGGAATTCCGGGTTAGATTTTCTCCCACTGCAGCTGCTTCCTCTGCGTCATCCATATAGCGCAGAGAGAAATTGGTCAGCTCCGAGAAATCCATCCGGGAAACCGGACTCAGAACGGTATACGCCAGAAACAATCCGCAGATCAGTTTTACAACCTGTTTGCCGGTTCCCGCAGGAAACAGCCCTGTTACAATGCCGCAGATCATGGCGGCAGCTACCACGGAAATAACATATTGCCGAAGCGCCTCCATTATCCCACTCCTTTCAGAAAACACACCGTACTGATGAGCAGCAACAGGCACTCCGAGCCGGTCATGGCGAGCAGCAGCCCCATGGCGGTAGAAAAGTCTCCGATCAGCTCTGTCATCCGTTTGGCACCAAAGACTCCGCATACGGCAGCGGTCAGCTTCAAAATGAGGTAATGTATCCCAATTTTCAGAAACGGTCTCAAAAAGACAGCCAGCACCGCCAGGATTCCGTAGATTCCTGCCGCGTTTTTCATCAGTCCCGCGCTGACAAGCACCGCTTCCGAGGCATCGGACAAAATTCCGCCCACCACCGGGACCACTGAGGAAATGGTGACCTTTGTTGCCTTCAGCGCCGCCGCATCGGTGGTGCCGCTGACAACGCCGGTAACCGCCATATAGGTTGTGAATACCGTCAGAATGGTTTTCAGGCTCCAGCTGATGAACCCTTTGACAAAGTCCCGCATTTTCCCCAGAAGATTCTCCCCAACCGCGCTGTTTGCTGCTGCCAGCGCCAGGAACAGGTACACCATAGGCCCCAGCAGCCGGGAAATCAAACTGCTCAGCACCGAGTCAAAGACCGCCGTGCCGGCGTAAAGGGCAGTGGAAGAGGATATTCCTCCCTGCGCCGCCAGGGCAGCGGTCATGACAGGCAGCAGAAGTTTTCCATATTCGCTGATTTCCGTCACCGTTCCCGTGCCAAGGCGTATCAGGGAGTTCGCGCTCAGCAGCAGACCTGCGGCAATGGCGGTGGTTCCTGCCAGATCTGCTGCCGTTTTTACGCTGCCGGAAAAGGATTGGAGCAGCGAAACCATCATGACTGCCGCAATCACCCCCAGGCTGACCCTGGACGCTTCCTTCAAATCCGGGCGAATCCGTAAGACCGCGTCCCGCAGCAGTTCCTGCAGGCCATCGGCAAAGGAATCGGTATTTTCCGGCATCAGTTCCGCCCCGGCTTCCGGTACCTCCGGTGCGGTCAGCTCCGCGGCAGAGGCCGGTACCGCCAGAGCAAAAATCAGAATCACTGCCAAAATCAGCTTACTCATAGATCCCTCAAAATCTCCCGTATCAGTTCCAGCAAGGCGGAAAAAATGGGAAGAGACAGGTACAGAATTACCGCCGAGCCCAGCATTTGCAGCGCTTTTCCCAGAGATCCGTTTCCTGCGTCACTGCAGACCAGCCCGGCGATCTCAGATACCAGCCCGATACCCACAGCTTTCAGCAGGATTCCCAGCATGTCCCCCTGCAGATCCCCCAACGCTTCCAGTTCCCGCAGGAAATCCAAAACCGGCTCCAGATAGGAAATGGCGATCATGGCAACCATGCAGCAAACCGCCATGGTCAGTAAAACGGAAAAGTCTTTCTGCTTGCCCAGGGAAAGTCCCAATACAACCGCCAGCAGCACCGCCGCTGCCGCTTTCCAGAACAGTCCCATCAGAATTCAAACAGAGTTTTCACCAGATCAAACAGATCGGCGATTTTCTGTGCCAGCATCATCAGCACCACCACCAGCCCGGCGAGACTGGTCATGGTAGCCTGCTCCTCCCGGCCGGAACGGGAGAGCACCTGATTGAGAATGGATACGATGATGCCAATAGCGGCAATTTTGAAAATCAGATCAATGTCCATACTCATAAAAACAAAATCGCCAGAGCCACTCCGGCACACAGTCCCAAAGTTCCATAACTGCGCAGCCGAACCTCACGGTTTTTTGCCAAAGCCTCTAATTCCATGCGGCAGGCCACGCGAACTTCCTCCAGTCCCTGTTTTTGGCCCGGCAGGTCAAACCTGCCAAGGGTACGTCCCAGCTGTTTCAGAAAATCCCGGGTGTGCCGGGGAAGATCGTGACTGCGTTTCAGCGCCGCTGTCATACAGCTTGCCGCATCCGGGGATGTCTGCCATTCCAGCTCTTCTGCCAGATTCAAAAACACATCCCGCAGAGCGCCCTTCGTTTCCTTCCCCGCCTGGCGGCAAAGCTCCGGGAGGGGTGTCAGGCGGTACTGAAGCTCCCATTCCATGTAATTCAGTACCCGGATCAGCTGCCGCAAAGTACCCTCTTCCCGTTTATATCCTGCGGCGATAGAAAAACCGAAGCCACCGCAGCCTATGATGACCAGCACTGCGCCCATCCACCTGTAACTCATAGCGCCACCCTCTCTGCCCTGTAGGACTTGTCCGGATGTAAAATCAAAAGCGTTTGAAAAACCCCGTGCTCTGCCAGCGGGCGATAAACAAGCCTTTTCCGGAAATCCGCCGACGACGTTCCGTGGGCAGTCGCCAGCAGCCTCACTCCGCAGTTGGCAGCTCGGAGCAGCGCCCGGGCATCCGCCTCCGCTGTGATTTCATCCACGGCAACGCAGCTCGGCCCCATGGTTTTGAGTACCATATCAATTCCCGGGGATTTTGGACACCCGGTAAGCACGTCTGTCCGTCTTCCCCGTTCCAGCCCCTCCGGAAACAGTTCCCCACGCTCGTCCACCACGCTGACGCATTCCCGTTCGCCGATCTGCCGGATCAGATCCCGCAGGAGGGTTGTTTTCCCCCAGCCGGGAGCACCCAGAATCAGAATAGAGCCGGGATATTCCGCCGCCCGTTTTCCGATTCCCGGGAAGTCCCTCGCGATACGGATGCACAATGAGCTGACTTCCCGAATTCCCGTCACGATGCCGTCCCTGCAAACCACCTCACCGCATAATCCAATGCGGTGTCCCCCGGGGGCAGTGACGTAACCCTGAGCTGCTGTAGCAGCCGACCAGGGGGAATAGCGGCTGGCAGCGTTGACGCAGTATCCAATGTCTTCCCTGCTCACGCTGCCGCCAAGCCAGCGGCTTTCTCCGCCAAAAACCAGCTCCGGGGGCGCTCCGAGACGAAGTCTCAGTTCCTGCAAAGAATTCTTTCCCAACCTGTCCACTTCCGGCCGCATTCTTGGCGGCAGAACGGACAGCAGCTGTTTCCATGCGCACATCATTTGCATCACTCCTGCCAAAGACTATGCGGCGGGGCGTCCTGTTATCACCCAGCCGCAGAAAATTGATTCCGCAGGGCGGATATCAAATCCAGCTCTGCGGAATGTGCGCAAAAAACCGGCAGCCACATGCTGCCGGTTTTCCGTTACCGCTTATTCTTTTTATAAATCACGTTCAGTCCCTTCAGCAGCAGATCCTTTTCCAGAATAATCTCCCGCTTGCAAAGAGGTGTGATGAACTGCGCCAGACCGCCGGTGGCGATCAGCGTGGATTTGTGTCCAAGCTCAGCCTCAATCCGTTCCACCAGTCCGTCCAACATGGCGGCAGTGCCGTACATCATGCCGCTGCGCATACAGTCTACGGTATTCTTGCCAATGACATGCTTCGGCCTGTCCAGACTGATGCCGGGAAGCTGTGCCGCCCGGCTGGTCAGTGCATCCAGAGACACCCGGACGCCGGGGAAAATAACGCCGCCCAAATACACGTTCTCCGGCTCCACTACCTCGATGGTTGTGGCAGTTCCCAGATCCATAAGAATCAGGGGTGCTTCATACTCTGCCAACGCGGCAACGGCAATGACAATCCGATCGCTGCCCACCTGGCTTGGTACGTCCATGTGGATATTCAGTCCGGTTTTCAGTCCGGGGCCAACCACCAGCGGCTGCTTTCCGATGACCTTGATGACGCCGGTTTTCACGGAATTGAACACCGGGGGCACGACGGAAGAAATAATGCAGTCATCGATATCCTTAACCTGCACACCGAAGGCTTCCATCATATTCTTGATCTCTACACCGTACTGATCGGAGGTGCGGATGGCGTCCGTGGCGATACGGGCCTTAAACATAATATTATCGTTTTCAATGCAGCCGATGACCAGATTGGTATTGCCGATATCAATGGCAAGAAGCATGGTTATCTCCCCTTAACGTTAACGTTTTTTCATGCGGGACATGAGGTGCAGAAGTGCCTTGCCGATAACCGTCACCAGAATGGCTGCGGCGATGGCCTCCGGGATACCGGAAGCGGTGACGGTGCCCATTACCAGACCAAACACAGCGGTAATGGCAACGTTTTTCGCTTCAGCGTACTGCTGAGCAAGCAGGAAATAGATGCTGCCCATGACCAGCAGAGTGTGGCAGATGGTGGCAACGACAGCGGTGACAGGCAGCGCCAGATAGTCCTTTTTTAGGATCTTATACATCAGTTTCCACAGCCATCCGGCAATTACGCCGAGCAGAATCCGGCACCCCAGGGCGATCCAAAGGCTCTTAACCACACCCGGCAGACCTTCCGTAGTCATAAACGGGGAAAACGCAAAAGCCAAAAGCCCGGGAGTTGTGGTGTTGACCCAGATGGAGCACAGTCCGAACACCCCACCCAGCACAGCGCCCGCCCCGGGCCCCAGCAGAACCGCGCCCAGAATCACGGGGATGTGCATAGTGGTGGCCTTGATGACCGGCAGCGGAATGAATCCGATTCCTGTCATGCCCATGACCAGCAGAACACCGCAGAACATAGCGAGTGTCGCCATGTACCGGGTGTCCAATTTCCTTGTTTTCATATGAAATTACCTCCTGCTGCCGTTCCTCCTTTGAGGATACAGCGCAAATTTTTTCGGAGCGTTTTCCCCGGGGTGTATTATAGCAGGATCATGCGGAAATTACAAGTGAAAAATCATCTTTACAGCAATAGAAAATCGGGATATAATGAGTCAGGAGTCTGCATTGCTTTTCGTGCAGAATACAGAGCACCCCGAAAAATCGACCCTTTTGCGTTTTTGCCGGATCTTCTTCCCTAACATAAGTTTTAAAAAATTCCAAAATATGCCAAGAATTCCGGTATTTCCAAAACTTTTGTCAGGCAAAAATTTCTCGTCCAAAACATCAAAAATGGTTTTTTAGAGGTTGCCTGCAGCAATCGTATTATCAGGAGGTTTCCATATGCTAAAAGGAAAAACTGTCCTTTTGGGCGTTACCGGCGGAATTGCCGCTTATAAGGCTGCTGCGCTTGCTTCCACGCTTGTCAAGCAGCATGCGGCGGTGGAGGTGGTCATGACTGAAAACGCCACCCAGTTTATCACCCCCCTGACCTTCGAACAGCTTACCGGACGACGTACCATGGTGGACACCTTTGACCGGAACTTCACCCATCAGGTGGAGCATATTTCTCTCGCCCAACGGACGGATCTTCTCATCATCGCCCCGGCAACCGCCAACGTCTGCGCGAAACTTGCCCATGGTCTGGCGGACGATATGCTTACCACGACCGCCCTTGCCTGCCGCTGTCCCAAGCTCATCGCTCCGGCAATGAATACAAATATGTTCGAAAATCCCGTGACGCAGGACAACCTGAACGTCCTGCGCCGGTACGGCTGGGAGGTCATCTCTCCTGCCAGCGGCCGTCTTGCCTGCGGCGCGGTGGGAACCGGCAAGCTGCCGGAACCGGAGGAGCTGCTGCAGTACATCCTCCGGCAGATAGCGCTGCCCCATGATCTCGCCGGAAAAAGGGTTCTTGTCACTGCCGGACCAACCCAGGAGTCCATCGATCCCGTCCGGTATCTGACCAATCACTCCACCGGAAAAATGGGCTACGCCATTGCAAGGTTGGCCATGCTTCGTGGTGCAGAGGTAACGCTGGTCACCGGACCAACTGCCATTGCTCCCCCGCCCTTTGTAAAGGTGGTTCCTGTTATATCGGCGCAGGATATGTTTGATGCCGTGGCGGAAAGCGCCCGGTCAGCGGATTTCATCTTCAAGGCGGCTGCCGTAGCGGACTACACCCCGGCAAATTACAGCGACGATAAGGTCAAAAAATCCGAGGGCGAGCTTTCCATCCCGCTGAAACGAACAAAAGACATTCTGAAATTTCTGGGAGAAAACCGGAGGCCCCGCCAGGTTATCTGCGGTTTTTCCATGGAAACCCGGAACATGGTGGAAAACAGCCGGGAAAAGCTCCTGAAAAAGAACGTGGATATGATCTGCGCCAACAACTTAAAGCAGGATGGCGCAGGGTTTGGGGTAGATACCAATGTGATTACGGTTATCACCCGGGAGAAAACAGTGGAACTTCCTCTGCAATCCAAGGAGGACGCTGCAAATGCCATTCTGGATCTGGCCATTGGCCTTTCAAAGTAATACTGATTCTCAAAAAACTTTCATTCGCAAGAATTGAAGTTTTTTGTTAGAGAATCATATGGAATCATATGAGATGGGATTCTGTGATTTTCTTTCCCAAAATCACAGAATCGGCAACGCCGTAAGGCGGTGCCTTCTTAATAAAAATCAAAGACTTTTATTAAGAAATAGTATAAGAATCAAGGACAGGCTTCGATGGAAGCCTGTCCTTTGCATTATTCCAATTCGTCCGGCACGCCGCTGAAATCGCCGTCCAGGTCGTCAAAATCCATCTGCTCATTTTGTCCGCCTTTCATGGACTGCCATTGCTCTTTGGTAATCAGAATGGCCCGGGGCTTGCTGCCCTGGAAGGGGCCAACGATGCCCTTTTCTTCCATTTCATCCACAATGCGGGCAGCCCGTGCGTAGCCCAGCTTCAGTCGCCGCTGCAGCATGGAGACAGAAGCCTGTCCCGTTTCCAGAATCACATCCACGGCGGCGGGCAGCATCTCGTCTCCTTCCAGCTCTTCGTCGCTGGGATCCGGATCGGACACACTTGCCGGTTTCTTCCCGGTCTGCTGGGCTTTCTTTTCGATTTCATCCAGCACCTGCTGGCTGTACTCCGCGACATAATTGTCCTTGACATAGCCCGCTACAGCCTCTACCTCGGTGTCGGTGACAAAACAGCCCTGAACCCGGAGGGGCTTGCCGCAGCCAATGGGAGCGTAGAGCATATCGCCCTTGCCCACCAGCTTTTCTGCGCCCATGGTGTCCAGAATGATCCGGGATTCCATTGCCGAAGCCACGGAGAAAGCAATTCTCGAGGGAATGTTGGCTTTCATCAGGCCGGTAATCACGTTGGCGGAGGGACGCTGGGTAGCGATAATCAGGTGCATTCCGGCGGCACGGCCCATCTGCGCAATACGGCAAATGGAATCCTCCACTTCCTTGGCAGCAACCATCATCAGATCTGCCAGCTCGTCGATAATGATGACCACCTGGGGCAGCTTCTGCCCGTCCTCTTCAGCGGTGACAATGCTGTTGTAGGATTCCAGATCCCGGACGCCCAAATCAGACATCATTTTATACCGCCGCAGCATTTCCGTAACGGCCCACTGCAGACTGCCCGCCGCCTTCTTGGGATCGGTGACAACGGGGATCAGCAGGTGGGGAATGCCGTTGTAGATCCCCAGCTCTACCATCTTTGGGTCAACCATAATGAGCTTCACATCATCGGGGCCTGCCTTGTACAGCAAGCTGATGATGATGGAGTTCATACACACAGACTTACCGGAGCCGGTGGTACCGGCAATGAGCAAATGGGGCATCTTGGCAATGTTGCCTACGATGCAGCTGCCGTCAATGCTCTTGCCCAGAGCGATGGAAGTTCTGGACTTAGCTTTGGAAAACTCGGAAGAATCGATGACTTCCCGCAGCGAGACGGTGGTAACCGCTCGGTTGGGTACCTCGATACCCACGACGGAGATTTTCCCGGGAACGGCGGCAATTCGAACGCCGGAGGCACCCAGGCTCAGGGCAATGTCATCGGCGCAGCCGGTAATCTTATTCAGCCGGACGCCTTTATCCAGTTCCACCTCATACCGGGTGACGCTTGGGCCCCGAGTGACATTGATAATGTGGGCGTCAATATTGAAGCTGGCAAGGGTTTCGTTGAGACGGCGGGAGTTTTCCCGCATCTCATCTGTCCCGTCCGCTCCGGAACGCACCGGGCGTTTCAGTAAGTCCAGAGGCGGGAAGCAATAGTCAGGCTTCTGTGTATTCTGGGTCTGGGCAATTTCCGCGGCAACCTGCTGAGCAGACTCGGCAGTATCCTTCGCCGTTACCTTGCCGGATTTGGCTTCCGGCACCAGTTTTGCCTTTGGAAGCGTATCCAGCTTGGGCGCCGGAGGAATGGGAGCATTGACCACAAATTCAGGCATTTTGCTGGGGATTTTCTCTCCGATGTCCTCCCCTTCCACTCTGACCGGCTTGGTCGCGGCGGGGCGCGGCGGGGTGCTGTCAACGGTGGATGGGATATCCTCTTTCACATATTCGGCAGTGCCGGACAGCGGCGCACCGATGTCTCCGTCGATACGCTCCATAAACGCGGAGCCCTTGCCTGGAACCTGTTTGATCTCATCCGTCGGAACGATTTGGCGGGGCGCTTCCGGCTGGGAAGCCGGATGGGCCGGCTTTCTTCCCTGCCGCTGAGCGGCGGATTCCGGCGGCACCTGCTGGGGCACACTTCCCTGCGCCCGGGCTGCCTGTGCCTGCTCCCGGCGCTGGCGTTTATGCTCGATTTGCCTGTTGGCAATATGATTGACTACAATCGCCGCCGGCTCTACATAGTCCTCGTCCTCTTCTTCCACATAATCGTCCTTTGGACGATTGGCAATGGCGCGAAAAATGCTGGGAATGGTAATTTGCATTGCCCCCAGCAGGGTCAGAATTGCACAGAAAACGCACAGAATAAAGGCCAACGTGTTGCCGCAGCCCCAACGCAGCAGCATCGCTGCGCCGCCGCAGAGAACGCCTCCGGTACGCCCTTCCCCCCCGCCTGTATAAAGGTCGGCAATCAGCGCAAATCCTGTTGCCATGCCCTGATCCTGCACAGCAAGATGGTAAATACAGCCGCACAGAAATACAAAGATCAAGGTGCAGACGCTTCGCATGGTGGCAGCGCTTTTCCTGCCAAAGGTATGAATGACGAACAGGTACAGAAGCCCCGGGATGGCGAAATAGAATCCTGCCTGCCCGACCAGACCCAGTACAACAGACTGGATCACCTTCAGCAGAGCACCATCCGGGTTCACACTGATGACCACAAACAATACAAACAGCAGAATGCTGACAGCCGCAATGAGAAAATGCGGTGGGACAGCGCGCTCATACTCCGTCTTGACCTTGGCACTTTTTGAAGGTGCGCTCTTTTTCCCGGAAGATTTGGAAGCAGACTCGGGCGACGTTTTCTTTTTTACACCCGAAACCGCCTTCTCAGCCCGGCTGACCGGTTTCTTCTCAGCCATAGTTTCCTCCTTAAGCCATGAGATTCAGAATAAAGGTAAACAGCGCCACGCCCCAGCAGTAGAACGCCAGCAGGGAGTAGCCTTTTTCAGCAGCAAGCAGGCGCATGATTTTCACGCCCAGAACCCCCGCGCCGAAAGCCACGGCGGCAGTCACGAGATAGCGGATGAAAATCAGAAAAGAAAGCGTCCCCACTCCGGACGCTGCCAGCCCCATCACATCCAGCACGATCAGCCCGATCTGGATGCCCATGTTCATCATCAGCGCCATACTCAGGCCGTAGCTGCGCTCCACACCACAGAGGCTGGCAACGGACAATGCCGCACCCATAGCAGAAATGCCCGGAAGGATCCCCAGCGCTCCGCCAAGACCCATCAGAAGTCCCTCAACCCGGGACAGCATCCGACTGTCCCGGTTGCTGGTGGGAAAAAATTGGGGTATGTACAAAATGATGCCATTCAAAAACAGAAATCCCACGATCCAGATCAGTTTACTTTCCAGCGTTTCGGTATACCGGCAGAGGAAAAAACTGAGGATAACGGGAATCAGCATGGTTTTAAGCAGACTGAAATCCATCAGACTCCGGGTATCCAGTGGGCGGCGGCGACGGCGTTTGGGAACCCGCGCAAGGCGTCTTGCACTGGAAATGCGAACAATCTGCTTGCGGCAGCTACAGTACAGCGCGCCAAACACGCCCAAATGAACCAGCAGGTTCATCAGCTCCGTATTGCTCTGAATACCGAAGAATTTCAGCATCAAAATCCGATGGGCCTCGGCGGAAACGGGCAGAATATCTGCAAGCCCGGAAAAAAGACCGTATAAAAAGCTCTCAAACCAGTTTAAGTCCAAGTCTGCCCCTCCCTTTACAAAGTTTTTCAGTTTATTATATCATAGATCGGAGAGAATTTCCAGTGTTATTTTTGCCCTGAAAAGAACCGCGCAGATGCGTCCATTTTGGGCAGCACCTGCGCGGCGGTGATTATTTCTTTTGCTTCTCAATCATTTTGTGCAGGGTGGACAGTGCGTCGCTCAGGCCTCCCAGCTTGTCAATGAGGCCGGAAGCCACAGCTTCCTTACCGTAGAGGATGGTGCCCACGTCTGTCGCCATCTCCCCCGTCGCCATCATATAGTGCTCAAAATCCTCACGGCTGATGCGGGAGTTGGCCGTGACAAAATCTGCGATCTGCTCCTGAATCCGCTGAAAATACCGGAAGGTCTGGGGTGCACCCACAACCAGCCCCGTCATCCGCACGGGATGCACCGTCATGCTGGCAGTGGGGGTGATAAAGGACTTTTTCGTACACACCGCCAGTGGAATGCCAATGGAATGCCCGCCTCCCAGCACCAGAGACACTGTGGGCTTCTTCATTCCAGCGATCATTTCCGCGATGGCAAGCCCCGCTTCAATATCGCCGCCTACGGTATTCAGAAGAAGCAGCAGCCCGTCAATATCGTCGCTTTCCTCAATCCCGGCAAGCAGCGGCAGAACGTGCTCATATTTGGTGGTTTTTACGGTCTCCGGCGCCACCTGATGTCCCTCTACCTGCCCTATAATGGTAAGCGTGTAAATATTGCCTTTGCTGGATTTGGTGATATCGGAGCCCAGCTCCACAATCTGCTCCCGCTCCTGTTTTTTCATTTCCGCGTCTTTGTTTTCGCTCATTATGGTTTACCTCCTGTTCTTTCCATAGGATAACCGGAATTTTGGAATTCACACTTGCAAGTAGAGTCATTTTGTCGTATAATAAGGCGCGGTGATTGTATGGCAACGAAAACGAATGCAGTCCGGCTGGTTCAGCAGGCGCAAATCCCCTGCCGGGAGGCATTCTACGAATTTGACGAAGGGGATTTACGCGGCACCCATGCCGCCCGGGCCATCGGGATGCCTGCGGAGCAGGTGTTCAAAACGCTGGTCGCCCGGGGCGAAAAAACGGGAATCAACGTGTTCTGCATTCCCGCTTGCTGCGAGCTGGATCTGAAGAAAGCCGCCCGCGCCGCCGGTGACAAAAATATGGAGCTTGTGGCGGTCAGGGAGCTGCTGGGGCTGACCGGTTACATCCGGGGCGGCTGCAGTCCAGTGGGAATGAAGAAGAAATACCCCACCTTTTTTGATGAAACCTGCGAGCTGTGGGACGAAATCGCTGTCTCCGCCGGAGCCAGAGGGCACCAGATGATTGTCCCGCCGGAGCCGTTGGCCAGTCTGGTGGGCGCTGAACTTGTAGACTTAATTGTATAGAAAGGAAATGCTTTATGTACGAGTATAAAACGAAAGGCACCTGCTCTCAGATGATCTATTTTGACATTGAGGACAACAAGGTGAAAAACGTCCAGTTTCTGGGCGGCTGCAATGGTAACCTGAAGGGCATCGGATCTCTTGTGGAAGGCATGGACGTAGACGAGGTCATCGCCCGCACCGAAGGCATCAAGTGCGGCATGAAGTCCACCTCCTGCCCCGACCAGCTGGCAAAGGCGCTGAAGGCCGCCAAAGCAAACGGCTGATCCCAGTACCAAAAGACACGGATAGGATTTCCCATCCGTGTCTTTTGTCTTGTAAACAGATCGATTTTTTCGAGGTTCCCGAAACGTCCGCCCAAGATCATGCCTGTCACCCTTTATCAGCGTTACGCCCCCCACTGGGGACGGGTATTTCGGTTCAACACAAACACTTTATACTTGACCGCCAAATACTCTGCGGCAAAGCGGCTGACAAAGACCGTGCCGCCGGTAATGAGCATCTTCTCCGTTCTTTTCACCCCGCCTCATTACAAGTTCCGGGGAGAGGTCTGTCTCGTATCCACACAAACCGCCTTGCGAAGCCTGCCGAATCATGCTATAATATGAAAAAACGGCAGAAAGAAGGACGCAGCTTTGACCAGCGCTGATCAGCATTATCAAAAAATGACCGGGACGCCTGTCTCCCGGCTGATTCTGAATCTCGGTATCCCCACCACTATCTCCATGCTGATTACCAGCATCTACAACATGGCGGACACCTACTTCGTTGGCACCCTGGGGGAAAGCGCTCAGGCGGCGACGGGCGTGCTGTTCACTGTTCAGGCCATCCTACAGGGTCTGGCCTTCATGCTGGGTCACGGCGGCGGAACCTTCGTTTCCCGGGCACTGGCGGATAAGGATGCCGATGAAGCAACAATGTACATTTCCACTTCCTTTTTCACCGGTGTCGGTGCCGGACTGCTGATTTGCGTCCTTGGACTGCTCTTTCTCCAGCCGATGGTGCGGTTCCTCGGAAGCACAGAGACCATACTGCCCCATGCCATGGATTATGGCTTCTGGGTATTGCTGGCAGCTCCCGTGATTATCTGCTCGCTGATCCTCAACAACGGCCTGCGCTATGAGGGCAAGGCATTTTATGCCATGTTCGGCCTGACCGCCGGAGGGCTGCTGAACATTCTGGGCGACTACATTCTGGTGATGAAGCTGCATATGGGCGTTTACGGAGCGGGTTTGGCAACCGCCGTTTCCCAGGCGGTGAGCTTTTCCATTTTGCTGTTCATGTACTTGAAAATGGCGCAAAGCACCATCCGTCTCCGCTCCGTCAGCCGGAAATTCAAAACCTATCTGTCCATCTGCCGGGTGGGTCTTCCCTCTCTGATCCGTCAGGGACTGACCTCCGTTACCATGGGTCTGCTGAATAACCTGACAAAACCCTTTGGTGACGCAGCCATCGCCGCCATGAGCGTGGTCAACCGCTATTCCAATTTCCTCATGTGTGTTGGTCTTGGCATCGGACAGGGCTTCCAGCCGGTCGCCGCATTCAACTACCGTGCAAAAAAATATGAACGGGTGAAAAAAGGGCTGGTTTTCACCATGTGTTTCAGTCTAATGTTCATTGGCAGCTTTTCTCTCCTGAGCATGATCTTTGCCGAGCCTATCATTGGAATTTTCCAGAAAAGCGGCGAAGTGATTGCTATCGGTTCCGTGGCGCTGCGGTTTACGGCTCTCGGCATGATGTTCATGCCTTTCTCCGTTCCGGTGAACATGCTCTATCAGAGCATCCAGAAGCCCACCATTTCCTCCGTCCTCTCCCTGATCCGCTCTGGCGCAGTAACCATTCCCATGCTGCTCATCGGTGTTCCCCTGCTGGGTCTGCGGGGTGTTCAGATCGCTCAGCCCACAGCAGATGTACTGGCTGGACTTCTCAGTATACCTTTCATTGTTCGCTTTCTCCGGGCAACGCAAGCAGAATAAAGTGTAACGCAGGGGCGGCCATTACCGGGCACCCCTGCGTTTGTTATTCCTTTGCTGCGGCAAGAATGTATTTTACCAGCTCGTCGCGGCCGCCGCCCTTTTCTGCGGAAAAGGGAATCACCGGGCAGCTTTCCGGCAGTTCCAGATCCTCCCGGATAATTTTGAGGTTAGGTTCCAGCTCACTCTTTTTCAGCTTGTCCATCTTGTTTGCAACCACCACAAAGGGACATCCGCTGTCTAAGAACCATCTTGCCATGGTAATATCGTTATTCGTCGGCGGATGGCGGTAGTCCACGATAAGCACGCCAAGGTCAATGCGATTCGCCGCAAAGTAAGATTCCATCAGTCTGCCCCAACGCTCTTTCTCCTGCTGGGAAACCTTGGCAAAGCCGTAGCCGGGCAGGTCAACCAGATAGCATTTTCCGTCCAGAGTGAAGTAATTCACATGGACAGTTTTTCCGGGCTTATCCCCTACCCGGGCGAAATTTTTCCGCTGCAAAAGCCGGTTGATGACCGAGGATTTTCCCACATTGGATTTTCCCGCAAAGGCAACTTCTGGGAGGCGTTTTGCAGGAAAATCCTTATCGGAGGCGGCGGAAATCAAAAAATCCACATTCTGAAAATTCATTGTTTTCCCCCGTTACTGCCGCAGTTCCGGTTTTCGCACCTTCGCCTTTACCTCCCCGGGAAGCTCCGTCAAAATAGCAGGGCTGATTTCCGTCGGGCGGTTCAGGGCAGCGGAAAGCACCGTATCCATGCTTTGGGCGCTGATGAAATTCAGTTGGCGGCGAACAGTCTGGTCGATTTCCTCCAAATCCCGTTCATTGTCCTTAGGGATAATGACGGTTCGGACACCGTGGCGCAGAGCAGCCATGGTCTTTTCCCGCAATCCGCCGATGCGCATAACCCTGCCCCGGAGAGAAATCTCGCCGGTCATGGCGATATCCCGCCGCACACTCACGCCTGTGAGAGCGGAAACCATGGCAGTGCAGACGGTGACACCCGCCGACGGGCCGTCCTTTGGTACCGCGCCCTCGGGGAAATGGACGTGAATATCCTTAGTCTTATAGAAATCCGGAGCCACCCCCAATTTTTGGGCATTGGCGCGGATATAGCTCAGGGCGGCATGGGCAGACTCCTTCATCACGTCGCCCAGGTTGCCGGTCAGCTCCAGCTTGCCGGAGCCATCCATCACGTTGACCTCCACCTCGAGAGTCTCGCCGCCTACGCTTGTCCAGGCAAGCCCGGTGACCAGTCCCACCTGATCGGTGCAGGGCAATCTGTCGGGCAGGTACTTGCGAACGCCCAGATAGGTTTCCAGATTGCCGCCGTTAACGGTGAGCTTCTTCGGCGTCTCCTGAGAGAGAATTTCCATATCCGCCTTCCGACAGATTTCGCCGAAGGCCCGCTCCAGATTCCGCACGCCGGATTCCCGGGTGTAGCAGGCAATGATCTCCCGAATGGCATCATCCGTGACCCGAAGCTGGGACTTCTTCAGACCATGCTTCTGCAACTGCTTCGGGATCAGGTGGTTTTTGGCAATCATCAGCTTTTCTTCGTCCGTATAGGAACCAAGCTCGATGATTTCCATCCGGTCAAGCAGAGGTCTTGGCACGGTGTCCAGCGTGTTGGCAGTGGTAATGAACATCACGTCGGACAGGTCAAAGGGGATTTCCAGATAATGATCCCGGTATGCGTGGTTCTGCTCAGCGTCCAGCACTTCCAGCAGTGCGGCACTGGGATCTCCCCGGTAATCGGAGCCCATCTTGTCGATTTCGTCCAGCAGCAGAACAGGATTGCAGCTGCCCGCCTGGGTCATGGCCGTCATGATCCGACCGGGCATGGCGCCCACATAGGTCTTGCGGTGGCCCCGGATGTCTGCCTCGTCATGGACACCGCCCAAGGAAATCCGAGCCATTTTCCGGTTCAGGCTGCGGGCAATAGAATAGGAAATGGAGGTTTTGCCCACGCCGGGCGGGCCCACAAGGCAGAGAATCTGGGGCGGCATCTCAGGAGCCATTTCCCGGACGGCGATGGTTTCCAAAATCCGCTCTTTCACCTTTTCCAGGCCAAAATGGTCGTGTTCCAATATCTTCCGGGCAGCGGATACATCCACCCGTTCTTTCGTCTTTTTATTCCAAGGCAGTTCCAAAACGGTGTCCAGATAATTCCGCAGCACCGCCCCTTCGGAAGAGCCAAAGGGTTGCTTTTTGAGCCTATCCACATCCTTCAGAAGTTTCTTTTCGGTCTCCTCAGCAAGATGAAGCCTCTGAATGCTCTGAGCGTAGGTTTCAAATTCATTTTCGTCATCCTCTTCTCCCAGCTCTTCCCGGATGACCTTCATCTGCTCGCGCAGATAATAATCCTTCTGATTCTGGTCGATGATGACCCGGGTTTTTTCCTGTATGTCCCCTTCCAGCCGGAGCATTTCCACCTCCCGGCGCAGAAGCTGTACGGCGGTTTCCAGACGCCGGGCGGCATTCAGCTGACAGAGCATTTTCGCTTTGTCCGGAAAATCAATACCGGAATTCTGGGCAATGGCATCGGCAATAAAGCCATTGCTTTCGCTTGCCATCATCCGCAGCTGCACCGTCTGTGGGGGATGCTCAGACATCTCAACATACAGTCCATACAGGGAGTTGGCCTCCCGGCGCATGGCACGGGAGCGCAGGCTGTCCCCGGCCTCCTCCACGCTCACCGACTCCACAGTGCCTGCAAGGTACGGCTCGCTCTGGGACAGCTCTGTAATCCTGCCCCGGCAGATACCGGTAACCAGAATCCGCAGATTCTCCCCCTGGGTTTTCAGCACTTGCTTGACCTTGGCGATACAGCCGATTCCATACAGGTCTTTTATTGTCGGATCGTCCACCAGAAGATCCTTCTGGGGGATCAACAGCAGGGTCTGGTCGCCCTGCATCGCTGCTTCCAGCGCCTTCACAGACTTGTCCCGCCCGACTTCGAAATGAACAGTCTGCTCGGGAAACACACACAGCCCCCGCAGGGCGAGAATGGGCATCTTCCCGGCGTAAATTGTTTCAGTCAAGGGATTCTCCCTCCTTTTGAAAAAAGGGGGTAGCAAAACTACCCCCTAAAAAACAGGTTACCTGCGTCCAGAGAGCTTTTCTCTGGGATGTGCGGCGTCCCGCAGGATGCCGGGATCAGCACCCTCGATTGCTTCGGGAGTAATGATCACCTTTTTGATGGACAGGTCGGATGGAATCAGGAACATGATCTTTGTCATAACCTTCTCCATAATCGCCCGGAGTCCTCTTGCACCGATCTGACGGTCCAGCGCCTTCTGGGCAATGGCCTGCAGCGCTTCCGGCTGAATCTCCAGCGCTACACCGTCCATTTCCAACAGCTTCTGATACTGCTTGGTCAGAGCGTTCTTAGGCTCCACCAATATCCGTACCAGATCGTCCCGGGACAGGCTGCGCAGGGCGGTAATCACCGGCATACGACCCACCAACTCCGGAATAATGCCGAATTTCAACAGGTCGTGGGGCTCCACCTGGGTAAACAGCGTACCCACATCCCGCTTTGCTCTGCTCTGTACAGGGGCATCAAAGCCGATAGCACTCTTATCGGTACGTTTCTCGATGATCTTGTCCAGACCGTCAAAAGCCCCGCCGCAAATAAAGAGAATGTTGGTGGTGTCCACCTGAATCATTTCCTGCTGTGGATGCTTCCGCCCGCCCTGTGGCGGAACGTTGGCGACGGTGCCTTCCAGAATTTTCAGCAATGCCTGCTGAACGCCCTCACCGGAAACGTCCCGGGTAATAGAGGTGTTCTCGCTCTTACGGGCGATTTTATCCATTTCATCGATGTAGATGATCCCCCGCTCCGCCAGCTCCACGTCAAAATCGGCAGCCTGCAGCAGACGAAGGAGAATATTCTCCACATCGTCACCCACATAGCCGGCCTCCGTTAAAGTAGTGGCGTCAGCAATCGCAAAGGGCACGTTCAGAATCTTCGCCAGCGTCTGGGCAAAGAGAGTTTTACCGCTGCCCGTGGGGCCGATAAGCAGAATATTGCTCTTCTGCAGCTCCACATCAGAATCCGCGCCGAAATAAATACGCTTGTAGTGGTTGTACACCGCGACGGACAGGGCGACTTTTGCTTCGTCCTGTCCCACGATGTAGTTATCCATGAAGGATTTGATCTCAACGGGGGTAGGCAGTTTATCGGGGGTACCCAACCCACCTGCGCCCGTATCGATCTCCTGCCGCAGCAGCTCGCTGCAAGCAGACACACAGTCACTGCAGATATACACCCCAGGACCGGCAATCAGCCGTGACGCCTGATTCTCCCGCTTCCCGCAGAAACTGCAGCGAATCGGCGGCTGGTCATTGTTCTTTGCCATGTTACCGGTACCTCGTTTCTAGTAATGATTTAGGGAAGCTCTGATGAAGCCGATAAGAGCTGACGGCGGGAGAGGACTGGGTCACCGTAAGGTTTTTTAAACAGAGGAATACTGTATGTATTTCCTGTTTCTCAAACCGCACCGGTGAAGCAAAAGATCTACCGCCCAACCGCAGGCAATTTATTCAGAGTTCCTTAGTGGTGTTCCAGCACCCGGTCAATGAGGCCGAAGGCCTTGGCTTCCTCGGCGGACATGAAGTTGTCACGCTCACAGGCAGCGGTCACTTCCTCGATGGACTTACCGGTGTTCTCAGAGAGAATCCGGTTCATCCGAGCCTTGATGGTTTCCAGACGCTTCAGGTGGATGGCCATATCTGTGATCTGCCCCTGCGTGCCCGCGGAGGGCTGGTGGATCATGATCTCGGAATTGGGCAGCGCCATACGCTTGCCCTTGGTACCCGCACTGAGCAGGAACGCACCCATGGACGCCGCCATGCCGACGCAGATAGTCGCTACATCGCATTTGATGTACTGCATGGTGTCGTAGATGGCCATACCTGCGGTGACGCTGCCGCCGGGGCTGTTGATATAGAACTGGATATCCTTGTCAGGATCCTGGGCTTCCAGGTACAGCAGCTGGGCAACCACCAGGCTGGCGGTGGTGTCGTTGACTTCTTCGGACAGGAACACAATGCGGTCATTCAGCAGACGGGAAAAAATATCATAGCTGCGCTCGCCGCGGCTGGTCTGCTCAACAACATAGGGAACTAAACTCATGGTGATGTCTCCTTTCAGGGGTTTGAAACATTCTAACCATCGCGGGGAAAGGTTATTCCTTCCGGGGATCGGATATTACGCTTCGGTTATTTCTTCGGGCTTTTCTTCGGCCTTGGGAGCCACGGCAACGGCGCTGTCCACAATTATCTTGACGGCCTTGCGTGTCTTGATGCTGCCGGTCAGCTCGTCCATGGGCACCATTTCCTTGACCTTGTCCACCTCCAGCTGATACTGCTCAGCCAGGGACTTGAACTCAGCCTCGATCTCTTCGTCGGAAGCGGTGATGCCCTCTTCCTCCACGATCTTCTCCAGAGTGACGGAAACCTTCGCCTGTTTCTCAGCAGCGGGGCGGAAGGCGCTGCGCATAGTGTTGACATCGCCGCCCATCATCTTGGCGTACTGCTCCATGGAGTAGCCGCTCATCTGCAGCTGGTAGGCAAAACGCTCCATCTGGGTGTCCAGCTCGTTTTCCACCAGGGCCTTAGGCATATCCACGGTGGTGTTCTCGGCGGCCTTATCCACGGCGGCCTGCTCGAAAGCGCTGTCAATCTGTTTCTGGGCATTCTCCAGAGCCTTGGCGCGGATGTCGGCCTTCAGTTCCTCCAGAGTATCAAACTCGGAAACGTCCTTGGCAAACTCGTCGTCCTGCTCAGGCACAATGGTCTCGGTAACCTTATTCAGCTTGACATGGAACACCACAGCCTTACCAGCCAGTTCCTTGTGGTAGTCCTCAGGGAAGGTGATGTCGATGTCCTTCTCTTCGCCGGCATTCATGCCGACGATCTGCTCCTCAAAGCCGGGAACAAACTGACCGGAGCCCAGCTTCAGATCAAAGTTGTCGCCCTTACCGCCGTCAAATGGAACACCGTTATCGAAACCCTCGAAGTCGATGTTGGCGGTATCGCCCATCTGTGCGGGGCGCTCCACGGTTTCAGTGGAAGAAACGTTCTCAGCCATCCGGTCCAGCTCAGCCTGCACCTGCGCATCGGTGACAGTGGCCTCAGCCTTCTCCACTTCCAGGCCCTTGTACTGGCCCAGGGTAACCTCGGGATAAACCTCGGTGGTCAGGGTCAGGGTGACAATGTTGTCGTCGCTGATCTGCATATCGGTCAGGCTGGGACGGCCGATGGCCTTGAAGTCCTGACCTGCAACGGCGAAGTCATAGATCTCAGGGAAAATCTCCTCCAGACCGTCTTCATAGAAAACATGAGCGCCGTACATGGCCTCGATCATCTTCCGGGGAGCCTTGCCCTTGCGGAAGCCAGGGATCTGGATGCTCTTGCGAGCCTTCATGTAAGCCTTGTTGACGCCGGACTCCATCAGTTCCTTGTCGATTTCGACAACGACGGTAGCCTCGTTGCCCTTTCTTTCGATGCTCTTTACATTCATTGTTAAGTAATCCTCCTAATTGGTTCCCGTATTGAGACCATTTTATTTTAATATACAGCCGATATATTCTATCAGAAAAAGAAGCAAATGTCCACACTTTTCTGAAAATTCTTTTATAAATTTACTTTGAATGGCACAAACCCGAGATAATCCGCCGCGACCAGCCGGAATTCCACCCCGTCCCACAGCCCTTCCAAAGCCAGGCGGTGGCTGTTTCCGTGAAGGTGTCCGTAAAAGCAGCGGCGCACCCCGTAGTTACTGAGAAGCTGTAAAATCTCCGGACACTCGTAGCCCCGGTACCGGGGCGGATAGTGGAGGAACACCAGCTTCTGCTTCTCCCCTGCCGCCTTTAATGAGGCCTCCAGACGGAGCAGCTCCCGCTTGAACACCTTTTCATCATGCTGCCCGGAACGCTCCTCCTCAAAAAACCAGCCCCGGGTGCCGCAGATGGCGAACCCATCGTATTCATAGCAGTTGTTGTTCAGAAGATGCAGGTTTTCAAAGCCGTTTTCCTGACAGAATTTCTGAAATTTCGCCGCCGTACTCCACCAGTAGTCGTGATTGCCTTTAAGGATGATTTTCCGTCCCGGGATGGCATTGATCCATTCAAAATCCGCTTTCGCGCCCGGCAAATCCAGTGCCCAGCTTAAGTCTCCCAGCAAAACGGTGGTATCCTCCGGCTGAATCACAGACAGCCCTTCTTTCAGCTTATCCATGTAACCAACCCAAGCACCGCCGAAAATGTCCATGGGCTTGGGCGCACCCAGGCACAGATGCAGGTCACCGATGGCATACAGTGCCATGTAGCACCTCCTTCACCGAAAATTAGGAATTGTAGCTGTAACAGAAGATATGGTCGTCAATTGTTCCCCAAACATTCTTATTGACGGCAAATTTCGCGTAAAAAACCACGTCGATAGGAACCACATACGGGCCGTAAAGCGCCCGTTCGATGGCCTTGTACTGGGTATCCGTAGGCTCTGCCAGGTACAGATTCTTCACTGCCGCAAACTGATCATCCGCGTAAATGATGTTATAAATGGAAGATTGGAAGTCACCGGAAACCAGCCGGTTCAAAATGACCTCCGCAACCGCCTGCTGTCCTTCGAAGGGTTCGCTCTGTGCTTCCATCCAGATCAGATCCGCCATCAGGTTAATTTCAGCCTCCGTCAGCGCAAGGCCGGGATAGCGGGATTCTGAAGGGCGAGGCTCCGGCTCGTAGATAAACGGCTCCTCCGGCATCTCACTTTTGTCATAAATCCATGCGCCCTCAAAGCCGGCAACCAGCTTGCCGTCGGTAAAGCCGTTCTCAAACAGATCGGCCAGTCCCCATGCGCTGTAGTTTTTGTCGTCCGGGTCGTTTACCAGAATTCTTCCCTCTTCATTGGCGCCGGTCAGAACGATGAAATGGCTTCCTGCCGGAAACACCGATTGTTGATTCATCAGTGCAATGGCAACCTTCCCTTCCCGGACAGCCTTTAAGGCTTCATGGACATTTCCCGCCCGTTTCCAGGGGATCTCCAGCAGGTCGGAGACCTTCTCCAGCCGCTTATAATGGCTGCCGCTGTATTGCACCGCGTAGTCGGCAATTTCAGCAGGAGAATAAACATGGTCGGTCATATAGGATGCCACCATAGCCAGTGCAGTCACGCTGCTTCCGCTGGTTGCGATAGTTCCGCTGCCATACCGGATGTCAGGGTAATCCGACTGGAAAAACTGGGGAACCGTGTCAAAAAAAACCTGCGGTGTTTCGGTTTCTTCCGGGACAGTTTCCTCCGGCACGGTCTCTTCCTGCACGGTTTCCTGCAGGACGGTTTCCACAGTCGTGGCTGCCGTTGGCTCGGTCTGGGGAGGCAGCATGACCTCACTGCTGGCAGTCACCTCAGCAGTTTCCACGGTAACGCGGAGAGCAGCGTCTGCAACAGCACGCTGCATCCATTTCCACGAGAAAAACACCGCAGCGGCCAAAGCGATGCAGGTAATCAGAATCAGGCAGCCTGTCTTGATATATCGGATCATTCGCATCCTCCTCCGAGGGCAGCAAAGGGTTCTTTTTGTTACAAATACTTTTCAAGGGCATTCTCAGAAATGCCGAGAGCTTTCGCAGCTGCTCCCGCATCGCAGACAGGACTTTTCTCCGCCAGCACCAGGGCGTGGCGGCTCTCCCCTGTTTTGCCCCTGTAATCCAGCAGTCCAGCGTAGGCCAGAGCAGTATACGGCGACAAAAGATAGCCAGCGGAAGCATAGATGCCGGAAATGGTGGACTCCGTCCGCCGGCCACTGACGACGCTGATATCCAGCCCTTCTCCCATCCGGGAAAGCACGTTGTCCTTCGGGCAGTACATTCCGCCCCGTCGGCAGGCATCCAGATAGGCCTCCACCTCGGGTAAGCCGCCGCAGGCGAAGATAAGCCGTTCCAGCCCAGCCGGAAGCGTCACATCCGCCTCCGGTGTACTGGTCACGACGCTGACGGCATCGGTACGGAATTGACCGTGATGCACAAGGTTCCACAGGTTCCCGTTCTCATTACAGCAGCAGATAATATTTCCGATGGGCAGTCCCCATGATCTTGCATACCATGCGCTCATTGGAAGGTCAAAATCCCCGCAGACCGCAGAAACATCCACGAGCTTGTCACGATCTGCAATTCCCGCACGCATCAGCTCTCCGAAAATGCCGGACAATACCGCAATCCCCACAGCAATTTTTGTCCAGCCCCCGTCAGCGCCCGGTTTTCCGTTCCGCATCTGGCTGCCGAGACTTTGCACCATGTGATCAAATTTCCACTGCGTGTTGTGCCAGCACTCCCCCAGGATGATTCGCTGGGGCATATTCACCAAACGCACGGGATATCGTCCGACACAAAACTCCACATCCCATTGGGTCAGCTTCGTATTGAACAGCCGGTTCAGCACCTCGGCAACGCACCGATTGAAGGTTTTATCCTTCAGCGCGTCAATCTCTTCCCTGGTAAATCCAGGCTCCCGAAACGGCAGATACAGGCCGCCGTCCGGCCCCCGGTTCTCCCGCAGCACCCGCTGGGCAGTATAGGCGTCCCGGTTATTTCGCGTGGTCACATACAGCACATTCCATCACTCCAATGGCATTGTTCCAGAAGATGTTCCCAACAGTTTCTTCATTCAGTCCACGCTCAAGCAGCCGGTTGGCAAGGGCAGGCCAGCTCTGGACGCCATCGAACCCTGCAGGCATTTCGGATACACCGTCCAGGTCGCCACCCAGAGCGATGTGCTTCCCGCTGGGATCCAACTCCATGAAATGGAGTATGTGGTCACACATGGTATCCAGCGTGGGCCTGTCCCCTGTAAATTCGGCACAGACATTATATCCGGCTACGCCGCCGGTCTGCACAATCGCCCGGAACATATCGTCCGTCAGATTGCGGCTGCAATTCCAGACGGCGCGGCTGTTGGAGTGGGTGGCCACGATGGGCGCAGCGGTGACATCCATGATGTCCCAGAAGCCCTCGTCGCTGATATGGCTGACATCGATCAGCATTCCAAGTCTCTGGGCCTCCTTCACAAATTCCCTGCCCCGGTCCGTCAATCCACCGCCCGTTTCGTGAGAGCCGGTCAGCGAATTTTTTTCGTTCCAGCCAAGGCTGGTAATCCGGAAGCCGATCAGCCACAGACTTTCCAGCAGTTCCGGGTCATAGCCGATTCCCGCCGTCCCTTCCAGCGTCAAAATAGCAGACATCTTCCCGTTTTTCCGGTTTTCCTCAATTTCTCTCGGGGAATAGGCAATGGCAATCAGGTCCTTGTTTCTGTCCACCTCCCGCTGCAGCGTGGCAATCTCCCGCTCAAACGCGACAATGGAAGAAATATGATGACGCTCCTCCATCAGCGGCGTAGTAAAGCAGGCAAAACACTGGGCGTAGCCCCCCAGCCGGGATGCCCGCTCCAGATCGATATGGAACCGGTTTTGACGCAGGCTGCCCGCCTGATTCATGTCGTCGCCCAAAAGGGCCAAAACCGTGTCACAATGCAGGTCCATCACGGAAAAACTCATTGAAAGGCATCCTCCATATGATATATTTCCGGGTGAAGCGTTTGCGTTCCATCCGGCGCGTAAATTTCGATGACATCAAACCTGGGCTGTAAAGCCGTGGGGTTTGTGGACAGGTACAATGAGGCAGTCAAGCGGATTCTGTTCTGCTTTTTGCTGTCCACATATTCCATTGCCCGGGCAAAAGCCGCTGTTTTTCGCAGCTTTACCTCCACGAACACAAGAAACCTCTGATTTCTGACAATCAGGTCGATTTCCCCAAAACGGCACCGGTATCCTGAGGCAACGATCGTGTACCGTTTCTTTCGCAGATACTCTGCCGCCAGCGCTTCGCCCCAGGCACCGGAAAGCTTACTTTTCCCCATAGAACTTTTTCAGAAAGGTCATTCGGTGAATAGCGCAGGGGCCGTGCGCCCGCAGCGCGTCATAATGCGCCCGGGTACCGTAGCCCTTGTGAATATCAAAGCCGTACTCCGGGTACTGCTTCGCCATTTCCAGCATCCAGTCGTCCCTGGAAACCTTTGCCAGAACCGACGCCGCCGCGATATTCGCGCTGAGGCTATCCCCCTTGACCACAGTTTTCACGGGAAGGCCAAAGTCCTTCTCCCGATTCCCGTCAATAAGAGCCAGGTCAGGCCTTACAGGCAGCTGATCCAGCGCGCGCTGCATGGCGAGAAAGGTCGCCTGTAAAATATTGATCTCGTCGATTTCCTGTTCTGTGGCGGAGCCGATGCCGTAAGCAGTCGCCTGCTCCTTGATAATGGGAAAAAGCTCTCTGCGCTTCTTATCAGATATTTTTTTGCTGTCCGTCAGGCCGGGAATTTCCAGATGGGGCGGCAGAATCACCGCCGCGGCATATACCGGCCCCGCCAGAGGCCCCCGTCCTGCTTCATCCACACCGCAGATCACACCTACGCCGTCCGAAAAGAATCTATCTTCAATTTCCCACATTTTACCGTCGCTCATACCATATCCTCCGGCATTTCCAGAGTAAATTTCCCCAGTTTTCCGCTTCGGAATTCATCCAGAAGCACTTTCGCCATCCGCTCGGTGTTGACCTCTCCCCCAGGAACCAGATACCCACGCTTTGCGCCGGTCATTTCCAGCAGCTGCCAGCCTGGAGTACCTTCAGGCGCTTCCACCTTATAGCGTTCTGACAGGGTCTGAGGATAGAATTTATTCAGCAGCTCCAAAAGGCGGCATGCCAGTTCTTCAATATCAATGACACCCTCTTTGACGGCGCCGGTATAGGCCAGCATCATGCCAACCTCGGGATCTTCAAACTTGGGCCACAGAATACCGGGGGTGTCCAGCAGTTGCAGTCCTGTGTCCACACTCACCCATTGTTTGCCCCGGGTCACACCGGGACGGTTCTCCGCTTTTGCGCCCTTTCGTCCGGAAATCTGGTTAATCAGCGTGGATTTTCCCACATTTGGGATCCCAACTACCATCACCCGCATAGGACGGTTCATCCCCCGTTTGGCGTCCCGCTCCAGTTTTTCGGCGCAGGCAAGCCGGGCGGCTGGGGTGAATGCCGAAATACCTTTTTTCGTTTTGCAATCCGTGGCGATCACTGACATACCCTTGCCTTTAAAATACTCCGCCCAGCGTTTTGTAGCGGCAGGGTCTGCCAGATCCATACGGTTCAGAACGATGATTCGCGGCTTTCCGGCACAGATGGCGTCAATATCCGGGTTCCGGCTGGACATAGGAATTCGGGCATCCACGATCTCGCAAACCGCATCCACCAGCTTCAAATCTGCCTCGATCTGGCGACGAGTCTTGGTCATGTGACCGGGATACCACTGGATGTTCATGTTATCTGTCATCGTACCGCTCCAACTCTGTCAAAATCTTTGGGGTAATTCCCCTCGTCCGTGCCGGGATACATCAGCAAAATGGCCTTGCCCAGTACTTCCCGCTTGTCGATCTGCCCCACCTCCGGGTAACGGCTGTCCAAAGAAATACCGCGGTTGTCTCCCAGCACAAAAATACAGCCCTCAGCCACCGTCAGCGGGAAAGAGACGCCGCCATCCACTGTGGTGAGCGCGTTGATATAGTCCTCTTCCAGCGGAATATCATCCACATACACAATTCCGTTGACAAAATCAATGTCTACGGTCTGTCCCTCGGTGGCAATGACACGCTTCACAATGGGCTTGCCATCGTCAAAGGACTCCTTGCTGATGACAACGACATCTCCCTGCTCCGGCTTATGATAAAAGGTGTTGCTCAGAAGCAGCAGATAGTCTCCATCCAGGAGAGTCATCTTCATGCTTCCGCCGGACACCACAATAATCCGAAATACCAGCAGGAACAGCAGCATCACGATTAAAAGCAAATACATCAAATCATGGGCGTACAACATCGTATTTTTCTGCCAGCCCAGCTTTTCCTCTTTCTTCTTGTTCTTCTTTTCTGCCATTGCAGTTTCCCTCCCATAGGACAATATACGCCGTCAGGATAAACTTTCCTGTTAGTATATCACAATGCACGCCGTTTTTCTATAATAAAATGTAAATATTACCCACGTATGAGGATCTTGGTCACCAATAATACTGCAATTCAATAAAAAAAGAGGGCAAAGCCCTCTTTTTTTATTGAATTGCAGCTTAGACCTTCTCCTTGATCTTGGCAGCCTTGCCGGCGCGGTCGCGCAGGTAGTACAGCTTTGCACGACGGACCTTGCCCTTGCGGACGGTCTCGATCATGGCAACGTTGGGAGAATGCAGGGGGAAAACCTTCTCGCAGCCAACGCCGTAGGAGATACGGCGAACGGTGACGGTCTCACCGATGCCGCCGTGCTTACGGGCGATAACGGTGCCTTCGAACACCTGGATACGCTCACGAGCGCCTTCCTTGATGCGCACATGCACACGAACAGTGTCGCCGACCTTAACCTCGGGCAGCTCCTCCTTCATGTACTGGCTGTTCAGAGCCTTAACCAAATCCATTTCTGTTGTCCTCCTTAAATATTAGGCGTTCATACCGCGCAATGCCGGCAGAGGACTCACCTTGATTTCAGACCGACTTATTTTAGCATAGCCCAATCTGAAAATCAAGCCCTTTTTTACAAAAAATACGGAAAACAAGAAGGGAAATCCACTGTTTCTGGCAGGTACAGCTTCTGTCTGACACGATGAGTCAACTTATGCCGCAGGAAAAGGCACGCTTTCAAACCCGGGATGAATCTGTCAGCCTTTATGAAAGCACCTCACAGAGCTTCTTCTGTTCATCGGATTCCATCTGCCGCTGAGATAATACGCAGCAAACATGCAAAACAGCAGCAGGTTATGAGCGATCATGCAGCCCCAAGCCGATACAAGCCCCATTCCCAGCAGCTGGGTACAGATGAAAGTGCCCACAATGCGAACGCCCCACATGCCGGTAATGCTGCAGACAAAAGGCATCATGGTGTTGCCCATCCCCTGCATCATGCCCTCGATGATGATGGATACTCCGTAAAACGGTTCCGACACTGCCACCATCCGCAGTACCGTCGCGCCGAGGGCAATGACCTGGGCATCCCGTGAGAACAGCCCCATCATATTGGGCGCGAACAGGAACAGCAGTGAGCCGGAGACAACCATCAGACTCACCTCAATCAGCAGAATCATCCGGCCCAGATCCCTGATCCGCCGGTTGTCCCCCGCGCCATAGGCATTACCGGCCAGGGTCGCTGCAGCAGTCTGCATGCCATATCCCGGAATATAGAATGCAGACTCCACCGTGTTGGCGATGGTGTGAGCCGCCGTGGCAATCCCGCCCAGAGAGTTTATCATGGACGCAAACACAACATATCCCAAAGAAGTGCCGAACCGCTGCAGGGCGTTTGGCAGCGCCACACGCAGGCAGGGAAGCAGAACCTCCCAATCCGGCTTCAGAGACTGCCCCCTGGGCGATACCAAAGGGTGCCGCCATACCGCAGCGGTCATGCACACGCCGCCCACAATAAATGAAACCGCGCTTGCCGCCGCAGCGCCGATAACGCCCAAATCCAGTCCCGGAATGGTTATCCCGAGCCACTGATGTGTTGGATAGATCATAAGAAAATTCAGAAAAACATTGACGCAGTTTACCAGCACCCCAACCCGCATGGGTGTCCTGGTGTCCCCTGCTGAACGCAGCAGCGTCCCAAAAATGGAAATTGCCGTCCGGGCCAGCATGGGGGTATAGAGAATAAAAAAGTACCGGGAGGCCAGGGCCTGGATAGCAGGATCCACCTGCATCCACACCGGCACCCGGCCGCTGAGACCCAGTGTCAGCACAGTGAAAAACACACCACAGACCAAAACTGCCAACACCGCCTGAGACGCCGCCTTCCCTGCCCGCTTTGCATTCCCTGCCCCGCAGGCCCGGGAAACGAAGGACAAAAAGCCCACACCCACGGCGGAAATGGTACTGCCGATGAGCCAATTAACCGTACTGGTTGCCCCAACGGCAGCTGTGGCCTGAGTTCCCAGAGAACCGACCATGGCGGTATCGATATACTGCACCGCCGTCTGCATCAGTTCCTCCAGCATAGTAGGCCACGCCAGCGCCAGAATGTCGGGCACCATGCCCCAGGGCAAATTAAACTTCTCTGTCTTTTTCATGAGTCCCTCGCAAATGTTCTTCTATATTACTCAAACTTCGCACCCCTGATTCCTCGAAAAAGTTTGGAATTTCCCCAATAATTTGGGTGCCCGGGGATACAAGTTATTCCCAATGACAGTTTGAGTAGCCAGCAACTCAGCAAAAGTCGACTTCAACCGCTTTTCTAACAAGAAATGCCTTCTTAGAATCCAAGCAAAAAAGTTGCAGTATTTACAGACCAATTGCAAAAACAGTCATTTCTCAAACTGAAAGTATCAGGTTCAGCAAGGTGCGAAGTTTGAGTTTTTTATAATATTGCGCAAATACTTCCAAGTTCAACATCCTGGTGCCATCTTTCGGTGACACCTCGGGAGCTTTTCACACGCATATCCCTTGGGTTGCAGTTTTGGAGTTGTTATCTGAAGAAAACACCAAAAGCAACACGCCTTATATACCCGCTGAAATGTCAAAACAGGGGGTGATACGGTTCCAATAACCGTTCCATCCCCTGTCTCAGTGCTGATTTGCTGCCTTTTGGGCTCCCCCTGAAGACATGAAAGAAACCTCCCTCGTCCAGACGGACAAAAGAGGTATTTTTCATGGTGGGCGAGGCGGGACTTGAACCCGCACGTCCGCAGTGAACACTAGAACCTGAATCTAGCGAGTCTACCAATTCCACCACTCGCCCATATATGCGCCGTCTCTCAACGACTTGCTTATATTAGCACAGGATGGTAAATTTGTCAATATGCTTTTTGACTTTTTTCAGATACCTCATTCCGCAGCCATGAGATAGCTGCTGACACAGTACAATATCTGGCCGTTGTAGTCCACCCGTGACCAACCCACATCACGGTTGATACCTGTCCGGGTCACAACTTCGCCGTTTTTCAGTGAGGCAACCACCACACAGTCTGGATCCTCCACACTGGGTAAAGATCGCAGATTGACCTCCACCTTAGCGGTGACACGGTCATTCATCTCCTCAAACTGCGTCTGGATGCCATCGCCCTCCGGCTGTGTCTGGGCCGCGCTGCCATCAGCTGGGGTCAAATAACTGGTAACGGCATAGCAGGTCACACCATTATAAAGCAGCTTCGACCAGCCGTTGTCACTGACGCCGACACAGGTGGCAATTTCTCCGTTTTTCAGCTGCGCAACCACCGTAGCGTCCTCATGTTCCACGCTGGGGAGCTTGCGAAGATTGACCACGACCTTGGCGGTCACCTCCTCGTTTACCGGAGTGAATGCGGTCTTGATGCCGTTGTCATCCGAATCCTCCTCCCCAGCGGCAGGAGGCGTATAATTCAGGTCGGTGGTCAGATAGCTGGTCACAGCGTAGTAGGTGTTTCCATTAAAAAGAACCTTTGACCAGCCGCTGCTGCTCACGGAAATCCGTATTGCTACCTCGCCGTTTTTCAGGGTGTACATCACGGTGCTGTCAGTATCCTGACTTGGGATATCCCGGAGATTGGTCTCAACCTTGGCAGTTACTTCCTCATCGACCGACGTAAAGTCCATCAGCGCTTCAACGTCCGGGAAAGCTTCCTCCGGAGCCGTCTCATTTTTCGGCTTTTCCACTCCGTCGTAGCCAAAGTAGGCCACGTTCAAATCCACCGGCTGGTTGATTCCCGGAACACTTCCGTCCATGGTGTACTGCCACATCTGGTGATTACCCGGATAGCTGGAGGTCTGAACCGCCGGGTTGACGTTCTGGGGAAACTGAGCCACCCAGATTTTGTAGCCTTTCTCAATTCGGGCAGTTTCCCAATGAGTTTCGTCCTGAATTTCGTTCTTAGCGGCGTAAAACATCCCCTCGTAGCCCCGTTTTTCGATTTGCTCCAGGAAAGCCAGGGCAATGTTCGTCCGTTCGGTTTTGGACAGGCCATACTGGCGGCTGTCCGGATCGGTAAAGCCCTCGCAATCGTATACGACAGGATAGGTAATGGGATACTGGGCAATAAAATCTGCTACCCAGTCAGCTTCCTCTACGGCTTCCTCTTCGGAAACAGCGGTGGAGAAAAAGTACACGCCAAGTTTGACACCATACTTTGCTGCCTCCTGCAGGTTGTAGCGCGCATTGGAATCCGGTGATATTTCTCCGTCTGCCATTCCCCGAAGGCCGACTCGCACCATGGCAAAGTCCACTCCGGACGCAGCTACCTCTTCCCAGCGGATGGTACCCTGGAACTTTGCGACATCAATGCCATAGGTAGTGTCCTCGGTCTCCTTTGCCGTTCGCTTGGAACCCCTCCGGCAGCCGGTGAAAAATCCCACGGTTATTGCGGCACACAAAAGCAGTGCCAGAATATGTCTCATTTTTTGTTTCATAATGGATACCCTTTTCTTTCTTGGGTTTTCCATAGCGTACCACAAAACGGGGGAAATGTCTACCCTTGAATCGCGAACAATGCAGAAGCAATGTTTTCCTGCGGCGCCAAAAAGACAAAAGTGGAAAAAGTATTGATTTTTTTTGTTCGGGCTGGTATAATAGCGGGGACTTTGGAGATGTATCGAAGTGGTCGCAACGAGGCTGACTCGAAATCAGTTGACGGGTCAAACCGTCCGGGGGTTCGAATCCCTCCATCTCCGCCATGAGCCGGCAGTGGAAACCCACTGTCGGCTTTCTTTGTATCATTTTGAAAGGAGGAGAAAACTTCACAATAGTTTACATAATTATTGGTGATTATTCTGAATTGCGGTCTCGTCTGCCTTGGGGTATAATATCGTCAGAATCGAACTGACGGAGGGTGCACATGAAGCGTTGGATTCCCCTTGGGGTGGTATTGAGTTTGCTGCTGATTCTGGCATTGGGCCTGTTTGCCACAGCATGGAATCCGGGTGATTTCACCGGGAACTGGTATTCGTCCGATGACGGAGAGCTGTATCTGTTCCGGGAGGGCATGGTTGTCTGTGAGGAACACAATATTATGACCGTTTCTGAGGAGGCCATGTGCGGCGCGTATTGCTTTGACAGGGATTCCGTCGCGGTTTTTGTCATGGGCGTGGAGGGGCTGGAAACGCCGCGGCAGCTCTATCTGATCCACGGAAGCGACGGCGACGGCGACCGCCTGTGTGAAACCAAGGATGGCTCCGGCAGCACCTTTTTCTATCGGGACAGGGTGTCGGCGCTTGACACGGAACGGTAAGAAAACCATCCCTGAAAATGAACTTTTCTGCTGGTGTCAGGACAATAGACGCTTATGCCCGTGTATCCGTTTCACCGGTTTCGGCACGACCAACAGTTTTCTCCCGTGCCGATGCACAGTATTTTTCCAGCGCCATTGCAGCCAAAGCGCCGTCTGCCGTGGCAGTCACAATCTGACGCAGGGGCTTGACGCATACGTCCCCGGCGGCGTAGAGCCCGTCAACGGAGGTTTTCTGGTTTTCGTCTGTGACGATATACCCCTGTTCGTTCCTCTCAGCGATGCCAGCTGCCAAAGTCGAATCCGGGGCATATCCGGCAAAGACAAACAGGCCGAGGGTTTCCCCATTCGGGCTTTGGTACTCCGTCACCTCTCCGGTGGCGGTATTTTTATAACCGATGCGGTTCAGACCGTCATCACCGGACACTTCCAGCACCACGGTATTGGGAAGAACGGTGATTTTTTCATGGTTTCTGGCCTTGTCCGCCGCCGAAGCAGGACAGGAAAAGTCGCCTTTTCGTATCATAATGGTGACATGGCGTGCAAATTTGGTCAGAAAAACGCTTTCCTCTGCTGCCGTATAGCCGCCGCCAATTACGAAAACCTCCTTGTCCCGGAAGAACCCGGCGTCGCAGGTAGCACAGTAGGAAACACCTCGGCCCCGGAACTCCGACTCTCCTCGGAAGCCTGCAGTTCTGGGCTGTGCTCCTGTGGCGAGCAGCACCCCGAGACAATAAAAGTCTCCCATGGAGGTGCGAACAGTTTTCACATCCCCGGAAAGCTCCAGCGTCTGAGCCCGTGCAAGCAGAAATTCCGCGCCGAAGGCTTCCGCCTGATGGCGCATGGTTTCCGTCAGCTCCATGCCGCTGATCCGCTTGATGCCGGGGTAGTTCACCACTTCGTCGGTAATGGCGATCTGACCGCCAAATCCCCGCTTTTCCAGCACCAGCACCCGGCAGTTTGCCCGGGCGAGGTACAATGCGGCTGTCAGTCCCGCTGGACCGCCGCCGATGACGATCACGTCGTAAAGTCTATCCATCTTTGACATAGAAAATCTCCTTTTTACCATTTTCACAGCCCGTGCCGATTGCGGCGGGCATGGAAATCCCTCCTTCTGTCAGTGTGTACCATCCGTCATAAAGCATACGCGCCGGGGAATACTATCGCGAAAAGCAGGAATCGCCTCAGTGCGGTTTCCTCCGAACATGTAAAAAGGAGCGCAAAGATGAGATTACAGGATAAGGTCGTACTGGTCACCGCCTCCACCCGGGGCATTGGCCTTGCCATTGTGAAAGCCTGTGCCGCCGAGGGCGCTGTCGTTTACATGGCTGCCCGGAATTTGGACCGGGCGAGGAAAGAGGCGGAAGTACTGACTACGGGAGGACTGCGGGTGCGCTACGTTTACAACGACGCAACTGTCCCGGAATCCTGCCAGTCCATGGTGGACGAAACGGTTCGGGACGCAGGGCGCATCGATGTGCTGGTGAACAATTTCGGCACTTCCAACCCGGGAAAGGATCTGGATTTTCTCCACACACAAGTGGAGGTATTTCTGGATACAGTCAATCTGAATCTGGGCAGCGTGTATCTGGCAAGTCAGGCGGCGGCAATACACATGGCGGTGGGCGGTGGAGGGAGCATCATCAACATTTCCTCTATCGGAGGATTGGTTCCAGATATTTCTCAGGTTGCCTATGGTACCAGCAAAGCCGCAATCAACTACCTGACGAAGCTGATCGCCGTTCAGGAGGCGGGAAACCATATCCGATGCAACGCCATTCTTCCCGGAATGACAGCCACAGAGGCGGGGAAAAGAATCTGACGGAGGAATTCCGCGCTCTGTTTCAACGGCACATCCCCTTAGGCCGCATCGGTCTGCCGGAGGAGACCGCCGCGGCTGTGGTGTATCTTGCCGGAGACGAATCCTCCTATACCTCAGGTCAGATTCTCAGCGTCAGCGGTGGCTTTGGGCTGGCAACGCCGGTTTACGGGGACTTGCGGGGAAAAGAAAACCGCAGGTAGTAATTGTGATATTCCGGATTCGTTTTGAAATCAGAGGGAAGCGTTTATCCCATTCTTCCAATAGCTGGCAAGTCCTCCGAATGATCGGAGCACAGAAAAAGGGGGAACGCCGTGTAGCGCTCCCCCCAATTTTTACAGATCGATAGCCGGGTTCATGAAGTACACATTTTTCTGATCCAGCTTTTCCCGCAGAAGCTGCACAGCTTCTCCGAACCGCTGAAAATGCACCACCTCCCGTTCCCGCAGGAATTTGATGACGTCGTTCACATCCGGGTCATCGGAAAGCCGCAGAATATTGTCATAGGTCACCCTGGCTTTCTGCTCTGCTGCAATCATATATGAACAACATTTTTGGTTGTAGGATTTGGGCGTATCTGAAAACGGTCAAAACGCCCAAACAGCGGGTCTTTTTCCGCTATGCCGCACCATTGCTCCTTGCAATACACCAGGTATTCCTGCGGAAAAATGGCTTGCATAGCGAAATAATCCCTCGCTGTTGGTCATATTGCCAGTTTTCAGATACGCCATAGTTTCAGTTCCATTTTCTGGACAATTATCAGAAATTCCAGTGAATTTCGATAGGAACATCTTTTGTACCGGGAATCCGCTTGCCTACCTCGATGTAGTCAATCAGGTTTTCAACGATCTGACGTGTCAGGTGCTTCGGATGCGTGTACTGTTCGATCAGTTCACGACGATTATCGCCAACGGCAGTCCGTTCTTCAATCTCTGCAAGCTGCTTCTGGCTGTCGATCATCACACGCTCAGCGCGTTCTTTTTCAATGGTAAAGTTCTTCGACATTTCCACAAAAAAGCTTTCGGATATAAGGCCCTTGACTTTATCCATATACAGCTCTCGGATACCTTTGCTGTACTCGGCAATCTTCTTATCATAGACCGACATATCGGCAAGCAGTCTTTCTTTCTGGCCCTGTAAGTTACTGCAAAACTTGATGCTCTGTTCCAGCTCGTCTTTGTCCAGATATGCCGCAGTCAGCCGGTTCAGTTCGGCAATCACCATCTGTTCCAGCTTATCCACGGAGATAAAGGAGCCGATGCAGGCGTCCCTGGCTACATGGCGATTGGAGCATTGAAGATAATGTTTGCCCCGGTTTTTGGAGGAACACATGGTATAACCGCAGTTGGCACAGCGGGCTTTTCTGGCAAACAGGCCGATAGTGCCGGTATCAAAGGGCTTTGCTCTTTCCGCGATCATGGCCTGGACTTTATCCCAAAGCTCCCGATCAATAATTGGCTCATGGGTTCCCTCAACAACATACCATTCGCTTTTCGGGCGCGGTTTGTTCTGCTTCGTCTTATAGGAAATGCTGCCATATTTCCCTTGTACCATATTTCCGATATAGATTTCATTTATCAACATATCGGAGATCGAAAAGTACTTCCAAAGTGTGCTGTTCTTCCGTTTTGGCTGCTGGTAGCGCAGACCGTGGAGCCTTTTGTACTCCGTTGGATTCGGGATGCCTCTGTCGTTCAGAATCCGTGCAATGGCAGTCTTTCCATAGCCCTGTGAGAAGAGGGTAAACACTTCCCGGACAATTGCGGCAGCTTCTTCATCAATGATTAGATGTCCTTTTTGTTCCGGATCTTTCTTGTACCCGTAGAGAGCAAAAGCACCGATGTGAAAACCGTTCTGCCGCCGGTTTGTGAGAACGCTTCGGATATTGTCAGACATATCCTCTAAGTACCATTCGTTTACAAGGCCGTTAATCTGGCGAGATTTCTTATTGCCCTTATTTGCAGTATCCGCATTGTCCACGATGCTTACAAATCGGATGCCCCAAATTGGAAAAAGGCCGTGGATATACTTTTCAACCAATTCCAATTCACGGGTAAAACGGGATTGTGTTTTGCAAAGGACAATGTTGAACCGGCGAGCCTCCGCGTCCGCTAACAGACGGTTAAATTCCGGACGTCTGCGGTCGGAACCTGTGTAATCGTCATCACTGTAAATGTTATATACTTCCCACCCCTGCTCCATAGCGTATTGCAGCAGCATGGCTTTCTGATTCTGGATGCTGTTGCTGTCATCAGTTTCAAATTGCTTGTTCCGATCTTCTTCGGATAAGCGGCAATAAATCGCTACTTTCATATCACATTACCGTAGAGACAGAAACAAGCTATTCCACACATGAATTATACCATGTAAGCGAATAGCTTGTCATTGCTAGTTTTCGGAGGAAACCATTTTGTTCTTTTCAAGCAGGTTTATCAACTCAATCCACTTGCGCGTGAATTGACTCCTGGTCGTTGTGGTTAAGCCGCTTTTGAAAACACTTTGACACATCTGTTGAACCGGCTGCGTAGGAATTTGTTCTTGCATCGACATCGCCCCTTTCAAAAAAGCGTATGCAATGCCGCCCGGAATTATCCGTATGAATCCCCAACGAGGGAAGCTGGTAAAAACAGAGTTGTCACAATATCTCCGAAAATTCAGCCTATCATTGACAGCCTGACGGAAAGCAAAATTGCCGGGCCCATCTTCTGCGCAGAGGACGGAAGCCAGATGCTGATTGAGGACTATCGCCAAAAATTCTACGAAGCCTTGGAAGCCTGCGGAATTGAAAACCCCATCACGGAGGTCAACGGCGTAAAGCGAAGGAAATACACCCCTCATAGCTGCCGCCACACCTTCTCCACTCTCATGAAGAATGTACAGGCTCCGGACAGGGACAAACTGACCCTGATTGGTCACACCTCCACCGAAAAGCTCCGACGCTATCAAGACGTGGATATCGACGGTCTGCGCCGCATTACAGACGCGATTTGACATTGGTAATAGATTGGTAATAGACGAATTTTTCTAAAAATGATTCCATTTTTGAGCATAGAAAAAATTCTGGATTCTTACCATAAAAGGTAGAATCCAGAACTTTTTGGTCCGAGTGTCGAGATTCGAACTCGAGGCCTCTTGAACCCCATTCAAGCGCGATACCAAACTTCGCCACACCCGGATTTATGCTTGCGTCTCTCGACTGCCTGAGTATATTAGCACACCTTGCCGAAAAATGCAAGCATTATTTTTCTTTTTTTCAAATTTTTTTCGCACGCACAACAACTGCATCATGTACGTGCTGGATTGTAGAAATACAGTCCCGTTCCTGACAGACAGATCTTCTCCAGATTGTCCTTCTCCCAGGCTTCCGCCGACAGGCTCATAAGGCTTCTTGTCATAGATACCACATGCACTTTGACAAGTACATCCGTTCCGGGAATCAGCGGGCGGTGATAATTCACGCTGAGCTGTACTGTGGGAGCCGTTCCCTCACCGGCCTTCAGGCAGTACAATACAAACCCCATAGCCTGATCCAGAATTGTGGCACACATGCCGCCGTGGAGGGTTCCCGCAAAATTGCGCATCCAATCCTCCGTCCGACAGGACAGGAGGTAGTCGCCTTTCTCCGGATTGCATTCCAACAGCTCGTAGTGCATCATGTCACCAATGGAACCGGGCGCAAATTCGCTGATTTGGGCAATCCGGCTGCGTATAACCTCCGCGATATCATTCTCCCCGCTCACTGGTAATCACCTTCCCGATATTCCACAGGTGAACAACTGCCTTTTCGGCCTGCTGTTTTTCTTCCTCCGTCTCGTATTCCACATAGACGGTGTGAGCGCTGCAATCGGCGCACTCGACCTGTACATTCCAGCCGCCTTCATGCATGAGCATGCCCGCCCCACGGCAGATGGGGCACTCTTCCAGCATATATTCTTCCATCGTATTCTTTCTCCTTATCTGAAAATGGTTTCATTGGCATCATAAAGCTCAACCCGGCTGCACCGTATAAAATCCGGCATCAGATCGGGAAGGTATTTGTTTACGGCAGCACCCAGAAGCATGGGATTCAGAGAGGGATTCTGGCAGCAGACCCGGGCCCGCAGTTCCAGAGTGCCGCTCTGCGCCGTTTCAACAGAAAACTTGCGGATCATGGGAATAATGTTTTGAACCACGACGCCGTTTTTTCCTTTCTTTTCCACGGCAACTTCCTCACGGGAAAACAGCTCACCGATTCGCTCCGCCGCATTTTCCGGGATCCCGGCATCATATTCCAGTGTCACTATGCAGTCAAGGTATGCCAGATTCTTAATCTTGTCACCCCCGCCGTAAACCGACAGGACCCTCACACCCTCCACAAGGCTCTGATTCAGCCGGTCACGGATTTCATCATTGGAAAATCCATCCGTCTCCAGGGAAAAGTCCAGCAGTTCACACCGGCTCTCCACACCTACGCTCAGGGGCAGCGCAATAGATACCGAAGCCCGGGGATTGAAGCCCTGGGTATGCGTCAAGGGCAGGCCAGCCCTTTTGAACGCCCGCTGAAACAGACGCATCAAATCGAGATGAGAGATGTATACAGCGTTGCCCGTTTTTTGGAATAGCGCTCTAAGCATCGCACCGTGCCTCCCTCAGCAGTCTTTCCGCACCGCATCCGGCACAGCCGTGGCGGCAGTCTGGGGTGATTGTTTCCTCATAAGCGTGCCTGCGCTCCAGTTTCAGAAATTTCTTCGTCACACCCACGTCAATGGTATCCCAGGGCAGAATCTCGTCCTCGCCATAGCCACGGACGGTGTAGAAGTCCTCGTCCACGCCGCATTTCCGGAAAGCGTCCTGCCACTTGCTGTAGTCAAAATACTCATCCCACCCGTCCAACCGGGCACCGTTTTTTACGGCTTCCTCGATAACCGAGCCCAGCCGGCGGTCGCCCCGGGCAAATACCGCTTCCAGACGGCTTAAGTCCGGAGCGTGGTAGTCATATTCGATGGACTTGGAATAGAAATGGGATTTCAGCAAATGGCAGCGGCGCAGGTATTCCCGGGGCGTGATCTGCTGCTCCCACTGGAAGGGTGTGTGGGGCTTGGGGACAAAATAAGCCGTGGCAACGTGAACACGCAGTCCCCGCTTCTTGTTCACCGCTCGTTCCTTCCAGGTCTGAATCACCTTGTACACCAGCTCCGCGATGCCCAGAACATCCTCGTCTGTCTCCGTGGGCAGCCCCAGCATGAAATACAGCTTCACGTTGTTCCAGCCGCCGGAAAAGGCGTTGGCACAGGTGGTCAGAATTTCTTCCTCCGTTAGGTTCTTGTTGATAACATCCCTCAGCCGCTGCGTGCCAGCCTCAGGGGCAAAGGTCAGGCTGCTCTTTCGTCCGCCGGTCTGCAGTTTTCCCATCAGCTCCCGGGAGAAGTTGTCCGCCCGGAGGGATGGCACGGAAAGACTGATTCTGTTCTCCGTACAGTAAGGGATTAACTCGTCTGTCAGCTCCTTCAGCCCACGGTAATCGGAGGTGGACAGACTGGAAATGGTGATCTCGTTGTTGCCGGAAGCTTTCAGCGTTTCCACTGCCTGACGGTAAAGCACTTCCGGGCTTTTCTTTCGCACAGGGCGGCAGGAGAAGCCGGCCTGGCAGAACCGGCAGCCTCGGATGCAGCCTCGGAACACCTCCAGATTTGCCCGGTCATGGACAATTTCTGTAGAAGGCACAATCATCTTCGTGGGGAAATACGCTCCGTCCAGATCCTCAATGATCCGCTTGGTAACCGTTGCAGGCGCCCCTTCCAGAGGAATGATCGCGGCAAGCGTACCGTCGGCGTTGTATTCGTGGCGGTAAAAGCCGGGCACATACACGCCGGGGATTTTCGACACCTCATGAAGAAACGCATCCTTGCTCCACCCTTCGGCCTTCGCTCTGTCGTAGAGAGACACGATTTCCACCGTGATGTCCTCGCCCTCACCCAGAGAGAAAAAGTCGATAAAGTCCGCCAGCGGCTCCGGGTTGAAGGCACAGACGCCCCCGGCAAACACGATATTTTTCAGTCCCTGCCTGTCTTTCGAGCGGAGCGGTACCCCGGCAAGGCTCAGCATATTCAAAATATTGGAATAGGCCATTTCATAGCCGATGGTAAATGCGATCATATCGAAGTCTTTGACAGGAGACTGGCTTTCCAGAGCCCACAACGGCAGATCATTTTCCCGCATTGCCTGCTCCATGTCTCCCCAGGGGGCAAACACACGCTCGCACCAAACGCCATCCATTTCGTTCATCACGCCGTAGAGAATCCGCATTCCCAGGTTAGACATGCCGATCTCATAGGTATCCGGGAAACAGAACGCCACGCGCACCCGGACAGCTTCCAAATTCTTTTTAATCTCGCCCCATTCTCCCCCGGTATACCGTGCAGGTTTCTGCACCGAAGGGAGAATGCGCCGTTTCAGTTCGGTCATAATGTTACCTCTTTGAAAAGTTCTTCGCCTATTGTACCCCGAACTGCGCCAGTTTTCAAGGTCTTTTTCGCAAGAACGCCTTGATTGCCAATAAAACCACGGTCAGCAGCGGCAGCATTCCCAGATGCCGCCAAAAGGCCGCTGCCAACGCCAAAACAGACAGCACCCCCAGAGTGCCCCATTCTATCCAATTACTTACTCTGTCCGCACACTTTGGCAAAAGCCACTCCAGGGCGCATCGAAGCGCCCGTCCTCCATCCAATGGAAAGATTGGCAGCAGATTGAAAACTGCCTGTACCAGCGCACAAATCGCCACCCTGGGAAACGCCCGGCAAACCAGCACCAGCAGCAGGCTTCCGGCAGGCCCGGCCAGAGCACATACCAGTTCCCTGCCCCGGCCCATGGGTTCTGCTTCCATCACTGCCCCGCCTGCGTCGATCCGGAAACTCCAGATCCGTCCGCCGAGAAGAAAAATTGCCCCTGCATGGCATAGTTCATGGAAAGCCGCCGCCGCCAGCGCTGCAAACAGCCATTTCAGAGGCAGTGTCAGAAGCAACAGCGCCCCCATCACACAGGCGGAAGAGTCAACCTTGAGAAAGTCCCGCATCCCGTATAATCTCCCTGCAGAAGCTATCCACTGCGCTGCCAATCGGCTCTCCCGCGCGCAGCTCCCGGGTCAATTCCTCCCACGCCGCCATTGTCACCGCACTGTCACCGGGCAAGAGGATTCTGCGAAGCGTGTCCGCCCCCCTGGGCCAGAGTCCGTTGACAACCAGTACAAAAGCGAGGAAGAATGCCGCTGTCAGTAGTTGGATTCTGCAATTTCTTTCATGTTTTTGCTTCTTTCTTTTCCCGGGAACGGCATACTCCACCCGATAACCCATGTGCATCACCTCATGCGAGTGTATGTCCGGAGGGGAGTAAAAATGCGGACGCCCTTAAAAAGAGCGGTTCCCCACTTGACAATATTGGAAATATTCATTATAATACTGGGGTTATCGGGGTGTGGCGAAGTTTGGTATCGCGCTTGGTTCGGGTCCAAGAGGCCTCGGGTTCGAATCCCGACACTCCGACCAATAAGGAAAAAAACGCTGGAATCTCTAAGAGTTTCCGGCGTTTTTCCTGTCTTTGCGGCTGCGCTTGGTTTTTGATAGATTTCAGACGAACCAAGAGGAGTGACTGTCATGAGAAAAAAAGCAATAATCTCCATGGTTGCAAGGGAATCCGCCGATGAAGCCTTTTCCCGCTTTCTGCTAACCAAGCGCGCCAACGGCGTAAAAACCAAGACCATTGATACCTATTCGCAGCATTTCCACGCGATTTCCAAGCATCTGGACATTCACCAAGAGATAACGGAATGGACTTCCGCAGACTTGCAGGGCATGATTGTTTCCATGCAGGAAAGCGGCCTCTCCCCAAATTCCATCAAAAGCTATTCGATTACGCTGAAAGCCTTTTTGTCGTGGTGCAACACCGAGGGCTTGACAGGTCTGAACATGGCAAAATACAAGGGAGAAGAAACCATAAAAGAAACCTACTCCGACGAAGAACTGACCGCGCTGCTCCAAAAGCCTAACACAAAGAAATGCTCTTTTGCGGAATACCGTAGTTGGGTAATTGTGAATCTGCTCGTAAACTGCGGCTGTCGTGCGGCAACCATTCGAAGCATCTTAATCCGAGATGTGGATTTGCCGAGCCGTGTCATTCACGCGCGCCACACAAAAAACCGAAAAGCGTTGGTGATTCCTCTGTGTTCTCAAATGGTAGGAATCCTGCGGGAATACATGAAGATAAGGGACGGAGAGCCAGACGATTTTCTATTCTGCACGGAACACGGCACGCAGCTAACAGAAAACGCGTTGCGGTGTAGCATTGTAGACTACAACACGCGGCGCGACGTTGAAAAAACAAGTATTCACCTATTTCGCCACACATTTGCGCGGAAGTATCTTGTGGACTGTGGCGGCAATGCGTTCACCCTGCAAAAACTGTTGGGTCATTCAACCTTAGATATGACGAAGCACTATTGCGCCATCTTTGATGCCGATATTGCAAGGGACTTTGATTCCTATTCCCCGTTGGCGCAAATAAAAACCAGTAGCAGCAAAATAAAGATGGGCGCGAAACGGCGCTGACGGCTTTACACGGGGCGCGCGGATGGCGGCGGTATTTATACGCCAAAGGCAAAGAGCGGGAGGCACAAAGGCTTCCCGCTCCCCTTATATCAAAAATCAAATTCCCCGCTGTGTGGTATTCCATAAGCGGGAAAACCGCACCCCAAATCGTTTTGCAGAAAGCAGGCAATTTCCGACACCATCACAAGAATATCGTCGTATTCCTCTTTCTTTTGGTCTGCCCTTATCTGTGCAAAGACAGCCCACAAGCTATCCAGCATTTCCTCTGTTGTCATAAACTATCCCCTTAAAATTCAAATTTCTTTTTTATCGGCGCGGGAGAAACTTGTTTCTCCCCGCCGCATTTATTTATACTATTTATGTTATTTATATTTATTTCTCTATCCTCTGGCGTGTCATTGTTTACGGTTTGCGGCGCTGCTAAAGCGTCTGCCGTAAAATCATAGCCGCCGTCCGTTTCGTCTTTCTCTGTATGCGTGGCGCGCTGTGATGTTTCATAGAAATCATAAGTATTGCTGTCCCCGCGCTGGACAAGATAGCCCTTATCCACCAGCCGCACAAATTGGTCGCGGTATGTAGAGGACGGCATACCCACCGCTTGCCGTATGGCAGCGGGCGAGAGCGCAAGCATAAAGCCGTTGGCGTTGGATGCAAAGTATAGATAAAGCATGAGCGCGTGCGCCCCGAGGTCGCGCGCCGCAGCTTGCCAATGACTGTTTTTTATCCCGAGGAAGTCAGACGAGGCGCGTTCTCTGTGAATCGCTACAAGCCGTTGGTTTGGAACTGTGTTCGGCATTCTCCATTTTCTCCTTTTCTATTGGAAAGGCAGGGAGGGAAAGCCCCTCCCGCCGATTATGTATTATTTACCGAGGCTTTCTATCTTTTCATTCAGCCCGTCGATAGCGTCAAAGATTTCTGTGACATCCACCGTGGCGGAAATGCGGGAAAGAACTTCCTGCACAATTTCCTCTTTCATCTGCTCCATTTCCCGGCCGTGGTTTTCTTCATCAATCATACAGCTATTGTGATACATCATGTTCTATGTGGTCTGCATTTTTTCATCCATGCCTTGAATGAAATAGTCAAACATACAATCCTTTTGAATGTTCCTCATCTTCTGGCCTCCTTTCTTTCGATTTTATATCTGAAAGTTTGTTTTTCTTAACTTTCTAAGTATATTATATCAAAATTTATTATTTGAATCAAAGAAAGGGTGCTTTATGAAAACCCTGTGAAAAAGGGGGGGCGGGGTGTATTTCAGGAAATTAACGGTTTTTTTCTTTGGTGGCGGTTATGCGTGGACAATCCCGCCACCAAATGCTGTGAAAATTTACCGTTTCCGTCTTATTAAGCCTTATTTTTTCTTATTTTTGCCAAATAAGGCGTAATAGTGCTTATTCCGAGAGATTAAGCCCTGATTTTAACAGAATAAGCTTGTTTTGGATTTATTTAGATAAATTTCGCGGAAACTATTGACAGAATATATATATTTATATATAATTAAGTGTGCGGATTCTTGTGCATCATGCCAAAACGCACACTTTTTGTTGTTTTGGAGGATGGCTAAAATGCGTGTGACGATTGACCTTGACAGAGACATTATCATCATTCCCGACAACTTCTTTAAGAAGATTGCAGAGGAAAACGAGAAGTTGGAGAGATACGGCGCAAAGCCTGTAAAGGCTCTTGACCGTATCAAGCACTCTTACGAAAAAGCTATGGCAGACACCGACAATCGTTTACTGACACAGAGCAACGCAAAAACCACAACCCGCGCAAAGAAAGTCGCAGCGGCTACAGACAAAAAGGATGAAAAGCCCGCTGCTGCCGCTCCTGCAACTGCCGCCGCTCCTACGGATAAGAAATAATGGGCGCGCCGCGTGTAACGCCGTAGGAAATCGTGCAAATGCACCGCTTGTATGCTCAACTTGGTAACTATGCTGCTGTTGGAAAAGCCATGGGGCGAAGTGCAAGCACGGTATCAAAGTATGTGCAGATGAAAGGTGTTCCGCAGAATGTGCGGATTGCGGTAGAGAATTTAATTAGAACTGCATAAACGAGGTGTATAGTGAAAAAGAAATTACCAGTATTTATTATTCTTGCGCTTATCATAGTGATTGTTTCACTTTTGGTTGTAATTTTTAAAATTTCATCTCCAAAAGAACAGCAAAATCACGGAGTTGTCCTTGAGCCGAACAAAGAAAACTTGCAAGATGTGCAGGCAGGGACAGATTTGCCAGGAATCGTTATTCCAGGATGGACGGCAATTAAATTACCTGCCGCAAAGGCGGAAGCGGATGTTTCGCTTTATAATCCAGACGGCAATAGTGGTTATTATGATTTGAGTTTTACATTAAAGTTAGCTGAAACGGATGAGCTAATTTTTACTACTGGTAAAATTGCCCCTGGTTATAAATGCAGCAAAGTAACTTTGGAAAAAGAACTCGAACCGGGTGAATATGAAGCAATTATGATGGTGCAGCCCTATTTACAGGACGAGAAACAAACGCCAACAAATAATGCAGAATTAGAAATTCTGATTATTGTTGAATAAGAAAAGATAGTACTTAGAAAAGGAGAAAAAAATATGAAAAAAATTATTTCACTTTTGGTAGCGACCGCACTTTTTATGAGTATGACTGTAACGGCATTTGCCGCTGATAATCAGACTGTAATCAGTATGGAAATTGATGAAAGTATGGAAACCTATGAATTGGTTATTCCTGCAACTGTTAGTATTGATCCTGCTGTAAAAACAGGAAAAGTTGAAGTGAAAATCCAAGACATTAATTTGGTATGGAATAAAAGTATTAGACTGTATGTAAAAGCCCAAAATACTGATGAAACCGGATCTTATTTAATTAACACTACAGATCCGAGCAAAAAAATTGCTTATAATATCTTGTTAGGTACTGGTGTTACTTATAGTGCTGCTGAGAGTGGTGCTAATACTCCACGGGGTGTGTGGACTAACCAATACAAATACGATGAAGATACCCAGTCTTGGATAGCTAATTATAGAGAAGAAATAAATTTAACTGTAACCGGTGACTATCCTGGCAGTGGTACTTATACGGATACCCTTACTTTTACAGTTGAATTGTATCAATAAAGAATTCGTAAAAGAGCAGATGCTAAAAGTATCTGCTCTTTTATTTGTTCCTAAGAGTATACCTTTACAAGCACCCGAAATTACCCTGTTCTTTGCGTTCGAGAAATATCAAAACGATTTTGTAACTATGTTCGCGAAAGTGTATCTCTTTCATTAGGGTATAGCCCTGTGACAATCAAAATTTCCTCCGTTTTCTGTTTCACATACATTATATCATAAATTTTGAAATATTTCAAATTTCACAATTACCCTATTGACATATTTCCGGATTTGTGGTAGAATTATGACAGATGAAACGAGGAGGATTTCACGATGCGGGTTTTCTATGTGCGCTGCTCCACCATCGAACAGAACGAGGCGCGGCAGCTTAAAATGGCAGAGGAACAGAACGCCGAAAAGGTGTTCGTGGACAAGGCAAGCGGAAAGAATACAGACCGCGCCGCGTTTAAGGAAATGATGACCTTTGTCCGAGCGGGTGACACCGTTGTGGTAGAGAGTATTTCCCGCATAGCGCGAAACACGCGGGACTTGCTTTCCATCGTCTCCGAACTGACGGAAAAGGGCGTGGAGTTTGTCAGTCTGAAAGAGAACATGGACACCACCACCCCGCAAGGCCGCTTCATGCTGACCGTGTTCGGCGCGCTGGCGGAATTGGAGCGAGAGAACATTTTGGAGCGGCAGCGGGAGGGCATCGAGATTGCCAAGAGCGAGGGCAAGTATAAAGGCCGCAAGCCCATTGACTACAACGAGGCGCAGATGAAAGCCCTCTGCAAAAAGTGGCGGGCGGGCGAAATCACCGCCACCGCAGCCATGAAAGAGTTAGGCTTGAAGCCCAACACATTCTACCGCAGAGTAAAAGAAATGGGGCTGTAACACAGCCCCCAACACAGTCAAATAACCAAGAATACAGCCACAAATAGAGACAGCGTTTCCCCCTGCATCGCGCAGCGATGCATTGCGCGTCGTTCGGGTCCAAGAGGCCTCGGGTTCGAATCCCGACACTCCGACCAAAAGTCCGGTGACTGCATCCGCAGTCGCCGGATTTTTAATTGAAATGTTGGGATTCGAAAAGGCAGCACCAGTCCGCAGACTGATGCATGCAAGTGTCCGGTGGACACTTGTTTAGCCCATGGAAGGATCCTTATCCGTATAGAATAGTATAAGAATCCCCCAAAATATAACCGCATAGCAAATTCCCGGTCAAAGCATGGAAACAGCTGCTTCGGCCGGGAATTCACAGTTTTTTCAATTTCAGTAGTAGAAGGGAGTTAATAATCCCTTTTCATTTCTCTGAACTTTCCCTGATTCCAACAATATCTCGCTCCTGTTCACACTTCGCGATTCAAAACCCGGTAGACATATTCCATATCCAGACCGCCACGTACCGCATCGGCGAGCTTGTCGTATTGCTGCTCCCGGTATGCGCGTACATCAAAACGGTTCAGTGCGGCCGGATTGACTCCCTTCGCTCTGCACAGTGCAGTCAGAATCGCATCCGCTACGCCGGGCGCGTCAAACACACCATGGATATAGCTGCCGTAGACATTGCCCTTTCCCACCAGAGGCAGCAGTTGTTTTTCACTGCGCCCCATATGGATCTCATAACCTTCATAATCAAGGCCATTCAGGGGCGAAAAAATACCTTCCACACCGGAGAATCGGCTGTCAATTACAAAGTGCTGCCGTGCCGCCCAGGCGTCCACGGAAAACCGACGATGGATATCGGTCGCTGTTGTGACCACCGGCGCTGCGTCCAGCGACTGTGCAAGCCTGAGTGCCAGTGCGTTTGCGCCGCCGATATGTCCTGCCAGCAGCGGAATCACAAATTTCCCCAGCTCATCCACCACAATCACCGCCGGATCGGTCTGCTTGCTTTTTACATGGGGCGCAATTTCCCGCACAGCGATTCCGCAGGAGCCCACAAAGATCAGGGCATCCATTTGGGAAAATAATGCCCCATAGAAAGGTTTCGAAGGCTTCGGGATCGGTTCAAATCCTGCCTGTGTGAGGCGCTGAACAGTAAACAAACGGCTTTCGCTTTCAGGGAAAGAAGCCTCTGCCCTTCTTGCTGTGGCACAGCCCTGACGGCTGAAGGCGAAAACAGCAATCTTCATCGGGTTGCCTCCCGGAACTCTGTGGAAAACCCGGGATCATACAGTAAAGAGCGCAGATATTCCTTCCCCATGCAGTTTCCTACGATGATGAGCGACGTCTTGGTCAGGCTGTTTTCCGTCACGGTTTTGTGGAGCGTCTGCACCGTGCAGCGAAGGATCCGCTCGTCCGGCCAGGTGGCCTTATAGACCACCGCAACAGGGGTATCTCCGCTGTACCCTCCCGCCAGCAGCTCAGACTGAAGCGTTTCGGTAAGGGAGGTGCTGAGAAAGAGCACCATGGTGGAACCGTGGGCAGCCAGGGCGCGAATGGATTCCCGTTCGGGAACCGGCGTTTTTCCTGCCGCCCTGGTGATGATAACCGTCTGGCTGACCCCCGGCAGGGTAAACTCCGTTTTCAGGCTGGACGCCGCGCCGCAGAAGGAGCTGACGCCGGGACAGACATCATAGGAAATCCCCAGCTTTTCCAGCTCGTCAAACTGTTCCCGCACCGCGCCGTAAATGCTGGAATCTCCTGTATGCAGCCGTACCGTGGTTTTCCCGGCAGCTTCCGCGCGCCGGATTACGTCCATCACCTGTTCCAGCGTCATTTTTGCGCTGTCGTGAATCTCACAGCCCGCAGACACATAGGAAAGAAGCTCCGGGTTCACCAGCGAACCGGCGTAAATAACCACATCCGCTTCCCGCAAAAGTCTTGCTCCCCGCACGGTAATCAGATCCACTGCGCCGCTGCCCGCACCCACAAAATGTACCATATTCTATCCCTCCGCGATCCGTTTCAGTAATTCCATGGCATTGTTCGTCTGTCCCACTATGCCATATGTTTTTGAAAAAATAAGCACACCCACTTCCATAGGGTCACCTCTGTGGCGTAAATGAAACACAATCCGCTCTGTGAGCCTTTGCATGGCTGGCCCCAAAAAACCAGCTTCTTTCAGAATCCGCAGGGCATCGTCACAGACGGCGCAGTTCAGAATTTCTTCGATCTTTTCTGCTGGAAGGCCGCAGGCTCCGGCATGTGCGGCTATGATCTCCATGCGGCAATCCCCGAATTTGGAGTGGGTATTCAGCATTCCGCCCGCGACTTTTGCCAGCTTTCCAATATGTCCCACCAGCAGAATGCCATGAAAGCTCAGCTCCTTGCCAATATCCAGCGCATCCCCCAGGAAATTTGAGACCTGTACCGCCAATGCCGGATCGGCAGACAATCCCATTCTGATAAAATCCGTTCCATAATTTCCCGGTGTCAGAAGGGCGAAATCCGCGCCGCCTTCCTTCCGCTGGCGCAATTCCACACGGATGGTGTCAACAAGCGCCTTTTCGCTCATAGGCTCCACAATTCCGGTGGTGCCCAGAATGGAGATTCCACCCACAATGCCCAGCCGGGGATTGAAGGTTTTCTGCGCCAAAGACTCGCCCCCCGGAACGGAAATCTCCACGGACAGCCCGCCGCGATAATCGAGGCACTCGCAGATTTCCCCCACATTTTCCAGAATCATTTGTCGGGGTATTGAATTGATGGCTGCGGCGCCTACGGGCTGATCCAGTCCGGGTTTTGTGACCCGCCCGACGCCCTCGCCGCCGTCAATCACAATACCGGGCTGGCATGAACGGGATACGGCAGCGGTGATGTGGGCGCCTTTGGTGATATCCGGGTCGTCTCCGCCGTCCTTTTCGATAGCACAGGACACAAAATTCCTGTCAAACCGGATATCCAGAACAGCAAGGTCAAGCTCTATGCCCTTCGGAGTCGTCAAGGTGATTCTTTCTTTCCGGCGGCCTGTCAGCAGCATCCATGCCGCTGCCTTTGCCGCCGCGGCGGCGCAGGATCCGGTTGTATATCCCAGACGAAGGCGTTTTCCGTCCTTCTGAATGAACTCTTCCATATCTTCACCGTGAGATCTGATACAGCAGCGCGTTGCAGATTGCTGCCGCAACATTGCTGCCGCCCTTACGACCCCGTGCAACGATGTAAGGAACGTTGGAAGCCAAAATCAGCTCCTTGCTCTCCACCACATTGACAAAGCCTACCGGTACGCCGATGATGAGCGCAGGATTCAGCTGTCCGGCCAGGAGCTGTTCGTGCAGGGAGACGAGTGCCGTGGGCGCATTGCCAATGGCAAAAATGCAGGGCTTGGAGAGTTTCGCTGCCCGCTCCATGGAAACGATGGCTCGGGTAATTCCCCGGTCTTTCGCCTCCGCCGCCACATCCGGGTCGGACATAAAGCAGTGCACCTCTCCACCCAGTCTGCCAAGAACGGTTTTATTGATGCCCGCTTTTGCCATCTGCGTATCAGTCACAATGTCACATCCGTTTCGCAGTGCCTCGATGCCCTGTTTCACCGCGTTTTCAGAAAAAACCAGATTCTGAACGTAGTCAAAATCCGCCGTAGTATGGATTACCCGTTTGATGACCAGTTCGTTCTTCGGGTCAAAGGGCGTATCGCCCAGCAGCTGTGTGATGATCTCAAAGCTGCGCCTTTCAATGTCCATTGGTTTGACATTTTCAATCATGGCCATGTTTCTCCTTCAGACAGGCTTTGTAAAAATTTTTTGCAAAGACGGGATTCGCATAGAAATGGAAATGCGGGAACCCGGCATAAAGCCGGTCTGCAGCAACGGCACAGTCCCAGCTTTTTCCGGAAGGTTTTTCCGCTGAAAAGCTGTCGCCGGAGACGGTACAATCCCAGTGATGAAATTCATGTGCGGGAATCGTCTCTCCCGCCCCGCACAAAAGGTTTTCCCTCTTTGCCCGCAGTGTCACATAGCCAAAGCGAGTGAGTTTTCCGGTATCAAAGCACGTCCCCGGGAGAAATCCCGCCATAGCATCCTCCCCGATGGCTTCGGTCAGATACATAAAGCCTCCGCACTCGGCGATACAGGGCAGTCCCCGCTCCAACGCAGCGCGGACAGAGGTTCTCATGGGGACATTTTCGCTGAGCTGACAGGTATACAGCTCCGGATATCCTCCGCCCAAGTACAGGCCGTGAATGTCTTCCGGCAAAGCGCTGTCCCGGAGAGGACTAAAGGAAACCAGATCGGCGCCCATTTCTTTCAGCGCTTCCAGGCTGTCTTCATAGTAGAAGCAAAACGCCTTGTCCCGTGCCACAGCGATCCGCACGGGCTCATGCCGGGGAAAAATCACCGGTTGGCAGGAAATGGGAGATGCCTGACCGGCAAGCCGAAGCATCCCGTCCAAGTCAATGGTTTTTTCCGCCTGCACAGCCATGCGCTGCAGCTTTTCCTTCAAGCCAGCCACTTCCGCCGCCGTCACCAGACCAAGATGCCGGCTTTCCAGCACACAGTCATCCAGTCTTGGGAAATAGCCCAAAGGTGTCACACGCCCGTCAAACCGCTCCCGGACCAGATTCTCCAGTGCTGGATAGGTACCTGCGGAACATTGATTCAGAATCACACCTGCAATACGGTTGTTCGGGCAGAAATTCAAGAAACCGTATATCGTGGCCAAAACCGAGACGGATGCGCCTTTTGCGTTGACAATCAGCACTACCGGACTTTCCGTCACCTGAGAAACCTCATAAGTGCTTGCTCTGGTCGAGGTCAGGCTGAGCCCGTCATAAAACCCCATGACCCCCTCGATCACGCTCACGTCGCAGTTTTCGCTGTTTTTTCCCAGTAAGTACCGGGCGGTATTTCCGTCAAAAAAGTGCAGATCCAGATTTCCGCTTTTTGCCCCGATGATCCGACTGTGAAACATGGGATCGATATAATCCGGGCCGCACTTAAATGCTCCCACCTTCAGCCCCCGGTTCACAAATGCCTGAAGCAGGGCACATGTAATGGTGGTTTTTCCGCAGCCGCTGTTGGTGCCCGCCAGCACAATTCTTGGAGAATTCCGCGTCATTCGCTCCGCCTCCTTACCATTCCAAACCTGTCAGTACAGGAATCCCCTGTTCATCTGCCAGCGCCAGCAGCCGGCGGTTTATGGCATTCAGTTCTCCCTCAGGCGATTCTGCGTCGATCACCGCGCGGCATTTTAGCATCTGTTCTGACGCAGCAAGGTACTGCTCATCGTTCATTCTCGTAAAAGCAGGAGCAGATATGACGCAGTCACTCAAAACCTGCGCAACCTGATAATCCACGTCGTTTTCATATAAGATCCCGGTTGCGAAAGGCGTCTGCCGCTTTTGCAGTTCCCTGTAAATCGGGATACCGTATCCGGCACCTGCAATCACAAAGACTTCCGGCGTTCCCGCGGGTTTCACCAGCTCCACACTGCCAAAGAGCGGATTATAGGAGCCTTTCTCAAGAGAGTAAAGCTGATCCATGGGGCAGCTGGAGAGAATTTCATCAGGCGTTCCAAAGACAGTTTCCCCATCTCCCTGTACGCACAAAAGGCGGTCGGATACCTTCATTGCCAGGTCGATCTCATGCAGGGACATAATTACCGTGATCTTCTCTTTTCGCGCCATGTTTCGCAGGATGTCCAAAAGGTCGATTTTGTGCCGGATATCCAGATAGGCGGTGGGTTCGTCCAGAACGATGATCTCCGGCTCCTGACAAATCGCTCTTGCCAGCATCACCCTCTGCTTCTGGCCGTCACTGGTCTGGGAAAAATCCCGTCCGGAAAGCTCCGAAATATGCACCAGCTCCATGGATTTCCGAACCACCCGGCGGTCTTCCTCTGACAGGACACCGAATCTGCCGGTATAGGGGTATCGTCCTGTGGCAACGACATCCTCGCAGGTCATCAGCTCCGGCTTTACCCGTTCTGTCAGGACCACGGACAGCTTCTTTGCCAGTTCTCCACCGGAATATCCGCCGATCTCACGCCCGTCCAGGCAGATGACACCCCCAAGCGGCTCCATCTGGCAGATGATGTGCTTGAGGATGGTCGTCTTTCCCGCACCATTGGGGCCGATCAGGCTGAGAATATCTCCTTTCTTCAGGCAGAAATTCATATCCCGAATCAGCGGGATATCCCGGTAGCCAACGGTCAAATCCCGGGTTTGAAAGTAGCATTCTTCCACCATGTCACCCTCCCTGATTCAGCTTCCGGCGCAGCAGAATGACAATGACCACCGGTGCACCAAAAATTGCCGTCACCGTACTGATGCTCAGCTCGGTGGGTGCGAAAAGGGTACGGGCCAGCAGGTCACAGAACAGGCAGAAGGACGCTCCTCCCAGAAAACAGGCCGGGATCATGAGAATCGGCCTGGCTGTATGAAAAAGTCGCTTCACCAGTTGAGGCACCGCAATGCCCACGAAGGAAATCGGCCCGGCAAAGGCTGTGACGCAGGCGGAAAGTATGCTGCTTAAGACTACCAGCAGTCCCCGAAACAGCCCTACATTCAATCCGATGCTCCGGGCGTACTGCTCCCCCATCTGGTAGGCGCTGATAGGCTTGGACAGCAGAAAAATGGCGAATGCAGTAATCCCAATGACCACGGCAATCACTCCCACATCCCCCCAATCGATGCCGGAGAAACTGCCTTTGGACCAGTTGTGGAGATTGACAATGTCTGCATCATCTGCAAAGGTAACCACAAAGTCGGTAATGGCGGAGCAGATATAGCCGATCATGACACCGCTCACGATCAAGATAGACATCTGATCCACCACCCGCGCCATCAGCAGCACGAAGCCCATACAGATCATTGCGCCAACGAAAGCGGCAAGAATCATCAATGCGGAACTGATACGCAGGGACTGCCCCAGAGCGAACACCATCACAAGTGCCACCACCAGCTTTGCCCCGGAGGAAATACCCAGCGTAAAGGGACCCGCAATGGGATTGTGGAAAAAGGTTTGCAGCAGATAGCCGGACAGAGCAAGGCCGCCGCCCAGCAGAGCCGCTGCCAACGCCCGGGGCAAGCGCATCTTAATCACAATGTCCTCTCCCGTGGTGTTTTGAGCTCTTCCTGCAAGAATATCCAACACCTGGCTCAGCGGAATATTCACGCTGCCAATGCAGACGTTCAGCGCCAGAAATATCAAAAGCAGCACCATAAGGGCCAGATAAGCGGTGCAATAGCGTTTTTTCATGCTTATTTACTCCAAATGATACAGATAGGTCATGGAATCCCGCTCCCCAGAGAGCATCTGATGCAGATCCAGAATCAACGATCCCAGCTCCATAGAGGACTGGTAGAGGTTTTCCGTGGTACAAAACACATTGCCCTCCCGCACTGCTTTGAAGTTTTTCAGCAGAGCATCCTTGGCAAGCATTGCATCCAGAGAGGACTGGGCGCCGTCGATGGCGCTGTTGTAGATCAGGTAGTCCGCGTCTCTTGCCGCGGCGTAAAAGGACTCCATCTGCATGGAGATGGTAGACGCTGAGGAATTGCTCCCTTCCCCCGCTCCCTCCGGAAGATACGATCCACCCGCCATTTCAATCATTTTGGGAATATAGTCGCTGGAGCGGCGGACATTGACCGCTCCTGTGGAGGTGATATAGAAGAAGGCAACCGTTTTTCCGGTGTTTTCCTCTTCTGCAATGGCAGCAAATGCCGCAGCCTGTTCATCAAAGGCCGCTTGTGCCGCTTCTTCTTTACCGGTCAGAAGCCCGTATACCTTGACCCACTCCACCCGGCCCAGGGGATTGTGCTCGTAGCTGGAACGGTCCACCAGCACCGGGACGCCGAAGCGTTCCAATTGCTCCCTGACCTCCGGTGTGTGGTAAATCATTGTGTTCTCAATGGCAAGGGCGCACCCCGCCGCCCGAATCCGTTCATAATCCGGGGCAGAATAATTCCCGGCGTAGAGAAGATCGCCGTTTGCCATGGCTTCCCGAGCCTCCTGCAAATACCAGCCTTCCTCTTTGGTGCCGGTAAAACCCAGCGTATCCAAAGCATCCAGAGAAATGAACATATCCATCACAGCGCTGGCAGTTAAATATACATTCTCCAGCGGAAGGGACAGAGCAGTCACGTCTCCGGCCAGGTCCCCGGGAACAGCCTTGCCTTCAGGAACTACCAGAAAGCGGCTGTTATCACCGGAAATCGTCAGCAGGGCGTACCCGCCTTCATAATAGTCCACGGAAAACCCTTCCGCATAGGACAGCGCCATGCTGCGTTCATACTTCAATTCCCTACTGACCTCATCCACAAAGCGACTGGCAGAAGAGGCTTCAGTGCTCGCTTCCGGCTCTTTGGGAACGACGCCGGATTCTCCCGGAGCGCAGACAGTCAGGGTATATTCAATCTCGTGGGGTGTGCTCATGGCGGTGGTATCCGCAATGACAGAAAATGGCTGTCCTATAACGGCCGCCGGGAGCGCAAAGGTGGAACCCGGTTCCATTGAGACAGGTAAATATTTTACACCATCCACAATCATATAGTCGTAGTTTTTGCTGCTCCAAATGAGCAGAATTGTCATTTTTCCGTCCTGCACTGTCAGTTCTGCAGGAGATTGGACACCGGATCTTCCGGTCCCGCCTTCCAGAATCAGCTCCACCCGATAGGTTCCGTCAGGCAGAGCACCGCTGTCAGCACCACAGCCGGTAAAGAGGAATACCAGAATCGCCAGCAGCAGGATGACACAGATTTTCTTTGAATTTTTCATAGGGTTCCCCTTACAATGACAGGGCGAGGCGCCGCCTCGCCCTGCCGGGTGATGTCTGTTATAAATTTAAACGGTAAATTTTTATCAGGAAAGGTACGCCTGTCGGCGAAGTATCATTCTACAGGTTCGGGATTGGAAACGGAGACTACATGGTCATACCAGATCCCCTTACTGCCAATGAGCGCCAGGTCAAAGTCCTTATCCAGAGCGGGAACAGGAACGTCATAGCCATAGACTTCCTCGGTGGTACCGTCGCTGTATGTCACCGTGTCCAGGGTAGGCTGCAGCACTGCGGCGCCCTCCGCCTGGGCGTCATCGGCTTTCCCGGGGAAAAGATTTACAATATTTTTTGAAGTCAGGGAGATGTGCAGAACCATAACGCCGTCTTTGACAGTCAGGGTGCCCTTGCCCTCGCAGGCCTCGTTGACATGGAACATGCTGCTGTCCGTATTGAAATCGGCGGTATAGACCCCGTCCTCCAAAGGTGCGGAGGCAGAAATCCCCAACTCATCCATGGCCGCAGCAGTGTGGGCAACGTAAATTGCCTGAATCGCATCAATCTGGCCGAGGCCAACAATCTGGGTATCCACAGTCTCAAATTTTCCGGAGGCAAGGAACATACTCTTCCAGGAGTCGTCCTCATCACCTGCCATGTCGTTGTTGGCATGGTCGCCGGCAACCACCATCAGAGGCCGCAGAACCACTTTGGTATAACCGGCTGCCGCAACAGCGTCCATGACGGCTTCGCAGGCGGTTTCCTCGGGCTCCCCTTCCACCGTTCCGATAAACACGTTTTCATAACCGAGGTTGCCCATCTGGGTCTGCATCTGGGAATAGGACACCTTTGCAGTGTGGGAAGTACCGTGTCCCATGAACACAAAGGCAACACCGGCATCCTCAGCGGCATCCAGGCTGTCAAAGCCGGCATCCGTAACCGCTTCGGCAGTGATAGCCTCGGCAACAGCAGCCTTGTCGCTGTTGATAACCGTGGCGTCAGAACCAACCGCGCCCAGCAGAGGCTCGGCAATGATCACAGAATCGAACTGCCCCGCGTATTCCTCCACGGCGTCAGCCAACTCGTCATACTCCGCACCGTGCATCAGATGGGTGGGCTGAACCACCAGATTTTTGACACCGTTCGCTACAGCGCGCTCCAGCGCCTGCTGCATGTTATCAATCTTAGCGCCGTCACGAGCCTGAACATGGTTGATAATAATCTGGGCAGTGAAGGCCCGGCGAACTGACCAGTCAGGATTGGCTGCCTGAATCGCCTTCTCGATGCCGCCGATATCCGCTGTACGGCTGTCGTTATAAGAGGTGCCAAAGCTGACGACCAGGATCTCGTTTTCACCGATGCCGTCAGCATTCAGGGTGTCGTCCAGGGAGGCATCGCCGGTGTCAAGGCCGAAATAATCCGGACTGGCTTCTTTTCCCTCAACCAGTTCCTTCTGGGCATCCGTCAAAGCGTCCCAGGCAGCCTTCGCGGCTGCGCACTGGGCATCGGTATCCTCGGTACGTGTCTGGACATAAATGGCATCAATCAAAGCAGCGACCTCGTCGGCAGCAGCCTGATCGTCCAGAACCGTCTGCGTGGCAGCAGTGATTGCCTCCGTTACAGCAGAGGTCTCAACGTCAGTCGTTTTGCTGCCGCAGGCGCAGAGCATTGTCAGCAGCAGCGTCAGAGTCAGCAGCAGGGAAAGTGTTTTCTTCATTTTGTTTCATCCTTTCTTTTATTTTCATTCGAAATTGAATAAAAAAAGCGGTCGCATTGACTGCGACCGCTCAAACTCAGCAAAGGCGTGTAAACTCCTTGTGACGGAAGAAAGGATGGATACAGGCTTCGTGAGAATATAGATCTGTGGACCGCAGATCTGAGATTCCACGCACAGGCAGGTCTCCTGACTTCGTTCATCGCCGCTCCCCTCTTCCCGGTTTCCCAGTGACTATGGACAGCAGCTCCCGTACACAGTGACGGCATCGCTCCGGACTCTCACCGGATTCCCTTTTCACCCATCCTCACGGACAGACACCTGCGCGCTACAAAAGCTCTCAAACAATATTCAATTTCGAACAGCGACATTGTAGCACAGTCCTTCTCACATTGCAAGAACTGTTTACCCAAAAAATTCCGGTGAACCCCCGCGGCAGGGATATCCGGGAAAATCCGGACACCGGCACTTTGTCTGAGCCGGTACCCGGATTCCCGTTTAAAAGCGGCCGTTGGGCAATCTGCCGCTTCCCACGCACAGCGATCAAGGGGGATTCACCATGCTTCGCAACCTTTGAAAAGAAAAACGCGGCAGTCCCTTCAGACTGCCGCAGCCGTTTTTCCGCGCACAAAACAACCTGCCTGTCCTTATTTCGAGAACCAGCAGATATCTTACATCCAAGCAGTTCTCCTGACTCGCGCATCACCGGCCTCCACACAGCCTTCTCAGGATAATCCCAATGACCGACTTTCGTCTTGTGTGGAGCCTCCGCGCATACAGTGGCGGTACCGTTCCGGCTTCTGACCGGATTTCCTATTCTCCGCTAAGTCTGAACGAATCTCAGCGGCACTCGGACGCTTATGAAATTACGGTATTAAGATACACCGTTTTGCCACATTTGTCAATAGGCAATCCCAAACAGGTGCTGTTACGGCGGCACAGGGCACTTTTGGATTTCAGTCTGAAATTGTTTATATATTTTCTGCCAAATAAGCCGCATTGCTTCTTATTCACGGACCACCAGGTGCGAAATACCCTTCTGGCAGACATATAGGCACAGAAAATGCAGTCGGGCCGCCCCTCCAGGGCGGCCCGAAAGTGGATTATTCGACATTGACCAAAGTGTATTCCCGGCTGCCGTATCCAATTGCCGAAGCAGCCTCAATGGTATGCACACCGTTCCGACTTTCGATACGCTCAATCAAATGAGGCTTGCCGGGGTCGGAGCAGGCATACACCAGGTCAATGCATGCCTGGTCAATGGCAATGGGATCAGTGGATACCAGAATACCGATGTCCGCAATGCACGGATCCTCAGCTACAGCACAGCAGTCGCAATCCACACTCATATTCTTCATGACATTGACATAAATGAGATTCCCATGAAAGAAATCTACAACGCTGCCTGCGGCATCCGCCATGGATTCCAAAAAAGAATCATGGTCAGCCGTCCAAATATTCTCCGGCACACCGGCACCGTGAATATAAGCCTTTCCAAAGGAGGACGCCACACCAATAGACAGCTGCTTCAGTGCGCCGCCAAAGCCGCCCATTGGATGTCCCTTGAAATGAGACAATACCAGCATGGAATCATAGTTTACGATATCCTTACCCACATAATTCTTCTTGATAACCTTGCCGTTAGGAATGGGCAGCTCCAGATCGGGGCCTTCCGCGTCCAGCAAATCAACAGGGAAATACTTGCTCCAGCCGTGGTCGTCAATCAGCCGGCGGTGTTTCTGCGTGGTATTGCGCTCACCGTCATAGGCGGTGTTGCACTCCACCACAGTGCCGCCAACATGGTCGATAATGGGCTTCCAGAACTCAGGCTTCAGGAAATTCTGGTTTCCCTTCTCGCCGGAATGGAGCTTGATTGCCACCCTGCCGGGCAGCTCCTTGTCCACCAGCTTGAACATTTCCAGTACCTTCTCCGGCGTAATGACGGGAGAAAAATAAACAGTCGCACCCATGATATCCAATACCTCCTATCATATCGGTGCCATCATTATAGTATGAACCTGGCACAAATGCAAGCTTTTGATGATATTTCTTCGTACAATACGCATTACAATCCAAGGGAACCTCTGAATAAACCCCCATGGAAAGCCATCGCTCCACCAACCATGAAAGCTGTTCGTGCATGGGTATTTATGTGCATCAGCAACCGTTGCCCCGCCAAGGGCCAGCAAACGATACATTACTGAACAACGCAAAAAGCCTTGCACCTGCCCATTTGCATGGTGCGCCATGCAAATGGGATCCCTATTGATTGCTGTCTGAATTCCATAAAAACGGTTTCAAAGTGCCGTTTTTATGGAATGACACACCTGACAGTGCGTGAATAAGCCGAATTTGCGGTTTATTCAGGAGACCTTAGCTTGGGATTTGTTCAGTACGCGTTATCTGGCAATTCCGGGACGCGGTTTTCATGGTGTGAATTACGTCAGGAATCGATGGTGGAAATGCCCAGAGTAATCTCTTCCAGCACGTCCAGCAGCACCCGCACCGTATCCAGCGCGGTGAGCATGGTCACGCCGTTCTCCACCGCACAGCGACGGATCTGGCTGGAACCGGAATGGATGTCTTCACAGCGGACATCCATGGTGTTGATGACATAGGTGACGTAGCCCTGGCGGATGGAGGTCAGGATTTCGTCGGAACCATCGTCTACCTTCGCCCGAATACGGGTTTTGATGCCGTGCTGCCGCAGGAACACGGCAGTGCCTGCTGTGGCTTCGATGTTGAAGCCAAGCTGGTAAAACCGGCGAATCAGGGGCAGGGCCTCAGCCTTATCCTCGTCGGAGATGGTTACGAACACCGTACCGTAATTCTCCAGCTTCACGCCTGATGCCTGCAGTGCTTTGTACAGCGCCCGGGTCAGGCTGTTGTCATAGCCAATGGCCTCGCCGGTGGACTTCATTTCCGGGGACAGATAAGCGTCCAGACCTCGGAGCTTGGAGAAGGAGAATGCCGGAGCTTTGGCATACCAGCGCTTCTTTTCGTCGGGATAGAGCATATCGATCCCCTGATCCTTCAGGCTGTGCCCCAGCGCCACCAGAGTGGCAATGTCCGCCAGCGGATAGCCCGTGGCCTTACTCAGGAACGGCACGGTTCGGGAGGAGCGGGGATTAACCTCGATGATATACACATGATCCTCCGGATCCACGATGAACTGGATGTTGTAAAGTCCCTTGATGCCGATGGCGGGGCCCAGCTTTTTCGCGTACTGCAGAATGATACCCTTGACCTTGTTGGAAATGGAGAAGGACGGGTATACCGAAATGGAGTCGCCGGAATGGACGCCGGTACGCTCTACCAGCTCCATGATACCGGGAACGAATACATCTGTTCCGTCGCAGATGGCGTCGATCTCCACCTCTTTGCCACGGATATATTTATCCACCAGCACAGGTTTGTCCGCATCGATTTCCACGGCGGTGTGGAGATAATGCCGCAGCTGATCCTCATTGGCGACAATCTGCATGGCCCGTCCGCCCAGAACAAAGCTGGGACGCACCAGCACAGGATAACCAATCTCCCGGGCTGCGGCAACACCGTCCTCAATACGGGTGACAGCTTTGCCCCGGGGCTGGGGGATGTTCAGGGAAAGAAGCAGCTTTTCAAAAGCGTCCCTGTTCTCCGCCTTTTCAATGGCGGCGCAGTCGGTACCGATGATGTTCACACCCAGATCCGTCAACGGCTGCGCCAGATTGATGGCAGTCTGTCCACCTAAGGAAGCAATGACGCCCTCGGGCTTTTCCAGCTCCACCACGTTCATCACATCCTCCACCGTCAGTGGCTCAAAATACAGCTTGTCAGAGGTGGTGTAATCGGTAGAGACAGTTTCGGGGTTATTGTTGATGATGATGGCCTCGTAACCCGCGTTTCTAATGGTCTGGATGGCGTGGACGGTGGAATAGTCGAATTCTACGCCCTGACCGATGCGGATGGGGCCGGAGCCCAGTACGACGACCTTCTTCTTATCCGACACAATGGACTCGTTTTCGATCTCATAGGTGGAGTAGAAATACGGGATATAGCTGTCAAATTCTCCCGCGCAGGAGTCAATCATTTTATACACCGGATGGATGTTGTTGCTCTTGCGCAGGGCAAGCACCTTTCGCTCCGGCACACTCCAGATCCGGGCTACCGCCTTGTCGGAAAAACCCATCTTTTTCGCCTGATAATATACGCTGCTGTCCATGGGAGCGTCCTTCAGTTCCCCTTCCAGCGCTACGATGTTGCGCAGCTTACGGATAAAGAACGCGTCAATGGTACTCTTCCCGACGATTTCCTCCACACTTACCCCAAGGCGCAGCAGCTGGGCAATGGCGTAAATCCGGTCGTCGGTGCCGATGGCAATATAGGACAGCAGGTCTTCCCTGCTCCAGTCATCAAATTTCGCCATGTGCAGGTGGTATACACCAATTTCCAAAGAGCGGATGCCCTTTAGCAAGCTTTCTTCGAAGGTGCGTCCCACGCTCATGGTCTCACCGGTAGCCTTCATCTGGGTACCCAGGCGGTTGTTGGCATCGGAGAATTTATCAAAGGGGAACCGGGGCATTTTGGTGACCACATAGTCCAGCGCCGGTTCAAAGGCGGCGCAGGTGTTGGCAAGGCGGATTTCATCCAGCGTCATACCCACACAGATCTTGGCGGACACCCGGGCAATTGGGTAGCCGGAGGCTTTGGACGCCAGCGCTGAGGAACGGGATACTCTGGGGTTGACCTCAATCAAATAATACTGGAAGGACTTGGGATCCAAGGCAAACTGCACGTTGCAGCCGCCCTGAATTTTCAGCGCACGAATGAGCTTCAGCGCGGAATCACGGAGCATGTGATACTCTTTGTTGGTCAGCGTCTGAGACGGGCAAACCACAATGGAATCACCGGTGTGGATGCCCACGGGATCCAGGTTTTCCATGTTGCAGATGGCAATGGCGGTATCATTTGCGTCCCGCATGACCTCGTATTCGATTTCCTTGTAGCCCTTGATGCTCTTCTCCACCAGCACCTGATGCACCGGAGACAGTACGAGAGCGTTTTTCATGATCTCCCGGAACTCTTCCTCGTTGTCGGCAAAGCCGCCGCCGGTGCCGCCAAGGGTGAAGGCAGGACGCAGCACCACGGGATAACCGATGGCACTGACCGCTTCCAGCCCCTCCTCCATGGAATTGGCGATCTGAGAAGGAAGCACCGGCTCCCCAAGGCTCTCGCACAGTTCCTTGAAAAGCTCCCGGTCCTCCGCCTGCTCAATGGAACGGCTGGGGGTACCCAGAAGCTCCACATGGCATTCTTTGAGAATACCCTTCTTTTCCAGCTGCATGGCGAGATTCAGTCCCGTCTGACCGCCGATGCCCGGAATAATGGCGTCAGGGCGCTCATAGCGGACAATTCTCGCAATATATTCCAGCGTCAGCGGCTCCATGTAGACCTTGTCGGCAATCATGGTGTCGGTCATTATGGTGGCGGGATTGGAGTTGCACAGCACCACCTCATAGCCCTCTTCCTTCAGAGCCAGACACGCCTGGGTACCGGCATAGTCAAATTCCGCCGCCTGACCGATAACAATGGGGCCGGAGCCAATGACCAGAATTTTCTTCAAATCGTTACGTTTTGGCATATTGCTCCCCCTCCATCATGGCGATGAATTCATCGAAAAGATAGGCGCTGTCCTGAGGGCCGGGGGCGCTTTCAGGATGGTACTGAACGCTGAAAATCCGGTCTTTGGCACACTTCTGCCCCTCCACCGTATTGTCCAGCAGATTGACATGAGTCACGGTCAGGCCGGTTCCCTCCAGCGTATCTGCCTTCACAGCGTAGGAATGATTCTGGGATGTTATCTCAACCTTGCCGGTTTGCAGATTCTTTACGGGATGGTTTCCGCCCCGGTGTCCGAATTTCAGCTTGTAGGTGGAAGCACCGTAGGCCAGCGCGATAATCTGATGCCCCAGGCAGATGCCGAAGATGGGAAGCTTTCCCCTGAGTCTTCGCACCAGCTCGATGACAGGTTTTGCATCTTCCGGGTTACCGGGGCCGTTGGAAATGAACAGGCCGTCTGGCTTCATGGCTTCCACTTCCCCCGGAGTAACCGTCCAGGGAACTACAGTCACCTCGCAGCCCCGCGCATTGAGGCTGCGGATAATATTGTGCTTCATGCCGCAGTCCACCGCGACAACCTGGAATCTGGGATTGTCACAGTGGGACACCCAGTTTTTCTTTGTACTGACCCACGCCACCTGATCGGTCGGCAGACTGCGGGACTTCAGCTCCGCCACCCCCACGATGTTGGGTACTTCCGCATCGACAATCAGTGCCTTGCAGGTACCCTCGTCCCGGATGTGGCGGGCAAGGCAGCGGGTATCCACCCCAGCGATGCCCACAATGTCATAGTCCCGCATCACGTCCTCCAAGGTTCGCGAAGCGCGGAAGTTGGAGGGTTCGCCGTTGAATTCCCGAACCACAAGGGCGCTGATGGTAGGTCTGTCCGTTTCATAATCGTCATCACACATGCCGTAATTGCCGATGAGAGGATAGGTCATCACCACAGCCTGGGCAGTGTAGGAGGGGTCGGAGAGAATTTCCTGATATCCCACCATGGAGGTGTTGAACACCAGTTCCACCAGCGCATTCCGCCGGGCGCCGAAACCATAACCATAGAATTCAGCGCCGTCCTCCAAAATGATTTTTCTGTTAAAAATCCGATTCATGGCTTTTCACCGACCTTTCTCAGCGACAGCTTCTGTTCGAACTGATCCTTCCGTGTGTCCTCGGGAATCGCGGTGGGATAGCTGCCGTCAAAGCAGGCGCTGCAATACGCCTCGCTGCCGCACAAATCCCGGAGGTTTTCCAGCGGCAGATAACCGAGACTGTCCACCCCGATGATCCGCGCGATCTCCTCCACGCTGTGCTGGCAGGCAATCAGATGATCCCGTGAATCGATATCCGTGCCGTAGTAGCAGGGATGCAGAAAGGGCGGTGCGGAAATCCGCATGTGGATTTCTTTCGCCCCGGCTTCCCGCAACAGCCGGACGATACGCCCGGAGGTGGTTCCTCGGACAATGGAATCGTCCACCATCACCACACGCTTGCCTCTGACTTCACTTTCCACCGGGCTGAGCTTGATCTTTACCTGATCCACCCTTTTGTCCTGTCCCGGAGCAATGAAGGTTCTGCCGATATATTTATTCTTGATCAGGCCCATGCCGTAGGGAATTCCGGATTCCCGGGCGTAGCCCATGGCGGCATCCAGACCGGAGTCCGGTACGCCGATAACAATATCCGCGTCCACCGGATGGGCTTTTGCCAGAATTTCGCCGGCCTTGACCCGGGCGTCATGGACGCTGACACCGTCAATGACGGAATCCGGCCGCGCAAAATAGATATATTCGAAGATACACAGCTTTTTGGGGGCGGTGGCACAATGGCTGGTGTCGGAATGGATACCGCTCTGGTCAAAGGTCAGAATTTCACCCGGTAGAAGATCCCTCTGAAATTCCGCACCCACCGCGTGCAGAGCGCAGCTTTCCGAAGCGACAATATAGGTTCCGTCCTTCATTCTGCCATAGCATAGCGGACGGAAACCATGAGGGTCACGCACAGCTATAAGCTTGGTGGAGGACATCATGACCAGAGAAAAAGCGCCTTCCAGCCTGTCCACCGCGCGGCTCACCGCCGCCTGAATGGAGGGAGCGGTGATCCGCTCCCGGGTAATCACATAGGCGATGGTCTCCGTGTCGGAGGTAGTGTGAAAAATGGCGCCGGACAGCTCCAGCTCCCGGCGGAGCTGAAGAGCATTGCTTAAGTTGCCATTATGAGCCAGAGCCAGCTTGCCTTTCAGGTGATTGACCTGAATGGGCTGGCAGTTTGCAAGATTGGAGCCCCCCGTGGTGCCGTAACGGGCATGGGCGACCGCCATTTTCCCTGTGGGAAACTCCTTCATCACGCCGCCGGTGAACACCTCGCTGACAAGCCCCAGCCCCTTATGCGAGGCAAACACACCGTCGTCATTGACAACGATGCCGCAGCCCTCCTGACCGCGGTGCTGCAGGGCGTAAAGCCCGTAATAGGCAAGGCTCGCCACATCCTCCTGACGCTGACTGTAAACGCCGAACACGCCGCATTCTTCGTGGATACTCATGGTTATTCCCCCAGACTGGCCTTGACAAAGCCCAGAAACAGCGGATGGGGCTTGTTGGGACGGCTCTTGAATTCCGGATGATACTGGACGCCCACATGGAAGGGCCGGTCGGTCAGCTCCACCGTTTCCACCAGCCGTCCGTCCGGTGAAGTACCGCTTAAGGTAAGTCCTGCCTGCTGCAGGCTGCCGCGATAGTCGTTGTTGAATTCATAGCGGTGACGGTGGCGTTCGTGAATCAGGCCAGCGCCATAGCAAAGGGCCATGGTGGTGCCGGGGGTGATGACGCAGGGATAGGAACCCAGACGTAGCGTGCCGCCCTTGTCCACCTCATCGCTTTGGCCGGGCATGAAATCAATGACCTTGTGTTTACTCACCGGGTCAAATTCGCCGGAGTTGGCGTCCGCCAGCCCGGCAACGTTTCGGGCATACTCAATGACGGCGATCTGCATGCCGAGGCAGATTCCGAAATACGGCACTCCCCGCTCCCGTGCATACTTTGCCGCCAGAATCATGCCCTCAATGCCCCGTCCTCCAAATCCGCCGGGAACGATAATGCCGTCCAGGCCGGAGAGCTTCTCTTCATAGGTTTCCGGGGTCAGAGTTTCCGAATCAATCCACTGAATATCCACGTTGGCGTCCAGCGCATAGCCCGCATGGCGCAGGGCTTCCGCAACGGAGAGATATGCGTCGTGGAGCTGAACATATTTGCCAACCAGTCCGATGGTGACGTGCTTGCTGCGGCTTCTGATTTTCTCCACCATCTGCTTCCACTCAGTCAGTTCGGGGTCAGGGGTATTCAATCCCAGCTCCCGGCAGACGATGCCGGAGAGGTTGGATTTTTCCAGCATCAGCGGCGCTTCATACAGCACGGGCAATGTGATATTTTCAATCACGCAGTCCGGCTTGACATTGCAGAACATGCTGATCTTCTGGAAAATGGAAGGTTCCAGAGGCTCGTCGCAGCGCAGAACAATGATGTCCGGCTTGACGCCCATGCCCTGCAGTTCCTTGACGGAGTGCTGGGTGGGCTTGGACTTGTGCTCGTCGGAGCCGCGAAGGAAGGGCACCAGGGTCACATGGATAAAAAGGCTGTTTTCGCTGCCCACTTCCAGGGCAATCTGCCGCACCGCTTCCAGGAAAGGCTGGGACTCAATATCGCCGATGGTGCCGCCGATTTCCGTAATCACCACATCGGCATCGGTTTTTCTGCCGACACTGTAGACGAATTCCTTGATCTCATTGGTGACGTGGGGGATGACCTGAACCGTGGAGCCGAGATATTCTCCTCTGCGCTCCTTATTTAGCACGTTCCAGTAAACTTTACCGGTGGTCAGGTTGGAGAATTTGTTCAGATCCTCGTCAATGAAGCGCTCATAGTGCCCCAGATCCAGATCGGTCTCCGCACCGTCATCGGTAACATAGACCTCACCGTGCTGGTAAGGACTCATGGTTCCGGGATCCACGTTGATATAGGGATCCAGCTTCTGGGCAGCTACCTTCAGCCCCCTGGCTTTCAGCAGACGGCCCAATGATGCCGCCGTGATACCCTTACCCAGACCGGAAACCACACCGCCGGTCACAAAGATGTATTTCGTCATGGGTGATCTCTCCTTTACTCTACCGTAACGGATTTTGCCAGATTCTTGGGTTTATCAATGTCACAGCCGTTGTCCTTAGCCACATGGTAGGCAAGCAGCTGCAGAGGAACAATCTCCACCACTGCGCACAGCAGCGGGTCGACTTTCGGGACAAAAATCATGTCGTCAGCCAGAGATACGATCTTCTGATTTCCCTTAAACGCCACCGCCAGCACTTCCGCTCCCCGGGCCTTCACCTCCACGATATTGCTCATGGTTTTTTCCGTAACGGCTTCGTTGCAGCACAGGGCGATCACCGGCTGACCCTCATGGATCAGAGCAATGGTGCCATGCTTCAGTTCTCCGGCGGCATAGGATTCGGCGTGGATGTAGGAGATTTCCTTCATCTTCAAAGCGCCCTCAAGTGCAATGGCGTAGTCGGTATTGCGTCCAATAAAGAACATGGAAGGATTATCGTGATACTTTTCCGCCAGCTTCGGAATAGCCGGATTCATATCCAGTACATTCTGCATCTGCTTGGGCAGAGAGCGCAGCGCGGTCAGGAGTCTTTTGTATTCCTTACAGGAAATAGTTCCGAGGGCCTTGGCGGCGTGCAGCGCAAACAAATACAGCACTGTCACCTGGGTGGTATAGCCCTTGGTGGTCGCCACAGCGATTTCCGGGCCAGCCCAGGTATACAGGGTGTAATCCGCGATTTTCGCAATGGTACTGCCCACCACATTGACGATAGCCAGAGCCTTCGCGCCCCTGCGCTGGCATTCCTTCATGGCGGCGATGGTGTCCGCCGTCTCCCCGGACTGGGACAGGACAATCAGCAGTGTGTGTTCGTCAATCAGAGGGTCGGCGTAGCGAAGCTCACTTGCCAGCTCCGTGGTCACCGGAATGCGGCACAGCTTCTCTATGGTATATTTCCCGGCGCACCCGGCGTAGTAGGCCGAGCCGCAGGCGGTAATGACAATCTTATGGATGCCGGAAAGGTCAATGTTCAGATCATCCAAAACAATCTCGCCATTGCGGATTCTGGGGGTAACGGTGGCCTCCACCGCCCGGGGCTGCTCCATGATCTCCTTGAGCATAAAGTGGTCATAGCCGCCCTTTTCCGCCGCCTGAATGTCCCAGGAGATACGGCTGATCTTTTTGGCAACCGGGTGCCCTGAGCAGTCATAAACCTGAATGGAATCCGGTGTCAGCTCCGCCAGCTCCCCGTCTTCCAGATAAATGGCGTTTCGGGTATGAGCCACCAGCGCGGTGACATCGGAGGCAAAGAAGTTCTCCCCGATGCCCACGCCGAGAATCAGTGGACTGGCCTCCCGAACCACCAGGATGGTATCCGGCACATCCGCGCAGACGATTCCCAAGGCATAGGAGCCGGAAAGTCTTGCGGAAGTCTTCATGACAGCCCGCCGGAAGTCACCGGAATAGTACATTTCGATGAGATGGACAATGACTTCGGTATCCGTTTCGCTCTCAAAGCGGTAGCCCTTCCGGATCAGCTCCTCCCGAAGCTCCATGTAGTTTTCAATGATTCCGTTGTGCACAACGGCAAATTTACCGTCGTTGCTGGCATGTGGATGGGCGTTCAGGTCAGTAGGCGCACCATGGGTTGCCCAGCGGGTATGTCCGATGCCGGTAAGGCCGGGTGTCAGCCGGCCATCGTCCGTCTTCTCCCGGAGGTTCGCTATGCGTCCCGTAACCTTGCTGATGGCAATCTGATTTCCCTGAACCACTGCGATGCCGCAGGAATCATACCCACGGTATTCCAGCTTTGTCAGTCCATCCAACAGCACCGGCGCGGCGTTTTGGGTGCCGGTATATCCTACAATTCCACACATAAGCGACCTCCTGGTTTATTTGTTTACTCCCACTCCACCGTTGCTGGCGGTTTGCTGGTAATGTCGTAGACGATACGGTTAATATGAGGCACCTCGTTGACGATGCGCACAGAGGCACGATCCAGCACCTCATATGGAATCCGTGTCCACTCTGCAGTCATAAAGTCCTTGGTGGTGACGCTGCGCAGCACCAGTACATTCTCATAGGTACGTCCGTCGCCCATCACGCCCACGCTCCTGGCGTTGGTGAGGACAGCAAAATACTGGCTGCAGATATCCCCCAGATTTGCCCTGCCGATCTCCTCCCGGAAGATGAAGTCCGCCTCCCGGAGAATATCCAGCTTTTCCTTCGTCACATCGCCTAAGATCCGGATGGCAAGCCCCGGCCCCGGGAAGGGCTGACGGTGCACAAGATAGTCGGGCAAACCCAGCTCCTTGCCAAGCAGCCGAATTTCATCCTTAAACAGGTGATCCAGCGGCTCAAGGACTGCCTGGAATTGCTCAATGACCTCTCTTGGCAGGAGCTTGTTGTGGTGGCTCTTAATGACATCGGCATCTCCCGCACCGGATTCGATCACGTCGGGGTAGATGGTGCCCTGGGCGAAGAAATCCTCCTTGGTAATGCCGAATTTCAGAGCTTCATCCAAGAACACATAGCCAAACTCAGCACCGATGATCTGGCGCTTGCGCTGAGGATCCTCTACACCCTTCAGCTTGTCCAGGAACCGCTTCTCGGCGTCCACCCGGACAAAGTGGATATTCCATTTGGAAAAGGCGGCTTCTACCTCGTCGCCCTCATTTTTGCGCATGCAGCCGTGATCCACAAAGACAGCGGTCAGCCGGTCCCCTACCGCCTCGGCAAGCAAAGCCGCCAGAACGGAGGAATCCACACCGCCGGACAGAGCCAGCAGTACCCGGCCCTTGGGGCCGATGGCTTCCCGGAGCTGGGCGACGGTTCTCTGGCAGAAGTCGCCCATAGTCCAATTTCCCTTGGCTCCGCAGACCTCATAGAGGAAATTGCGCAGCATCTGCGAACCAAACTGGGTATGATTCACCTCGGGGTGGAACTGAACGCCGTAAAAGCCCCGGCACTCATCGGCGATTGCGGCATTGGGGCAGGCATCAGTGTGCGCCACAAGGTCAAAGCCATCGGGCACCTTCGCCATATAGTCACCGTGGCTCATCCAGGAGATTGCCTGCTCTGGGATCCCCTTGAACAGCTTGCAGCCCGTGTCGTAATAGGTCACGGTCTTACCGTACTCCCGGGCGGTGTCCTCCTGAGCCGCGGTAACCTGGCCGCCCAGCGTGTGTGCCATGAGCTGGCAGCCGTAGCAGATTCCCAAAATGGGCACGCCAAGCCGGAAAACCGCCGGGTCAACGTGGGGAGATTCCTCCAGATAAACGCTGTTGGGTCCGCCAGTGAAAATGATGCCCATGGGTGCAAAGGCACGAATCTCATCGATGGTTATGGTATAGGGCTTGATCTCGCAGTAAACGTTCTGTTCCCGCACCCGTCGGGCGATGAGCTGGTTATACTGTCCGCCAAAGTCCAGAACCAGGATTTTTTCTTCCATACAATGGCTCTCCGTTTCTCGGTCGAATGATTCCTCAGATATTGATTTCTGCCTGTGCACGGCCAACGCCAGCTATCAAAGGCTTTACTTTATTTACATAGGTTTCCGTCTGTTCCGCACAGCGCCCAGTGTAGCGCATGGGATCAAGAACGGACTCCATCTCCTGCTTCGTCATGCCAAATTCCGGATGGGTAGCCAGATCCGCAAGCAGATCCCAGCTTTCGCCGTTTTTCATCTTGGCGGTAGCATCCATGGAACAGGTGCGGATGATCTCGTGAAGCTGCTGCCGGTCGCCGCCCCGCTTGACGCCTTCCATCATCAGATTCTCTGTGGCAATGAAGGGCAGGTATTCCCGCACGGTCTTTTCCACGATTTTCTCATTCACATGCAGACCGTCAGTGACGTTCTGAGCCAGCCGCAGAATGGCATCGGCGCAGAGAAACCCCTCCGGAAGAGAGATGCGGCGGTTGGCAGAATCGTCCAGCGTCCGTTCCAGCCACTGGGTAGAAGCGGTCATGGGGGCGTTCAGAGCGTCCGCCATCAGATAGCGGGACAGAGAGCAGATACGCTCAGAGCGCATGGGATTGCGCTTATAAGCCATGGCGGAGGAACCGATCTGGTTCTTCTCGAAAGGCTCTTCCACCTGACGGTCATGCTGCAGCAGGCGGATATCGTTTGCCATGCGGTAGCAGCTCTGGGCGATGGCAGACAGGCAGTTTAAGATGCGACTGTCCAGCTTCCGGGGATAGGTCTGCCCGCAGACGTCAAAGCACTTGTCGAAGCCAAAGTCCGCGCTGATCATGCGGTTCATTGCATCGATTTTGGCAGTGTCACCGTCAAACAGCTCCAGAAAGCTGGCTTCTGTGCCGGTGGTGCCCCGGCAACCCAGGAATTTCATGGTGCCGATGACAAAATCCAGTTCCTCCAGATCCGTCACAAAGTCCTGCATCCACAAAGTTGCCCGCTTACCCACGGTAACCAGCTGTGCCGGCTGGTAATGGGTATAGCCCAGAGTGGGCATGGCCTTGTATTTTTCCGCAAATTCGGAAAGATTGGCAATGACCTTCAGCAGTTCCCCACGGAGATATTTCAGGCCGTCCCGGTAGAGAACCACGTCGGCGTTGTCAGTAACATAGCAGCTGGTGGCGCCCAGATGGATGATGCCGGCGGCAGAAGGCGCAGCCTTACCATAGGTATACACATGGGCCATCACATCGTGGCGGACTTCCTTTTCCCGGGCAGCGGCGCAAGCGAAGTCGATATCCGTGATATGGGCTTCCAGCTCCTCAACCTGCGCCTGGGTTACGGGCAGGCCCAGAGCATGCTCCGCCTTCGCCAAAGAAATCCAGAGCCTGCGCCAGGTCTCAATGCGCTTCTGCTGAGAAAACAGGTTCAGCATATACTCAGAGGCATACCGGGAACTCAAGGGAGATTCATATTTATCCGTCATGTTCCGCCTCCTGATTACCGAATGATGATACTGTCACGCTCGGGACCAACGGAAACGTAACCGATGCGGCAGCCGATCTTCTCTTCCACATACTCTACATACTTCCGGGCTGTCTCGGGCAGATCTTCCCACTTGCGGACGCCGGAAATATCACATTTCCAGCCGTCCATATATTCCATGACGGGCTTCGCGCTGTTTTGCAGCGTGGGGAACGGGAATTCGTCGATCACTTCCCCATTCAGTTCGTAATGGGCGCAGATGGGAATCTTGTCCAGATAGCTCAGCACGTCCAGCTTGGTCAGGGCGATGTTGGTCGCTGCCTGCACCTGTACGCCGTAACGGGTGGCCACCAGGTCGATGGGGCCGACACGGCGGGGCCGTCCGGTCTTAGCGCCGTACTCAAAGCCCGCTTCCCGCAGCGCATCGGCCTCGGGGCCGAACATCTCGCAGACAAAGGGGCCTTCGCCAACGCAGGTGGAGTAGGCCTTCACAACGCCGATAACCTCATCGATCTTCGCGGTAGGCAGACCGGAGCCAACAGGGGCGTAAGCGGCAATGGCGTTGGAGGAGGTGGTGTAGGGATAGATGCCGTAATCCAGGTCACGCAGCGCGCCCAGCTGCGCCTCAAACAGGATCTTCTTCCCTTCCGCCTGAGCCTTGCGCAGAAATACGCCGGTATCGCAGATGAAGGGTTTGATTTTTTCGCAGTAGTTGTCCATCCACGCTTTCAATTCGTCCATGGTCACAGGCTCTGCGCCGTAGACGCCCGTGAGGGTCAGATTCTTCCACTCCAGCAAGTCCTGAAGGTGCTCATAAAGATGTTCGGAATGGAGAAGCTCTCCCGCGAGAATGGTCTTTTTCTGGTATTTGTCGGAATAAAACGGTGCAATGCCCTGCTTGGTGGAGCCGTACTTCTTATCCTTCAGACGAGCCTCCTCCAGACCGTCCAGCTGACGGTGCCAGGGAAGCAGCAGGGATGCCCGGTCACTGATTTTCAGGTTTTCGGGGGTGATGGGAACGCCTTTACTGACCACATCCTGCATTTCCGACCACAGGTTCTCCGGATCCACGGCGACGCCGTTGCCCAGAATATTCACAACACCCTCCCGGAAAATGCCGGAGGGCAGCAGGTGCAGGGCAAACTTGCCGTGCTCATTGATGACGGTATGCCCTGCGTTGCCGCCGCCCTGATAGCGGATAACAATATCAAAATCTTCGGTCAGCAGATCGACCATGCGGCCCTTGCCTTCGTCACCCCAGTTGATGCCTACGATTGCTGTATTAGCCATTTGGATTTCCTCCGATTCTTCAAAATACTAAGGATCGCTTTTGACAGCACACTTACAGGGCGGAGGGGATCCTCCGTCCTGTATGGAATGCTTATTTCAGATGCTCTTCCAGACGCTTCATGATTTCGGCGTAGGCTTCTTCCACGCCGCCCATATCGCGGCGGAAACGATCCTTGTCCAGCTTCTCGTGGGTCTTGCTGTCCCACAGCCGACTGGTATCGGGACTGATCTCGTCAGCCAGAACGATGGTGCCGTCGGACAGGCGGCCGAATTCCAGCTTAAAATCCACCAGAGTCACGCCGCAGGTCAGCCAGAAGGCTTTCAGTGCTTCGTTAATCTGGAAGGAGTACTTTTCGATCGTGGCAATTTCTTCCGGGGTAGCCAGCTTCAGCGCCAGGGCATGATAGGTATTCAGCAGAGGATCGCCCAGGGCGTCATTCTTATAGGAGAACTCAATGGTGGGCTGTTCAAACACCACACCTTCCTCCACACCGTAGTGCTTGGAGAAAGAACCGGCGGCGATGTTGCGGACGATGACCTCCAAAGGAACGATGGAGACCTTCTTCACCAGCGTCTCACGCTCAGACAGCTCCTTGACGAAGTGGGTAGGAACGCCCTGCTTTTCCAGGTACGCCATCAGGCGGTTGCTCATCTGATTGTTGATGACACCCTTACCGGCAATGGTGCCCTTTTTCAGGCCGTTAAAGGCAGTGGCATCGTCCTTGTAATCCACGATCAGAAGCTCGGGATCATCGGTGGCGAAAACCTTTTTTGCCTTGCCCTCATACAGCTGCTCCAGTTTTTCCATTTCTGTTTACCTCCATATGTGTATTCATTTGTAAATGGATTTCTACTGTTCTGCGAACGGAGTCACCCACGGTGCCCCATCTCACACCCTTTAGAATAACACAACATGGGGCTGAACGCAATTATATAATTTACACAATATACGCCCTTTTGAGAGATTTTCTTTCCATCTATGGAGAAATCCGGACTTATTTACCGCTGTCGCCGTAGTTGGCGAGAACACGGGCGGAGGGGTCGTTGACGTTGCAGCCCTCCCAGGATTTGTTGGGCATCCAGAAGTCCGCAATCATTTCACTCTGCCCGGGATAGTATTTCTCAAAAATCTCCCGGTAAAGGAGGGACTCCTTGGTAAAGGGCCGGGCATGGGAATACTTTGCCCGTTTTTCCTCAAATTCTTCCTCTGTATAGAAGGTTTCGGCATAGTCTTTCAGATGGTCCACCATGGAATGACCCACGGCATCGGAAAATGCCGCCTTTTCCCGCCAGAGAATGTCGTGAGGCAGATAGTCTCCCTGCTCAAAGGCATGACGCAGCAGATACTTACCCTTGCCGTACTTGTTCAGCTTCATCTCCGGATCAATGGCCATGACATACCTGACAAAGTCCAGATCGCCGAAGGGAACTCGGGCCTCCAGAGAATTGACGCTGATGCAGCGGTCTGCCCGAAGCACGTCATACATATGCAGCTCCCGGATACGCTTCTGCGCTTCCTCCTGAAATGCCTGGGCGGAAGGGGCGAAATCGGTGTATTTGTAACCGAACAGCTCGTCGGAGATTTCGCCGGTGAGCAGCACGCGAATATCGGTTTGCTCGTGGATGGCCTTGCACACCAGATACATGCCGATGCTGGCACGGATGGTGGTGATGTCGAAGGTTCCCAGCAACTCCACCACCGGCTCCAGTGCGGCCAGAACGTCCTCCTTGGAGATGATAACCTCGGTGTGGTCACTGTGAATGAAGTCTGCAACCTGCCTGGCGTACTTCAGGTCAATGGCATCCTCGCTCATGCCAATGGCAAAGGTACGGATCGGCTTGGCGCCTTCACGGGCGGCAATGGCACATACCAAAGAGGAGTCCAGACCGCCGCTGAGAAGGAAGCCCACCTTGGCATCGGCAACGAGACGCTTTTTCACGCCGGCAACCAACTTGTTGTGGATATTGGCACAGACGGTTTCCAGATCGTCGGGAAGAACGCGCTCCACCGCCGCAATATCACAGTAGCAGACGAATTCCCCGTCGCAGTAATAGTGTCCCGGAGGGAACGGCAGGATTCTGTCTGTCAGTCCCACCAGATTCTTCGGTTCGCTGGCAAACAGGATCGTACCGTTTCCGTCGTAGCCGTAGTACAGCGGGCGGATGCCGATTGGGTCTCTGGCGGCGATGAATCTCTTTTGCTTGCCGTCATAGAGAATGCAGGCAAACTCCGCGTCCAGCATGGCAAACATGTCAACGCCGTACTTTTCGTACATAGGCAGAAGCACTTCACAGTCGGATTCACTGGTAAAGGTATATTCCTTGGACAGCTCCTTTTTGATTGCTTCAAAACCATAGATCTCGCCGTTGCAGACCACCCAGCTTCCGTTTAAGCCAAAGGGCTGCATTCCCTCCGGGTGCAGGCCCATGATGGACAGCCGGTGAAATCCCAGAATCCCCTGCCCCACATCGACAATGCGGGAATCGTCAGGGCCTCTGGAAATTGTTCTGGAAAAACCAGCCTGGAAAGCAGCCATGCTGGCAGGTTTGCCGCAATAACCAATAATGGAACACATAGGGATTCCTCCTAAAATAACCCACAGGAGAGCCTTGCGGCTCTCCCTTGGATTTTTCTCTTTTTATTCGACGTCCTGCAGGGCATCGTAGCCTTCTTCACCGGTACGAACCTTGACCACATTCTCCACGTCGTAGACGAAGATCTTGCCGTCTCCGATATGTCCGGTGTAGAGCACCTTCTTGGCGGTTTCGATCACGGTGCGGACAGGTACCTTGCTGACCACGATTTCAACCTGCACCTTGGGCAGCAGGTTGGTTTCCACCTGCACACCGCGGTAATACTCAGGCTTGCCCTTCTGGATACCGCAGCCCAGAACATGGGAGACGGTCATGCCGGTGATGCCGATCTCGATCATTGCGTTCTTCAGATTCTCAAGACGGGATTCCTTGCAGACAATCTCCACCTTGGTGAACTTGGGCGCACCCTCTTCCCGGAAATCGGGAACCTTTTTCACAGGCACAGCCTCGGCAGCAGGAACTTCGCCTGTCACTACCACGGGTTCATCCTCGCTGACGGTATCAGGCAGCATGGCGAAGCCGGCATAAGCGGAAGGCAGGCCATGCTCGGTGGCATCCAGACCGGTAATCTCTTCTTCCCGGCTTACCCGCAGTCCAACGGTCGCTTTAATAACCAGGAATGTGATGGTAATGGTAACAACTGTCCAGGCAGCCACGGAAGCAAAACCCAGAAGCTGCAAGCCCAGCAGCTCGAAGCCACCGCCATAGAACAATCCGGTAATGGTCTCGCCGGATGCGTTAGCTATGGCATAACCGGGAGCAGTTTCGGTAGCAAGCAAACCGACAGCCAGTGTACCCCAGATGCCGTTAAGGCAGTGAACTGCGACAGCACCGACAGGATCATCAATGTGCAGCTTGTTATCCAGAAGCCACACACCGAACACAACCAGAACACCGGACACGGCACCAATGATGGAAGCGCCCAGGCAGTCTGTCACATCACAGCCGGCGGTAATGCCAACCAAACCGGCAAGAGAAGCGTTCAGACACATGGAAACGTCAGGCTTGCCATACTTAATCCAGGTGAAGATCATGCAAATGACGGTAGCAACGGCGGGAGCGACAGTCGTGGTCAGGAAAATGGAACCGAGCTGTTCAACAGAAGTAGCGGCAGCACCATTGAAGCCGTACCAGCCCAGCCAGAGAATAAATACGCCAAGAGCACCAAGCGCGATGCTGTGGCCGGGAAAAGCGTTCACCTTCGTAACTTTTCCGGAAGCGTCGAGATTGAACTTGCCGATACGGGGTCCCAGCATTTTCGCACCGATCAAAGCGGAAATACCGCCGACCATGTGGATGGCGCAGGAACCTGCAAAATCATGGAATCCAAGACCTGCCAGCCAGCCGCCGCCCCAGATCCAGTGCGCTTCAATGGGATAAATCAGTGCGGAAATCACGCCGGAGTAAATGCAGTAAGAAAGGAACTTTGTGCGTTCCGCCATGGCGCCGGAAACAATGGTTGCCGTGGTTGCGCAGAACACAAGATTAAAAACAAAGCTGGAAAAATCAAATCCTTCATAAGCCGTGAACAGGTCAAAACCGGGCTTACCAATAAACCCCAGGAGATCCTCGCCCATCAGGAGGCCAAAACCGATCAGGATAAACACCACGGTTCCGATGCAGAAGTCCATCAGGTTTTTCATGATGATATTGCCGGTATTCTTTGCTCTGGTAAAGCCAGCCTCCACCATTGCGAAACCTGCCTGCATCCAGAACACCAGCGCCGCGCCGATCAGATACCAAACACTCCATACTTCACTCATTTTCTTTACCTCCTTGTTTGATTTTACTCTATTTCTCTTGTGTCATTTCAGTCATTAAAATTTGATCCAGGCTGAAAATCGACAGCACCATAGCACTTTTGAAACGCCAGTGAGCACATCGATTCACGCTGCCCGTTGGGAGGGGGTGGTCAGTCCCCTCCCCGGGCCGCCCAAGGCGGCACCTGGCAGCAATGAAAGGGAGCCTTACTTAACGCCGAACAGCAGTTCGCCGTAGGTGGGGAAGGGCCAGTACTTGGCGGAGGTCAGGGTCTCAGCCTCGTCCGCCACAGCCCGGAGAGCTGCCATCTTGCCGAGGACAGTATCCCGGATGGCATAGGACTCTTCCTGAATATTTGCCGCGCCCTTCAGTTCCAGGACTGCGGTTTCCAGCTCGTCGGTCTTAACAGCAATCTGGTCGGTCAATCCAGACAGCTTGGTGACGAGGCCGGTTTCGTAGGCACAGGCCAGCTCCGGGGCGACTGCTTTCTTGGCGGCCACAGAGGAGGCCAGCTCGGCGGCGTAGCCTTCCACAGCGGGAAGAATCTGCTTTCTCGCCATGTCTACCATGGTGTTGGCTTCGATAATGACGGTCTTGCAGTAGTTCTCCAGCATAATATCGCACCGGGCCTGAATTTCGGAAACGGAGTAGATCTTGTGAGCGGTGAGCATATCCACATTCTTCTTATCCGTCAGATGGGGCATGCAGTCAGGAGTGGTGGGATAATTGCACAGGCCGCGAACCTCGGTGGCTTCCTTAATCCAGGCGGCATCATAGCCGTTTCCGTTAAAGAGAATCCGCTTGTGATCCTTGATGGTTTTCCGGATCATCTCGTGCAGGGCGGTCTCAAAGTCCTCGGCGCCTTCCAGACGATCGGCGTAGATCTTCAGCGACTCTGCCACGGCGGCGTTGAGCATGATGTTGGCGCAGGCGATGGAGTTGGAAGAACCCAGCATACGGAACTCAAACTTGTTGCCGGTGAAGGCAAAGGGCGAAGTCCGGTTGCGGTCGGTGGTATCTCTGGGGAACCGGGGCAGAACGTCCACGCCCAGCTTCATGGTGGTCTTCTTGGCAGCGCTGTAGGGGGTATCGTTCTCGATGGCGTCCAGAATGCCCATCAGCTCGTCGCCCAGGAAGATAGAAACCACAGCGGGAGGCGCTTCGTTGGCGCCCAGGCGGTGATCATTGCCGGCAGTGGCAACGCTCAAACGAAGCAGATCCTGGTAATCGTCCACAGCCTTGATAACCGCGCATAGGAACAGCAGGAACTGGGCGTTTTCATAGGGAGTCTCACCGGGGGACAGCAGGTTCACGCCGGTATCGGTTGCCATGGACCAGTTGTTGTGCTTGCCGGAGCCGTTGACGCCTGCAAAGGGCTTTTCATGTAACAGGCACACCAGACCGTGCTTCGCCGCGACCTTCTGCATGATCTCCATGGTCAGCTGGTTGTGGTCAGTGGCGATGTTGGTTGTGGAGTAGATGGGAGCCAACTCGTGCTGGGCGGGAGCCACTTCGTTATGTTCAGTCTTGGCAAGAATGCCCAGCTTCCACAGCTCCTCGTTCAGATCCTCCATGAACGCCGCAACACGAGGCTTGATAACGCCGAAGTAATGGTCATCCATCTCCTGACCCTTGGGGGACTTGGCGCCGAAGAGGGTTCTGCCGGTGTAAATCAGATCCTTGCGCTTGTCGTACATTTCCCTATCCACAAGGAAGTACTCCTGCTCGGGTCCGACGCTGGTACGGACACACTTGACATCGGTGTTGCCGAAGAGCTTCAGAATACGCATTGCCTGGCGGTTCAGCGCCTCCATGGAGCGCAGCAGCGGGGTTTTCTTATCCAGCGCCTCGCCGCCGTAGGAACAGAACGCGGTGGGAATGCAAAGTGTCTTACCCTTGATAAACGCGTAGGAGGTAGGATCCCAGGCGGTATAGCCACGAGCCTCAAAGGTAGCTCTCAGGCCGCCGGAGGGGAAGGAACTGGCGTCGGGCTCGCCCTTAATCAGCTCCTTACCGGAGAAATCCATAATCACGCCGCCGTCGGGGGCGGGAGAAATAAAGCTGTCGTGCTTTTCGGCGGTGATGCCGGTCAGCGGCTGGAACCAGTGGGTGTAATGGGTGGCGCCGTGAGCAACAGCCCAGTCCTTCATGGCGGCGGCAACCGCGTTGGCGACGGAAGCGTCCAACTTCGCACCCTCGTCAATGGTCTTGCGCAGCGACGCATACACGTCGGCAGAGAGATTGGCTTTCATAACCCGGTCATCGAATACCAGACAGCCGAAATAATCAGAAACAGTACCCATAGTAAACGCTCCTTTTCGAAATTAGGCCGATCCGGGAATGCTCCCCCGAAACTGCCGGAAAATAAAAAGACGGCAGGGACGTTTATGAGCATTCACTCGGAGACGTCCTTGCCTTCACAGTGTGCATTCTACACCATGATTTTCCATTTGTCAACACCCTGCACAAAAAAAGTTTTTTGCCTTTGGATAGATTGACAAGACACGATAAAAGGAATATAATACCATCAGGAGCAAAGGCGTTCCGGGCAGGCGGAGTCTGCCCTTTTGGGGATCCCTTTGCTTTTCTTTGTATCATTGACCCCGCTGATTTGCACATATACGGTGCCGGTGAAAAACAAATTTGCCCACCGCGCCACCCATCACGCAGAAAGGTTGGTTGCATTATGAAATATACACCTCAGGATGTCATACAGTACATTCAGGAGGAGGACGTGAAGTTCATCCGCCTGGCGTTTTGCGACTGCTTCGGCAGACCCAGAAATATCTCCATTATGCCCCATGAGCTGGAACGCGCCTTCAAGTACGGCATTGCCATCGACGCTTCGGCCATTGCCGGCTTTGGCGATGAAGTGCACTCGGACCTGTTTCTGCATCCGGACGCTTCCACCATCACCGGCCTTCCCTGGCGGCCGGAACACGGCAGCGTGGTGCGGATGTTCTGCGCCATCACCCATCCTGACGGCACGCCCTTTGCCCACGATACCCGGGGTATCCTGAAGCAGGCCGTTGCCGACGCAGCCAAAGCAGGCTATTCCTTCTCCTTCGGCTCCGAGCTGGAATTCTACCTGTTCCGGCTGGACGAGAACGGCGAAGCTACGGCTATTCCCTTCGATCAGGCCACTTACATGGACGTAGCGCCGGAGGATAAATGTGAAAATGTCCGCCGGGAAATCTGCCTGACTTTGGAGCGGATGGGCATTCAGCCGGAATCGTCCCACCACGAGGAAGGACCCGGTCAGAATGAAGTGGACTTCCGCTACTCCGACCCTCTCTCCGCTGCAGACAATGCCGTCACCTTCCGCACCGTAGTCAAAACCATCGCCGCACGAAACGGGCTGTATGCGGACTTCTCCCCCAAGCCTCTGGAAGGAAAACCCGGCAGCGGCTTTCACATCAATATGTCCGTCCGGGGCGGCGGTGAGCATCTGATGCACCGGGCAATGGGGGGTATTCTGGACAAAATCGCGGATATGACCCTGTTTCTCAATCCTTCCGAGCATTCCTACAGCCGCCTTGGCGCCAACAAAGCCCCCAAGTACATCTCCTGGTCCAGCAATAACCGCTCCCAGCTGATCCGCGTCCCCGCTGCCTCTGGCGAGTACCGCCGGTTTGAGCTGCGCAGCCCCGACTGCACCGCCAATCCCTATCTTGCCTTTGCCCTGCTGATCTGGGCCGGGCTTTCCGGCATTGAGCATAACATTGCCCTTCCTGAAGCCTGCAATGTGAACCTGCATACCGCAGATTCCAGGGATTTTCCCAACCTCGCGACCCTTCCCCTGTCGTTGTCTGACGCGGCAGAATGTGCCTGTGACAGCCCCTTCATTGCCCGGCATCTTCCCGCATCTTTGGTTGAGTTCTTTTCAAAACGGTAATTCATACTGATTCTCTTTTAAAATGTTTAATCAATTTTGATGAAACATTTTCATTAGAGAATCATATGAGACGGGAATATGTGATTTTCTATCCCGAAAATCACATATTTGGCAACGCCATCAGGCGGTGCCTTCTCAATAAAAATGAAACATTTTATTGAGAAATAGTATCAGATACGCCTGTGGAAAGGAGGGAGCATCATGGTATTCAGCGAACAGACCTACAGCGTTCTGGTGGTATCCGCCGCGCAGAAATTTAACGAGACCTTCGCCCCAATGCTCCCCGGTTCGGAGTATTACCCGGTCTGCTTCGTCAGCAACATTGCCGCGGCAAGGCGGGAACTGCTGGGCAGAAGCTACGATTTTGTCATTATCAACGCTCCCCTGCCCGACGATTTCGGTACCCGCTTCGCCATCGACGCCTGCAATAAATCCGGTACCGTGGCGCTGCTGCTGGCAAGGTCGGAGGTATACGACGAGGTGGAAGCCAAGCTCACGGCCCAGGGCGTTTTCACCCTGCCAAAGCCCACGTCCGTCCCGGTGCTGCGCCAGAGCCTGAAATGGCTCATTTCCGCCCGGGAGCGGCTGCGCCGGCTGGAGAGCAAAGCCATCTCCGTTGAGGAAAAAATGGAGGAAATCCGCCTGGTAAACCGGGCAAAGTGGCTTTTGATCGAGCAGCTCAAAATGACCGAGGCAGAGGCTCACCGGCACATTGAAAAACAAGCCATGGACCGCTGCACCTCCAAACGGGAGATTGCCCTTGGCATTATCAAAACCTATTCGTGATGGAAAAATACATTCTGTGCACTGACAGACATATGGAAAGCGCTGCAAAGAATTTGCCTTTGCAGCGCTTCTTTCATACCAAAATACAATGAGAAGTCATCTTTTACCAGGACGCATCATTGTATCATTTCCAGAAATTCGTCCTCGGTGAGGATCGGGATTCCCAATTCCCTCGCCTTTCGCTCCTTGGAGCCGGCGTTTTCGCCAACCACCACGAAGCTGGTCTTTTTCGACACGGAGCCGGCGGCTTTTCCGCCCAGCAGCTCAATTTTTTCCGTGGCCTCCTCCCGGGTGAACTTACTCAGAGCGCCGGTGAGGACAAAAGTCTTTCCCGCAAACCGGGCATCCGAAACAACCCGTTTGCTTTCAAAATTCACCCCCGCCTGCCGCAGCCGCTCCACCAGATGCTTCGACTGCTCCTGCCGGAACCACGCAAAGATACTTTCGGCGGTAACTGCCCCCACATCGGGGACCTCTGTCAGCTCTTCCACGGAGGAAGCCATCAGCGCATCCAGACTGCCAAAGGTAGAAGCCAAAATCTTGCCGGTTTTCGCGCCTACCTGGCGGATGCCCAGTGCGTAGATCAGGCGGCTGACATCCTGCTGCTTGCTAGCCTCAATGGCAGTAAGCAGCTTCTTGGCGGCGGTGGAGCCGGATTTCCACAGACTTTTTACATCCTCCAGCGTCAGATAATAAATATCCGCCGGAGATTTGATAAGTCCTTTTTCAATCAGCGCTTCCACAATGGCGGAGCCCAGACCGCCGATATCCATGGCATCCCGGCTGACAAAATGGGCGATGTTCCGGCTGAGCTGGGCGGGACACTCCGCCCCGGTGCACCGCAGAAACGCACCGTCCTCATCCTGCTCCACCTGTGCGCCGCACACCGGACAGCGGCTTGGCAGATGATAGGCCGCCGCACCCTCGGGACGCTTGGAAAAATCCACTTCCAGAATTTCCGGGATGATCTCCCCTGCCTTGCGAATCAGAACGGTATCGCCGATGCGGATATCCCGCTGGGAGATGAAATCCTGATTGTGCAGCGTGGCATTGGTAACGGTGGTGCCCGCCAGACGGACGGGACGAACCACAGCCTTGGGGGTCAAAACGCCGGTTCTCCCCACCTGCACCACGATATCCTCCACCACGGTGGGCTTAATTTCCGGGGGGTACTTGTATGCAGCCGCCCATTTGGGGAATTTGGCGGTGTAGCCCAGCCGTTCCCGCTGGGACAAGTCGTCCACCTTTATGACCGCGCCGTCAATGTCGCAAATGAGCTTCCCGCGGTTTTCGTTGATGGAGAGCACTTCCTCGTCAATTTCCGAAACTTTTGATAGCTTTTTGTTGGGAATCACCTTGAATTTTAGGGTTTTCAGGTATTCCAGGGACTGGGTATGACCGGTGAATTCCACGCCCTCGGCGAGCTGGACGTTGAAAATATAGATGTCCAGCCCCCGCTTTGCCGCGATTTTGGGGTCCAGCTGCCTTAATGATCCCGCGGCGGCATTCCGCGGATTGGCGAACAACGGCTTTCCCGCTTCCTCCTGCCGCTGGTTCAGCTTTTCAAAGCTCTTTTTCGGCATGAACACCTCACCGCGGACGATGAGCCGGGAGGGCGCGCCCTCGATTGTCATGGGGATGGAGTGGATGGTCTTCAGGTTTTCCGTCACGTCCTCCCCTATCGTGCCGTCGCCCCGTGTGGCACCACGGACAAACTGTCCGTTCACATATTCCAGCGCCACGGAAAGGCCGTCGATCTTTGGCTCCACGGAGAATTCTGCGTTTCCCTCCGCCGCGATGGTCTTTTCCAGAAAATCGTTCAGCTCTTCCATACTGAACACATCCTGCAGGCTCATCAGCGGCACGGGATGGGTCACCTTCTCAAACTGGCTCAGGATTTCGCCACCAACCCGTTTCGTGGGAGAATCTGCCCTTGCCAGCTCCGGATGGGCACTTTCCAGCTCCTCCAGTTCCCGGTAAAGCCGGTCGTATTCAAAATCCTCCATGGTCGGATCGTCCAGAACATAGTAGCGGTATCCTGCTTCTTTCAGCAGTTCTGTCAGCTGATCGAGTCTCTCTTTATCTTCCATAGTTCCCTCCGGTCTGTAAATAGGTACTGGGCACATCTCCAACAATCACCGTCTCCGCCACCACCACTTCTGAGTTGATGGTGAAGCTGTCGGTCTCTCCCATGACAAGAACGGACACGTCCACGCTGACCACCATGGTCAGCTGGTGCAGTGTCTGATTGATGCCTGCCTGGGAGAAATTGCTCTCAAATACGGCGTCACTGTTGCGGATGGACAGGATATGCACCGGGATTGCAGGGCCCTTCCCGGAGAAAAACTCCGGCAGAAACAGGCTTCCCAGCGGGATGCCGATATCGGCAGTGTCCAGCGCCAGAATTTCATCGTTGATGATGTTAAGTATGTCGGTTTTCAGGCGGTTGACTTCACTCATGTTGGTTTTCAGAGCGGTAATGCGTCCGTCCAGATCTTTTTCAAAATAGACGATGCGGTCGTATTGGATCACGCCCTCGGCAATCTGCTTGGCGATGGCGTCGTTGGTTAAGTCCGAGGTGGCGTTTTTCACTTGCGTCTGAGCCAGTTCTGTAACAATCTCCCGGTATCGGCTGCGAAGCATCACAAATGCCACGAGGACGATCACCGCCAGAATCAGCAGTCTGTAAAGTAGCCTTCGAAGCCGCCAGCGCATACCCATCCCCCCGGTAGAGGATATGCGGGAATCACAAAAGCATTACAGCTTTTTCATATGGGCTGATGCGGTTTTCGCCATGAGCTTCTTGGTTCCGATATCGTCAAAGGCAATTTCCAGCAGCGCGTCGCCGCCCATTTTCCGCACGGACAGCACCAGTCCCCGGCCGAATGCCGCATGCATCACCATATCCCCCTGATTCAGTTCCAGATAGGATACCGGGGCAGCAGACGCGGCGGAAAGAACACCGGGCTTGGACTTCCGCAGCGCCGCCGGGGAATTTGCAGAATGCTGGGAGTAACTCCCGTAGGGGCTCTCCGACACCCGGCGGTAGCCCCCCTTTTTCACAATGCATTCTTCGGGAATTTCTCTGAGAAACCGGGAAGGCATTGCGGCGGAGGTTCGTCCGTAGATCATGCGCTGACGTGCGTGGGTAATGGTCAGGCTCTGTTTTGCGCGAGTGATGGCGACGTAGCACAGCCGCCGCTCCTCCTCCATTTCCTCGGCGTCGCCGATGGCCCGCATTCCGGGAAACAAACCATCTTCGAAGCCAACCAGAAACACATGGGGAAATTCCAGTCCCTTTGCCGAGTGCATAGTCATCATCACCACGGCATCGTCGCTTTCATTGTATTGCTCCAGATCGGTATACAGGGCAATTTCTTCCAGAAATCCCGCCAGTGTGGGCAATTCCGCGTTTTCCACATAGGAATTGATGCTGGATTTCAGCTCTCGCACGTTTTCCAGACGGGTCTTGTTTTCCTCAGTGTCCTTGGCGTTCAGCATGTCCACATATCCGGTGCGGATGAGCAGTTCGTCATAAAAGTCCGGCAGACTCATGCCGTCCTCCAAAAGCTGCGCCATTCCCTCGATGAGGGCGGAAAACTGCATCAGCTTCATGGCGGATTTTTCCAACGGCGCATAGGAATAGGGATCGGAAACGACGCTGTACAAAGATTTTTGCTCCGCCTCAGCCAGACGCTGGGCAGTCTCAATGGTTTTCGCGCCCAGGCCCCGGGGCGGGTTGTTGATGATGCGCTTCATGCGCAGATCGTCCGCCCGGTTATTGATGACGCACAAATACGACAGCATATCCTTGACTTCCGCCCGGTCAAAAAAACGTGTGCCGCCGATGACCCGGTAGGGAATGCCGTTGCGCTTCAGCGCAAATTCCATTGCATTGGACTGGGCGTTGGTGCGGTAGAGAATCGCGTAGTCCTTGAAGCCCTTCCCACGGGAACCGGCCAGAATTTGCCCGGCGACAAAGTTACCCTCGCTTCCCTCGTCCGAGGCTTCGTATACGAGGATAGGATCCCCCTGGCCGTTGGCTGTCCACAGTCTCTTTCCCTTACGCCCCAGATTATGGGCGATCACCGCATTGGCGGCGTTAAGAATAGCCTGCGTGGAGCGATAATTCTGTTCCAGGCGAATAACCCGGGAGCCGCGGTACTGCTTTTCAAAATTCAGGATATTCTCAATGGTAGCGCCCCGGAACCGGTAGATGCTCTGGTCGTCGTCGCCTACCACGCAGATATTTTCGTAGCCCCCGGCAAGCAGCGACGTCAGCAGGTACTGCATGTGGTTGGTGTCCTGATACTCGTCCACCAGCACATAGCGGAATTTCCGCTGGTAATACTGCCGGACATCTTCATTTTGCTGCAAAAGCTGGACGGTAACGTAGATAATGTCATCAAAGTCCAGTGCGTTGTTGTCCTTCAGCCGGGTCTGATATTTGACATAGGCTCTCGCAATATGCAGCGTCCGAAGATCGCCGGTGCGCTCCGCCCTGTCCAGCAGCTCCTGAGGGGACACCATTTTGTCTTTTTCCTTACTGATGGCACCGAGGACGTATTTCGCGGGAAAGGTCTTGTCGTCAAGCCCCATGTCCTTGATAATGTCCTTCATGATGCGCTCAGAGTCCGAGGAATCGTATATGGTAAAGCTCCGGGTGTAGCCCATCCGCTCAATGTCCCGGCGCAGAATGCGGCAGCAGGCAGAGTGAAAGGTCATGGCCCAGATATCCTGCGCCTCCGGGCCGAGGAGATTGGAAAGCCGCTCTTTCATCTCATTGGCAGCTTTGTTGGTGAATGTAATGGCGATAATGCTCCAGGGAACGGCAGGCTCCACAGCGCAGAGGCTGTCCGCCCGGAGGGTATCATATGGGCTTATGTCGTCCCCCAGGCTTTCCAAAAAAGCCAAGTCCTCTTCCGTAACAGTGTCTGGGATCTCGCAGCAGTCACAGCCCCGTCCGAAACGCATGAGGTTGGCAATCCGGTTGATGAGGACGGTGGTTTTGCCGCTTCCCGCGCCGGCAAGCAGAAGCAGCGGACCTTCCGTGGTCAGCACAGCCTCCCGCTGCATGTCGTTCAGCTGGGAAAACTGCCGGGCGATGTAATTCCGCCGGGCAGATAAAAAACGGGAATCCATTTGTTTAGTCATAATTGCACCTGTCTTAAACATGATGCAATCATTTTAGCGCATTTTCGTAAAAAGGTAAAGAGGGAAAATGTCCAGCATCCCCTGCCTTCCGTTCCGGGAAGAGCTGAAAAAAGGGGTACTTACCTGCCTGCCCGCGGCGAGCCGCCTTCCAAAAAGGAACGGGCATTTCACGCCATCAGCTCTCTGAGCATGGCAATGGCTTTTTTCTCGATTCTGGATACCTGCACTTGGCTGACGTTCATCACCGCCGCCACCCGCTGCTGGGTCAGGCCGTGGAAATACCGCAGCTGAATCACCATCCGCTCCCGTTCCGGCAGGCCGGAAATTGCCTGCCTCAAAGCAATCTTCTCCACCATCCGTTCTTCCGATTCCGTGTCCGTCAGAACATTTTCCAGCGTGAAGCCCTCGTCCCCCGTCTCCCGCTGAATAGACTCCGTGGCAGCGGTGGCGGTCTCCGCCATAGCAATTTCCTCCGGGGAAAACCCAGTCTGGCGGGAGATTTCCTGAATGGTCGGTTCCCTGCCCAGAGCGGCTGTGAGACGGCTGCGGGCTGTTTTAATGGCGGCGGCCTGTTCCTTCAGGCTCCGGGATACCTTTACCGCCCCGTCATCCCGGAGAAAACGGCGGATCTCCCCGGCAATTTTCGGCACCGCATAGGTGGAGAACTGGGTTCCGTAGGATAAATCAAATCCTTCCACAGCCTTGAGGAAACCCAGACATCCCAGCTGGTACAGGTCATCCGCCTCGGCGCCCCGTCCGAGAAACCGTCTTGCCACCGACCAGATCAGCCCTGAATTTTCCTCCACCAATGCTTCGGAAGATGCCCGGTCTCCCTGCTGCGCCAGGGCAATCAGTTCCTCGACCCTGCTCATTGCCGCCGCTGCAGCTTACGGCGCATGTGCACCGTGGTGCCCTTTCCGGGTTTGGAGGTAATTTCCAGATTTGTCATAAAACTCTCCATAATGGTAAAGCCCATGCCGCTGCGCTCTTCGCCGCCGGTGGTGTATGTAGGACGGCGGGCCTGCTCGATATCCGGGATGCCAACGCCTCTGTCCTTGACCACAATGTCCAGAACGTTATCCTTGAGGATGCGGCAGCGCAGGGTGATATTTCCCAATTTCTCCGGGTAGGCGTGAACAATGCAATTGGTTACCGCCTCAGAAACCGCTGTGCGGATGTCCCCCAGTTCTTCCAGCGTCGGATCCATCTGTGCGGCGAAGCAGGCCACCGCAGACCGGGCAAACGCCTCATTTGCGGATTTGCTGGGAAAGTCCAGAATCATATAGTTGTCGAATTTCATGATACAGCCTCCTTGATTTCCACAAGTTTGTCAATTCCCGACGCCCGGAACACCCGCATGGGCTGAGGGGCGATGCCTGTCAGCAGCAGCCGTCCCTCAATCTGGGTCATGCTCCGCAGGGCATTGATGACCACAGCAATGCCGGAGGAATCCACAAAGGTGACCTCCTGAAAATCCAACACGCATACTTCCGGGGTATACGCCTCGATTTTCGCGGCAATGGCCTGGATATAGCTTTTTGCGCAGTGGTGGTCAATTTCCCCGGTCAAGGCCACTGTCAGGCGGCCTTCCTCCAAAAAGCTGGTAAAGTGCATATGCTACCTCCTTGGTTGTTTTCTGGATAACAGTATAAAATCCCGTTTCCGATTTTTCAGTCGGAAACGGGATTCTGTGAAAATAAGCTTAGGGAACAAACAAAGAAATTGTTCCGGGATTCATTCATTTCCCCGGCGGGCGGAAAACGGTTCTATTATCAGAGCAGCAGCCGCCCCCAAAAAAGCGCCAATGAGCTTGGCAGTGAGCAGCGCCGGTACCATGTCCGGCTCCGCTGTGAGGGTATAGCTCAGGTGAGCGGAAAACACGGATGTGCTGCTCACAACAAAAGCCCCGGTAACCACCTTTCCCCGCGTGTCCATCCGGGGCACCATCGCAAGCACAGGTGTAACACTGACTAAGCTCATCAAAAGTCCTGTGGTGCTGACGCCGTTCATGCCGGTATGTTTTCCCAGCCATGCGAAGGGAACACGGCACAGCCGCTGCAGCAGTTCCGCAAGCGGCATACTGCCCAGCATGACAATGGCAATGGAGCAGGCAACCGACATAGCATCCGGCAGCGAAAGCATTCCCTCCGGCAGCTCCACTCCCGTCATGTACGCCACAGCGCCCAGCATCAGTCCCAGACCAGCCAGAGCACGGATTCCACCGGCAAAACGCTGAAACAGGCAAATCATGGTATCCGGTTTTCGCAGAAAGCCCAGCAGCAGAAAGCCGCATGCCAGCTCGATGGGCAGACTCTGCCACAAAATACACAGAAATGGAAGTCCGCTCACCAGCCCACCGGCAAGGATTCCACCCGGCATGACCATCAGACCGATGAATACCCCCCGAAGGAAGCTTGGGCGGTCTGCTTCGCCCATTGCACCCAATCCCACAGGAATGGTAAATACAAGCGTACAGCCAAAGATCGCAGCTGCAATGATCCCCGAAAACCTGCCTACTGCAGGATCCAGCGCCAGTTCCATGGCAATCGGGTATCCGCCCATATCAATTGCCAGAATGCATCCGAACATGGCAGGATCCAGTCCGACTACACTGAACAAAGGCACCACGAGCTTCCCGATCCACTGCGCCAACAGCGGTGCCAGACAGAGAATTCCCGCCATGGAAAAAGCGATGGAGCCAAGCAGACGAAAAGCCTCTTCAAACCTTGCGCCGTAGCCAAACCGGTTTCCCAGAATATAGTCCACACCGCCAAGTACCGCCCCAAATGCCATAATATACATGATAATCTGATTCACGGCTTATCGACCTCCTTCCATTCCCATAGGAAAACCCGCAAGGAAGACCTGCGGGTTTTGCCTGATTGTTGCTGATATTCAACTAAAAACTTTAATCCGCGAAAACAAAGGTTTTTAGGGAAGCTCTGATGAGATCGGCAAGAGCCGTGAGCGAGAGATTCCGGCCACAGCCGCAGACGATTTAATCAGAGGATCCTTAGTATTGCAATTTCTTCATGGCCTCTTCGCTCTGTTCAAGGCTTGCGATCAGATCGCGGGCTTTCTGAGCCTTTTCCCGCTCCGCGTTGACAACGGACTCGGGAGCACGGGAGAGGAACTTCTCGTTGCTCAGTTTCGCTTCCAGAGAAGACAGGAACTTGCGATTCTTTTCCAGTTCTTTGGAAATCCGCTCCAGCTCCTTTCCCGCATCAACCAGCTGCCCCATGGGGATATACAGCTTGGCATCGGCGGTGGCACAAGTCACCATGCCGTCCAGATTCTCCGGCTCCGCGTCCAGCATGGTCACGGTATCCGCATAAGCCAGCCGCTGGATGAAGCCCTCACCCTCGGCATAGACCTGGGGATTGGAAGTCAGAACGTACAGAGAAGCCTTTTTGGAGGGCGGTACATTCATTTCCGCCCGGCGGTTGCGGATGGCGCGGATGGCGTCCATGACGGACTCCATGTGGCTCTGCTCAGCTTTGAAGGCCAGCTCTTCCCGGTACACGGGCCACTTCGCCACGATCAGGGCTTCCCCTTCATGGGGCAGGCTCTGCCAGATTTCCTCCGTGATGAAGGGCATAAACGGATGCAGCAGCCGCAGAGTCTGGTCAAGAACGTACACCAGCACCTGCAAAGCGGTCTTCTTGCGGGAATCGTCCTCAGAATACAGCCGCGCTTTGGTCAGCTCGATATACCAGTCGCAGTAGGTGTCCCAGATAAAGTCGTAAACCTTCTGGACAGCCACGCCCAGCTCGTACTTTTCCAGATTCTCCGTGACCTCAGCAACCAGGGTGTTCAGCTTGGACAGAACCCACTTGTCGGCGATTTCCAGTTTGGAAAGGTCGGGCAGTTCGTTTTTCGCATCCTCACCCAGATTCATCAGGACATATCGGGAAGCGTTCCACAGCTTGTTTGCGAAGTTGCGCATGGCCTCGCACCGCTCCACATAGAAGCGCATGTCGTTTCCGGGAGAGTTGCCGGTAACCATGTTCATCCGCAGGGCGTCGCAGCCGTACTTGTCGATCATTTCCAGAGGATCGATACCGTTGCCCAGAGACTTGGACATTTTCCGGCCCAGATTGTCCCGGACAAGGCCATGAATCAGGACGGTGTGGAAGGGGGTCTTTCCGGTGTGCTCACAGCCGGAGAAGATCATTCTGGCAACCCAGAAGAAAATGATGTCGTAGCCGGTGACCAGCACGTCAGTGGGATAGAAGTAATCCAGGTCCTCAGTCTTTTCCGGCCAGCCCAGAGTCTCAAAGGGCCACAGAGCAGAGGAAAACCAGGTATCCAGCACATCGGGATCCCGTTCGATGTTGGTGCTGCCGCACTTTTCGCATTTGCATGCATCCTCCCGGGACACGGTGATGTGGCCGCAGTCAGCGCAGGTCCATGCGGGAATCTGATGACCCCACCACAGCTGACGGGAAATACACCAGTCCCGGACGTTCTCCATCCAGTTGAGGTAAGTCTTGCTGAACCGATCGGGGACGAACTTTGTCTCCCCTTCCTTCACCACCCGGATAGCCTCCTCGGCCAGGGGCTTCATCTTCACGAACCACTGGGCGGAGATAATCGGCTCCACGTCCTGATGGCAGCGGTAGCAGGTGCCCACGTTGTGGCTGTAGGGCTCCACCTTCACAAGGTATCCGCCGGCTTCCAGATCGGCAACAATCTGCTTTCTTGCTTCATAGCGGTCAAGTCCCTGATATTTGCCGCCCAGTTCATTGACTTTGCCGTTATCATCCAGAACCCGGATGACCTCCAGATTGTGGCGAAGGCCCACTTCAAAGTCGTTGGGGTCATGGGCAGGGGTCATCTTGACGCAGCCGGTACCGAATTCCATTTCGGCATAGTCGTCGGCAACAATGGGGATCTCCTTGTTCACCAGGGGCAGGATCACAGTCTTGCCCACGATGTCCTTGTAGCGCTCGTCATTGGGGTTCACACACACGCCGGAGTCACCCAGCATGGTTTCGGGGCGGGTGGTTGCGACCACCACTTCCCCGCTGCCGTCGGCCAGCGGATAACGGATGTGCCACAGGTGGCCGGGCTTGTCCACATACTCCACCTCGGCATCGGACAGGGCGGTGACACAGTGGGGACACCAGTTGATGATACGGCTGCCCTTGTAGATCAGGCCCTTTTCGTACAGGGAGACGAACACCTCCCGCACAGCTTTGGAGCAGCCTTCATCCATGGTGAACCGGGCGCGGTCCCAGTCACAGCTGGCGCCCAGCTTCTTCTGCTGCTCAACAATACGGTTTCCGTATTTATTCTTCCAATCCCAAACCCGCTCCAGGAATTTTTCCCGGCCCAGGTCATAACGGGTCAGGCCTTCCTTGCGCAGCTCTTCCTCCACCTTGATCTGGGTGGCAATGCCGGCATGATCAACACCGGGAACCCACAGGGCGTTGTAGCCCTGCATCCGCTTGAACCGGATCAGGGTATCCTGCAGGGTCGCATCCATGGCGTGACCCATGTGCAGCTGACCGGTTACGTTGGGTGGGGGCATAACGATGGTGAAGGGCTTTTTGCTTTCGTCCTTCTCGGCGTGGAAGTATCCGCCGCGCTGCCACATCTCATAAATCTGCGCTTCCACCTGCTGCGGCTCGTAGACCTTCGGTAATTCTCTTGCCATTTTCTTTCGCTCCTTTACAAATCAGAAACGCCCTGAGCACTTGGCTCAGGGCGAAAACTTTCCGCGGTACCACCTGAATTCCCTTTCGGGCACTTAAGCTGCTGTAACGGGCAGACCCGTCCTTCCCTATCGATTCAGGAAAGCCGCTCCCGGACGACCATCCGTACCAGCCAATATGCGCTCACACCAAACGCGCACTCTCTGAATTGACCGAAAACGGAACCTCCCGTTCACCGCGTTGTTAACTTCCTGTTATTCTAGTCCAAGAATATCATTTTGTCAAGAAAAAACGTAAGAAAAGCGCCATGTCAATCCATTGACAATGGGCGTCGCCGCTCTGATCCGCAGCAACGGCAACGCCAGTGTTTCTCTGATGTCGCAGACAGTGCTGTATAATGTGTCCATCGGTCTGGGGCACATTCTGGCATGTTTTTTCGGTCTTGGACTTTGGGCCGTGTGGATCGCCACGGGGGCTTCCTGGGCGATTCGTAGTATCTGCTTCTTTATCCGCTTACGCAGTGGGAAATGGCTGCATAAGTCCAAGTTGGGCGTTGACTAGCTGAGGAAAAAAGCATATAATGAGCAGAGATTATCTGAAATGTGAGTTGATACCCATGAAATTATCCCTTGTGGTTCCCTGTTACAACGAGGCTGAAAACGTTGCCGCCTTTCAGGAAGCGGTCATTACTGCCTTCGACGGCTGCGGCTATGATTACGAAATCGTCTTTATCGACGACGGCAGCCGAGACGCTACTCTTCACAACCTGAAAAAACTCTACGCCGCACGGAAATGCCCCATGAAGGTTATTTCCTTCTCCCGGAATTTCGGCAAGGAGGCTGGGATCTACGCAGGTCTGCAGCACGCCGACGGAGACTACATTTGCCTCATTGACGCAGATCTTCAGCAGAGGCCCGAGATTGCCCGGAACATGGTGAAGATTCTGGATGAAGCGCCAGAATACGACGTTGTGGCAGCTTTCCAGGACCGCCGCGGCGAAGGCAAGGTGCTTTCCTTCTTCAAAAGGTGCTTTTACAGCGTCATCAACAAGCTCTCCAAGGTGACGCTACAGCCAGACGCCAGTGACTTCCGCACCTTCCGCCGCAGCGTCCGTGACAGCATTCTGGAGCTGATGGAGTACCACCGCTTCTCCAAGGGCATTTTCGCCTGGGTAGGCTACAACACCAAATTCATCCCCTACACAGCCTGTGAGCGGGCATCGGGCACCACAAAATGGAGCTTCTGGAAGCTGGTGAATTACGCCATCGAGGGTATTATCGGCTTTTCCACCGCTCCGCTGCGGCTGGCAACCTGCCTTGGCGGCGTAACGGGCGTCGCCGCTGTGATTTATCTCATCGCAGTGGTGCTGCAGAAGCTGATCCGGGGTATCGACGTTCCCGGTTATGCCACCATTATCGTTCTGATTCTGCTGCTGGGCAGTGTGCAGCTATTCTGCATCGGAATCATCGGAGAATATGTGGGCAGAACCTTTGAGCAATCAAAAGGCCGTCCCATCTATATCGCCCGGGAAATTCTGGAGGAACCAAACAAATAACCAATATCCCCGCCGTCCCGGCGGGGATATTGATTTCACGCAGGGGTTACTTGATTCCTCTGCAGCTAGGAAAAACGTAACATAGGGATAGCAGACTAACCGCCTTCCCGGACAGCTGCGGAGCAGCATAGAGCTGAATATAATTTGTTCACGTAGGGTTCTGGTACTTGACGGTCAGCCCCACGGCGTGATAAAATAGGACGGAAAATATAGACAGCAAAGGAGAACCAATATGACGATTACAAAAGACATCAAGTACATTGGCGTCAACGACCATGCGGTGGATCTGTTCGAAGGGCAGTATGTAGTGCCCAACGGCATGTCCTACAACTCCTACGCCATTCTGGACGAAAAGGTTGCCATCATGGACACCGTGGACCGGAGCTTCACCCATCAGTGGCTGGATAATATTCAATCCGTTCTGAGCGGCCGCAAGCCGGATTACCTGGTGGTGCAGCACATGGAACCCGACCACTCCGCCAATATCGCCAATTTTCTGAAGGTGTACCCCGAGGCCACCGTGGTTTCCTCCGCCAAGGCCTTCGTGATGATGAAGAATTTCTTCGGTGACGACTACTCCGATCGTCGCATCGTGGTTGGTGAGGGTGATACTCTGTGCCTAGGCAAGCATACCCTAACCTTCGTCACCGCTCCTATGGTACACTGGCCCGAGGTAATCGTGACCTATGATTCCTATGACAAGGTTCTCTTCTCCGCCGATGGCTTCGGTAAATTCGGCGCTTTGGACGTGGAAGAAGACTGGGCCTGCGAAGCCCGCCGGTACTATATTGGTATTGTGGGCAAGTACGGCGCCCAGGTACAGGCACTGCTGAAAAAAGCTTCGGGACTGGACATTGCCGTCATCTGCCCCCTCCATGGCCCCGTTCTGTCGGAGAATCTGGGCTATTACCTGAACCTGTATGACATCTGGTCTTCCTACCGGGTGGAGAGTGACGGCATTGTCATTGCCTACACCTCTGTCTACGGCCATACCAAAACTGCTGTTGAACTGCTGGCCCAGAAGCTGCAGCAGAAGGGCTGTCCCAAAGTAGTGGTGCATGATCTGGCCCGCTGCGACATGGCGGAGGCTGTGGAGGACGCTTTCCGCTACGGCAAGCTGGTGCTGGCAACCACCACCTACAACGCAGACATCTTCCCCTTCATGAAAGAGTTCATCCACCACCTCACCGAACGGAACTTCCAGAAGCGTACCATCGGTCTCATGGAGAACGGCTCCTGGGCGCCTCTTGCCGCTAAGACCATGCGTAAGATGCTGGAGGGCAGCAGGGACCTGACCTACACCGACACCACCGTGAAGATTCTCTCCGCTTTGAATGACGACAGTAAAGCCCAGATTGAAGCCATGGCAAACGAACTGTGCCAGGATTATCTTGCCCGGCAGGACGCTACAGCCAACAAAAATGACCTCACTGCCCTCTTTAACATTGGCTATGGCCTGTATGTTGTCACTTCCAATGACGGCAGCAAGGACAACGGACTCATCGTCAACACCGTCTCCCAGGTGACAAACACGCCCAACAGGGTGGCCGTCACCATCAACAAGCAGAATTACTCTCATCACGTTATCCTCCAGACCGGCATGATGAATGTCTGCTGCCTGGATACCTCCGCCCCCTTCTCTGTGTTCCAGAACTTCGGCTTCCAGAGCGGACGGACTGCGGACAAGTTCGCCGGAATTGACGAGCTGCGCTCCGATAATGGTCTGCGGTTCCTGCCCCGGTATATCAATTCCTTCATGAGTCTGAAGGTCGAGAGCTATGTAGATCTGGATACCCATGGCATGTTCATCTGCTCCGTCACCGAAGCCAGGGTGATCTCTGACCGTGAGACCATGACCTATACCTACTACCAGAACAATGTCAAGCCCAAGCCCCAGACCGAGGGTAAGAAGGGCTTTGTCTGCAAGGTCTGCGGCTGGGTTTACGAGGGCGACACTCTGCCCGATGATATCGTGTGCCCCCTGTGCAAGCACGGTGCGGCAGATTTTGAGCCAATTGCCTGAGCTTCACTGAAAAAGCTTTGCCAGGTGAGAAATGCTGCAAAATTCAAAGCAAAACACAAATTCGAGTTCTAATACTATTTCTGTAGCTATTCAGTGGTGCCTAAATTTATGCGGTAAATGATCGCGTTTATCGCACAAATGTCCGTTGGTTCCACCAGAGTGGGACGCCCACCCGAGGCTCCCTTGTGCAAACGGAGCTGTCGCGAAGCGACTGAGGGATTGTGCGGTGAAATGTTCCGATTTCGCCGGAAATAAGGAGAACATGTAACATCCTACTGGGGCAATCCCTCTGCCACCAGTGTGCGCACTGGTGCCACCTCCCTTTGCACAAGGAAGACTTTGGGGCGCTTCCGCGCCAGTGGAACCATCGTAAACGAAACGTTCATTGATATGAGAAATTTGAGGTGCGACTGAATAGTTACCTATTTCTTATTAAAAAACTTTGATTTTTAATAAGAAGACACCGCCTTACGGTGTTGTCGATTCTGTGATTTTGGGAAAGAAAAATCACCCAATCCCGTTTCATATGATTCTCTAACAAAAAACTTCAATTCTTGCGAATGAAAGTGTTTTGTTGAGAATCAGTATAATTCAGAGAGAATCCAAGTGCAAATAAACAGGGACGGCTTAGCGGTAATACGGGTTAAACAAAATAAGGTTCTATAATACATGTTGGGGCCAGGCTCAACGCCTGACCCCCAACATGTATTATAAAGCTGAAAAACTAGGGAAACTCTGATTAAATCGGCAAGAGCTGATGATGGGAGATTTTGCCACAAACGAAAGTGTTAAAAACAAAGGAATACTGGATGTATTACTCGTTTTTAACACAGCACGGATGCGGCAAAAGATCTGCCACTCAGACGCAGACGATTTATTCAGAGATTCCCTAGAATTTGACATGCGCCCACCGGGCGCATAAAAAAACCACACCGAGAAACGGTGTGGTTAATGTTGGCATTACCTATCTTCCCGGGCAGTCGCCCGCCAAGTATTGTCGGCGCAT
>JBJDYG010000032.1:0-17242 GCA_051867075.1 Faecousia sp. | reverse complement strand
CGGTGATAACCGGCGTAGCCGGTTCCGGCAAAAGCTCCCTGATTCGGGATGTGTTCGCCAAGCAGTATGCCGACCGGGTGGTGCTGGTGGATCAGTCTCCGGTGACCGCCACGGGCAGGTCTACTCCCTCCACCTTCCTGGGGTTCTTTGATGAAATCCGCAAGGTGATGGCGGTGGAAAATGGGGTTGACGCTTCGCTGTTCTCCTTCAACAGCAAGGGCGGCTGCCCGGTCTGCGGTGGACGGGGTATGATCGTCACGGAGCTGGTGTTCATGGACCCGGTGACCACAGTCTGCGAAGCCTGCGAAGGAAAACGGTACAGTGAGGAAGCTCTGTCCTATCAGTATCAGGGAAAGAACATCGTGGAGATTCTGGACATGTCCGCCGGGGAAGCCTACGAGTTTTTCAAAGACAACAGGAAGCTTCGCAAGGCGCTGGGGGCAATGATTGAAGTGGGTCTGCCCTACCTGTCTCTGGGTCAGCCTCTGTCTACCCTCTCCGGAGGCGAGCGCCAGCGGGTGAAGCTGGCAAAATATCTGGATAAGAAAGGCAACATCTATGTACTGGACGAGCCCACCACCGGTCTCCACGCTTCCGATGTTCAGAAGGTCATGGAGCTGCTGGACAGCCTGGTGGATCGGGGCAACACCGTCATTGTCATCGAGCACAATCTGGATGTGATGAAACAGGCGGACTGGCTCATTGATGTGGGACCGGACGGTGGTACTGCCGGTGGTGAGATCGTCTTTTCCGGAACGCCGAAGGAAATGGCAGAACACGCTTGCACCATCACAGCAGAATACCTCAGAAAGTCCATGTGATTTTTCCGGGGCGAGAAGTAAAAGCATGATTCCTTAAGTTGAAAATGAAGAAAATGAAATGATGATTGAGACAACCCGTTTGATTCTACGAGAAATGAATATGGACGATTACGATGCTCTGTATGCAGTATTGGCCGATTCCGATATTATGCAGCACTATCCCTATACGTTTGATGAGAAGCGGGTTCGGGGATGGATTGAAAGAAATATGCAGCGGTACAGAATCTTTGGGTTTGGTCTGTGGGCGGTGTGCTTAAAAGAATCCGGAGAAATGATTGGTGACTGTGGGCTGACCATGCAGAATATCGGTGGCATGATAAAGCCTGAAATCGGATATCACATTCGTGGAGATTGTCAGCGAAAAGGCTATGCCAAGGAAGCGGCATCCGCAGTTCGGGATTGGGCTTTTACAAAGACGCCCTTTCTTGAAATCTATTCCTACATGAAATATACTAACGAGCCGTCTGCAAAATCAGCAATGTCCTGGGGCTGCCATCTGGTGGACAAATTTGAGGACGAAGTAAATGAGATTACCAAAGTGTTTATGATAACAAAAGAAGAATGGAAAGCATTAAAGCAGAAGATGCACTTTGGTCATTCTCGTACTTCAACTCCGCAGAAAAAGAAGCACGAATTACATTTGCAAATAAACCTGGATTAAAAGACGTACATCTTTTTGAATTTTCCAATCCGGCTTCTCTGGATATTCTGAAAGAGATAGTAAAGCGCAATCACATCACCGAATTTCAAAAGGTTTAATCCCTATCATGTCTAAAGTCTGCATCAAACAAGCCTATTTAGTCTTGAATCTGACACGGAATCATAGTAGAATAGCCATGAAGAATGATAGAAACTGGCTTCTATCCTATTTCCAGAATCCATTGCTATCACCCCTGATAGAATTTTGATAGCAGAAAGTCTGGTATCCTATGGGATATGGATAACTGAGATCAAATCAAGTCAAATGAAGTCAAATCTCTTATACAAAACTGTTTAGATTGACTTTTGTTTTGGCGAGTGGGAATAATCACGTTAAGCCCAAAAGCCGTTGCAATGCAACGGCTTTTGGTTTTCCTGACTGCCAAATGATGACGGTTTGATAACATTCGCCTTAACGGCTCCATGATCTCCATTTCGCTTACGCGCCATTGACAGCTGGCTTTTTATTTTGCGGCAGACAAAGCGGTCAGGCATAAATATGCCTGACCGTCTTTTGTCATGTATGCTTCGTTTACGGCTTTGCCAGAATTCCGGTTACATCCGTTTCCCCTTTGCCAACGGTGAAGGTTACCGTGCCGCAGTCGTGGATCAGGCAGAAGCTGTCGCTGGTGCTGCCCTGTGCCAGAAGGTCGGAAAGGGCAAAGGAAGATCTTGCGCCCTTGGTGACAAAGACAATGGTGTCAATTCCATAGGCTTTCAGGGTCTTCATGCCGCTTAAGGTTCCGGAGAGACTGGCGAAGTCAGCGTCCACGGTGATGGTCAGCACGCCATCCTTCCGCACTTCCTTGCAGGCCAGCGCCTTGCCGTCCTGCCCCAGAACCCGGTAGAGGGGCTGGGCGGATTCCTCCCGCACCAGCTGACTGCCGGGGTCGGGGATGGTGTCGGTGGCGCCGCAACCGTTGTCGCACACGGCGGTTTTGGTGCCGTCGTGGTCATAGGTGGCGTCTTTGTTGGAGTTGTAGTCCGTAAAGCTGTGTTCCAGAGCACTGCCGACATCGACAATGGTATCCTCCGTACCGCAGCCGTGGTCGCAGTTGGCGGTCTTGGTGCCGTCCTGCCCACACTTGGCATCGTCATTGTACACATAATTGGTGAAGCTGTGCCCCTTAGCCGGGTCGGTGACGGTGTCGGTTGCCTTATGGCAGACATCGCACACAGCGGTTTTCAGGCCGTCCCCGGTGCAGGTGGCGGGATTGTCGGGGTCGGGGGTATAGGTGGTGAAGGTGTGATCCTTCAGGGTGCTGTTGGGATCGGGTACGGTTACGGTGGTCTGGCAGTTGGTGCAATAGCCTTTCATGGTGCCGAGGGTCGTGCAGGTGGCATCATTTTGGGGTGTATACCCGTTGGGGACATTGTGACCCGTGGCCGGAAGCGTCTCTCCGCCTACCAGCGTGTTGCCGACCGTGAATCCGGCTCTGTGTCCGTCCTCGGTGCAGGTGGGTTTCTGCTTCAGAATCGGCACGGCATTGCTGCTTGTGGCCAAATTTCCATTATCATCCTTATAGGTCAGAGTATCGGGGTTTGCCGTATCCAAGTCGGTGGTGCCGGGAGTGTAGGTGGCAATCCAGCCCTTGTTCAGAGCATCGGTGTTGGGTGTCTCTTCCCTGCCGGGGATATCGCTCTTATATTGTACACCATCGCCGATGGCAGCGCCTGTGGCAGGATTGTCGGCAGCTTCACCGCCCTGGGCTTTCACCTGGGCATCCTCAGAGACCGTAATATTGCTACCTTTGCCCCAATTACCGCCGCCGCCGATGCCGGAACCTCTGGCGCCGCCCTTGGCGGTAACTTCCGCGCTGCCGCTGATGGTGATGTCGCTGCCGTCTCCACCCATGCCACCGCCGATGCCGGAAGCGAGTTTGCCGCCGGTGGCAGTCACTTCCGCGCTGCCGCTGATGGTGATGTTGCTGCCATCACAAGATTCACCGCCGCCGATGCCGGCACCGTAATTGCCGCCTTTGGCAGTCACCTGTGCATTGCCCTCGATGGTGATGTAGCTGCCATCGCCACACCCGCTGCCGCCGCCGATGCCGGCAGCGTCATCGCCGCCGGTGGCGATGACTTCCGCGTTGCCGCTGATGGTGATGTTGCTGCCATCGGAATCTTCGCCACCGCCGATGCCGGCACCGTTTCTGCCGCCGGTGGCGATGACTTCCGCGTTGCCGGTGATGGTGATGTTGCTGCCGTTGCGGTCCAAGCCGCCGCCGATGCCGGCACCCTGATCGCCGCCGGTGGCCTTCAGGCTGCCATGGGTTTCATTTTCGTCGGTGATGGTGAGATTGCCGTTGCCGCTGCCGGGATTGGTGCCCCAAGGGGCAATGGTGTTCTTCTCCACACCGGCGTACTCCCAGCCGCTCTGGACGGTATTGCTCCCGTCCAGCTCAATGACCACATCGCCCTCGCCCTTGATTTCAACGGCAGCTTTATAAGTGCCGCTGGTGTCGATGTTCACGCCGTCCAAAGTGACATTGGCGGTGGCGCCGGTATCCGCATTGATGGTGACGGTGTTGGAGGTGGACGTTTCGCTGTTGGTCTGGATGATGACCGGGGCGCTGTCCTGTACCGGGCCGTTGGAGCCGTGGGTCACGGTCTGCCCGCTTCCCGTGGCGGTGACCGTCACGCTGCCTTCCGCAAGGTCATACTCCGCCGCCAGGGCGGACACCGGCAGGCTGCAAACAATCAGCAGCGCCATGATACACGATAACAGTTTTCTCATTTTCATAAGGGTCTCCTTTCTTGCCGCAAAGGGTGCCGCATTGGCCCAGGCCGGGACGCGGTACAGCTACCTACACTACCAGTATAGCATAAAAACCGGCCCGCGGGAATACCCGCCAGCCGGCAAAAATGGGTATATTTTACTTGTTCAGGAACTGTTCCAGCTCTCTGCGGTTGCTGATCTCCATCTTCTGATAAATGCCGGACAGGTGGGCTTTCACGGTATTGACGGAGATGTGCATATAATCGGCAATCTCCTGATTGCTTTTGCCCCTGGCGGCCATCATGGCCAGGGAAAACTCGTAGGGGGACAGGCGGTCCGTCACCTTGTTGACGGAATCCGGGTTGTGAATCTTCATCCAGCCCCGGGAGAAGGCCATGACCTTTTCCGCAATCCGGCTGTACTGCTCCGGTTCCCCGTCCCAGATGTGCTTTTCAATCTGCCCCTGCAGCATTCCATGATGCTCCACAAAGGGCTGAATGTAATCTTCCTTCTGGGCGAGCTGCCACGCCCGGTGGAAAAAGTCCGCCGCCAAACCTGCGTCATGCAGGTTGGTCGCCACCATGGAGCCCATCAGATTCAGATACACACACACCGAAGGAAACCGCCCCGCCGCCATTATCAGCGCCGACCTGGCGACACCCAGCGCCTCCTGATGCCGCTTTTGCAGATACAGAGCGTGGGCTACGGCGTACAATAGATACAGCCTCGTTCCCTCGGGCAGGAGGGCGGCGTGTTCTTCCCGAACAGGTTCAATTTCCCCGTCCGCATGAAAAAACACAGCCAGAAGATACCGCAGCGCGTCATAAACCGCCGCCATCTGAATGTCCTCGGGCTGCTGCGCCGCCTGGGTCAGGGCGGCAAAATCTGCCCGGATCAGCTGTGCGTTGCCTAAGCCCACATTTGCCATGCTGTGCAGCAGCAGCGCGGAACTGCGGATCTCCGGGCAGGGACTATTCAATAAGCGCTGGCTCTCCTCAGCCGCGTCAGCATACTTCGCCTGGAAATAATGATGCGCTGCCCGGGCAACCGTCCGTTCTTCTTCATCTGAAAGAGACCTGATCATGCTTTCCGTCGTTATGCCCGTGAACGGTTGCCAGATGGGCATAAAGGTCTTTTCTATCCGATTCATTACCTTTTTCCTCTCCTCTGTTTGGCCTCGGATGTTTTCTTCGCAAGTAGTTTACCATGCCCTGAGGGAAGTGTCAAGAAATGCGTTTTCATACTATTTCTTCTTAAATCCCCATGCGATACAATTGCGCCACAAACCATGAAAGCGGTTGGCGCATGGGGATTTATATGCATCAGCATCGGTTGCCCCGTAAGGGGCGAGATGCTGGCATTTGTTTGAAATTTTACTGTGAATGCGGAGCTTTCACAGTAAATATGGTTGTAAGTCCCGGATTTCTGTGTTATAGTAGTCCCATCCGGCAGGGCAATGAAGTTCTACGCTTCATTGCCCTGCCTTTTTCACGATATCAATGCGGGAGGGCAACTATGGCGGCTTTTGACAAAATTTGCAGCGGATTTCCCCAGATGGACGACATTCTGGACTTTATCCGTCTGGGCGACAACGTGGTGTGGCAGATTTCCGATCTTGAGGAATTCCGTATGTTCGCGGAGCCCTTTGCCAGGCAGGCGGTGGCAGACGGACGAAATGTGATCTACATCCGCTTTGCACAGCACGAGCCGGTACTGCAGGATTTGACCGGAGTGCAGCTGCGGCAGTTTAACCCCGATGAGGGCTTTGAAGCTTTTACCGTGGCGATCCATGAAGAAATCACCCGGCAGGGCCGGGACGCCTTTTATGTGTTCGACTGCCTATCGCAGCTGCAGTCCGTGTGGTATACGGATCTGATGATGGGCAATTTCTTCCGGGTGACCTGTCCGTATCTGTTTGAACTGGACACTGTAGCCTATTTTCCCCTGCTCCGGGGGCGGCATTCCTTTGACGCGGTGGCCCGCATCCGGGATACGACCCAGCTTCTGCTGGACGTGTACTCCAACGAAAAATATGTGTATCTGCACCCGCTCAAGGTCTGGAACCGCTATTCAGACAAGATGTTTCTCCCCCACGGATACCGGAAAAGCACCGGGCAGTTTTCAACGGTATCCGACGGTGTGGGTATGAGCCGGTATTATCAGACCCTTCACGAGAAGAACGCCCTGAGCCAGGATCAGAATTACGACAGCTATGACCGTTTTTTCAACATGGCAAAGCTGGAATACGCCCGTGGGCACTTCGATTCGGACACCGAAGATCAGATCATCCGCAGCACCATGACCAAGGACCAACGGCTGAAGGTGCTTGTCAAGCAGTATTTCCAGCCGGAGGACTATTTTACCCTCCGGGACCGGATGATCGGCAGCGGCGCCATCGGCGGCAAAGCCTGCGGCATGCTGCTGGCCCGGAAGATTGCCCAAACGGAAATTCCGGAATATCTTGCCCACAATGAGCCCCACGATTCCTTCTACATCGGCTCGGACGTATATTATACCTACATTGTTTCCAACGGCGACTGGCGTCTGCGGATCCGTCAGAGAACAGAAGAAGGCTACTTCGGCGTTGCCGAGGAACTGCGGCAGCACCTGTTGCGGGGGATATTCCCCGCGAAGATCCGGGAGCAGCTGCTCACGGTTCTGGAGTATTTCGGACAAAGCCCCTTCATCGTCCGCTCCTCCAGCTTTCTGGAGGACGGGTTCGGCAACGCCTTCGCGGGAAAATACGAGTCTGTGTTCTGTGTCAATCGGGGCAGCCCCGAGCAGCGGCTGGAGGCTTTTGAGCAGGCCATCCGTCGGGTGTATGCCAGCACCATGGATTATTCCGCCCTGGAATACCGCCGGATGCGGGGTCTGGACAAAAAGGACGAACAGATGGCGGTGCTGGTGCAGCGGGTCTCCGGGTCTTACTACGGCAATTACTTTATGCCCGGCGCCGCCGGGGTGGGCTACAGCCACAGCGCCTACAAATGGTATCCCGACATGGATCCCAAAGCCGGGATGCTGCGTATCGTCATGGGCTTGGGAACCAAGGCCGTGGACCGGACCAAGGAGGATTATCCCCGGCTGAGCAACCTGGACCGCCCTGCCGTCACCGTCATGACCACCGTCGCCCAGAAGCATAAATTCTCCCAAAGATATGTAGATGTTCTGGACTGCGAGAAAAACGAGCTGACGGAGGTTCCCATGGAACAGCTGCTGCCGGTGCTTCCGCTCTGGTATAAACAGGAGGTCCTGGAACGGGATTATGAAGCCGAGTCCGCCCTGCGCCAGATCGGGCGATTCCGGGAGGTCTGGTTCGTAAGCTGTCAGAAGCTGCTGGAAACCGAAGAATTCACCCATTTGATGCAGAGCCTGCTGCTGACGCTGCAGCGGGTCTACGGGAATCCGGTGGATATCGAGTATGCCGTCAACATGGACAGCGAGGGAGATTTCGTCGTGAATCTGCTGCAGTGCCGCCCCCTGTATCTGGGACGGGAGGGCCAATGCGTTGACCTGGACAAGCTGAACCTGAAACAGGTTTTCTTTGAAATCCGGGATTCCTCTATGGGCTCCTCCGGAAAGCAGCTGATCGACGTAGTGGTGCAGATCGACCCGGTGCGCTACTACGAATATCCCTACGCCAAAAAATACGATGTGGCAGCAGCCATTGAGGCGGTGAACCAGCATTACCGAAACAGCGGCAAACATCTGCTTCTGATGACCCCGGGGCGGATCGGCACCTCTTCCCCGGAGCTGGGCGTCCCGGTGAGCTTCCGCAGTATTTCCAATTTCTCTGCCATCTGCGAAGTGTCTGACGACCGGGCGGGATACCGCCCGGAGCTGAGTTACGGCAGCCATATGTTCCAGGATCTGGTGGAGGCAGAGATCCGCTATGGCGCCATCTTCGGCAATGAGAAAACCCTGCACTATGCGCCGGATTTGTTCCATTCGATTACGGATCTGTTCCCGGAAATCTGCCCCGACAGGCAGGAGCTGTGGGGCATGGTTCAGGTGCGGGAAGTGAAAAATCTGGCATATTATCTGGACTCCGTGACCAACCATGCCGTCTGCGGTATGGAGACGGATATGCAATAGATATTGCTTTCCCTTCGGGGAATGTATGCGGGGAGCGCCGGAAGAAAGTGAAACGGAAGCGGCGCCGCCGCTTCCTTCCCGATTACAGATTGGTCAGATTGCTGTAAGATTCCGTTTTTCCTGCCAGCATATCATCGTAAAACGCCTGTTTGCGGTCGATGTAGGCAATGCTTTCCTGCACCCGTGCCAGCTCCCCTTCCAGTTCCTCCCGCTTACGCCTGAGAATTTCCTTTCGCTCCGGGATCGTTTCCTGACCGCGAAGGCACAGTTCCATGTAGGCTTTCATTTCCGCAATTCCCATCCCGCAGTCTTTCAGGCAGGTCAGGCTGTTGATCCAGCTGATGTCCCGGTCATCGAATACCCGGCGGTTGAGACTGTCCCGCTTGACGCCCGGCACAAGTCCCTGGTTGCAGTAGAATTTCAGAGTTTCATAGCGCAGAGCGGTCATCTCGCAGGTCTGCTTCATGGTGTACAAGAAAATCCCTCCAATTTTATATAAATTGACGATTGACCGGTAGTTGCTACCGGATGCTATACTAGAGTATAGCAGAACTCACCAGGAAATCAAGGAGGAAACAGAAAATGCCATCCTGTTTTGAAGAGGTAAAAAAGAATTTCGGTTTCGGCTGTATGCGTCTGCCCATGAATGGCGAGGAAGTGGATTTCGAGGAAACCAGCAAAATGGTGGACACCTTTCTCGCAAACGGCTTCAATTATTTTGACACCGCTCACGGCTATCTCAACGGGCAAAGTGAGATCGCGCTGAAAAAATGCCTGACCTCCCGCTACCCCCGGGAGAAATACATCCTGACCAACAAGCTCTCCAGCCATTTCATTGAAAAGAACGAGGACATCCGTCCTTTCTTTCAGATGCAGCTGGAAGCCTGCGGCGTGGAATACTTTGACTTCTATCTGATGCACGCCCAGAACAAGGATGTCTTTGAAAAGTACAAGCAGATCCGGGCCTACGAAACCGCCCTGCAGCTGCGGGAGGAAGGGAAAATCCGCCACTTCGGCATCTCCTTCCACGACAAGGCCGCAGTGCTGGATCAGATCCTCACCGAATATCCCCAGATCGAGGCGGTTCAGATTCAATTCAACTATGTAGACTTCGAGGATGCCTCCGTGGAATCCAGAAAGTGCTATGAAGTCTGCTGCAAGCACAGAAAACCTGTCATCGTCATGGAGCCTGTGAAGGGCGGTTCTCTGGTGAAGCTCCCCGACGATGCCCAGAAGGTGCTGGACCGGCTCCACGGCGGCTCCAACGCCAGCTATGCCATCCGCTTCGCCGCCAGCTTCCCCGGCGTCCGTATGGTTCTTTCCGGCATGGGCAGCATGGAGATGATGAACGACAACTGCGGCTTCATGAAGGATTTTCAGCCGCTCAATGAAGAGGAGCAGCTTGCCATCGCCCAGGTTTGCGCTATTTTCCGGGGTCAGGGGCTGATTCCCTGCACCGGCTGCCGCTACTGCACCGAGGTATGTCCCCAGGGCATTCCCATTCCTGACCTGTTCGCCTGCATGAACGCCAAAAAGCAGTTCCAGAACTGGAACAGCGACTATTACTACCACAACGTCCACGCCAAAAACGGCATCAAAGCCTCCGACTGCGTCAAATGCGGTCAATGTGAGGACATCTGCCCCCAGCACCTGAGCATTCGGGAGCTTCTGGAGGATGTTGCCGGAATGTTTGAAACGTAATAGAAGGTAACTCTGAAAAAAGCATGTGAAACCATCGCGCCGCAAACCATGAAAGCAGTTCGTACATGGGGATTTATCTGCATCAGCAACCGCTGATCGCCGGAGGCCGCAAACGGTATTTATATTTATTGTGTTTCAGTCCGCGGCTGAGCGGCAGATCCTCTGACCCATCCGCACAGTTCGGCCGCGTCAGAACCTTCTGCTGTTAGGGAAACTCTGATTCAAGCGGCAAGAGCGGATTGCGAGAGATTTCGTCACAGGAGAACGTGTTAAAAACGAAGGAATACTGGATGTTTTTCTCGTTTTGAACACTGCTCGGATGTGGCAAAAGATCCGCCACTCAGCCGCAGACGATTGATTCAGAGGTTCCTTAGCTCTTGCCAATTGATCCGGCGCTTCCAAGCAAGGCGCCCTCTCCAAACGGAGGGGGCGCCTACGCTATCTTCTGCTTCTTCTTTTCAGAGTCTGTAAAATCATTTCAAGTACCGCTGCACAGACCAAACCGATCAGGGTGCTTCCCGCCACGACAAACACAGCCGCGCCTACGTCCCCGGTTTCCGGCAGGTAGACTTCGGTGTTGACAAGCTCTACCGTATTATCCACTCTCGTGCCGTTGGTATCCAGCCAGCCATCCCGGGCAGTTAAATGGCTGGAGGCGTTGACGGTGACCGCAATGGGATACTTCAGCTGGCAGCTGCCCTCCGGTGCTTTCGTCTGTACAAGATAATACCGTCCGTATGCCAGACCGCGAAGAAATGCAGTACCATCCTCCCCTGTCGTCACTTCCGAGACCCTCTGTCCGCCGTCCTCCGTCAGAAAATCCATAAAAACAGCGTCTGCCTGTGTCCCCTCCAGCTTCAAAACCACTCCGCTGCCGTCCGTATCCGTCTGCTCCGCCGGACGGGCCAGCTTGAAGGACGCGCCGCCGAGCGCCTGTCCTGTTTCATCTGTCACCCGAAGGCGAATTCCGCCGGTATGTACCTCCGCGCCGCCTGACTCGGCTTCATAGGAAATTCCGACGCAGTTGAGATAGGAAAGCGCCGTTTTACCGGAAATCGGGACGCCCAATTCGGCACTTTCCCGGATGGCCGCCTGAAAGCGCACCCGGATTTCCGGAGAGCTTTCCCCGTCTCCCAGATTTGCCGCCGTATAGGCCATGCCGGCAGGGGTCAAAGATACCTGAATTTTGGGGACAGTTTCGCTTCCGGTCAGGGTATAATGATCGCCCTCAGTCAGATTGATTTCCGTTCCCCCTCTTGTCAGCAGCGTAACAGCGGGACTTTCTTCCTCCAAAACCAGGCGGCTGTCAATCGTTTCGGTAATGACGTACTTCTGCGCTGTGGCGATGCCTGCAGGCACATCGCCCCGCAGGATCCAGGTATGGCTCTGCCCTGCGTCGAAGCTGCCGCTGACGCAGCCGGTTTCCGCGACGTTGGTTTCGACGCCGGGGCCGGTCTCCACCGTGTTGGTGGGTTTGACATTCAGGGTGTAGGCATTCCCTCCGTCGGCGCTGACACCGGGTACCACCAGGAAGAAAGGCGCCGACGTACCCAAAGTGGCGGCGTTGGTGCGCTCCGAGACCAGGTACACGCCCTCCGGCTGACCGTTTGCGGTAAAATTGTAGCAAGCAAGGCCCCGAATATCCGTTGTCAGGATGGTCACAAGGTTTCCGGGGGTCTGGCAGGCTTTCAGCTCCTCCCCGGCAGGCAGTTGGTTGAGAGAGAATTCCCCGCTTTCCAGCTGTGCCTGAGTCGCCACCCGGTACAGGTCGAAGCGGACATTGGCAAGGGGTATACCGCTGTCCTCAGTGCTGTCGAAAATGTTCAGGATACAGTCGGGCTTCACCAGCAGCTGACCGTGGACGGGAAGCACGCTGTCATCAAAGCCCACCAGCCTCTGTTTTTCTCCTTCAAACAGATAGACGTCACCGCCGTGCTGCGTGCCGGTGATTTCCAGCGTCACCTCCGGCCTGTCCGTCAGATCGGAAAAGCTGACGCTGCAGCTGCCTGCACCGGTCACCGGCTGAGTCTTGATTTGACCGCCGCAGGATGCGCTGAGGGTCAGCGCATCCTGCTCCTCAACCGTCGTTCGGATATCCACGCTCACCGTGACGGTGTAGGTACCGTCAGCCTCCTGTACCGCGCTGTAAACCGGGTTTTCCAGCGCCGCGTCGGACACCGTCTCACAGCCCGGTGCCGCCGGACCCAAACTGGAAAGATACTGGCACAATCCTTCCACGTTCCACGCTGTTGTATCCGTTGGCTGCTGGCAGGCGGTATCCGGATCCGCAACCTTTTCCAGATACTTCCGCCACCCCGGCGTGGTCATGTCCTTCCAGCCGGACGAATAGCGGTTTACTGTGAAGCAGCCCTCGTTTGTCAGCTGCCAAATGGTAAGCTGCGCCGCTAAAACAGCCTCGCCGCTTTGCAGATGCTGCAGTTCCGGCAGTCCGTGACTTTGAAGCCACAAATTTGCGTTTGCCTGAATGGACGCTGGATCCCTGCGGGGGTATGATGCCAGCACGACGGAACGGATCTTTCCAGCCGTGCCGGGTGAAAAATACCCGCTGTCCTCTAACCCTACCCGCCGGTAGGCCGTATGTCCCGGGACGCCTGCGGCAGCGTCGGCGGAATAGGCAGCGATGGACACGTCCTGCCCATCCTCCGCCCAATCGGCAGTCAGATGGTAGACTTCCACGAAATTCTCCCCGGAGAAAACCGCCTTCCCATTCTCTCCTGTCACAGTATAATCCGCCACAAAGGGGGCGGCACAGGCATAGGCGTCCCGGGCAAAGTGCAGCGCATATCCATTCTCCCCTGCGCGGACGCTCATCGGCAGAAAGCCAAAAACCACAGCCGCCAGCGCCATCCATCCTGTTGCCCTGCGTTTGGACGCGAACCTCATGTCATCCGTTCCTTCCCCAACCCCGCGGCAGGGGCTGTCTGTCAAATTTCCACCGCGTTTTTCCTCAGTTTATCACGAAGGACCTGTCGAATATCGGGGAATCGGGAGAGCCGGCACAAAATTACCCATATTGCGTGAATCCGGGTTTTATGATATGCTACAGGAAAGAGGGGGAACAGCATGAAACGCTTTCACAAAATCTATCTGGAAATTTCCAACGTCTGCAACCTGCGCTGCGGCTTCTGTCCGGGAACGAAACGGGAAAAACGGTTCCTGACAGAGGCGGAGTTCTCCGCCCTGCTGCCGAAGCTGCGGCCGTGGACGGATTATCTTTATTTCCACCTGATGGGCGAGCCGCTGTGCCATCCAAAGCTGGAAACCTTTCTGCGCCTTGCGGGAGAAGCCGGATTCAGGGTCGTTCTGACCACCAACGGCACTCTGCTGGAAGAAAAAAAGGAAATCCTTCTGAACGCGCCCGCCCTTCATAAAGTGAATGTCTCCCTCCATGCCTTTGAAGCGAATGATTTGTCCATTCCCTTCAAAACCTACCTTTCCCGGTGCTTTTCCTTCGGGCAGGCGGTAAACGGACACTTTCTGGTGGTCTACCGCCTGTGGAACAGCGGCGGAGCAGAGCAGCGGAACCCGGAAATCCTTGATGCCATGAACGCCGCCTTTCCCCAGCCGTGGAAAGCCGAGCCCCGGGGCACCCGAATTGCCAGCCGCGTCTATCTGGAATACGGCGACAAATTCGACTGGCCTGACTTATCCGCCCCCGACGGCGGCGAAAAGGCTTTCTGCTATGGGCTGCGGGATCAGGTGGGCGTGCTCTGCGACGGTACGGTAGTACCCTGCTGTCTTGACCACGACGGCGATATTCCGCTGGGGAATCTGTTTGAAACATCTATGGAGGACATTCTGGAAGGCCCACGGGCCAAGGCCATCCGGGAGGGATTTTCCGGCAAAAAAGCGGCAGAGCCCCTCTGCCGTCGCTGCGGCTACGCCCGCAGATTTCTATGATCTCCCTCAAATCCGCCCAGGGGCGGTCGGAGATTACAAAAAGCGGCAGGAGCCGGGCTATCCCGGCTCCTGCAGATTGTCGAAAAACCCCTTCGGGCTTTTCCGACAGATTTTGACTTTATTTGCCGCATTCGTGGCAAACTCTGCGAGGCTTTTTTGACACGCTGAGGAGCCGGGCTATACCGGCTCCTGTTCGTATTTCACTTATGTGCTTATCAGGCTGCGGCAGCAAAAAGACAGACTGCGGCGCAGCGAGTCGAAGGATCTTTGCGTTTCGTCTTGCACTGTACGAAAACCGTACCGGGATCCCTCGGCGTGCTTTGCTGGCTCAGGATACAGCATCGGTGGAGATGTTCACACGAACCACATTTTGTCCCTTTTCAAAGTCATGCCGATAGGAATCTTACTGATACAGCGGGAATTTGCCGCAGATTTCCGCAACCGTAGCTTTGACCTCGTCGGCGGTACCCTCGAAGTCCCGGGCGGTCAGCGCCACACAGCGGGCAATTTTCTTCATTTCCGCCTCGCCCAGTCCACGGGTGGTGACGGCGGCAGTGCCGATGCGGACGCCGCTGGTGACGGCGGGCTTCTCGGGGTCATTGGGAATGGCATTTTTGTTCAGGGTGATATGGTTTAAGTCGCAGCGGATCTGCAGCTCCTTGCCGGTAATGCCCATGGGGCGCAGGTCGGCCAGCATCAGATGGTTGTCCGTACCGCCGGTGACAAGATCGAAGCCCTCTTCCAGCAGAGCCGATGCCAGCACCTTGGCGTTCTTCACCACGTTATGGGCGTAGACCTGGAATTCCGGCTCCATGGCCTCCTTCAGGCATACGGCTTTGGCGGCAATGACATGCTCCAACGGGCCGCCCTGGGTTCCGGGGAACACGGCGGAATTCAGCTTCTTGGCGTATTCCGCCTTTGCCAGGATCAGGCCGCCCCGGGGGCCGCGCAGGGTTTTGTGAGTCGTGGTTGTGACGATATCGGCATAGGGAACGGGACTCATGTGGGCGCCGCCGGCAACCAATCCCGCGATGTGTGCCATATCCACCATCAGCACAGCCCCCACCTCGTGGGCGATATCGGCAAAGAGCTTGAAATCGATGGTCCTGGGATATGCGGAAGCACCGGCAATGATCAGCTTGGGCTGGTATTTCTTCGCCATGGTACGAATCTGGTCGTAATCGATCAGACCGGTTTCGTGGTTGACATCGTAGGAAACCACGTTGAAGTATTTCCCGGAAATATTGGCGGGACTGCCGTGGGACAGGTGTCCTCCGTTGGCAAGGCTCATGCCCATCATGGTATCACCGGGCTGCAGCAGCGCCAGCTGGACGGCCATATTGGCCTGCGCACCGGAATGGGGCTGAACGTTGGCGAACTCCGCACCGAAGCAGGCCTTTGCCCGCTCGATGCACAGGCTTTCGATTTCATCCACGAACTGGCAGCCGCCGTAGTAGCGCTTTCCGGGCAGGCCCTCGGCGTACTTGTTGGTCAGAATGGAGCCCATAGCGGCGATCACCGCGGGAGAAGCGAAATTTTCGGAGGCAATCAACTCCAGGCCGTCCTGCTGGCGGGTCAGCTCCCTGCCCATCATCGCAGCGAGTTCGGGATCAAATTGCCCCACAAATCCGATGGAATCAACCGGTTTTCCGTACATTTTACGTTCCTTCTTTCTGTGATAGTAACAAAAAAGCAGCCCACACAGGACTGCTCCGCACATAGAAATTCTGCGTCTCTGTCCATTTGCCTGAGAGATTCGGCTTTCGCCTTGCACCTTCGGCACACAACTCAATGTGTTCTCCAGAGAGTCCTCCAACCCCCGGTCTCCAAAGGGATTCCGGCGGCTTCTTAGGTGTATTTTGTTTTTCTGTATTCAGTATACACGTTTTTCAGGAATTGTCAACCCATACTTTGCCTGATACCGTTTTACGCCGGATCATACTCCAGCTTCTCTCCTTTCTTCCATCTGACAAAGAAAAAAAGATTGTTTCTATCCTTCACGTGTGCTATAATGGGCCGCAGATATATGAAAAGGGGGCTGCGTTATGCAGTTGGTACTTCTGACCGCCCTGGGCGTGGGCGGCGCGACGGTGTTTGGCTCCGTCATCGGTTTTGCGTTCCGAAAGATATCCCACCGGTTCAGCGACATCGTGCTTGCCTTTGCTGCCGGAGTTATGCTGGCGGCAGCGGTGTTGGGCCTGATTATTCCTTCAGTGGAATACGGCGGGAAATTCGGTCTGCTCATCACCATCGCCGGAATCTTCACCGGCGCTCTGTGTCTGAATCTCATTGACCGTCTGGTGCCCCACATGCACCGCCTGGTGGGTGTGGAAACAGAAGCCCATCACGGCGACGAACACTTGAGCAAGGTACTGCTTTTCGTCACCGCTATCGCTATCCACAACCTTCCCGAGGGTATTGCCGCCGGCGTCAGCTTCGGCTCGGATAACCTTTCGGAGGCTATGCTCATTGCAGGCGGCATCGCCCTGCAGAATATCCCGGAGGGTATGGTCATCATCGGCCCCATGCTGGCGGCGGGCATCAGCCCCAAAAGGACATTCCTCTGCGCTCTGGCAACGGGTCTGATTGAAGTGGTGGGTACGCTGCTGGGTTATTTCGCTGTTACCGCTGCTACCGCGATTCTCCCCTTCGCCCTGGCCTTTGCGGGCGGCACTATGCTCTATGTCATCAGCGACGAGATGATCCCCGAAACCCACCACGACGATGCCAGCGGCGCTACCTACGCTTTGCTGGTCGGCTTCTGCGTGATGCTGGTATCGGACGTACTGCTGGGGTAAGCCTGTGCAGAAAACAGACATTCTGAACAGGCTGGACGCTCTGGGGCTGGACAAGCACCAGTATTGGGTCATTACCGGCAGTGCCATGGTGCTGTACGGCATTCGGGAGCAGACCCATGACATTGATCTTGGCTGCACGGCGGCTCTTGCAGACCGCCTGGAACAGCATGGCGTCCCGGTCATACGCCAGCCGGACGGCGGCAGAAAGTTCACCATCGGCGAGGATGTGGAGCTTTTTGAAAACTGGCTGTATGACACAGTGCAGTTTATCGACGGGATCCCCGTAATCTCTCTCAAAGGCCTGATTGAAATGAAGCAGCATCTGGGGCGGGAAAAGGACCGTCGGGACATCCGGCTGATTGCGGATTTTCTGGCAAAGAAATAAGCGTGTCCGCAGAACCTTCCCCGTTCTGCGGACGTTTTCTATTTTCTTATACTATTTCTTAATAAAAATCTTTGATTTTTATTAAGAAGGCACCGCCTTACGG
>JBJDYG010000031.1:0-17279 GCA_051867075.1 Faecousia sp. | reverse complement strand
CCATGCCCGGCAGCGCCGGTTCTTCCTGGTACTACATGCGCTATATCGACCCCAAAAACGAGAAAACCTTCTGCGATCCTGAGCTTTTGAAGCATTGGATGCCCGTTGATCTGTATGTGGGCGGCCCGGAGCATGCCGTGGGCCATCTGATGTATTCCCGGATCTGGAACCGCTTCCTGTACGATCAGGGGCTGTCCCCCGTAAAGGAGCCTTTCAAGAAGCTGGTGCATCAGGGTATGATCCTGGGCGAGAACGGTATTAAGATGGGCAAGCGTTATCCGGAGTACGTGGTCAATCCCAGCGATGTTGTCCGGGAATACGGCGCGGACACCCTGCGCCTGTATGAAATGTTTATGGGCCCGCTGGAGGTTTCCAAGCCCTGGAGCACCACGGCGGTTGCCGGCGCAAAGAAGTTTATCAACCGTGTCTGGAACTTCTTTACTGAAAAGGACAATATCACCGATACCGATGACGGTAAGCTCACCAAGATTTATCATCAGACCGTGAAAAAGGTAACAGCCGACTTTGAGGCGTTGGGGTTCAACACCGCTATCGCGCAGATGATGGTCTTTGTAAATGAGGTCTATAAGAACGGTACCTGTCCCAGGGCGTATGCGGAAGGGTTCATCAAGATGCTCTCCTGCGTGACTCCCCATGTGGGCGAGGAAATCTGGCAGATTCTGGGTCATGACGATACCATTGCCTACGAAAGCTGGCCGGAATACTCCGAGGAGAAGTGCCGGGACACCGAGATCAACATCGCGGTGCAGGTCAACGGCAAGATGCGCGGCACTGTGCTGATGAACGCCGACCTTTCCAACGAGGAAGTGGTGGCCAACGCCATTGCCGATGAGAAGATCGCAAAATTCCTGCAGAAGCAGGGCGGACAGCTGGTCAAGACCATCGTGGTGAAGAACAAGCTGGTCAACCTGATCGTGAAGTAATTTGTGAATTTTTAGAATTATTCCTTGACAATTCGGGAAACAACAATTATAATGTATCAAGCCGGTATGGCCCTGAAAGCATCCTGGATGGAGCCGGATGCCATCGGAGGGAGGGAAAACAATGTCTGAAATTCGCGTCAAGGAGAACGAGTCTCTGGAAAGCGCCCTGCGTCGTTTTAAGCGCAGCTGTGCCAAGGAGGGCGTCATCGCCGAAGTGAAGAAGCGCGAGCATTACGTCAGCCCCAGCCTGAAGCGGAAGCAGAAGTCTGAAGCTGCCCGTAAGAACAAGAGAAAGTTCTACTAATCCCTCTTGAAAACGCTCAAAACCGCTCTGGGAAACCAGAGCGGTTTTTGCATCAGGATATGGAAATGAGGTGCCGCTGTGAGAAAACCCAAAATGATTCTGTTTGACGCTGGGAAAACGCTCATTGACTATGCCCAAATCGATACCCTGGGAGGCGTCAGGGCATACATGCCTTACCTGACCGCAAATCCGGGACAGCTGACGGCGGAGGAAATCGACGCGCAGGTGAACGCAGTTTTTGAGCGCTTTGAAGAATGCCGCAGGCAGCTTTTTGAGGTGCATGAAAAAACCATCCTGAGCCTGGCGTTTGATCTGCTGGGACTGCGGTTCTCCGTGGACGTTGATGAGCTTGAAAAGATCATCTGGCAGGCTGATTCCGTCGTGGTGCCGGTGAAGGGTGCGCAGGCACTGCTGGATTACCTGAATCAGGCGGGGATTCGGACGGCTGTCATCAGCAATCTGGATTTCAGCGGCTGCCTTCTGAAAAACAGGCTCAACCAGCTGTTCCCCCAAAACCGCTTCGAGTTTGTGATTGCCTCCAGCGACTACGGCATCCGCAAACCCGCAAGGTATCTCTTCGAGGTGGGCATCCGTAAATCGGGTCTCGAGCCGGAGGAAATATGGTATGTTGGCGACAAAATCAAGGCCGACGTATACGGCAGCCGGAGCTGCGGCCTGACGCCGGTCCTGTACAAGGCGGAGGGCAGCCGCTATGACGAGGTACCGGGAGATATTCTGTCAGTGGAAAGCTATGACCAGTTGATTGAGATAATGGAAGGGTGTGCGCCGTAACTGGATACGGAACGCTCCGCCCCATCCAAAAACCGCCGTCCCAGCCGGGACGGCGGTTTTGCATCGGCAGTGTCTTTTACGGATATCCAATGAAAATGGGCCTGCAGCAAAACCTTCATTTTGAACAGACCCAATGGTATTATACTGATTCTCAATTAAAAACATTAATCTGCAAAGATTGAAGTTTTTGATATGAGAATCATATGAGACGACATTCTGTTATTTTATTTCCAAAATAACAGAATGGACAGCGCCAATGGCGGTGTCTTCTTGATTAAAGAATTTAATCAAGAAATAGTATCAGTCGTGTCTATATTTATGCGGTAAATGATCGTTTAGCGGGCAAGGCCCGCGGCAAATGCGTTACGCACTTTGGGTGGTAGACGCACATCCTTTGGGCCCCTCGACCGCAGGTGCAGTGCTATGGTAAATGATCGTTTAGCGAAGCAACGTCCGTTGGTTCCACCAGAGTGGGACGCCCACCCGAGGCTCCCTTTGCACAAGGGAGCCTTGGGCGCTCCCGCGCCACAGCAACCAACGTACATTGCTGCACTAAACGATCATTTACACGAAAGTCTTCGCTACTACTGAATAGTTACTCTCACTGAGTCAATATGTAATCTCGCCGTCGTGGGTCATCAGAGTGGCGCTTTCTACCATGGGAATGGCGAGAACCTTTTCAATCAGAGTATCTTCATCTTTCGTCTTCAGTTCAACAATCATGTCAATTCCCGTGCCCGTCATATTCCGGGACTTGATTTTATAGAAACTGGTGTTGTTCTTCAGCACCTGCTTCAGCTCGGCCTGGATTTTGGAATCCGTACCATTGACCAGCAGAAGCAGCGCGGGCTTTGCGTTGGGAACGAAATGAAGAAGCAGCATGACTATGGTGATCAAGATAGAGGCTTCTACGGCAACTTCAAACAATGTCGCGCCGCATATAATGCCCACGGAGATAGTCCAGAACAGAAAAGCCAGATCCATGGGATCTTTCACCGCGGTTCGGAAACGGACGATGGACAGCGCGCCAACCATGCCCAGAGAGATCACAACACTGGATTGTATGGAGATAATGATGGAAGCGGTAATCATCGAGATCACCGGCAGGGAAATGGCAAAGGACTTGGAGTAAAAGGCCTTCCGGCACACAACCCGATACACCGCGAAAATGTATGCACCGATCAGGGCGGTGATGATTAGTGTTGCAATGACGGATGTTGTGGAGAGATCGGAATTAAACTGGCTCAAAAAGGACTTTTTCAGAACATCCTGAATACTCATAGCTTTCTCCTCATACAGTAAATTTTCTACATAAATAGTACTTTGAAAACGCAGTCTGTCTTAAACTGCCCAGATTCATGACCTCATACAAAAAGTCCGGCAGAAATTCATCGTACTTGACTTCCAGAATATGTTGACCGGTAGGGAGAACCGGCCGCAGGGGCAGGTATGGGCCAAAAAAACCGGAAAGATTCGTGGTGCTTCCGATGTTTCGGTCAAAGGTAATTCGGACATTTCCGGGCGCATACACGAAGGGGGTACGCTCATAGGCAACGATCACCTTCGGCTTCAGATTGTTCTGCGCGTGCAGGGCGTAGAGTTTCCGAAGCAATTCGCTGTCAACGGCGGATTCTGTCAGGGAGCCTCTCAGAATCAGCATGCACTGTTCCTTTGTCAGCGGACAGCTGACCTTATTTGTCATCGTCCGTTCTTTCCGCTTGCACTCAAGGGTAATCCGGCGATCCGAGGCATTGTAGATCCGAATGCGGAATTTTTCCCTGGGGTCATTTCCGTTTTCGTTTTCGAAAAAGCAGCGGTTTTGATCGTCATCAAAGTAGATGCTTCGAATGCTGTAGGTGCCCTGCGCCGTTGCGTGAGGATCCGGGCGGCAAATGGGACGGATCCTTGCAAGGATCATCTGAAGCTCCCCCTCCGAACAGACGTACTTCAGTTCATTTCGGTACTTTCCATCCTGTGGACTGCTCTGACGCAGTATTTTTTCTAATTGCCTCATGAAATTTTTGCAAATTCGGCCTCAAGAGTGACCCCGCCGTCAACGGATACGGTGAGCGTTTCTTCGGTTCCATTTGCGTCTCCTTTCCAACCCAGAAATTGGTATCCGTTACCGGCAATGGCAGTCACGGTTATGGGATAATCCGTAAAATACTGCCCTGACCAGGAGCCGTCGGACAGGTCAACGACGGAGGTGTTGACCTGAACGCAGCCCATCTCCGGCTGGGCGGTGGTGACTGTCACCGTCTCCAGAGAGCCGGTCAGGCCAAATTCCTCGGCAAGATACTGCGCGGCGCAGGCGGGACGCTCCCGGAAATACGAACTGTTCCAGTCCAGACTGAGACCATACTTTTCCAGCACCGGCGCTACCTTTTCCGGCGCGAAATTGTTGTTGCCGATATCCATAAAGGACAGGACAAACTGACGGCGGCTTTCCGGGTTCTGCTTTAAGGCGACAAAGAGTGTATTTTGATTCAGAAGAATGTCTGTCTGCGGGAAAACCCGGTTAAAGATGTTTATCTGGCAGGGAGGTCCGGGAAAATCCGTATACTGTGCGTAAAAAAGAGCGTCGATATCATAGATGCACCATCGCCAGCGAAGATCCTGGTAGGCGCCGCTGTCCCGGATGGGACTGCGCCAGAGAACATAGTTGTGCCACTGGGAGAAATCATAGTTGCACAGATAATAATTGACGGCTACATAGTCAATGTAGCTTTGAATGTCCATTTCCAGCTGCAGCTGCGAATAATTCTCAGCATCGCCAAAATTGGTGTGCTCCGCCCAGAACATAAACTCCCCGTAGTTATCCAGAACACCGGATGCAAGGGATTCCTCGTCCGTAATCCCGTCCTTCACCAGAACCCGGTTGCTGACATTATAATGCTGCCGGAAATACTGCTGGTCATAGCGCTCCAGCATGTAAGTATCCTGCCAGTACTCCCCGTTGAGGAAGAGCCTGACAGGGACGCTTTGCTGGGTGGATACAGCCCGGTCGGCAGCCAGCTCCCAGACCATGGCATCGATGGGGACGTATTTCAGCATGACGGAGTGGGAGCTGATGCCTTCAAAAAGCGGGGCATCAAAGACCTGGCTGCCGCCGTATTCCTCCCGGGCTGTGAGGATCATCCGTTTTTTTCCCAGACCCCGGGCAGAGTTGCCCTGCAAACGCAGCCCAACCGGCTGATTGAGTATATCTCCGGAATTGTCCATCATTTCGGCGGTTACCATTACTTCCAGACGCTTTTCAAAATTAGGAAGCGGAGCCTCCGGGGACAGTTCACCGGACAAATACCACTCGTCATATTCTGCTCCGGTGACGTAGATTCCATTGTCCCCAAACAAATCGTCATATTCAAAGATCAGCGACAACGTGTAGCCCCGTGCCGGAGGGGTGATGCCGACAAAGTAGGTCTGTGTGAGAATTTCACTTTCCCTGCCCCAGTCGTTTACAAAAATGGCTCGAATGACGGTGCCTTTTTCCACCGGGGTTGGGTCTGGGGAGTAATCTTTCCAGTTTGTGGTCACATTCTGGATGGAGGTATAGAGATTCGGCTCGGAGGAACGGTTTTTGATGGGGATCCCGTCTTCGTACAGTGTGGAGTCAGCTGTCGGCGTGCTGCCGTCGGTGGTGTAGTAGATTTTGCCGTTGGACGGCGCTGTCAGCCGCAGCGTGAACGCATCCGCATAATATCCGCCCGGGGTGGACGGTATGGGAATCGGAGCTGCACGCCGAGCGTTTACCCAGCCAAAGACAACCACACAAAGTATCAGGAGAACACAGGAACTGACGAGCAGGAGAATTCTGCGCCTCATAAACATGGCCTTCCTTACATTTTCTCCGGGGCGGAGAAGCCCAGAATGTGGATGCTTTGTTCCAGAATGTCCTTGGCAAGACCCAGCAGGGCGATGTGTCCGGCCTTGCGGGCTTCGTCCGCTTCCTTGAGAACGGGGGTTTCGTGGTAGAACTTGTTCACCGCGCCCGCCAGTTCATAGATGTAGGCGCAGATCATGTTGGGCGCAGAGGAAGAAAGCGCGCTTTCCAAGGTGGGCTGCAGGCGGGTGATGACGTTCATCAGATCCTTGGCGCAGGCGTTGGCGGGGGCCTGAATGGGCAGATGCGCCCATTCGCCGTATTTCGCCAGAATGGACTTGACCCGAACGATGGTGTAGAGGATATAGGGGCCGGTGTTGCCCTCGAAGGCGGCAAAGCGCTCCAGATCGAAGTTGTAGTCCTTGGTGGGCTGGTTGCTCAGGTCGCCGTATTTCAGGGCGGCCAGAGCGATTTTTGCCGTGGTGCCGTCTACCTCGCCGGGATCTACGATCTGGTTCTCCACAACCTTGGCACGGACGAAGGCCGTCATGTCGGCGATGAGCGTTTCCAGCCGGAGAACGCCGCCGTCCCGGGTCTTGAAGGGCTTGCCGTCCTTGCCGTTCATGGTGCCGTGGCCGACGTGCTCCAGCTCGGTGGTGTCGGTGACAATTCCGCATTTCCGGGCGGCGCGGAACACCTGCTCAAAGTGCAGCGCCTGCCGTTTGTCGGTGACGTAGAGAATCTTGTCGGGATGCCAGTCGCGCATACGCTGAACCATGGTGGCAAGGTCAGTGGTGGCGTAGATGGCGGAACCGTCGGATTTGATGAGAATGCAGGGGGGAACCTCCTTCTTATCCGTTTCCTCCGCCACGGGAATGACCCAGGCACCCTCGGAGGGGACAGCGTAGCCCTTTTCCTTCATGTCGGAAACCATGGCGGGAATATAGGGATCGGCGTCGCTTTCGCCCAGCCACTTCTCAAAGTGGACATCCAGACTGTCGTAAATCCGCCGCAGGTCGGGCAGGGATACGTTCATAATGTGCTGCCAGATGGCCCGGTAGCCCCGGCGGCCCTGCTGCAGCTCATAGGTGGCAATATGGGCCCGCTGGGCAAAGGCTTCGTCCGTCTTCTTCCGTGCAGAGGCGGCGGGGTAAAGCTCCTCCAGGTCGGACAGGGTGAAGGGGGCTTCCGCGGGATATGCCCCGGTAAAATCAGGGTCGAAGTAGGGAAGCTCCGGCTGACGGTCCTGAAGCTCGGCAATAATCAGGCCCATCTGCAGGCCCCAGTCGCCCAGGTGCACGTCGCCGATGGCATTGTAGCCCATGAATTGATACAGCCGCTTTAATGCCTCGCCGATGATGGCGGGACGCAGATGGCCGATGTGCAGAGGCTTTGCAACGTTGGCGCCGCCATAGTCCACCACGATGGTCTTGCCCGCGCCGGTCTTTTCCACCCCAAAGTCGGGGGCGATGCGCATCTGTTCCAGATACTTCTGCAGAAAAGCGCCGGAGAGCTTCAGATTGATGAAGCCGGGCATAACGGCTTCCACCAGGGAATAGTCGGCGGCGTCCAGCTTTTCAACGACTGCCTGGGCGATTTTTATGGGAGCGCATTTGTACTGCTTGGCGGCGGCGAGAGCGCCGTTGCACTGGTATTCGCACAGGTCGGGACGGTTGGAAACCGTCACCCGGCCAAAGGAGGCGTCGTAGCCCGCGTCGGCAAAGGCCTGCCCCATTTTTTCAGTGATGATGTCAAGTATTTTTTCCATATCGTATCTCCAAAAATCAGAACTGTAGGTCGGAGCATTTACTGCTGAAGTTTCCGTTCCGCCATCCAGGCAAGGTAGTCGTCGTAGGTGCCATACTTGTCGATAATGGTGCCGTCCGGCTGGAAGGCGATGACCCGGTTACAGGTAGAGGTCAGCATTTCGTGGTCGTGGGAGGCAAGGAGCACCACGCCGGGGAAGGCTTCCAGACCCTTGTTCACCGCCTGAATGGACTCCATGTCCAGATGGTTGGTGGGCTGATCCAGCAGAATCACGTTGGCTCCGGAGAGCATCATCCGGCTCAGCATACACCGAACCTTCTCGCCGCCGGACAGGACATTCACAGGCTTGAACACGTCCTCGTTGCTGAAGAGCATCCGTCCCAAAAAGCCCCGAAGGTACACATCGTCCTTCTTGGCGGAATACTGCCGCAGCCAGTCCACCAGCTCCATCTCGTTGCCCTCAAAATAGGGGGAATTGTCCTTGGGCAGGTAGCTGCGGATTGTGGAGACGCCCCATTTGACGGAGCCCTCGTCGGGCTCCAGCTCACCCATGAGAATTTTGAACAGGGCGGTCTGAGCCAGCTCGTTTTCGCCCACAAAGGCGATCTTGTCCGTGCGGTTTACGGAGAAGTACACCTTGTCCAGCAGCTTCACGCCGTCCACGGTGACGGACACATCCTTGACGGTGAGCACGTCCTTGCCAAGCTCCCGCTCCGGCTGGAAGCCCACGAAGGGGTAGCGGCGGGTGGAGCAGGGCATTTCCTCCACGGTCAGCTTGTCCAGGAGCTTGCGGCGGGCGGTAGCCTGCTTGGCCTTGGCCTTGTTGGCGGAGAAACGCTGGATGAACAGCTGCAGCTCCTCGATCTTCTCCTGATTGCGCTTGTTTTTGTTGCGAAGCATGGCCTGCACCATCTGAGACGATTCGTACCAGAAGTCGTAGTTGCCCACATACATCTTGATTTTGCCGTAGTCGATATCCACGGTGTGGGTGCAGACGGTGTTCAGGAAGTGGCGGTCATGGGATACCGCGATGACCATGCCGGGGAAGTCCAGCAGGAAGTCCTCCAGCCAGTTGATGGCCTCGATGTCCAGGTTGTTGGTAGGCTCGTCCAGCATGACGATGTCGGGATTGCCGAACAGTGCCTGCGCCAGCAGCACCTTCACCTTCAGACGGGGGTCGGTGGAGGCCATCAGATCGCAGTGCAGCTCCGTTCCGATGCCGAGACCCTGCAGCAGGCGGGAAGCGTCGGATTCTGCCTCCCAGCCTCCCAGCTCGGCAAATTCGGCTTCCAGATCGGCAGCCCGCAGGCCGTCTTCATCGGTGAAGTCCGGCTTTTCGTAGATGGCATCCTTCTCCTTCATCACGTCGTAAAGATGCTGGTTGCCCATGATAACGGTGTCCAGTACGGTGTGATCGTCGTAGGCGTTCTGGTTCTGCTTCAGAACGGAGACCCGCTTGGTGGGGTCGATGGTGATGGAGCCGGTGGTAGAGTCCAGCTCCCCTGTGAGGATGCGCAGGAAGGTGGACTTGCCCGCACCATTGGCGCCGATGATACCGTAGCAGTTGCCGGGGAGGAACTGCAAATCCACATGCTGGAACAGCCACTGCCCGCCGAACTGCATACCGAGATTGCTTACTGTAATCATGAATGAACTCCTTATACTTTCGTTTTTCAACTGACAAATAAAAATGCCACACTTGTGTTGGCACATAACTATACATCATAATAATACCATAAATTCTGAAATAATCAATGCCGGAATTGACTTTTTTGCGGCGGCAGACGACTGTATTCCCGGACTGCCGGAAGCCCGGAATGCAAAACCGCGGCGGCTCCAAAGGCCATGTTCCCGGGGCCTCTCCGGCGCATCCGAACCGCTGGGAAAACCAATTTATGAATAAATCAAGAATATTTCTTGAAAGCCCTTGCTTTTTTTCTCAGGTGCGCTATAATGTTAGCACTCAGACACCTGGAGTGCTAAACAGAAACAAGGATGTGTATTGTATTATGGAAAAGCAGCAATTCAAAGCAGAGTCTCAGCGTCTTCTGGACCTGATGATCAACTCGATCTACACCCACCGGGAGATCTTCCTGCGGGAGATCATCTCCAATGCCTCCGACGCCATCGACAAGCTGGCCTACACCGCCCTGACAGACGATAAGGTAGGCATCAACCGGGATGAGTTCGCCATCACCATCACCCGGGATCCCGAAAACCGCGTCCTCACCATCTCCGATAACGGCATCGGCATGAGCAAGTCCGAAATGGAAGAGAACCTCGGCACCATCGCCAAGTCCGGCTCTCTGGGCTTCAAGCAGGCCATGGAGAAGAACGAGGACATCGACATCATCGGCCAGTTCGGCGTGGGCTTCTACTCCGCCTTCATGGTTGCCTCCTCCATCACCGTTATCTCGAAGAAATACGGCGAGGATAAGGCCTGGAAGTGGGTCTCCGACGGCGCGGACGGCTATACCATTGAGGAAACCGAAAAGGACGGCCCCGGCACCGATGTCATCATGACCTTGAAGGCTGATACCGAGGACGAAAAGTACTCCGAGTATCTGGAGGAGTATGAGATCCGCAGCCTGATCCGCAAATATTCCGACTATATCCGCTATCCCATCCGCATGGAGGTCACCAAGTCTCGTCCCGTGGAGGAGCCGGAGACTGCCGAGGGTGAGGAAAAAGAGGACAAGGCGCCCAAGTACGAGTCCTACACCGAGATGGAGACGCTGAATTCCATGGTGCCCATCTGGCAGCGGGCCAAGAAGGACGTCACCGACGAGGAATACGAGACCTTCTACCGGGACAAGTTCTTCGATTACAATAAGCCTCTGCGGATTATCCACTACAATGTGGAGGGTAACGTTTCCTTTAAGGCCCTGCTGTATATCCCTGCCAAGGCGCCCTATGATTTCTACACCAAGGACTATAAGCACGGACTGCAGCTTTACAGCAGCGGCGTGATGATTATGGAGAACTGCGAGGATCTGCTGCCCGAGCACTTCCGCTTCGTCCGGGGCATTGTGGACAGCCAGGATCTTTCCCTGAACATCAGCCGGGAAATGCTCCAGCACAACCGTCAGCTGACCATCATCGCCCGGAACATCGAGAAGAAGATCAAGTCCGAGCTGAAGGCCATGCTGGAAAACGACCGGGAGAAGTACGAGGAGTTCTATGCCGCCTTCGGCCGTCAGCTGAAATACGGCACCGTATCCGACTACGGCGCGCACAAGGATGCCTGCCAGGATCTGCTGCTGTTCTACAGCCACAAGCAGGGCAAGCTGGTCAGCCTGAAGGAGTATGTGGATGCCATGGCAGAGGGCCAGGAGAAGATCTACTTCGCTCCCGGCGAAAACAAAGACCGGCTTGCCAAGCTGCCCCAGGTGGAGACCCTTGCCAAAAAGGGCTATGATGTACTGCTGTTCACCGAGGATGTGGACGAGTTCATTCCCCAGACCCTGATGACCTATATGGAAAAGCAGTTCTGCAATGTCTCTACCGAGGATCTGGGTCTGCAGACCGAGGAGGAGAAGAAGCAGGCGGAGCAGAAGGCCGAGGAAATGAAGGGCTTTTTGACCTTTGTGAAGGAGTCCCTTGGAGATCAGGTGAAGGAGGTCAAGCTCTCTAACGAGCTGGGCAGCCATCCGGTGTGCATGACCCCTGCCGAGGGCATGAGCTTCGAGATGGAGAAGTATATGAAGCGGGCAAACCCGGAGTTCGCGTTCCCTGTGAGCCGGGTTCTGGAGCTGAATCCCGACCATGAGGCGGTGCAGGCCATGCAGAAGGCTATGACGGAGGATCCTGTCAAAGCCAAGGACTACGCCCAGCTGCTTATGTATCAGGCTCAGCTCATGGCGGAGCTGCCGCTGGATGACCCCTATGCCTATACGGAGCTGGTCTGCAAGCTGATGAAGTAACGTTCAGGCGGATATGGGCGGCCTCCGGGGCCGCCCAAACTTCAAAACAGGTCAGAAAAAAGATTGCTTTTGCCCTGCATCTATGGTAAAATAACCCCACTTGGAGAAAGGGAGGGTATCAAATGTCACCTTATGATTATTCCTATGCGATGGAGGAAATGCTGGGAACGGGCATTTTGTCCGGCATTCTCAGCAGCATTCCTACCACACTCATCGGCATTGCCACATACGTCCTGAGCGCGCTGGGACTTTACACCATCGCCAAGCGCAGGGGACTGAACTATCCGTGGCTGGCCTGGATTCCTGTAGCCAGTGTGTGGATTCTGGGTTCTCTTTCCGACCAGTACCGCTATGTGGTCAGAGGAGAAAATAAATCCAAGCGCAAGGTTCTGCTGGCGCTGAATATCATTACCACCGCGCTGTGTGTGGCGGTGATCGTGTGCGCTGTTGTCATGGTGGTGCAGGTTGTGATTGGCGCGGTGGGAGGCGTGAGCGACGAAGCCATGCTGCAGACGGTGATGGGACCGCTGATTGGTGTGGTGGGTCTGTGCCTGCCCATGGTGGGCGTGGCCATTGCCTACGCGATTATCTATTACATGGCGCTGTATGATGTGTATAAGTCTCTGGATCCCGGCAACTGCGTGCTGTTTCTGGTGCTGAGCATTGTGTTCAACGTGACGGAGCCGTTTTTCCTGTTCTTCAACCGGAACAAAGATCAGGGGATGCCCCCCAGACGGCCCAACCCCGTCTACATGCCCCCGGAGCAGACCTGGCAGACAAATCAGGAGCCGGAAAATAAGGATTATCTATGAACATAAAACCCCTGCTTTTCCTTGGAAAAGCAGGGGTTTTTCTTAGGAAGCTCTAATCAAACTCCAATTCTCGCGAATGATACTGATTCTCAATAAAAAAATTTCATTCGCAAGAATTGAAGTTTTTTGTTAGAGAATCATATGAGGCGGGATTGGGTGATTTTTCTTTCCCAAAATCACAGAATCGACAATGCCGTAAGGCGGTGTCTTCTTATTACAAATCAAAGATTTTTAATAAGAAATAGTATGAAAGCTTTTTATTGAGAATCAGTAGAAATCGGCAAGAGCTGATGGCGAGAGATTTTGTCACAGACGAAAGTGTTAAAAACGAGGGAATACTGGATGTATTTCTCGTTTTGAACACTGCACGGAGGTGGTAAAAGATCTGCCACTCAGCCGCAGGCGATTTATTCAGGGGTTCCCATACTGCCGGACGGTGACCTTGCCGGTGCACGGCATAACCGTACCGCCTTGAATAAGCTCACCGACACTGTCCGCCGTGATTTCACCGGAGCGGGGATTTTTGATGGAGTCCACGTGCCCCAAAATCGTGGCCTGAACGTCGGAATATTCAAAGGACAGGTCGGCATCCTCCATGGTGCAGTCCACCAATCTGAGATTTTTGCAGTAGCACAGAGGCTGGGTGCCGATGATTTTACAGTTTACCAGCGTCAGCCCGTTGGAGAACCAGCCTAAGTACTCGCCCTTCACGGTGCTGTCATACACAGTGACGTTTTTGCTGTGCCAGAAGGCGTCCTTTGTGTCAAGGAAGGAGTCCCGGATGGTTAGATTTTCCATGTACTGGAAGGAGTACTTACCCTGCATGGTGACGTTGGCAAGCGTTACATCCCGGCTGTCAAAGAACAGGTATTCCGCCCGGACGCGGCTGTCCGACAGGGAAATTCCCCGGCATTTCCAGCCAAATTCGGGAGAATCCACAGTGCAGTTGTGCAGCGCAATGTTTTCGCACTCCCGCAGTGCTTTGATGCCGCCCAAATCCGAGTCCGTGATTTTGCCGTTTTCCCCGTACCAGATGGCGGCGCGGGCCTTCTCGTCCATTCTGGAATCGTGGAGACGAAAATCCCGGACGTGCCACATGGGATAACGCAGGGAAAAGCCGCAGTTTTCCAAATGGATGTCCCGGGCCTCCTTCAACACGGATTCCCCGTCGGCAGGACCGGCGAACACGCAGTCGACGACGTCGGCGCCGGTCAGATGGTACAGCGAACGTTCTTCGTCAAACTGCTTTCCTTCAATTCGTTCTCTCATTTCTTCTGCTCCTTATTTTCAGGGAACCTCTGATACAGGATGCCACGCTGCCCGGTTCTTCACCGGGGCGAAATCCCCCGTCCATCCTGCCCGTTTCGTCAGAATTTCCTCATTTTTTACATTATACCGAAGATCGCGGCTGATATCAAGATGGGGTTTTCTCTATAGACTTTCCGGGAAACAGGAGTATAATGGTGGTAAATACCAAAACAGGAGATTTTTATGCGGTACTGTCAATATGATTCTCCGTTGGGGCGGCTTTTGCTGACCGGCGATGATGCGGGTCTGACCGGCGTATGGATGGACGCAAACGCACCGAAAGATGCGCTTCCCGGCGAGGATGATCCGGTGCTGATTTTGACGAAAGGCTGGCTGGACAGATACTTCCGGGGCGAAAACCCGACGATGGATATTCCTCTGGCACCGAAGGGAACGGCCTTTCAGCATCAGGTATGGAAGCGCCTGCTTGCCATTCCCTACGGCGAAGTATGTACCTACGGCGATCTTGCCCGGGAAATGGCGGCGCTGCTGGGAAAGAAAGCAATGTCCGCTCAGGCCATCGGCGGCGCGGTAGGGCATAATCCCATCAGCATTCTCATTCCCTGCCACCGGGTGGTGGGGGCGAAGGGAAAGCTGACCGGATATGCCGGAGGGCTGAACCGGAAAGCATGGCTTCTGCGTCATGAAGGATGGCTGAAAGAACAGGGGGATTCTGTATGACGGTCAACGAATACCAGCGCCTTGCCATGAAAACCCTGAATCCGGACTTAAGCAGGCAGGATGTCCTCATCAACGGCGTCATGGGTCTGTGCGGGGAGTCCGGCGAGGTCATCGATATTGTGAAGAGATGGCTGGCACAGGGCCATGAGCTGGACAAGGCGGAATTGGCAAAGGAGCTGGGAGATGTTGCCTGGTATCTGGCGGAGACTGCCTACGCGCTGGAGCTTCCGCTGGAGGATATTTTCCGCGGGAATATCGAGAAGCTGGCAAAGCGCTACCCAGAGGGCTTTTCCACAGACCGTTCCCTGCACCGGGGGGATCCATAACTGCCCTAAGGAGTGTCCGCCCCTTGTGAGCGGATGTTTTTATGAGAAAAGCACTTTTTTCTCATCCAGATGTTGACAATCAACCAATTTCCAATTATACTATACATTATGCAAAAAAAAGCAACCGATTTATTGGAGGAAATCACAAGATGGTTATCAAATGGGATGTCACCATCCCCAAGCTGTCCGGGGACAGGCCCCGCAGAGCTTATATTTATCTGCCTGAGTCCTACGGGGAAGATCCCGACCGGCGTTACCCTGTCATGTATATGTTTGACGGGCATAACGTGTTCTTTGACGAGGACGCAACCTTCGGCAAGTCCTGGGGCATGAACCAATATATGGAGCAGAGCGGAAAACAGCTGATTATCGTAGGCGTGGAGTGTAACCACGAGGGCAACCGCCGGCTGGTGGAATACTCCCCACTGACCTATCAGAATTCCGAGCACGGCAGAATCAAGGGCAAGGGCAGTATCATGATGAACTGGATGATCAACGAGCTGAAGCCCTACGTCGATAAAAACTACCGCACTTTGCCTGACCGAAAGAACACCATCATCGCCGGCTCTTCCATGGGCGGTCTCATCGCCCTTTACGGCGTGACGGTTTATAACCACATTTTCCAGCGGGGCGCCTGTTTGTCTCCCAGCCTGTGGGTAGCCCCCGGGAAAGTGCTGGAAATGGTGGCCAGGGCCCATATCCGCCGGGATACCACCATCTACATGGATTACGGCGAGTTGGAGATGTTCAACCACGCGGCGACACAGGAGTCCATGATTTCAACAGCGCACCTGCTGCTGACCAAGCGGGTGAATCTGGCCTTCCGCATCGTCCCCGGCGGCAGCCACTCGGAGGCCAGTTGGGAAAAGCAGATCCCCATCTTTATGGACTGCCTGGGATTGTAAGCAAATATACTGTTTTTAGGAGAGATAGGATGGAAATTCGTTACGAAAAGCATTGGAGCGGTTATTTGAACCGGGAAATGGAATTCAAGATCTACGGCAGCAGCGGTAAGCCTGTCATGTTCATTCCCTGCCAGGCGGGGCGGTTCTGGGATTTTGAATCCTTCAAGATGATCGATTACTGGGCGCCCTGGATCGAATCCGGCAGGTGCATGGTGTTCTCCATCGACACCATCGACAACGAGGCCTGGGCGGCCACCGGCGCGGACAACCGCTGGCGCATTGAGAACCACGAAAGATGGTATCACTACGTCGTGGACGAAATGGTGCCCACCATCAAGCACATTGCGGGCATGGCCAACGGCTGCGATCAGGGCATCATGACCTTCGGCGCCTCCATGGGCGCCATGCACGCCGCCAATCTCTATTACCGCCGTCCCGACCTGTTTGACAGCTGCTTCGCCATCTCCGGCCTGTACGACAACAAGGAATTCTTCGGAGACTATTGCGACGAGCTGGTCTATGCCAACTGCCCCTGCCTGTACCTGCAGAATATGCCCGATGATCATTATTATAAAGGCATCTACAACAGCCAGAAGAGCCTGATCGTCTGCGGTCAGGGCGCATGGGAGGAGCCCCTGCTGGAATCCACCCGTTGGCTGGATACAGTATGCTGCCAGAAGGGCATCCACACCCGGTTTGAATACTGGGGCCATGACGTCAACCACGATTGGCCCTGGTGGTATAAGATGGTGCAGACCTATCTGCCCTGGTTTCTTGGATAACAGATACGCTTAGACAGAAAGGAGAGAAAAAGATGAAAAACTTCGTATTTATTTCCCCCAACTTTCCCATGACTTACTGGAAATTCTGCCGGGAGCTGAAAAACAACGGCATGCGGGTCCTGGGAATCGGCGACTGCCCCTACAATGAGCTGCTGCAGGAACTGAAGGACTCTCTGCATGAATACTACAAGGTTTCCAGTCTGGAAAACTATGATGAGGTATTCAAGGCTGTGGCCTTCTTTACCTTCAAGTACGGCAAGATCGACTGGCTGGAAAGCAACAATGAATATTGGCTGATGCGGGATGCGGCGCTGCGCACCGAGTTCAACATCACCACCGGCCCCAAGCTGGATGAGATGGATAAGATCAAGTTCAAGTCCTGCATGAAGGAATACTATGCCAAGGCCGGCATCCCCACCGCCCGGTACCATCTGGTGGAGGGGCTGGAGGATGCTCTGGAGTTTGCCCATACGGTGGGTTACCCTGTGGTGGTCAAGCCCGACAACGGCGTAGGTGCCAGCAATACTTACAAGCTCGGGTCCGATGAGGACGTTCAGTGGTTCATAGACACCAAGGACGACAATGTCTATATCATGGAGGAGTTCGTCAACGGTTACGTCCAGACCTACGACGGTATCGTGGATTCCAAGGGCGAGGTTCTGTTCGAGTCCGGCAATATCACCCCCCTGTCTTTGATGGACATCGTGAATACCCAGGGTGATTCCGTTTACTATCTGGTGAAGGAGCTGCCTGAGAAGATCCGCCAGGCCGGTCTTGCTACCATCAAGTCCTTCGGCGTCAAGAGCCGCTTCATCCACCTGGAATTCTTCGTTCTCAATGAGGATCAGGAGGGTCTGGGCAAGAAGGGCGACGTGCTGGGCCTGGAGGTCAACATGCGTCCCGCCGGCGGCT
>JBJDYG010000030.1:0-3445 GCA_051867075.1 Faecousia sp. | reverse complement strand
CCGTCCTGCCAACGGAGATTATCACAGCCGTGGAGGATTGCGGATTCTTTGAGTCTATCCCCCTGTGGGCGGTGACGCTGATTGGCGGACTGCTGATTACGGTACTGTCCTTTGTGATGATTATGACGGTGTACGGGCGGTTCTTCAAGCTGTACCTGTACACTGCCATAGCCCCTGTACCGCTGTCTGCTTTTGCCGGGGAGCCGACTCAGAACATCGGTATCTCGTTCATCAAGTCCTATGCGGCAGTCTGCCTGGAGGGAGCTATCATCGTGCTGGGCTGCATCATCTTCTCCCTGTTCGCTGCTTCACCCCCGATGGTCGATCCCAATGCCGCCGCTGTGAGTATGGTTTGGAGCTATGTGGGAGAACTGGTGTTCAATATGCTGATTCTCGTCGGCACGGTGAAGATGGCAGACCGGGTAGTTCGGGAAATGATGGGCTTATAAGGAGGTCTTCATGGAAATCAAAATCAATCGGGAGATTCGTGACTACCACGAATCCATGTTTATGGGTCTGTCCCTGCGGCAGACCCTTTGTTCGTTATTGGCAGTCGGTTCGGCGGTGGGCCTATACTTCTGGCTGAATCCCATTCTTGGCACGGAAGCGGTATCCTGGGTCTGTATGTTGGGGGCAGCTCCCTTTGCTGCTCTGGGCTTTGTGTCCTACCACGGGATGCCCGCAGAGAAATTCCTGTGGGTCTGGTTCCGCTCTGAGATTCTGGAACCGAAGGTCATTCTCTTCCAGCCCAACAATCTTTACTATGAGCTGATGAAGGACACCATCGCAAAACACGAAAAGGGGGCAAGAAAACAGCATGAAAGCAATTAAGCAGGTATTGCGGCAGGACAGGGAGAGCTACCGTGTCCCACGCCGGGTGCAGGATGTGATCCCTATTCGACGGATATGGAGCGACGGTATCTTCCTTGTGGGAAACCGCTATGCCAAGACCTTCAAGTTCACCGACATCAATTACATGGTTGCCTCTCAGGAATCCCAAAAGAATCTGTTTCTGACCTATGCGGCGCTGATCAACAGTCTGGACTGCAGTGCCACAACCAAAATTACCTTGAACAACCATCACCTGAACCGAAAGAATTTTGAAAGCACAGTTCTCATGAAGCTGCGAGGCGATGCTCTGGACGGCTACCGTCAGGAATACAACGAGGTTATCACGGAGAAAGGCACCGGCGGCAGCGGAATCGTGCAGGAAAAATATGTGACCGTATCGGTGTGCAAGAAATCCATCGAGGATGTCCGTGCCTATTTCACCCGCGCCGGGGCGGAGCTGACCGCCCGGTTCTCTGCGTTGGGAGCCAGAGTGACGGAGTTGGACGCCACGGAAAAGCTGCGTTTGCTCCACGACTTTTACCGCAGCGACGAGGAAGTGTACTTCCACTTCGATATGCAAGACATGATGCGCAAGGGGCATGACTTCCGGGACTACATCTGCCCGGATTCCGTGGAAAAGCACAGCGACTATCTGATGCTGGGCGGCAAGTATGCCAGAGTGATTTATCTGAAGGACTACGCTTCCTTTATTTCGGATCAGCTTGTCACAAAACTGACCGACCAGAGCCGGAGCATGATGCTGTCCATTGACATCATCCCTGTTGCTACTGATGAAGCCGTCCGTGAGGTGGAGCGGAAGATGCTGGGCGTAGAAACCAACATCACCAACTGGCAGCGCAGACAGAATGCCAACAATAACTTCTCCGCTATCGTCCCCTATGATATGGAACAGCAGCGCCGGGAGACCAAGGAATATATGACTGACCTGACCTCCCGTGACCAGCGGATGATGCTGTCTGTGCTGACCATTGTTCATCTTGCGGATACAAAGGCGGAACTAGATGCGGACACCGATGCGCTTCTCAAGGTTGCGGCAGACCACATGTGCCAGATGGCAGTGCTGCGGTATCAGCAGCTGGATGGACTGAACACAGCTCTGCCCATCGGCACCCGGAAGATTGATACCTTTCGTACCCTGACCACGGAAAGTCTTGCGGTGTTCATGCCCTTTAAGGTGCAGGAGATTCAGGAGCCGGGTGGTATCTATTTTGGGGAGAACGCCATTTCCCACAATCTGATTCTCTGCAATATGAATAACCTCCTGAACCAGTCCATGATGCTTTTGGGCATTCCCGGTTCCGGCAAATCCTTCTTTGCCAAACTGCTGATTATTGCCATTGCACTGTCCACCGATGATGACATCATCATTCTGGACCCGGAAGGGGAGTACACCCCCCTGGTGAAAGCGCTGGGCGGTTCTGTGATTCGCTATGCCGTAGGCGGTTCGGATTGGGTCAACGCTATGGACATGGAAAACGGCTATGGTGAGGGAAGTCCCGTGGCATTCAAGTCCCAGTTCATTATGTCTCTGCTGAAGCAGGTGGACCCGGACGGTATCGGAGCGCACCAGAAGTCCATCATTGACCGGTGTGTGGCGCAGGTGTTCCGAGAGCAGAAACAGACTGGCGGTGTACCCACCCTCTGTACCGTGCGGGAGAAGCTGCTGGAGCAGCCGGAGCCGGAAGCACGGGGGCTGGCACTGACCATGGAGCTGTATACCTCCGGCTCTCTGGACATCTTCGCCCACGAAACCAATGTGGACACCCAGAACCGCATTACCTCCCACGATATTCACGCCCTCAGTGAAGATTTGAAGCAGCCGGGATTTGTGACCATCACCGACGCCATGTTGAACCGGGTCAACCGCAACTGGGCGCAGGGCAGGAAAACCCATGTGTTTATTGATGAATTTCACATCGCCTACGAGAACGAGTACAGCGGCAATTTCTTCACCTCCGCATGGCGGCAGTTCCGCAAGCGCAATGCCGCGCCCTGTGCTATTACCCAGAATGTGGAGTATCTGCTGGATTCCATTCAGGCCAGCACCATGCTCAGCAATTCCGAGTTCATCGTCATGCTGAATCAGGCGGAATCCGATCAGGAACGGCTGTCCCGGCTGCTGAACATTTCCCCGGAACAGATGAGCTATGTCAACGGTGCGGAAGCTGGCTGCGGTCTGATGCGCTATGGCAATGCGCTGGTGCCTTTCGTCAATCGCTTCCCCGCAGATACGGAGCTGTATAAGCTCATTACCACCAAACCCGGTGAGGGTCTGTTTGCCAAAGGTCAGGTAGATTTCAATGCCTGATATCAAGACCAGGGATGTGGTGTCGGGGACCATAAAGGCAGTGGATCGCAGCGCACTGGCTGGGCAGCGAATGAAGGATGCCTATGTACAGGCCAAGGATAAGGCGGAACACAGCGTATATTCTTCGGAGAGCAATAGCGAGGAGTATGCGTCTGAGCGGATTACGGCTGGTGCTTCCACCGTTGCCCGTGAAGCGATTCATCAGGTGGATGTGCAGGGGCACCGTATCATTCAGGGCGCACAGAGGAAATTCACCCAACGGCAGGAGAATCCCCAGCCCCAGCA
>JBJDYG010000029.1:0-17991 GCA_051867075.1 Faecousia sp. | reverse complement strand
GGAGGAGGCCTACGCCGGCGACGTTATCGGCGTATTTGACCCGGGTATTTTTGCCATCGGCGATACCATCACCGTGCCGGGAAAAAAATTCCGCTATTCCGGTATTCCCACCTTCGCCCCCGAGCATTTCTGCCGGGTATCCGCCAGGGATTCCATGAAGCGAAAGCAGTTCGTCAAGGGCACCGAGCAGATCGCTCAGGAGGGCGCCATCCAGATCTTCAAGGTGCCGAATTCCGGTATGGAAGAGGTCATCGTGGGTGTCGTGGGTACGCTGCAGTTTGACGTATTCCAGTACCGCATGAAAAACGAGTACGGCGTGGATCTGCGCATGGAGATGCTGCCCTATGAGGAGATCCGCCTGATTGACGAGTACCCCGGCGATCTGACCGACCTGAATCTGGGCAGCGACGCAGAGCTTCTGGAGGACTACCGGGGCCGCAGTCTGCTGGTGTTTTCCAGCTTCTGGGCCATCGATTTTACCTGCCGGAGAAATCCCGGCCTGAAGGTGTCGGAGATCGTGGTCGCGGAAGGCTGATTGCCGGACAGATATTGAGATATGCGACGCCAAGCACCGGTGTCTCATATCTCGAGGTTGGGGGTGTTTTTATGAAGCCGTGGCAGCATTTCAAAACCATAACCAAACACCGCTGGCTGGTTCTGTGCGGCTGCTTCCGGGTGGGGCTTTACCGGCAGGGGCTGACCCACGATTTAAGCAAATATTCCCCCACGGAATTCTGGACGGGCGCACGGTACTACCAGGGAAACCGCAGCCCCAACGCCGCCGAGCGCGAGGACAAGGGCTACAGCGAGGCCTGGATGCACCACAAGGGCCGCAACCGCCACCACTACGAATACTGGACGGACATGAACCGGCAGACGAAGCGCTATGAGCCGGTGCAGATGCCGAGACGCTACCTGGTGGAGATGGTGATGGACCGCCGGGCCGCCTGCATGACCTATCAGGGCAAAAACTACCGGGACGATTCCGCCCTTAATTATTTTGAAAACAGCCGGGAAAAGGATCTGATGCACCCGGAAACCAACCGCCAGCTCCGGTTCATTCTGCGGATGCTGGCAGATCAGGGAGAACGGGAGACGTTTGCCTACCTGCGCGGATCGGTACTCAGGGGAAAGCCCTTCCCCTGGGAGGAAAATTGCAATTTGGGGGACAAGAACCCTTGACTTTTGCAGAAAGCTGCATATAATAATACCGTCGCCGATAGAGGATTAGTGTAACGGTAGCACACCGGACTCTGACTCCGTTCGCGGGGGTTCGAATCCCTCATCCTCTGCCAAAAAATGCAGATACCCGTTTGGGTATCTGCATTTTTTACTCACAGTTGTGAGGGATTCGAACCCATCTAAATGCAGCTGTCCGGTGGACAGCTGCAGCCACCAGTTCAAAAACTGGTGGCTTCCTTACATTTTGCCCACCGGGCAAAATGGTAATCGAATCCCTCATCCTCTGCCATAACTGGACACCAGTTTTGATACAATGCGTATCGAAGCGGGTGTCCAGTTTCTTTTTGCAAAAGCCCTTATTTACAAGGATTTTCCTATACCTTTTAACGATAAGAGGCTCTACGGTGATCCTGAAATGGTCACCGTGGAGCCTCTTTCGTTTTACCCCTCTGCACCATTTAACGAAAGGTCTGTGGGGTGTGCATTTTGAGCCGAGGGGTGTGCATTTTTTAATTATTCCCGAAGACCGTAAAAGTGATGAGTGTATAAGCAAAATGGCTCCAAAGTGCTGTGCATCCATTAAATAAGCCGTTTTGCTTTTGATGAATTGGCATTCAAAGCATACTATCAAGATCTGCATTGATAAGATTTGGAACAAGAAATCGAGACCGTCAGATCTCAGTAGAGACTTGACGGTCTTTTCATTTTCTGTAATTGTATGAAGAATATCCCCTATGTCACCTTGAAGGCAAAGGGATTTCCTTGCTACCCAGGGCATTTTTCCTCGCAGAGCGCACATACGGGGAAACCCGTTATGTGGGCCCTTTTGCCTGTTCGATAAACTGGAAGTTGTTTATTAAACCTTTTTAACCTTAACCAACAACATCATAGGTCTACGCATTTCATTACACATTCCCGGCATACCCATCATATCTGCCGGAGGCATTGCTTCCTCAATAGCCTCAATTTGAAAACCACATTTTATAAGTGGATTCAATATCTGCGTTAATGTGTGGTGCTGTTTAATTACTCGTTGACCAAGAAAATTGGTTTCTCTTTCGCCTGTGTAATAGTAATTGTCGATTGGCCAATATTTAGGTTTCCCATTTTCATCATAAATCCAATCCTCATTAACACCTGCGGTGAAAGTCGGATGTTCAATATTGAATAGGAAATACCCACCTACTTTTAATGTGCAATACACCTTTTGATAAACATTAGCTAAATTTTCGATATAGTGCAGTACCAGGTTAGAAACAACTAGGTCATAAGTATTTTCAGGATAAATGTATTCTTCAACACTGCAAACTTTATACTTGATTTTGTCATCAGAGTTATCAGCTACTGCTTTTGCAATCATTTTTTGACTACTATCAATACCAAGAATTTCAGTAGCTCCCATTTGTGCGGCATATTTGCAATGCCAACCGTAACCACATCCTAAATCCAAAACTTTTTTTCCCTGTAATTTAGGGAATAACGGTTGCAACTGATGCCACTCTCCAGCAGCTTTCAGACCATCTTTGCTTCTTCCCATTTCCGCATATGCGGCAAAAAATTCACTATTATCGTAAATATTTCTCATTGATAATTACCTCCACAACTACCGATTTGTATCTGTGTTCGGTTCCATATTATCACATATTAGGATAATAAACAAGAACATCCACAGAAAGCTGTGACTGTTAACTGTCTTATGAAAACCGCCCTTTTCAGCAGTGGACGATATAGGACTCGATCGCATTTTTGACCCGATGGGTCAAAAATTATGGATGCCGCCAGTTTTTGAACTGGCGGCTGCCATATGCCACTGGCATATGGCATTTAGATGGGTTCGAGTCCTGTATCTAGGGCGTATCTGAAAACTGGCAATATGGCCAACAGCAAGGGATTTTTTCGCTATGCAAGCCATTTTTCCGCAGGAATACCTGGTGTATTGCAAGGAAAAATGGTGCGGCATAACGGAAAAAGACCCGCTGCTTGGGCGTTTTGACAGTTTTCAGATACGCCCTAATACCATACCAAAAAAGAGAGACCACCCTGCGGATGGTCTCTCTTTTTTGGTGGACACATACTGGTTAAATCCGAACTCAGGGCAGCTTCAATTTCCTTCAGGGTCAGGGTCTGACTACCGTCTCTGTAGTTGTAGGTGAGAAGCAATTTGTCATCGTACACATAGACAGAATTCACAAAAGTGTCAATAATTTCTCTACGGTAGTCAGGATCGTTGATATTACCGTCCTTATACTGGCTGATCCATTCCACGATTTCTTCTTTGGTAAACTTGCGCCGCTCCAACGCAAGTTGGGCAATGCTGGCTTTCAGAGAATCCCGCTGGGTTTCCAGTTCCTCCAGGCACCCCTTGGTAGTTTCGGTAATGATACCCTGCCGGATGGCCTTCATCACATTGCGGATCTCTGTTTCGCACTGCTGCAGCTGCTGTTTCAGTACCGGGGTCATGGTGTCCTCCTGCTCCTGCATTACTACAATGGCATCCGCGATGCGGTCAATGGCGGTGTCGGTGAGCACATGGGTAACCGTAAACTTAACAACCACATCCTCAATGGGCAAACAGAAACCCTTGCCTCCCATCGGTGCGCGGATCATCAAATCCGCTCTGGGCGCAGCCGTCTGCGTCCTGATCTATTTTATCCGGGAGCTGCTACCCATCGGCAGCGGCATTCCCTTTTACAGCATTCTGGCGGTGCTCTGGTGCATCCAGCCCTATACCACCTCCACCCTGGCCATGGCGAAGCAGCGTACCTTTGGCACCTTTCTGGGCGCGGCCTACGGTCTGGTGTTTCTGCTTACTTTCCGGGCGCTGGGCGTGGGAAACAAAGCGGCGGTCTATCTGACAGCCTGCGCCATGCTGGTGCCCATTCTCTACACCACGGTGCTGCTGGAGAAACGCAATGCCTCCTATTTTTCCTGCGTGGTATTCCTGACCATCGCCGTTAACCACAGCTTTGACCAGAATCCATACCTCTTCGCCTTCAACCGGGTGCTGGACACCCTCATCGGAATCGGTGTTGCCGTGGTGCTGAACTGTCTGCACCGTCCCGTGAAAAATAAGGAGAATATCCTCTATGTCAGCGGCATTGATTCCGTGCTGGTATCCAGCGAGGAGGTGATGCTGCCCTACAATAAGGTGGAATTGAACCGGCTGATCGCGCTGGGCGCGAAGTTCACAATCTCCACCATCCGCACCCCGGCTTCCATGATGGAACCCTTAAGCGGCATCAACCTCCAGCTGCCTGTCATCGCCATGGACGGCGCGGTTCTGTATGATATCCGGGAAAATCGGTATCTGGACGTGTTCGAGCTGGAACAGACAGCCGCGGCAAAGGTGGAGGCCATTATCGAGGATGAAGGCGCTCACGCCTTTGTAAATGTGCTCCGGGACAACACATTGCTCATCTACTACGGGGACTTCCGCAACGATGCCGAACGGGATCTGTTTGACCGTCTGCGCCGATCACCCTACCGAAATTACACCGAAAAGCAGTACCGAAACGACAAAGCGCGAGAAAAGGTGCTGTACATCATGGCCCTGACCCCGGATGACGACGCCCGCCGCATTGCCCGGCGCATTGAGGAAACCCTTGGTCACGCCGCCCGGGTGGTGCTGTATCCCGCGTCGGAATATGAGGGCTGCACCTATTTGAAGGTGTATTCCCGGGATGCCTGCAAGACCAATATGCTGAAAATCCTGCAAAAGCGAATCGGGGCTGAGCGGGTGATCACCTTCGGCAGCATTCCGGGTCAGTACGACGTCTACGTCCACGACGACGGCGGAAACTCTGCGGTGAAAATGATGAAAAGGCTTGCGGAAGGGCAGCGCCTGGGCGCCGACTCCTGAGGAAACCCCTTGGTTCTATACAAGGCGAAGCATTTCTGCGCACCCCGTTTGGGGTGCGCAGCTTCAGTGGTTCCATTTACGAAGGGATGATTCGGAAAAGGGACGTGTGGGAATAGAGAATTGGCTGGGAGGCATGGAAAAACACGATTCCGTCTACTGGGGAAAGGACCTCCTCAATCACGGTCCCTTGATAGGGATCCGCGATCTGCGCCAGCAGCTCCCCCTGCTTCACCCGGGCATTGACCTCTGTTTTTCGGAGAAAGAACCCTGCGGCGTTGCTCTTGACATTGACCATGGAATGTCCCTCAATGAGCTGGGACAGGTAGCCTCCATGACAGACATAATCCAGAATGCCGTTTTTTCCAAGGAAACGCAGCACCGCTTCCACAATCTCCAGCGCACCGGCGGTATCGATTTTGTCTGTGGCATCGGTGTAGATGGAGAACGCTTTGGTATTCCAGATCTGCCAGTTATAGTTGAGCGTCGTGGTGTCATAGGGTCTGGCATCCCGGCGGTAGACATAGGGAAGGCCAAAATCTTTCGCTTTTTCCACATCTTCAAAGCCGGTCTTCATCATCCGTACATGGGGCGCAAAGCTGCCCTGGGTATAGTGGCTGGTAAAGTGGATGCCGAAGCGATAGTCATTGATGCGTTCAAATACACCCGCGGCAATCCGCTGGGTGGTTTCTCCCAGGTCATATCCCGGGAACATCCGGTTGATGTCCGTATTGTCCGCCGGCCAGAACCGTTTGCCGATGTTCATGGAGTGGCTGTTCACCGTGGGGATCACCAGAATGGATTTCCCGGCGGCAATTCTGCCCTGCTGCTCCAGTCGGGTAAAGATGCGGACAAGCTGGGAGCAGATGTAGACCTGCTGGACTTCATTGCCCCGGGTGGCACCCACAATACACATGGCGTGTTCGCCCTCGCCAAAGGAGTAGCCTTTCACCCGCATAGGCTCCCGGTAGACAGAGCCTAACTCGAAAATGATTTCTTCTTTCATATTCCGCACCTCCTTACCCCAGAATTCGGGCAATCAGGGATCCTTCCGACACAATGGGGTATTCCCGCAAAGTGAATACGATCCCGTCAACAGGAGACGCAATGGGCTGGGCCACCTCGCCGGTAAGAGGATTTAGGATATCTCCGATGTGCTCTCCCTTTTTCACATCCTCCCAGTGCTCCACCACAGGGACAAATACACCGGAGCAGCCGGCATTGAGGAAGGAAACCTCGCCATCCTCCGAAACAATCGCTTTCTTGGGGGTAATGGTGCCCCCGCTCCAGATGCCCATATCCTTCATCAGGGCGAAAATGCCGTCCACCAGCTGATCACCATAGGCTTTGGTAATGCGCATTCCTACCCCCATCTCCACCACCAGGGTTGGGGTGCCGATGCTGTTGAGGGAATAGGCAAGGGTGGATTCCAGAACCGTTGCGGCGGCATGAACCCAGATATAGTCCACATTCAGCATTTTGGCGTAGGGCAGCAGCGTGTCTTTGGAGAGGGTATTGATGCGCACCTGCGGTATTTCTTTCAGGAAAATATTGCTGGCATGGATATCGATGACCATGTCGCTGCCGCTGAGGGCGTCCACAATTCTTGCGGCAATGTACTCCGGCATGGAACCATCCTCCACACCAGGAAAAATGCGGTTCATATCCAGATCAAAGCCGGGGATGCCCCGGGTGATGGAATCGATGCCCAGAGGATTGAGGGCGGGATAGACATCCACAATGCCCGTAAGGTTCTCCGGGTGTTCCCGAATCCGCCGCTGGAGTTCATAGCAGACATACTGTCCCTCCAGCTCGTCACCGTGGGTGCCGGTGACAATGCTGATGCGTTTTTCGCCGCCTGACAGCCCTTTCAGAGGCGTCAGGCGGTTTCTTTGAATCCTGAGGGTTTCGTCCACGGGATAACCCACGGACACCACTGTTTCAATCATAATTACTCCTTATCGTTTCTACCCGAACCTGCTCCCGCTGCGTCTGGCAGGCAAACCCGTAGAAGGTTCCCCGGATAATATCGCAGTCTGCGGAATCCCGCCCGCAAGATACCCGAATGTAGGAATCGTCCACCAGAAGATCATTGGTAGGGTCAAAGCCGTACCAGTATCCGCAGCACTGCGCCTCCACCCAGGCGTGGGAAGCGCCTTCTCCCACCATCATGCCGGTGACATACCGGGCAGGAATTCCTTCCATACGCAGCAGGGAAAGCATGACATGGGAATAGTCCTGACACACGCCCTCCCGGCGGGCAAAGGCAGCTTCTGCGCTTTCGTGGGCGGCGGTTCTGCCGGGGACATATCGAAACGCATTATGCACGGCGCTGCGGATGGCAATTGCCCGGTCATAAGCGCCGCCGCTCAGGCAAAGGCAATCGTGGAATTCCCGGATGGCGGAACCGGGCTGGGTGCGGAAAGACTGCACCCGAAACATACCGCTTTTCAGCGGGTCGCCGCAATTCTCTTCAAAGAGTTCCCGCCCTGTCTCCACGATGCCGGAAAGGGCAATGGTAAAGTCTGTATGGGGCCCATCGATGCACCCGTAGATTCTGGGTGTTCCGAAGGCGCCCACGGCTTCCCGAACCTCTCCCGGAGCGGAAACGGTAAGGGATGTGACCCGCTGACGTGCGGTATCCACCGGCAGGAAGGAAAAGGCGAAGTTATGTCTCCTGACCGGCGCGCTGTACGCGGCAGCCAGTTCATACTGAAAGGAAAGGGTTTGGATAGAATCACTCTTTTCTATATGGTGATGAGGTTTCGCAGCAGACTGCGAAGATTGCCGTAAGAAACAGCATCGTCATAGATCATGTTCTCCATGGTATACAGCACGCTGTCATCAAAGTGTATCAGCGACTTTCGCAGGAATTGCTTCATGCGACCGTATTCCCGCCGGACATCCGCCAGGGGACGGTCAAGGCTCAGGTACAGATCCAGCCGCTCGATGCCCTTACCAAGTTTGATGATGTTGCGGGTCTGCTCGTCGTCAATCAGGTCGTTGACGCAGCCCCAGAAGGCCAGAATGTGGTCGATCACCAGCATCAGATCCGCGAGGTATGTCTCCACCCGGCGGGCGGTCTTCATATCGTCAATGGCAAGCTGGATGTACGCCATGGTCTCCGTACCGATATAATCCCGCATGACGATGGCATTGTCGTAGGCCCTGTAGAGGTTGCTGAAAATGGAGTTGGGATCGTCGGTATCAAAGGGATACCGGGTCCAGAAGGCCTCCCGGGAGCCGTAGATGTCCGGGATGCCGATTTTTTCGCAGAAAATGGCGTAGTAGCCCGGATCCCGGTCGATCATCCGGTCGGTGGCTTCAATGTAATATTTCAGCGTTGTATGTACGCGTTCGGTATATCTGCCAAGCCACAACAGATTATTGCTCTTTTCTAGCGTGATAATACCCATGTATCCTTAAAACCTCCGCCCTGAGAAGAATTGACGATAAACGAATTGGGATTTCGGGAGAACCGGGTCAGACCGCTGGGCCAAACCTCGGTGGTGCTGCCGGTGAGTACGAAGGCCCGCAGATCCGCCTTTCTCGGCACCCGTTCGCCGGTTTCGCTGAGGATGTCCAGATCGTAGAAGTCGATGACCTCCTGGGCAATGAACCGCCGGGGCTCATTTTTAAGAAGGGTGATAAAGTCCGCCTTCTGCTCCCTCGTCAAGCTGTTTCCGAATACCACACCATAGCCGCCTGCCTCTGCCACATCCTTGATGACCAGCTTATCGAAGTTGGCAAGGGTGTGCTGCATATCCTGCTCGTAGAATGGCAGGTAGGTGGGGGCATTCTGCAGAATCGCCTCTTCCCCCAGATAATAGCCGATCATCTTCGGCACGAAGTAGTAGATGCCCTTGTCGTCCGCCACGCCATTGCCGGGGGCGTTCAGGAGGGCAACGTTGCCTTTTTTGTAGGCTTCAAATACATGGGGAATCCCGATGACGGAGTCTTCATAGAAGGTCATGGGGTCTAAGTATTCGTCGGAAATCCGGCGGTACACAGCGCCTACCCGGCGCTTTCTGCCCTCGTAATCCACATAGTAGAGGTTGTCGTTTTCGCATACCAGGTCACTGCCGGTGGTCAGCACGGCACCGGTGCGCTCGGCAAGGTAGGAATGTTCAAAAAACGCCGCATTGTACCGTCCCGGGGACAAAATCACGTTGATGCCGCCAGTGTTTACGTTATCCATGACAGCCTTCAGCATTTGCGCATAGTTTCGGTTGTCAATGACGCTGTTGTGCAGGAAGGCTGCCGGTGCGCTCTTGCGCTGGAATTCCCGGGCGATCATGGGATAGGAGGCGCCAGAGGGCACCCGGAGGTTATCTTCCAGAATATACCAGCTGTCGTTTTTCGACTGCACCAGATCGATGCCGGAGATGTGGCTGTAAATACCCTTGGGCGGCACAACGCCGTCGCAGGGCGGAAGATATCCCTTGGCGGAGAACACGAATTCCTCCGGAATCACGCCGTCCTTCAAAATCTGCTTCTTGCCGTAGATATCCCGCAGGAAGCAGTTCAGGGCATCCACCCGCTGCCGCAGGCCCTTTTCCAGATATACAAATTCCTCGTGGGCAATGACCCGGGGGATGGGGTCAAAGGGGAAAAGCTGTTCTCTGAATTCCCCATTCTTGTAAATGCCGAATTTGACACCGTAGCGGGCCAGCAGCTTATTGATTGTTTCACTGTGCCGGATAAGCTCGTCCATAGGCCATTCCTCCAAAAATACAAAAGGCGCTTCTCTCAAATTCTGAGAAAAGCGCCTTTGCTTTATTTTTTATTTTATCATTACCTGGCGAAAAGTCAATTGTCACCCAATCCAAATACGGACCTCTGTTTCTCCAAATTGTGTAATAAAACCACAAATCCCGCGTACCCTCCAGCATAGACATTGGCACCTGGCGGTGGTTGAAGACCATCTTGGAAACGGTGCCGTAGACATCCCGCTGCAGGTTAGCTGCCCCAATTTGACAGCACAAATTGCAATTGTGATTAAATCCAAATATTTCATTGACATTTTGGTGAAATTGCGCTAAAGTAGGCTCAACGGCAAGGGTGTCGCCCGAAAGGGTACCCCTTGCCGCTATTTGTATTGTAAAGAAGGAATCCATATGACCCAGCAGGAATTGACGCTGCGCAATCTGGGACAAAGTCTGGACGATCTGGCAAATCTGGACCCCCGGGGTTATGGCGTCTGCAAAATTCTATACGACGCTTCCCGTAAATTTACGGGAGGGCCTACCTCCATGAACGCGGCCTTAAAGCTGACGCAGACGATAAAGGAAAATGACCTCGTTTATATCATGACCGGCTTCGTGCTGAGACCCTATAAGAAAGCGGAGATGGACGGCATCGTCAGCGCCGCTCTGCTGTGCCGGGCGCTGGTTCTGGCCTTCGGGGCCAAGCCTGTGATTATCTGCCCCAAAGCCAACTATGAGGCGGTTCGCCAGCTGGCCCCCTGCGTGGGTCTGCACCTGCGGGAGGATATGCAGCAGCTGCGGGAGATTCCCGTATCCATGGGTGTCATCTGCTTTACGGAAGACGCGGCTCTGGCATCCGCTCAGGCCGACGAAATCATTGCCAGAGATCACCCTTCCGCTGTCATCAGCGTGGAATGCCCCGGCGCCAACGAAAAAGGCGTTTACCACAACGCGGTGGGTCTGGATGTGACGGAGCTGGAAGCAAAGCAGGATGTGCTGTTTGAAAAGTTGCAGGCCATGGGCGTGCTGAACATCGCCATCGGTGATCTGGGCAACGAAATCGGTATGGGCACCATCCGGGAGACCCTGGAACGCTACATCCCCTACGCCGCGCCGGGGTGCTGCCGGTGCGGCTGCGGCGGAGGCATCGCGGTGAAAACCAAGGCCGACAACATCATCACCTCCACCGTCTCCGACTGGGGCTGCTACGCCATGATCGCCGCGCTGGCCTACCTGAAGGAAAATCCGGAGATCATGCACACCCCGGAACTGGAAAAGCAGGCACTGGAAACCGCCTGCCGCAGCGGTATGATCGATATGTACGGCTGGATGATCCCCGCCATCGACGGCTTCGGTGAGGAGATCAACCTGCCTATCGTGGCGCTGATGCGGAATCTGGTCATCAGCGCGCTGAAGCTGAAAACCACCTGTGCCGTCTGGTTTGAAAAGGTGGAGGCGCTTCACTATTTTGACCAGCATTGATCAGTCTATGGAAAAGGTAAGATTTCTAACCTGCGGCGACTGCGCCGTTACTGTGGCCTTTGCCCAGGAAATCCGGGAGGATACCAACCGAAAAATACGGTATCTGGCGGAAAAACTGCAAAAAGCGAACATTCACGGCCTTCTGGAGACGGTGCCCACCTATTGCAGCCTGACGGTATACTATGAGTCCCTTGTCCTTCCCAGGAAGAAGCTGGAAAAGCTGATTGCGCACCAGCTTTCCTCCTACCGGGAGGACACCGACGGAAAAAAGCGGGTTTTTGAGATTCCCGTCTGCTACGAGGGGGAATTCGCCCCGGATATGGAGGATGTGTGCCGCCTGACGGGGTTGAGCCGGGATCAGGTGATTGCCCTTCACAGCGGTGTTGATTATCTCATCTACATGCTGGGCTTTCTGCCGGGGTTTCCGTACTTAGGCGGCATGGACGCAAGGCTTGAATGCCCCCGGCTGGACAGCCCCAGAACCCGGATTCCGCCGGGGGCCGTAGGAATCGGCGGAAAGCAGACCGGCATCTACCCTCTGGCCTCCCCCGGTGGCTGGAGGCTCATCGGCAGAACGCCTGCTGTTATCTACGACCCAAACCGGGAAAAGCCCATTGTCTATGAAGCCGGGGACTACATCCGTTTTTGTCCCATTTCCACAGAGGAATTTCATCGGCTGGAGGAAACCGGACAGACCAATATCCGGGAGGTAAGCCTATGAAGCTGACGATTCTCTCCCCTGGCCCTCTGTCCACCATTCAGGATCGGGGCCGGTTCGGCTCCATGGGCAAGGGCTTTTCCCCCGGCGGCGCCATGGATCTGGACGCCATGGCCCTTGCGAACCTTCTGGTGGGCAACGCCCCGGGGGTGGGTGTCCTGGAAATGACCATGCTGGGAATCACCGCCCGATTCGACTGCGACAGCGTCATTGCCCTGACGGGGGCGGATATGTGCGCCCGGCTGAATGAACGTCCCGTGGAAGCGTATTGTTCCATCGCCGTGCATTCCGGCGATGTGCTGACCATGAAGGGAGCAAAAAACGGAATGCGGGCCTATCTGGCGGTCGCCGGGGGCTTTGACCTGCCGGTGGTCATGGGCAGCGTGTCCACCAATCTAAAGTGCGGACTGGGGGGCTTTCAGGGACGGAAACTGCAAAAGGGCGACGAATTGCCTCTGAACCAGAGCGTTGCGGCATACCAGCCCCGGCGGCTGTCCCCTCCCGACTACCCGGACAGCATTTCCTTGCGGGTGCTGCTGGGGCCTCAGGACGACGCGTTTACGAAGCGGGGCATCGATACCTTTCTGGGCCGCGAATATGTCCTGACAGACAAATCAGACCGCATGGGTCTGCGGCTGTCCGGGGAAAAAATCGAGAGCAAAAACGGCGTGGATATCCTCTCCGACGGCATTGCCGCCGGGTCGGTGCAGATTCCCGCCTCCGGCACGCCCATCATTATGATGGCTGACCGGCAAACCACCGGCGGCTACGCGAAAATCGCCACGGTGATTTCTGCGGACTTAAGCCGCGCGGCCCAGGCCCGACCCGGCACACGGATTCGTTTCGTCCAGGTGACGGAAGTCGAGGCTGTCCGTCTGCGCCGGGAAGCGGAGAAAAAGAGAAAGCAGTTGGAATATGAGCTGCTGTACGGCGTTTAGGGCAGGGTGCTACTTGGCACAAGAAGAATTTACCGAATTAAGCCTTCCCCATAGGGGGAGCCGAGACTTGCCTCTCCCTCTGGGAGAGGTGGCAGCCGTCAGGCTGACGGAGAGGGCTCCCTCTCAGTCACGACCCTTGGTCGTGCCAGCTCCCCCAAAGGGGGAGCCAAGAATGCTTAGTTCGATAAAGGACAACAACCATGATTAACCAAAAACAGGAAAGGTTGAAGACAATGGACTATTCCACCATGAAGCCTAGCGAGGTAAGAGCACTGATCCGGCAGGGCAAACTCACCGGGCAGACCTCCGGCATGTGCGACGGGTACGCACAGGGAAATCTTCTGGTTCTGCCCCGGGCGCAGGCCTACGATTTTCTGCTGTTTACCCAGCGAAACCCCAAGTCCTGTCCCATTCTGGAGGTTGGCGACGTTGGCAGCAGACTGGTGAAAAAAATGGCGGACAATGCGGATATCTCCACCGACATTCCCAAGTACCGGGTCTGGGAAAACGGCGTCATGACTGCGGAGGTCACGGACATTTCGAAGCTCTGGCGGGATGACTTTGTATATTTCCTCATCGGCTGCTCTTTCTCTTTTGAGGGGGAACTGCTGAGCGCCGGCGTGCCGGTGCGGCACATTGAGGAGGGCAAAAACGTGCCCATGTACCTGACCAACATTGACTGTGAGCCTGCCGGGATTTTCCACGGCAAGCTGGTGGTTTCCATGCGTCCCATGCCGGCGGATCAGGTCATTCGGGCGGTGAGCATTACCGCTTCCATGCCAAGAGTCCACGGCGCGCCTATCCACATCGGCGACCCGGCGAAAATCGGCATTGCGGATGTAAGCACGCCTGATTTCGGTGACGCTGTGACCATTCACGAGGGAGAAATCCCCGTGTTCTGGTGCTGCGGTGTCACGCCCCAGTCCGTGGTCATGAGCGCCAAGCCACCTATTGCCATCTCCCACGCCCCCGGGCATATGTTCATCACGGACGTGAAAAATACTCTGCTGAAGGACTGATTGGTATGTATAAAATCGATCTGAACTGCGATCTTGGGGAAAGCTTCGGCGCCTACCATCTGGGCATGGACGAAGAGATCATCCCCCTGATCTCCTCTGCCAATGTGGCCTGCGGCTTTCACGCGGGAGATTTCAACACCATGGCAAAAACTGCCCGACTCTGTGCGGAAAACGGTATCTCCATGGGCGCCCACCCGGGTTTTCCGGATTTACAGGGCTTTGGCCGCAGGAACATGAACCTGTCCCCGGCGGAGGTGCAGAATCTCATCACCTATCAGGTGGGCGCGCTGTCGGCTTTCTGCAGCAGCGCCGGAGTGCGGCTGCGACACGTCAAACCCCACGGCGCCCTGTACAACATGGCAGCAAAAAATCCCGACCTGGCCAAAGCCATCTGTCAGGGGATTTGTGCCTTTGACCCATCCTTGATTCTGCTTGGCCTGTCCGGCAGCGAAATGCTAGAGCAGGCGAAAGAAATCGGCCTGCCTTACGCGGCAGAAGTATTCGCCGACCGGGCCTATGAGGATGACGGCACGCTGGTAGCAAGGTCAAAGCCCGGTGCTATGATTACCGATGAGGACGAGGCGGTGGCCCGGGTCATCCGAATGATTCTCGAGCACAAGGTGACTTCCATCCATGGAAAGGAAATTGAAATCTGCCCGGATTCCGTGTGTGTCCACGGCGACAGCGCGAAAGCCCTGCTGTTTGTAAGGAAAATTCGCACCGCGCTGGAAGTAGCGGGCATTACCATCCGGCCTCTGTGAAGAATAGATAGAAAATCAGCCATTGTCTTCCAACACGGAAAACAATGGCTGATATTTTATACACTTTCCAGTATCTGATACAAGTCCTCTTCCACGCCGGTTTCCGCGGTGGTGATCCCCTCCCGAAGAGCGTCCCGGGAGAAAAGGCAGCCTGTGAGCGTCTTTTCCAGCTTGGGTGCGATACTCCAATCCATGGCATCGGAATAGATCTTGGCCTTTGCGATCCGGCCCTCCTGTACCTGCAGATTGACCTGAATTTCGCCCCAGGAGAATCGTTCTTCCCACTGGAAGGTGAAGGGTGTTTTCTGCCCGTAGAGCCATTCCCAGCTTCCGTTTTTCCGGCACAGAGAATTGACGTAGGGCATATCCAGCATGCTCTGATAGAGTGTTACTATCGGTCGTCCGTAAACCTTGGAGAAGGCCTCCGCCATAGCGGTTTTCAGACCTTCGACGGTCACCTCCGGGTTCAGTTCCCGAAGATTCACCACCCGGGAACGGACGGAAGCAACGCCCTTGGACTGAAGCTTCGCCTTGGACGGGTTCAGGTACCGGCCCATTTTCTGCATATCCACATCCACCAGCAGGGTGCCGTGATGATAGGCCTGGGTGCCGTTGCGATAAAAGGCATTCCCGGAAAACTTTCTTCCGTCAGACAGCACATCATTCCGCCCCGACTTTTCCGCCGGAATGCCAAAGCTGCGCACAGCTTCCTGAATCACAGAGAACTGCTTATCCAAATCATAGTCTTCCTGAGAAAGCAGAAACGTGAAATTCAGGTTTCCAAGATCGTGGAACACCGCCCCGCCGCCGGAAAGGCGGCGGGCAAGATGCCCGCCCTCCTCTTCCAATAAAGAGGTCCTGCATTCCTTCCAGGCATTCTGGTTTCTGCCGATGACCACGGTGTTCTGATTCTGCCACAGGTAGAGAATGCAGCTTCCCGGCCTTACCTGTTCCAGCAGGTGCTGCTCGACAGCAAGGTTATGGTGAGGGTCATACACGGTGCTCTCATAAAGCGCGATTTTCTCAATCACGGCTGATACCTCAGGACAGGATTTCTGGATGCCTGCACCTCATCCGGCCGTCCGATCTGGGCATGGTGGGGAGACTCGTGCATATACCCGGGGTTGTCCATGGCCAACGCGTACAGCTCCCGGAATACCTCCGCCGCCCAGTCCAGAGTTTCCCGGCTTTCGGTTTCGGTAGGCTCCAGCATCAGGGCCTCGTGGACGATCATGGGGAAGTACATCGTAGGCGGGTGCATACCATAGTCGATGAGGGTTTTCGCCACATCCAGCGCGGAAACTCCGGTTTCCTTCTTGAATTTGCTCAAATCCAGCACAAATTCGTGCATACAAATCCGGTCGAAGGCAGGGGTGAAGGTACCCTTGATTTTTGCCATCAGATAGTTGGCGTTCAGCACAGCATTCTGAGCAGCTTCCGGGATGCCTTCCCTGCCCAGAGACAGAATATACGTCAGCGCCTTCACCACCACGAGGAAGTTGCCGGCAAAGCCCCGCACCTGAATGTGCTCCCCGGCATCCATCAGAGCGGATTTCGGCAGAAACTGGGCAAGCTTTTCCTTGCAGCCCACGGCCCCTGCGCCGGGGCCGCCGCCGCCATGGGGCGTGGCAAAGGTCTTGTGCAGGTTCAGATGGACGCAGTCAAAGCCCATGTCGCCGGGCCGGACAACGCCCATGACCGCGTTCAGGTTGGCGCCGTCGTAGTAGCACAGGCCGCCGGCTTCGTGAACCAGCCGAGTGATGTCCAGAATATGCTCATCGAAGATGCCCACAGTGTTGGGGTTGGTCAGCATCAGTCCGGCAGTGTCCTCGCCCAGCACCGCTTTCAGTGCCTCCAAATCTACACAGCCGTCAGGAGCCGAGGGAATATTCACCACCTGAAAGCCGCACATGGCGGCTGTAGCGGGGTTGGTGCCGTGGGCGGAGTCGGGAACGATGATCTTTTTCCGCTTGGTATCCCCTCGGGCATCGTGGTACTGCTTGATCAGCAGCACGCCGGTGAACTCGCCGTGGGCGCCGGCAGCGGGCTGGAAGGTCATATCGTCCATGCCGGTGATCTCGCACAGGCTTCCGCGGATGGTGTCCAGCACCTCCTGACAGCCTTCTGTGGTGTGCCTGGGAGCCAGCGGATGGATGTCCGTAAAACCGGGCAGCGCCGCCATTTCCTCGTCGATGCGGGGATTGTACTTCATGGTGCAGGAGCCTAAGGGATAGAAGCCGCAGTTGACACCATGGACATTTTTATTCAGCTCCGTATAATGACGGCTCAGGTCGGTTTCACTGATCTGAGGCAGCTTGGGTTTTTCCCGGCGTTCCAGCCCGGCGGGCATGGATACGGTGACCACGTCGCAGGCGGGAAGATAGGCCATGCCCCGTCCGGGGACGCTTTTTTCAAAAATCAGCTTCATGCTTTCAGCACCTCCTTGACAACGGCAACGGTACGATCCAGTTCCGCTTTGGAAACCTTCTCAGTGGCGCACCACAGAATGCCCTCAGGAATGGGCAAGCCACCCAGAATGCCTTCTTTTTCCAATGCTTCCAGAACGGCATCTGCTTTGGGCATGGTGGTAACGAACTCATGGAAGAAGGGGCCGGTATAGGCAAGGGAAACACCCTCGATGCCGCACAAGGCGGCAGCCAGATAGTGAGCCTTGGCCATGGACTGCTTTGCTGCCTGAGCCATACCCTCGGGGCCCATAGCCGCCATGTACACCCCGGCGGTCAGGGCGCACAGGGCCTCATTGGAACAGATGTTGGAGCTGGCCTTTTCCCGGCGGATGTGCTGCTCCCGAGCCTGCAGGGACAGGACAAAGGCCCGGTTTCCGGCGGAATCCACGGTCTGACCCACGATTCTGCCGGGCAGCTTGCGCATGTACTTTTCCGTGGCGGCCATGAAGCCCAGGTACGGGCCGCCAAAGCTTAAGGGCATACCCAGGGGCTGGCCCTCGCCTACGGCAATGTCCGCGCCGCAGTCTTTAGGCGTCTTCATGATGGCGAGGGCGATGGGATTGCAGCCCATGATGTACACAGAGCCGTTTTCGTGGACGATCTGTCCGATGGTCTCGGCATCCTCAAACTGACCATAGAAGTTGGGCTGCTGGATGTATACAGAGGCCACATCCCCGGTTAACAATTCTTTCATCGCGGAAATGTCCGTCTTGCCATCCTTCGCGGGAATGATCCGCAGTTCATCCCCGGTGCCGTAACAGTAGGTCTTCACGGTCTGAATCACATCGGGGTGTGCCGCCCCGGAAATCAGGGTCACCCGGCGCTTCCGGTCCCGGCACATGGCGGCGGCTTCCGCGGCGG
>JBJDYG010000028.1:0-18099 GCA_051867075.1 Faecousia sp. | reverse complement strand
GCTTCAGCGTATTCATCAGATACTGCATAAAGTCCGGGGACGACAGGAACCGGGTAAAGTGACTGAACCCTACCCATTCACTTCCTAAGATACCTCTGATGGGGTTGTACTCCGTGAACGCAATCATCACACCGCCCATGGGGATGTAACGGAAGATGACGGTCAGCAGTACGGCAGGCAGCATGAAGATCACATAGAGCTGCCAGTGCTGGCGCATGTAAATAAGCGTGTTATGCAGTCTGGATGCTTTTCCCTTTTTTTCAGAGGCGCGTGTCATTGCTCCTTTCATTTAACTCCTCCTTTTTACATATACCCTTCCGGAATTTTGCATTTGCACAATTCGTGGAGGTTTTTGACAACTTCATGGTAACACTCGGCACCGATCTTGTCAACACAAATTTTACATTTGCCCAATATTTAGTGCATTTGCACGATTTTGAGTTAAGAGATTTGCACACTATGCTGAGGAAGATAATTTGACATTTGCATATTAAATGTGCTATACTAATTTTACAAAAGCGCATGAATCAGGAGGACCAAGATGAACAAGAAGGTTACCATACAGGATATCGCCGATACCCTGGGTATTTCCAGGAACACGGTATCCAAGGCAATTAACAATTCCGAGGGCCTGGCAGACGCCACCAGAGAAAAGATTTTACAGAAAGCCGTTGAGATGGGCTATAAGCAGTTCTCCTACGCCGGTTCCTTTGCCGCCGTCTCCGGCGGGGCTGCCCCTGCCGGCGGGGAACGTCCCCAGGCACCGGGCTATCAGGGAGAGATTGCCCTGCTCACCGGATCCTTCCTGAGCCATTCCCATTTTGCGTCCCTGATGCTGGACAAGTTCCAGCGGGAAATTTCCCAGCTTGGCTACACCATGAACACCCATCGGGTCACGGCGGCAGAGTTTGCCAATAAGACCCTTCCCATTACCATGAATATGGAGCAGATCAAAGCCATCATGTGCATTGAGATGTTTGACTGGGATTACGACCAGATGCTTTGCGGTCTGGATATCCCCATTCTGTTTGTGGACGGCCCCGCCAAACGGGGCGGAAGAAGCCTCCCTGCGGATCAGCTCTATATGGATAACACCACGGAAATTACCCGTTTCGTGAATGAGATGCTGGAGCAGGGTTGCACCAGGATTGGATTCGCTGGAGTTTACGACCACTGCCAATCCTTCTTCGAGCGCTATACTGCCTTTTATCTTGCTATGCTGATGGCAGGGCAGAAGGTGGACAAACGCTTTGTGATCCAGCCCACCAGTCAAATGGAATACAGGAAGGCCATTGCATCCATGCCAGAGCTGCCGGATGTCTTTATTTGCGCCAATGATTTTGTGGCCCTGGATCTGATCCAGGCGTTGGAAGAATGTGGAAAGCAGGTGCCCAGGGATGTGCGGATCTGCGGCTTTGACGACTCCGCCGAGTCCCGGTTCAGCAAACCCTCCCTGACCACGGTGCATATCCACACCCAGGTCATTGCCTATTCTGCTGTCCACCTGCTGATTTCCAGAATCAAGGAACCCTCTTTGGATTTTCGAACCATTCACACGGAGACAAATTTAATTTACCGTGACTCCACGGGCACCATCTGAGGATTGTGTATGAGATTTTTTTCTTATGACAGTAAGTTCAGCCAAATCATGCTGAAGCTGTGCTATGGATGCTACCTGAACCTTCTGTGGTTTGTCTGCTCCTTGCCGGTTTTCACCCTGGGAGCCGCCACGGCCGCATTGTATGATGTGACCTTGCGGATTGCCCGGGGGGAAGAGCCTCCCATAACAAGCCGGTTTTTCAAAGCCTTCCGGGAGAACTTCCGGCAGGCTACCATTCTTTGGCTGATCCTGCTGGGGCTGGGTCTCCTGCTGGGAGCGGATGGATACATTCTCTACCATCTTTACAAAGGCACCACCGGCATTGTGTCCGTGATTTGCACGCTGGGTTTGGCGCTGATCATTGTGGCAGCCATCGCTTATGTCATTGTGCTGATCTATGTTTTTCCGTTGGTTGCCAGTGTAAAAAACACCAACTGGGCAATGTTGAAAAACTCCCTGCTTATCGGCATCCACTATTTGTTCTGCACGATTCTGGTGTTTGCAATCCACTTCGCAATGTTTTTTGCTGTGGTTGCGGTTTTTTCACCGCTGATTGTTTTCGGTGAGGGGCTCTGTGCCCTGCTCAGTTCCTATCTGTTAGGCAGAGTGATCCGCGCCTGCTCCTATGACCCGGCGGAGGAGAATGGAGGAGACCAATGAAGCTGTCCCCGGAGGAGCGCCGCCAGCGGCGGGAAGGTTTCCGCCAGCTGACCCCAGCGAAAAAGCTGGAACACATCTGGCTGTACTACAAAGCGCCGATTCTTCTGACCATTCTTGCATTGGGCATCCTGGTGTCCGGGGTGTATCGTGCAGCGACCAAAAAAGAACCGGTGGTGTATCTCGCCTGTCTGAACGTTTCTGTGGGCGAGGATATGGAAGCCCGGTTGACGGAGGACTATCTGACCTGCCGTGGGCTGAATCCCAAGTGCACCGAGATGCGTCTCTACCGGGATCTGTACCTGTCCGATGATCCCGCCGCCTCCGATCACGAATACGCCTACGCATCCAGAATGAAGCTACTGGCAACAATCAATTCCAAGCAATTGGATTTGGTTCTCATGAATCGGGAAGCCTACGATCTCTGCTCTGCCAGCGGCTATCTGCTGGATTTAACGAATTTGGTGGATTCCGCCTATCTGACTGCCAATCAGGTCATTCTGGAAGACAACGCTGTGGAGTATAATCTGAATGAGGCACAGGAATATATAGTAGTGACGCAAACCCAAAGCAATGCGGTGGAGTTGACCAAACTTTCTGCTTTTCAGGAAGCCGGTTTCTCTGACAGCGTGTATATCGGTATCATTGCCAATACTCCACGACTGCCTGCGTGCCAAGACTATCTTGACTACCTGATTTCTACCGACTGAAACAATACAGGGATGTCCCACCAAAAAGTGATACACCCCTGAAAATAAAGGAGAAATAACAACAGCCGGCTCTATGAAAGAGTCGGCTGTCGCCGTATCATGAAGGTGTGAGGCAAAAAACACGCAAAATGTGCCTCGACTCCAGAACGGAGCCGAGGCATTGAATATATGATTTATTCAGCAATCTGCGTTTCCTGCGCCAATCGGATGCCTACCTGCACACCATGCACAAATCCGTTCCGTTCATGATCCCGGCAGAGGGCACAGACAGGATTGATTATCCAGTCCATTTCCCGCATGGGCATTCCGTTCAGCAAGCGGTACAACTCACCGAAATCCGCTTTGACCTGGTCATCGTCTATGCGGTTCACATCGCCGTAAGCCTCATAGAGCAGCGACAGAACAGATTCGCTATCCCCCAGATTCAGCTTGCGGGATGCCACATAGGTTTCCAGTGCCCGGAAATATTCTTCCATGTTCATGCATAGATCAGCTCCTCTCGGACGATTTCCTCGGCTCTGGAGCATATGTTGTTCATTTTCTGTACCCATGCCATTGGATCGCTGGCTTTCAGAGCTTCTGTGATTCCCTCGGCAATCTTCAACTGGTCGCTTATCCGTTCCAGCCTGTCCTGCGCCTGTTGATTCAGGTCAGCGAGGTATGTCCACAGCTCACCGGACAGCAGCAGACAATTGTATTGAATTGGCTTGTGCTCTCTCAGATAGTCCCGGTGCATTCGCCCCCACTTGCCAATGGGGTGATTCTCCTCCGGCAGCGTCAGGTCTGGGATAAAATAATCACCCACACGGATATAGTTGATGTCCATGCTCAATCCTCCTTTACTTTGGTACTGCCATTGTATCGGAGAGTGAGAGGAAAGTCGATTGTACCACAGGTAGCTTCCTAAACTGATGAAAGAAAAAACCGGGAATCCAGACCATTTGCAAGAGCGGATATTTATTCATTATATGCAAGTCCTACACATCGATGCCGAAAGGCGTACTTGAATCCGTACTTGAATTCATACTTGAATCAGAATATCAGGCATTGGAATTATTGGATTTTAGTCCAATAACTGCGTACAATATTTCCAATATTTCTTGTTTTTCAAGGAAAAGCACAGATTTTCCATTGTGTATTATTCCACATGGGCCATGGCATTCAAGAGGTCAGCGGTTCGATCCCGCTTATCTCCACCAAAAGTGTTGAAAACCATTGGTTTTCAACACTTTTTTCTTTTCCGCTGCTTTTTCGGCTGGATTTTTAGACCGCTTGAATACTCTGCAAATTTGAGTCATTCAAGAGGTGTAGTTATGGCAAGAATATCCATGCGAAATGTTCAGAAATCCCCCGTTTCCGAGTATTTTGATCTTTTTCTCTCTTCGGCTGCTGCCAGAGGCGTAAAGGACAAAACTCTGAGTACCTACAAGCAACATTTCCACTCCATCTCCAAAAGATTGGATGTAACCCTCCCTCTGAACCGCTTGAATACTGCGGAACTTGACAAGATGGTTCTTTCCATGCGGGAAGAGGGGCTGTCCACAAGTTCAATCAACAGTTACACTCGCACATTGAAGGTCTTCTTCTCTTGGTGCAATGAGGAAGGACACACCGATCTGAACATCAAAATCTTCAAGGCTCCCGAAACGGTGAAGGAGGTCTACACTGACGAAGAACTTCTGATCCTCCTGAAGAAGCCTGAAGCGAACTGTAATTTCTGCGAGTATCGGAATTGGGTTATCATCAATTTCCTCTTAAACAGCGGCTGTCGGGCTGCCACAGTGCGGAACATCCAGAATCAGGATGTAGACCTTGCCCGCAAACAGATTGTGCTGAGGCACGCTCCATTGTTTTCCCCGTGAATGCCTCTTTCACGATCTCCTGGCAGCCGTATTTCTCCAGAGCGGCAACCTGATCTTCCAGACTGTTCCCGTCCCTGCCCTGAGTGGCGGTTGATACTCTTGCATAGCCGTAAATCATGGCTTTTTGATTTGGTCATCATACATCCGATTGCTATCACCGTATGCCTCATAGAGCAATGACAGGACAGAATCGCCGTCTCCCAGATTCAGCTTGTGAGATGCCACATAGGTTTCCAGTGCTTGGATATACTCCGCCATGTTCATACAAAGATCAGCTCCTCCCGGATAATCGCCTCGGCCCTGAAACGGATGTTGTTCATGGCACCAACCCAAGCCATCGGGTCGCTTGCTTTCAAGGCTTCCGTGATTCCATCGGCGGCTTTCATCTGATCAATGATTCGTTCCAGCCTGTCCTGCGCCTGCTCATTCAGGTCAGCAAGGTATGTCCACAGCTTGCCGGATAGAAGCAGGCAGTTGTACTGAATCGGCTTGTGCTCTCGCAGATAGTCCCGGTGCATTCGTCCCCATTTGCCGATGGGACGGGATTCTTTCGGTAGCGTCAGGTCTGGAATGTAGTAATCACCTGGACGGATATAGTGGATGTTCATGGATAGTCCTCCTTATCTTGTGATACTGCTATTGTAGCGTTGGAGGGCGGAGAAATCGAATGTGCTCCGGAGCCGATTCCTATAAACGCAAAAATCCCCAACCGCGTAAAAGCGGTTGGGGATCTGTGCTAGATATAGAGATTTACCTGAATGTCACGGAACCGATGCACCCTTCGCAGGGGTGAGATTGCATACATATATGCTTTGGCATCCGCTTGGGTAATCATGAAGGTTCCGAACATCTGAAAATCACTTAATTCCTGCCATCCTTGATAGCAGCCTGTGCCGCTACAATCCATGGTGGGGGAATTTTCCCCCGAAACCATGATTTTTGTTGTCTGTTTGCGTTTTCCTTCCAGGGTGCAGCGCAGTGGCTTGTCCGGATCGTCATTGAACCGTAGACGTGAAATTACCCCGGCATTGCAGGATGGCCGATTTTACAGGCCCCGTCAGATCAGATCCACGGCAGCCAGCACCGCGTCCTGGAGCATATCCTGAAAACCGTCAGGGTCGGTCATGTTTTTATTCTTCCCGGCCTCGATGATGCCGCGCACAGCATTCAAGGCGGGGTCCTTCGGATTTTCCTGCAGCAGCAGCGCGGCCAGCCGGCTGGCCGCTTCGATCATCCGAAGAGGGCCATAGGATTTTGGCTCCTCGGGCAGTCCGGCAGCGCTGGTCAGCATATAGATCAGAAGCTCTCTGGCCTGAATATCTTTCATTTCGTTTCCTCCCATTCGTTCCAGAAAAGAACCTGCTCCATGGGCTTGCGCTGGGGCGCTCTGGGCGCTCCCTCCGGCCAGCCCACGGAAATCAGCAGCTCCAGGCGCAGGGTTTCCGGAAGCTTCAGCAGCCGGCGCACCGACTGCGCGTGGTAGCTTTTGATGGCGCAGGTGCCCAGCCCCAGCTCCACAGCCTTCAGCATCAGGTTTTCCGCCGCCATGGCGGCATCCATCATGCAGCCGTATTCCAGACTGTGCTTGCTCCCCCGCCGGGAGACCTCCTCCAAATCGGAACATATGGCGATGATTGCCGGCGGATTGCCGCTGAGCCCGGGGCTGAACAGATCCAGCTTGTGAACGAGAGACGGTTCCACCGCCACCAGAAAACGCCACGCCTGCAGGTTGCTGGCGGTAGGCGCCTGCACGGCAGCGGCAATCAGCTGCTCCAGCAGCGCCGGGTCTACCGGTTCCTGCCGAAACCGGCGGATGCTGTGCCTGCCGGCGAGCACATCGGTTAGTTCCATAATCAACGCTCCTTATTCTATAGATGTAACAGCGCCTTGGCCGCGAACAGCAGCGGGACAGAAAGCAGACAGCCCAGCGTTGTGGCGAATACCGCTGTGGCGGCGTAGTCAACGTCCAGACCGTGCTGGTCCGCAATCATCACACTGGTCGTCATGGAGGGCGCGCCCATAATCAGCATCAGAATTACCGCTTCGGTCTCCGGCAGGAACCGGGAGGCCGCCAGGTACATGAGCAGCGGAACCAGAAGAAGCTTCGTCAGAAGAATCAGGCTTACAGGCTTCATTAGGGACAGGCTGCCTTTGTTCAGGTAGAACACATTGCAGCCCACATAGATCAGCCCCAGACTGTAGCTGATTCCGCCGATATCCGCGCAGAGGTCCAGTATCAGTTCCGGCAGCTGGACGCCCAGTGAATTGAGAGTCAGCATCCCAAAAATCGCGAGAACAATCGGATTCATCAGGCGCTTGCACAGCGTTTTCAGCTTTGGCTCCCGGCCGGAAATCCCCCGGGTGAAGAGCGCCAGCCCCAGCGTCCATACCACAATGGTATCCACCGCCGAGCAAATGGGAATATACTGCTCCCCATCCGTACCGGCGTACAGCGCCATGATCATGGGAATCACCACAAAGGCGTAATTTCCGCCGACCATGCAGCCCTGATGTACGTTGGACCGGGGGGCTTTGATTCGGAACAGGCGGGTGCACGCAATGCCCGCCGCTGCCAGGACCAGGTAGCCTCCCACCTGCCACAGGACCATGCGCCGGCAGTCAAGCAGGGAAGCGAAGGTCGTTCCCCGCTGGTGCATCAGCGATACCGTCAGGCAGGGCAGCGCCACCCGAATCAGCAGCGCGGACAGGGAGGACAGTCCCTCCCGGCGGACAATTCCCAAAGCGGAAATCAGATATCCCAGTCCGATCAGCAGTAAAAAGCTGAGAAGTTTCGGGAGAATGACCACAAGATAGTTCATCTGCTGTTTCCTTTCCTTTTCAAACCAAAAAGCCGCCGGAACGCTCCGGCGGCTTTGGTTTGGGCTATCTGCCAATCACGCGGCAGGCAGCTGTCTGCGGTTTACTTCTTCTTCACGAGGCCCAGCGTGGCGGTAAAGAAGCTGTAGATGGCAGCACCAGCCAGTGCGCCGGCACCCAGAATGTTGAGGGTCTGCTCGTTTTCCTTGTTGACGCGAACAGCAATCACACGAATCAGAAGACCCACAAGAATGGTCAGGCCGTTGATGATGGAGCCTACCAGCAGGCCGGTAGCGAAGAGGATACCGGTCTGATGATTGCCGCCGAAGAGCTGAATCAGAGCGCCGGGAATGGCCCAGATCAGCAGCCACTTGGCAACATCCGCGGAAGCGCCGGCCTGAATGGTGGCCACGAAGGTCTCGGAGACTTTCACGTAGAGGCCCTGATTGAAGTAACGGAACGCAAAAATGGCGACCATGATGAAGGCGATGGCGAAGCCCATCAGCTCGGCATAAAACTGTTGCTTTCTGCCTTCCTTTTCCAGTTCGGGATTGGCGCCGTTGCCCCGGAGGATATAGCCGCACTTCAGGTCGTAAGCCATATCGGAGAAGCAGGGGCCGGTGGCGGCGGTGAAGCCCACCAGCAGGCCCAGGGGCAGCATGGGGAAGCCCATCAGCATACCCAGAATCAGGAAAATCAGGGCGGTGGCAAAGCCGGGGAACCAACCGGAGTACATGGCGGAAACACCGACGATCAGCTCGGAAGCCTCAGCGGCCAGAGCGGCGAAGATCAGCCACACAATGAACTGGGGAACGCTCATCTCACTGAGAAGTCCGCCAACAATGGCGATCAGCAGAGCCACAGCCAGATACGCGCCGTAGCCGATGGCCAGGGTTTTCTTCATCTTGGCGCTGCTGGTGGTAATCCGGGCCACGGAAGCCTTTTCATTCTTGGTCTTGCGGAACAGCTGCACGCCGCACTGCACCAGAGAAACGATACCGGCGCCGATCATAACGCCGTGAGGCATATAGTTCAGAGCGGTGTAGGCGCTGTAGGAGAAATCGGCGCCAAACAGGCCAACGGTGCCGGCCAGGAACTTATGTCCGAAAATCGCGAAGGACAGGCTGTTGGTCTTAATCACGCCGATGATGATGGAGCCGATGCCCAGTGCCAGCATGGCGTAAAAATCGCCGAACCAGGAGACGCCCAGCAGATCCATGGGGATGCCGGCAATCTTGCCGACCCAGCCCAGGCCGATACCGACAATCAGCATGACGGCTTTCTTGCCCTTTTCAACGACGGCCTTGATGGATTCGGCAGCCGCCAGACCGGGAGGCCAGGCACCCTCGGCGGGGAACATCTCGGAATCGAAGCAGTTGTAAAGAATGGCGGCATCCACGACGGTAGCCAGCGTGACACCGATCAGCATGGGGAACACCAGGTCAGAGCGTCCCATGAGGTAAGGAATGCCAATGGGCAGAATCATGCAGTTCGCGGCGGAGAAGGTCGCAGCGGAGATAGAGGTCTGCAGCAGATTCTGGCGATGTACATTGCGGTAGTCCTTAAAGAACCGGATCGGGATGCGGGACAGAAGAATTGCGAACAGAGCGCCGATAATGGATGTGTTGGGGGTGACGCCGGTGCGCACGATCAGCTCCAGGCCGATGATACAGCCTACCAGACACAGGGGGATGCCCAGAATCAGAACCCGGGGGTCCCATGCCTTGGGATGCTCAGCGGCGGAAATCTGTTGCTGTTCCAGCAGTTCGGGGTTTTCGTTCATAACAGTTTCCTCCAGAATTCAGTTTGCCATGCACAAAGCCTTCACAAAATTCTAACCTCTCGCGAACACTTATGATAGCTTGCAACTTATTATAGTGCGTCTTGCAAACTGTGTCAACAGGAAAATGTCCATTCCGGGAGAACAAATGCATTCGACAAAAATGACGATATTAAAAAAGGAACTTAATTGCGTTATAATTTGCTATATTTTATCAAAAACAAGAAATATTGAAATTAATTTAACACAGTATATGTTTATTATTCTGTTGCGATTATTAAAAATATTTTTTCATATCCTGATTACTATTGATTTTTGTTGAAAATCTGGTATGATATCTGCATACAGTCACCGGCGTCAATTCAGAATTTTGCCGGCGTCAATTCAGGAGGTTTTCCTATGCTCATTAAGCAGGTAATTGAAGTGTTTGACATTCTCGACAGCAGCACCGTAGACGGCAGCGCTGTCAAAGCTTACCTGAAATCCGTCAATCCCGATGCCAACGTTGAGGTTTATCCTCTGGTGGGACCCAAGGGCAGTACCGATATGGTCAAGGTGCGTATCCCCGGCACCAGAGGCAAGTCCTCCGGCGGCGATGCTCCCACCATCGGCATTCTGGGCCGTCTGGGCGGCATCGGCGCACGGCCCGAGATGATCGGCTTCGTATCCGACGGTGACGGCGCTCTGGCGGCGCTGGCCGTTGCCGCCAAGCTGCTGGATATGCAGCGCAAGGGCGACTATCTGGACGGCGACGTATTTGTCTCTACCCAGATCTGCCCCCACGCTCCCACCGCGCCCCATAAGCCTGTCCCCTTTATGGGCTCCCCGGTGGAAATGTCTCAGGTGAACCGGGAGGAGGTCAGCCCCGAGCTGGATGCCATCCTCACCGTGGACACCACCAAGGGCAACCGGGTCATCAACACCCGGGGCTTTGCCATCTCCAACACCGTTAAGAAGGGCTGGATTCTGCCTGTCTCTGAAACGCTGCTGGACATCATGCAGCGCACTACCGGTCAGCTGCCCTGGGTGTTCCCCTTGAGTATGCAGGACATCACTCCCTACGGCAATGATGTTTACCACCTCAACAGCATCCTGCAGCCCTGTACCGCCACGGACGCCCCCTGTGTCGGCGTGGCGATCACCACGGAGACTCCCGTACCGGGCTGCGCCACCGGCGCGAGCCACTTCGCCGATGTGGAAGAGGCTTCCCGCTTCATGCTGGAGGTGGCCAAGAGCTTTGGCCGCGGCGAGGTCAGCTTCTACGACCCGGCGGAATACGCCCGGCTGCAGAAGCTCTACGGCAGCATGGCCCACCTGCAGACGCTGGGCAGGGAGTAATCCGCTTTTGCTTCCGCCGGCCCGTTTTCCGGTGGAATGTGGGCGGGGGAGCAGCCGCTCCTCCGCTTTTGCGCAATAGAAAGGAGATTTAACATGAAAATTGGTGCCATTACCATCGGGCAGGCGCCCCGGGTGGATGTGACCTGCGATATTATGGATATCTTTGATGGTAAAATCGAGCTGCTGCAGCGGGGCGGGCTGGACGGCCTGACCCGGGCCGAGATCGAGACCTTTACCCCGCAGGAAGGGGATTATGTTCTCGTATCCCGCCTCACCGACGGTACCTCCGTCACCTTTGCCGAACGCTATATCCTCGGCAATCTGCAAAAAGGAATCGACGAGCTGGAAGCGGCCGGGGTGGCGCTGATTATGGTGTTCTGCACGGGCAGCTTCCCCGCGTCGCTGACGGCCCATGTGCCTATGGTATTTCCCTGCGACGTGCTGCACAGGGTGGTGCCGCTGCTGAGCAAAAAATCCTCCATCGCGGCGGTGACGCCATCCCCGCTGCAGCTGGAGCAGAATACGCAGAAATGGGCTGGGTTTGTGGACCGCTGTGTCAGCGTTGCCGCCTCCCCCTATGGCGACTGGGCAGCTTTGGAAGCCGCCGCGGAGCGGATTCGGGATATGGACGATGTGGATGTGGTGGTGCTGGACTGCATCGGCTTTACTCAGGAAATGAAGAAGATGTTTGCCGAGAAGACCGGCAAGCTGGTGGTTTTGCCCCGGACACTGCTGGCAAGAGTGATCTCGGAAGTCACCGACCTGTAAGGAGAAACAGTATGGAACTGAAAGATATCGCGAAAAATGTGATGACCGCCTGTCTGGCGGTGAAGCCAGAGGAGGATGTGCTGATCATCACCGATGACACCCGTCTCACCATCGGTCAGGCCCTGTATGAGGGAGCCAAAGAGCTGGGCTGCGAGGCCATGCTGATGGTCATGGGGGAGCGGGAGGTATCCGGTCAGGAGCCGCCCAGAACCATCGCGGAAGCGATGAAAGCCGCGGACGTGGTCATCTGCCCCACCGCCAAGTCCCTGACCCATACCAACGCCAAGATCGCCGCCCAGAAAACCGGCACGCGGATTGCCACCATGCCCGGCATTACCGAGGAGATGTTCCGTCAGGGCGCCATGACTGCGGACTACAAGGCGGTGGAGCTCCTGACCGCCAAGGTCTGCGAGCTTCTGACCAAAGCCAGCACCGCCACCATTATTAAGGATGGCTGCACCCTGAAGCTGGGGCTTGCGGGACGGGACGGTGTTCCCAGCCCCGGAGTGTATCGGGAAAAGGGCCAGTGCGGCAACCTGCCCTCCGGCGAGGGCTATATCGCGCCGCTGGAGGACGCGGTTGAGGGAGAAATGATCGTGGACGGCTCCATGGTGGGCATCGGCAAGCTGGATTCCCCCCTGAAGTTTGTCATCCACGATGGAAAGATTCAGAGCATTACCGGGCAGAAGAGCGAGATGCTGGATATTCTGCTGGCCAATGACCGGAACCGCACGGTTGCGGAGCTGGGCATCGGCACAAACGAAGCGGCGATTCTCAACGGAATCATTCTGGAGGACGAGAAGGTCTACGGAACGGTTCACGTTGCCTTTGGTACCAACACCTCCTTTGGCGGCGTCAATAAGGCAGACTGCCATATGGACGGCATTATTCTGAGGCCCACGCTGTATCTGGACGACCTTCTGGTCATTCAGGACGGCGAATTCCTGATTTGAGGGGAACCGTATGTCTGAAAAGAAGCCTTTCAGGGTCGGCCTGATTCGTGTCCTCACCTCGGAGGATCCGGATTTCGTGGATATGCACGGCCGGCTGATTATGGAGAATTTTCCGGGAATCGAAGTGGAGAGCCGCTGTATTCCCGACCAGTGGGAGGGCATCCACAGCCATGCGCTGGAGCGGATCGCCGTCCCCAAGATTGTGGCGCTGGCAAAGGAATTCCGGGACAAGGACATGATTCTTGTCAGCTGCGCGGACGATCCCGGCGTGGCGGAGATTCGCCAGGCGCTGCCCGGCATGCCTGTTACCGGCGGAGGCGAGACCACCGTTGCCGTTGCCAGCAAATACAGCGAAAAGATCGGCGTTCTGGGCATTGTGGATTACGCGCCCAAGGCCTATGTGCGGATGGCGAAGGAAAAGCTGGTCTGCGTGGAGAAGCCCGATGGTGTCAACAGCACGCTGGACCTGATGACCCCGGAGGGCAAAGCCAGCTGTCTGGAATGCGCCAAACGGATCAAGGCCATGGGCGCGGGGGTCATCGCGCTGGGATGCACAGGCCTTGCCACCATCGGCGTAGCGAAGTGGCTCGAGGCGGAGGTCGGCATCCCCGTGATTGATCCCGTTCTGGCCGAGGGCCTGTTCGCCTACTTTGAATCTATCCGTCGATAAGGAGATACCGCTATGATGAAACTGACAAAAGGACTGTGTGAGCTGGCCCTGATGGGCGGCCTGCCTCTGGGCGGCGGTGGCGGCGGCCTGCTGAGCGCCGGACGGGAGGCTCTGGAGGAGACCTTCCGCCATACCGACGCGCTGACCATGCTGGATGTATCCGAGCTGGATCCGGACGCTGTGGTTGTAACGGTTTCCACCGTTGGCGCGCCTTCCGCCAAGGACGTTCACCTGACGGCCCAGCACTGGATGACCGCGCTAAAGAACTTTGAGGAGATGACCGGTCAGAAAATCGCCGGCTTCATCTCCTGCGAAAACGGCGCGATCTCCACCGCCAACGGCTGGATTATTTCTGCCCTCACCGGCATTCCCATTGTGGACGCCCCCTGTAATGGCAGGGCACATCCCACGGGTACCATGGGAAGCATGGGCCTGAATACTATTGCTGATTATATGTCCGTCCAGTCCTCCTGCGGCGGCAATCCCGACCGGTATATCGAAACCGTTGCCCGGGGCCGTCTGGACACCACCGCGCGGATGACCCGCCAGTGCGCGGTTGCCAGCGGCGGCATGGTCGGCGTGATTCGCAATCCCGTGACGGCGGCGTATCTGGCAAAAAACGGCGCCGTCGGCGCCATTTCTCAGGCAATTGCAATTGGAAAACTCTATTCCGCCTGCGCCCGCGGCAGTGAATTTGTTGCTGCCCTTGAGGAAAAGATGGACGCCAGAGTGCTGGTCAGGGGAAAAATCGAAAACTACGAGCTGAAAATGGAGGGCGGTCTGGACGTGGGCCGTCTGGATGTGGCCGGCAGTGCGGGACGGGTCAGTCTGACCTTCTTCAACGAGTATATGCTGGCCGAGCAGGATGGCAGGCGGCTGGCCACCTTCCCGGACCTGATCTGCACCCTGGACGCGGAAACCGGCGAAGCCATCTCCACCGCGGAAGCAGCCAACGGCCGGGAGGCCTATGCCCTGGTGATTCCCAGAGAAAAGCTGATTCTGGGAGCCGGAATGCGCCAGCGTTCCCTGTTCCGGGAAGTCGAAAACCTGCTCCACAAGGACATGACCGTCTGCAACGAAGGCCTTTTCGTGGACTGACTCCCGGGGGCGTAAGAATGGATCCGATCATTCGTAAAATCGAGGAACTGATTCTCACCCCATCGGAAGCGCGGGCGGCGGATTATATTATCGATCATCTGGACACCATCGGCCTGTGTACCTCCCGGGAGCTGGCTTCAGCCGTAGGTGTCAGCGATACCTCGGTGATCCGCCTGATTCACAAGCTGGGCTTTGACAGCTATACCCAGTTTCGCGGCGCCATGAATTCCCGCATAGCCGACCAGTATCAGCGGAATCTGTCCGCGCCCACGGAAACGCTGCCGCAAAATGCGGGTTCCGAGCGGGATATGATCGATGCGCTCAGCAGTCATATTCTTGACAATCTGCGAAAGGCATTCAGGCGGCTGGATGACGCCACCGTTCAGCAGACCGTGGACGTGCTGCTGCAAAGCCGGCACAAATACATCGCCGGCTTCCACACCACCTCCAGCTGCGCCCAGTATATGGCCACCCGACTGGTCAAGCTGCTGCCTCATGTAATCCCCGTGGTGAACGCGGATGCCAGCTCAGTGGAAACAATTCTGGATATCGGCCAGGAGGACTGCCTGATGGTATACAGCTTTTTGCGGTATTCCAGAATCAACGTGCCTCTGATGAAGCTGGCGAAGCAGAACGGCGCCCGTGTGATTCTGGTCACCGACAAGGCCTCCTCCCCTCTGGCCCGGAAAGCGGATATTGTGCTGCTCACACCCATTGCCAGCGGAGACCAGTCCTATTCCTTCACCGCGCCGCTGGGTGTTTCAGAGGTAATACTGATGAACCTGATTGCCCGCAGCGGCACCGATGGAGAGGCTCGAATGCGCCGGTTGGAAAGCCTGCTGGAGCACACGGAGCTGTACTGAACCGGGAAGGGTTCTCATACTAAAACCTGATTAAAACCTTTATATCTTCTGCTGATTGCCCCGCCGCCCATGAAACGGGGAGAGTGGGTCACAGAAGAAAACCTGATCGCGGAATCCGTGAAACTGGCAGAAGCGTATCAAGCCCTGTCCCTAAAACTGGACATCGCCTTCGTGAATGCCGGGCAGTGGAATGTGGACCTTACATTCGATGGTGTCCATTTCACGGAAGAAGGACACCGTGCCTTTGCCGAGGGGCTCTATGCGTACCTGACAGAGAGATGAAATATGGGGGTGACGGTTTCGTCACCCCACAACTGTTTACAGCAGAATATATTCGTGGATTCCGTGGCCGAGAAGCCGGACGATTTCCAGTTCGTCCAAAGCATCGAACAGCGCATTGTGCGTCTCCCGATATGTACAATTCCCGGAGAGCAGGCGGAGCATGGATTCCACACCGTAGCCCCGTTTCATGCGTCCGGTGCTGTAGCAGTCGGTACAGGTGGGAATCTTGGGATTGTGCTGGCGGTAGATTGCGATGCGCATGATGTCGTACCAGTCGAAGCACCGCAGCTCCGGCAGATGATTTCGGTCAAAGCCCGCGTTGTAGGCGAACAGGGAAGTCACGCCATACCGGGACAGCCAGCCGGACAAATTCTCCATGGCTTCCACCCGGGTACATAGGATAGGCTTCACCGGCGTGTCCAGAAACAGAGCATTGTAGAACATACCACCGATGGCGCATTCCTCGGGCAGAATATGATATTTAGCGGCAACCGGCTGGAACGTGTCCTCGTCCGCAATCACGGTGCCGATGGACATAACTTCATCTGCCCAGTTGGTTTCTGTGTCGATCACTGCGAAATATCCCATGTTCTCTCTCCTTTATGGTTTCGCGAATAGTATACAGGAAAAGCTGCCGCGATGCAAGTTTTGCGACGCTGTAGACAAAGAAAAGACCCTGTGGTATCCTATCATAATAACCGTGTTCTAGGTCTTATTCTGCGAAAAAGGAGCTGCCGGATTCCGGCAGCTCCAGTTATGTTGTCTATACTATTGCGGTATATATGTGCAAAGAAAAAATCATCTTACCTGTTGCCCAGCAATATACAGATCAATGTCCTCAACAACATAATTCATTCCGGTGGTATGCAGGGCATCGAAGCAGGAATACAGATAATCCCACACGGCGTATTTCGTGAACAATGCCGCTACTTGGCCGCCGGTTAAATTCTTGGCCGTTTTATAATGCTCGGTACAGTAGATCAAAAAAGTGCCTTGCTTGCTCATAGTCATCCCTCCGGGAAGGTAATCGCACCGGTTTTCTGCTCTTCGTCGTACAGCTCAAATAATTTCAGCGGGCTTAGCTGCCAAAGCTTGGTGTCCTCCTGTTCCAGCAGTGCATAAAGCTGAGATCCATAAAACTGCTTGGAGGCTTCAACTTCGCCAAGACCGTATTCCTGAACAATCAGCTGAACGACCTGCGGAACAATCAGCATCAGAATAGCATCAAACTTTGCTTTGTCCATCAGATCACCTCCAAGGTTCCGGTATACTTCAAATAGGACAGCGCCTTTTCAGAAGTAAGTACGAGTTGGTTATAGAGTTTCTTAATTTTCAGCGTCTCGACGGTTTGCTCTTTGGTCAGGATGCCCGCGCTGTAGAGAATGAAGGTGGTGTAAACATCATCATCTGCAACAGGGCCAAAGACATAATCATACAGCGGTCCCTGATACATACCGGCCCTGTTGGCTGCTACAAAATCCAACCATGCTTCATCCGCGGATTCAAATTGCAATACCGCGCACTCGGCAAATGCCTTCTCTTCATCAAATTCATAGATATTGACGGTAGGCTTCCCAGATCTGCGCCGTTTGGATACTTTCTGTGCAAAGGCAGCTGCCTGCTCTTTGTTGGTGGTTGTATAGAATCCGTACCCAAAATCCAGGTAGCGATTCTGTGGTACCAGCTTGGGCTGAGACACGATCATATTACTTCCATGGTATAAAATCATAAACATGCCTCCTTATCTATAGTATACACATATCTTTTTGCGATGGCAAGAGCATCTTGAATAAAGCAAAAAAATACCACCGGACTTGCCGCAAACCTCAGTCCGGTGGCAGGAAATGACGCTATATACTGATGATCAGCTTTTTATCAGTCCACTTCTTCTCAAAGAACTTTTGCCCAATCTCTTTGCAATACTCGCGGGCGTGTTCTTCGGTAATCCACATGGCAAGAATGGTCTGAGGATTCGTAATATGCTTGCCTATACAGACGGTGACCATGTAAAACATGTTTGCGGAAGGCTAAAACATGAGCTACAGAGGGTGTTTGACTCGGATGACATTACAAGGCAGAATCTTATGCTTCCTATCATTGGATATAACCTTATTGTGCATAACGAATTCCAGTATGAGGCAGTCTGTAAAAGGGTCAGAAATGATATGAAAGGGCCGCATTCAACAAAACCCGGTGACTATCCCTATAATGTTTGGGGACGGAATAATCCGTATTCTGTTACTCGCGAAGAGGATATTCCTTTCTCGAATAAATATGAGTTAGCTGAGAAAAGACTGGAACAAATGGTAGCACTTCGATACTTATGGATCCAAGTGGCTTGCATTTGAACAAAAACTATAACGATAGGCGTCAGTGAGTTGTTTCACTGACGCCCTTAATTTCATATTTTTGTTTGTCACGATTACCCCAATCTTCTCGAAGAATAGCATACTGCGAAATATCGCAGATTCCCTGGTTATTTCGGTCTGCAGCGCGGTGGATCCCCTCATACTGCATAAACTGATGAAAGAAAAAACCGGGAATCCAGACCATTTGCAAGAGCGGATATTTATTCATTATATGCAAGTCCTACACATCGATGCCGAAAGGCGTACTTGAATCCGTACTTGAATTCATACTTGAATCAGAATATCAGGCATTGGAATTATTGGATTTTAGTCCAATAACTGCGTACAATATT
>JBJDYG010000027.1:0-18300 GCA_051867075.1 Faecousia sp. | reverse complement strand
TGTTTGTGTTACATAATGGGGCTGACTTTAAGATGTAGAAGATACATCTTCCTCGCTGGCTGCCTGCATCTTGAACTTGTCCATCGCTTCCCGAGCCTGGGGAATGTTGATCTGGTTGTTGCTCTTCATACCGTATTCTCTCCTTTTTGCTTTCTCGCGGTTTTGTTCCGCAACCATAGCTTTGCCCAAAATAAACGGAGTATTAGCGAGAATTTTCGGCAGGAAATGCAGAAAATGACAGCATCTGATGGTTTTTCCTCAAATTACGTCCCACGGTTGCAATGGAACGCAGTTTGTGTTATAGTAGAGAAAAAAGAAAGATTGTATAAAAATTTGGGTGATATATGTGAAAATCATGATTATCGGCGACGGAAAAATCGGCAGCGTGCTCGCCGAACAGCTGTCCAAAGAGAAACATGAGGTTACGCTGGTGGATCGCTCCGGAGTCCGTCTGGATCAGTCCAACAACGAGCTGGACGTGATGGTGGTGGAGGGTGACGGCGCGTCCCGGGCTGTTCAGCTGGAAGCCGGGGCCGACCGGGCGGATCTGGTCATTGCCTGCACCGGCGCGGACGAGCTGAATCTGCTCTGCTGCCTCATCGGCAAGAAGCTGGGCGCACGGCATACCATCGCCCGGGTACGCAGCCCTATGTACGTGGAGGAACTGAACCTTATTAAGGATGATCTGGGCCTCAGTATGGCCATCAACCCGGAGGAAGCCTGTGCAACGGAAATGGCCCGGGTTCTGCGGTTCCCCTCGGCGATCAAAATCGACACCTTTGCCAAGGGACATGTGGAAATCCTGAAAACCGGTGTGCCGGCGGGCTCTCCTCTGGACGGCCTTACGCTGAAAGACATCGGAAAATTCCGCGCCAACGTGCTGATCTGTGCCGTGGAGCGGGGAGAGCGGGAGGTCATCATTCCCTCCGGCGAGTTCCGGCTTAAGGCAGGGGACAGGATCTCCGTGGTGGCAAGCCCCGAAGAAGCGCAGCGCTTTTTCCGCCAGGTAGGCGTGGTAAAAACCCGGGTGCGTCAGGTCATGCTCATCGGCGGCGGACGCATGGGTTTCTATCTGGCCCGGCAACTCCTGGCTTCCGGTATGGACGTAAAAATTATTGAGGCAGATGAAAACCGCTGCCAGGAACTGAGCCAGCTTCTGCCCGGGGCCACAATCCTCCATGGCGACGGCACGGATCAACGGCTGCTACAGGAAGAAGGCATCGAGCATATGGATGCCGTTGCAGCGCTGACGGGCATCGATGAGGAGAATATCATCATTTCCCTCTACGCAGGACGCACCAGCAATGCCAAGGTTATTACCAAGGTGAACCGCAGCTCCTATGAGCCGCTGGTGGGCAGCTTGTCGCTCGGCTCCGTGTTCTATCCCCGAAACATCTGCGCGGACAATGTGGTGCGCTATGTCCGGGCCATGCAGAATTCCGATGCCTATGCCAGCATGGAGACCCTTTGCAAAATCGTAAGCAATAAGGTGGAGGCCATGGAATTCCGGGTGACGGCAAGCGCGGATTTCTGCGGTATCCCGTTGCAGGATCTGCATCTGAAAGATGGCCTGCTCATCGGCTGCATCTCCCGGGACAGCAGAATCATCACTCCCAGAGGCAGTGACACCATTGAGGTGGGGGACAGCGTCATCGTGGTCACTACACACAGCGGCCTGAGAAGCCTCAACGATATTTTCGCCGTCCGGCGGTAACGGGGGAGGCAGTTATGAATTATCCCTTGATTCGTTATCTCTTCGGCCTGATTCTGCTCATTGAAGCTGCTTTCCTGGCGCTTCCCCTGGCCGTCGCCGTAATTTATGGGGAAGCCTCCGGCATTTACTTTTTGTACACCATGGCGGCGGCGGGGCTGCTGGGATTCCTGCTGACCCGGTTTAAGCCTGTCCGCCGGGATATGTACGCCCGGGAGGGATTTATCCTCACGGCGCTGGCCTGGGTCATTATCTCTCTCATCGGTGCGGCGCCCTTTACCCTGTCGGGACAAATTCCCAGCTACCTGGACGCCGTCTTTGAGACGGTCTCCGGCTTTACCACCACCGGCGCCAGCATCCTGACAAATGTGGAAGTGCTGGACAACGGAATGCTCTTTTGGCGCAGCTTTACCCACTGGCTGGGGGGCATGGGCATTCTGGTGTTCATGCTGGCGCTGGTAAACATGGGAGGGCAGGCCAATCACCTGCTCCGGGCGGAAAGCCCCGGCCCAACCGTCACCAAGATGGTGCCCAATATGCGCAAATCCGCCGCCATTCTCTACGGCATTTACATCGTCATGACGGTGGTGGAGGTTGTTTTACTGCTTCTTGGCGGGATGCCCCTGTTTGACAGTCTTTGCACTGCCTTCGGTACTGCCGGTACCGGCGGTTTTGGAGTCAAAAATGCCTCCATGGGCTATTATCAAAGCTACTATCTTCAGGGGGTTGTCGCCGTATTCATGGCGCTGTTCGGCGTGAACTTCAATGTTTACTTTTTCCTGCTCATGAGAAAGTACGCCATGGCATGGCGTAATACCGAGGTTCGGGCTTATTTTGCCATCATCGCGGCAAGTACCATGATCATTACCGTCAACATTCTGGGACTGTTTCCCACGGTGTTTGATGCGCTGCACCATGCCTTTTTCGCTGTGTCCTCCATTATCACCACCACGGGCTTCAGCACCACGGACTTTGACCTGTGGCCTCAGCTCAGCCGGCTGGTTCTGGTGTTTTTGATGGTGATCGGCGCCTGTGCCGGTTCCACTGGCGGCGGCGTCAAGGTCTCTCGAATGGTGATCCTGTGCAAAGCGCTGGGCTCAGAGCTTCGCAAACTCCTGCATCCCCGTTCCGTTCGGGTGCTGACTCTGGACGGCAAACCCATCAGCCGGGAGACAGTTCAGGGTGTTCAGAGCTACATGACGTTGTATTTTCTGGTGGCAGTGGTGTCCATGCTACTGGTGGCACTGGATAATCTGGATTTCGTCACCACCGTCACCGCCGTGGTTGCCACGCTGAACAACATCGGACCCGGTCTGAGTCTGGTAGGTCCGGCGGGTAACTTTTCCATGTTTTCTCCGCTGGCAAAGATCGTACTGACGGCGGATATGCTCTTCGGCAGATTGGAACTGTTTCCCATGATGATTCTGCTGATGCCTTCCACCTGGCGGAAGCACTGATATGAATCATTACCCCACGCGGCGAATGCCGCGTGGGGTAAATTTATACGAGTTTTCAAAAAGCGATTGAAAGCCGCTTTATCAGGGAAACTCTGATGAAATCTACAAGAGCGGATGGCGAGAGATTTTGTCACAGATGAAAGTGTTAAAAACGAAGCCAATACATTTCTTGCTGTGGGCAGCGACATACGATGTCAATCGTATGATAAAACAGCTTCAACCACTTTATTAAGAAATAGTGTAACTATTCATACTGATTCTCTTTTAAAATGTTTCATCAATTTTGATTAAACATTTTCATTAGAGAATCCTATGAGACGGGAATATGTGATTTTCTATCCCGAAAATCACATATTTGGCAACGCCATCAGGCGGTGCCTTCTCAATAAAAATGAAACATTTTTATTGAGAAATAGTATCAGTCGCACCTGAATCTCTCGTCAAAATGATCGTTTATCGCACCAATGTCCGTTGGTTCCACCAGAGTGGGACGCCCACCCGAGGCTCCCTTGTGCAAAGGGAGCTGTCGCGAAGCGACTGAGGGATTGTGCAGCATGTAGCTGCGAATTCGCCCATTTCCGGCGAATACGTAACATTTTACCGCGGCAATCCCTCAGTCACGGCTTCGCCGTGCCAGCTCCCTTTGCACAAGGGAGCCTTGGGCGCTCCCGCGCCACAGCAACCAACGCACATTCGTGCGATAAACAATCATTTATATGAGAAATTTGAGGTGCGACTGAATAGTTACGAAATAGTATTATTTTAGCATGCGGCCTTCCTGAAACGCATTGCCCACCTTTTCTCCCAATGTGTAATAGCCATGTCCGCAGGGGTCATAGGTGATGGGATGGAATTTGGCAAGGTCGATTTGGCCGTCGGTGAGGATGGATTCCTCGGCGCAGACGTTTTTGATCCGGCCGATGAGAAGACCCGTATCGTCGTCGTAGCTGATAAACTCGCATTCCAGCGTCATGGGTAGTTCGTCAATGATGGGGGCATCCACAAATCGGCTCTTGCTGGTGTGCCAGCCTGCCCGGGATACTTTGTCCGGCACCTTGTCCCCGGATACAATGCCCACATAGTCTGCCGCTGCCATATTCTCTGCATCCGCCATGGAGACGGTGAAGGCCTTCCGGGCGAGGATGTTCCGGGTGGTTTTGTGGTCGGCAAGGCAGATGCCGATCAGCTCTGTGTCCACAATGCCGCCCCAGGCAGCATTCATAGCGTTGGGTGTGCCGTCCTCGCCGTAGGTGCCAAGAATCAGCACCGGCATGGGATATAGCATTGGCTTGGCTCCGAAATCTTTGCGCATTGTTTTTCCTCCTAAAATAACAGACTGAGTCCGTAGATGACAACCAGGTGAATGGGATAGTAGAAATAAAAGAATTTCCCAATATTCCATTTCCCCCGCCGGCCGTTGTACAGCATCAGAGGCGGCAGACTCAGCAGAGCCCACCACTGGATTCCGCCGTAATGGAAGCCCAGCAGGCAAAGTCCGGCAGCGGACAGTGCCAGCTTCTCCTCTTTTGTTCTGCCGGCGTATACCAGCACCGGAAGCATCACACCCCACAGACCGTAGTCCACCGCAAAATCCGTGTGTGTCAAAATCCGGGGCAGTATCACGCAGATAAAGCACACTGCCGCGAAAGTGACCGCCGCCAGCAGCACCGATGCAGCGTTCCGATGCTTAACGGCATTTTCTATGGCGTAAATCAGGCAAATGGACAGGGAAAAGGTCACAAAAATACATTGATAGACCGATCCCGTCGCAAAAAAATATGCCGTCTGGCACAAGGCGGCCATTCCCAGCATTCTTCCTAAGTACCGTCCCCGGTGTCGGGTAAAACGGCAGCCTTCCGCGATCATATAGGCGAAAAGAGGTGCCGCCAGCCGCCCGATGATCCGCAGAATGGTGAGCCGGGGAAGCAGCTGCAGCCCCACATGGTCGCAAGTCATGGCGACCAACGCCAGAATCTTCAATTGGTTCCCGGTCAGTCCGACAGGGGTTTTTGTCTGTGCCTGCATAAGTACTCCTGATAGCTCTCTTTTTAAAGAATGCAAAATTTTTGACGGCACCATGGTACCACTTTCCCAGCGGGCTTGTCAATCCGGGGCAGTAAAAAAGCGCCCCAGCTGGGCGCAAACCGGTAAAAGTGAAATGACCCTTGACTGCCATGCCTTGTGATCAGCACGTTTTTTGCAGCCAAGGGTCATTTCTGTTCGTTCTTATTATCTAACATCTGTTGGTTAACCTCTCTTTCTGCAGATTGACGGGCAACCTTGATCGAATTTCCATTTCCAAAACCTTATTCATTCTTCTTCAATCTCTTCAGCGAGATGCTCATATAAGTCGGAATTGTTTTTGATCCTTTTGCCCGCCTGGTTTGGTTCCCAATCCGAAGCACCCTTATTTCCGTACGCGGCGTTTTCTTCTGTTCTGAGCTTATATGCTTTTCACCTATACGCTGTATCCATCTTCCACTGCCGCCATCGAATCTGCCGGGATCAGAACCTTCAAGGATTTACCTGTACATCGGTATCACCTCTTTGTGCTTATACATTATCACAGTTTTTTCGATTTTTCAATATGGTATTTTAGATAATATCACAACAAAATGCTTGTGTAAAACACAGAATTCCATGGATTAGGAAAGAAATTACATTGACAGCGCAGATCGAAACTGCTATAATAAGTTTGTTGAGCGGCTCTGCAGCCGCTATTTTTGTTACAAATCGGGACTATGCGTGTTCAAACACGGGATTGCTGTTTTTGTGTGGGAGTCCTATAATGAACGTAACATCGATGAACAAGGAGAAAGAACCATGAAATACGATTTCACCTCCATTCTGGATCGCCGCGGAAAGGATGCTGTCGCTGTGGATGCAGTCGGCGCGCCCGGTTCCGGTTATCCTGCGCCCCGGGAGGGCTTCGATGTCATTCCCATGTGGGTGGCGGATATGAATTTTCCCGTGGTGCCTACCATCCAGGAGGCCATGATTGAGCGGGCAAACCATCCCGCCTTCGGCTATTTTGATCCCACGGAAGAATACTATCATTCGATCATCCGCTGGCAGGAGACCCATAACGGTGTCACCGGACTGCGTGCCGAGAACATCGGTTACGAGAACGGCGTGTTGGGCGGCGTCATTTCCGCGCTGAATGTGCTGTGCTCCAAGGGCGACAACGTGCTGCTCCACAGCCCCACTTACATCGGCTTTACCCACAGTCTGACAGACAACGGCTACCATATCGTCCACTCCCCCCTGATGAAGGATGCGCAGGGCATCTGGCGCATGGATTTTGCCGATATGGAGAAGAAAATCGTGGAAAACCATATCCACGCCGCCATTTTCTGCTCTCCCCACAACCCCTGCGGCCGGGTCTGGGAGCGCTGGGAAGTAGAGCAGGTCATGGAACTGTACAGGAAGTACGATGTTTCCGTGGTTTCCGATGAGATCTGGAGCGATATTATCCTCACCGGTTATCAGCATATCCCCACCCAGTCCGTAAGCGAGGACGCGAAAATGCGCACCGTTGCGCTGTATGCTCCGTCCAAGACCTTCAATCTGGCGGGACTGGTGGGCAGCTACCACATCATCTACAATCAGCGGCTGCGGGATCGCTGCGACAAGGAAGGCTCCCTCAGCCACTACAACGCCATGAACGTCATGAGCATGCACGCGCTTCTGGGTGCCTACAGGCCCGAGGGCTGCGAATGGGTAGAGGAACTGCGGCAGGTGATTACCGGGAATGTTGATTTTGCCTGCGAGTACATTGAAAAGCACTTCGAGGGTGTGGAGGTCAGCCGTCCGCAGGGTACCTACATGCTGTTTCTGGACTGCAAAAGATGGTTGGAAGCCCACGGCAGAACCATGGATGAGCTGCTTACCGCCGGTTGGGATGTTGGCGTCATCTGGCAGGACGGCCGGGCATTTCACGGTCAGACCCATATCCGAATGAATCTGGCGCTGCCGCTGAGCCGGGTGCGTGAAGCCTTCCGGCGGCTGGATCAGTATGTATTCAATATTTGAATTTTCTGAAGGTCTCCGTCTGTCCGGCGGAGACTTTCTGCATACCTGCAGGCCGTACTTTACATGGATTTTACAAAACGACTCTTGTAATTCTTACGAATTTATCGTACCATCAAAGATGAAACAGACTGTATTTTGGGGAGGGGACCCAAGTGATTTACTGCGTAGAGGATGATGACAGCATCCGGGAGCTGATGCTTTACGCCCTGCGGGCGTCCGGCTTTGAAGCAGAGGGCTTCCGGGATAGCGTGGGGCTGTTCGATGCCTTGAGCCGTTCACAGCCTCAGCTCATTGCGCTGGATATTATGCTTCCTGGTATGGACGGCATTGAAATTCTGAAAACCCTCCGGGCAAATCCCGCCACTGCCCGGATTCCAATTGTGATGGCCTCCGCCCGGGGGACGGAGTACGATAAGGTGGTGGGTCTGGACCTGGGTGCCGATGATTACCTTGCCAAACCCTTCGGCATGATGGAGATGGTATCCCGCATCCGGGCAGTACTGCGCCGGGCTTCCCCGGCCGCCGCGCCCGGCCTGCTGCAGCAGGGAGATCTTCGGATGGACCCGCTGGCCCATACCGTCTACGCCGGGGAAAATCGGGTGGAGCTGACACTGAAGGAATTTGAGCTTTTGAAGCTGTTTCTGGAGCATCCCGGCAGAGTGTTTACCCGGGATCAGCTGTTGGAACGGATCTGGAGTACGGACTATGTGGGCGAGACCCGGACGGTAGATGTGCACATCGGCACTCTGCGCACCAAGCTGGGTCAATGCGGCGAATACATCCGCACCGTTCGGGGCGTAGGCTACCGGATGGAGGCATCATCATGACGAAGCGAATTTTTCGCTCCATTTTCCTGGCGGCGCTGGCGGTGCTGCTGGCTTCTCTGGTGCTGATTCTGGGGGCGCTGTATACCTATTTTTCTGACGTCCAGCTGAAACAGCTGCGGCTGCATACCACCCTGATTGCCCACGCTGTGGAAAACGAGGGCCGCGGCTACTTTGACGGACTGGATACCCTTGATTGCCGCGTCACATGGATTGCCACTGACGGCACGGTGCTCTACGACAACCGTTCCAATTCCGGCACCATGGAGAACCACCTGCAGCGGGAAGAAGTGAAGGCTGCTCTGGCCTCCGGCTCCGGTACCAGCTTCCGCTATTCCGACACCCTGTTGGAGCGCTATATTTATACGGCCCAGCGCTTAAGCGACGGTACGGTGCTTCGGCTTTCCGCTTCCCAGAACACGGTTCCCAACCTGGTACTGGGTGTAGCGAAACCCATTGCACTGGTGATCGTCATTGCCGTTGGGCTATCCGCCCTGCTTGCCGGACGGCTGACGAAAAATATTGTGGAGCCTATCAACGAGTTGAATCTGGACGAACCCCTGTCCAACCGGGAATACGGGGAAATTCAGCCCCTGCTTCGGCGGCTGGACTCCCAGCAAAGCCGGCTTCGGGCCCAATCTCAGGAATTGAGGCAGAAGCAGCGGGAATTCAACACCGTTACCCGCTCGTTAAGCGAAGGGCTGGTGCTGTTGAACAGCGGCGGTACGATACTGAGTATCAACCCCGCCGCATCGAGACTGCTGGAGGTGACTCCCAATTGCCTGGGTGCGGACTTCGATGTTGCCAACCGGAACGCTGCCATTTCTGCCCTGGTGGAAAAAGCCCTCACCGGGGAAAAGGCGGAGCAGAACGTCTCCCTGGCTGCGGGGGAGTATCTTGCTGCTGCCAGTCCTGTCAAATCCGACGGAGCCGTTTCCGGTGTGGTGCTGCTGCTGTTTGACGTGACCCAGAAGCAGAAGGCGGAGGCCTTGCGCCGGGAATTTACCGCCAATGTCTCCCACGAGCTGAAAACGCCCCTGCACGCCATTTCCGGCTATGCGGAGCTGATGAAGGACGGTTTGGTACCCGCGGAGGACACCCGGCACTTTTCTGAGAAAATCTACAGCGAGGCTCAGCGGATGATCCACTTGGTGGAGGACACGCTGCGCCTGTCCCGGCTGGATGAGGGTGCGGCGGACATGCAGTGGGCGCCCGTCGACCTGCATGAAGCGGCGAAGACCGCCATGCAGGAGCTGACGGCTCCGGCGGAGCTGAAAAACGTTACCCTCCTGCTGGAAGGGGAAAAAACCGTGATCCGGGGCATTCCCCAGCTGGTTTCGGGAATCCTGTTTAACTTGATGGAGAACGCCGTCAAATACAACAAAGACGGCGGCCTGGTCATTGTGCGGGTCTCATCAGAGAAGGAGCAGGCTGTCCTGACTGTGGCGGACACCGGCATCGGCATCAGCCCTGAGCATCAGGAGCGGGTTTTCGAGCGGTTCTACCGGGTGGACAAGAGCCACTCCAAGGAGATTGGGGGTACCGGTTTGGGACTGTCCATCGTCAAGCACGCGGCCATGATTCTGGGCGCTGCCATCGAACTGGACAGCACTGTGGGCAAGGGTACCATCGTCACGGTGCGGTTTCCCAAATTGAATCCGTAGGGAGGGGCAATGCCTCTCCCTTGCTGTTTACCGCTGCTTTACGCAGATTTTACATACTCATGATAATGGATTTGACCTTTCCCTGATAAAATTGTGTTGATAAAATCGTGAGAAAGGCTGGATCCTATGGATATTTTCGACATTCTGACCATGATCGGAGGACTGTGCCTGTTTTTGTTCGGCATGAACATTATGGGTGATGCCCTGGAAAGACGAGCAGGCTCCTCGCTGCGTGCCCTTCTCGGTAAACTCACTACCAACCGGATGCTGGGCTTTTTGACCGGGCTTGCTGTTACAGCCGTAATCCAGTCCTCCTCCGCTACTACGGTCATGGTGGTTGGCTTTGTCAACTCCGGACTTTTAACGCTGGGGCAGGCCATTAACGTCATCATGGGCGCCAACGTGGGTACTACTGTCACCGCCTGGATTCTGAGTCTCAGCGGTATTGAAAGCGGCAATGTTTTTGTTCGGCTGCTGAAGCCCAGCGCCTTTACCCCTGTCCTGGCCCTTATCGGTATCGTCTACTTCATGTTCCTGAAGGACAGCAGGAAGAAGGACACCGGACTGATCCTGCTGGGCTTTGCAACCCTGATGTTCGGCATGGAGACCATGTCCGGCGCTGTCAGCGGTCTGAAAAATGTGCCGGAATTCCAGCAGCTGTTTTTACTGTTCACCAATCCCGTTCTGGGTGTTATCGCCGGTGCAGTACTGACGGCGATTATCCAATCGTCCTCTGCTTCCGTGGGTATTCTGCAGGCACTGTCCTCCACCGGCTCCGTGACCTATGCTGCCGCCATCCCAATCATCATGGGTCAGAACATCGGCACCTGTGTTACCGCCATGCTGTCCTCCGTGGGCACCACTAAGAATGCCAAACGTGCCGCCATTGTGCACCTGATGTTCAACATCATCGGTACCGTGGTCTGTCTGACGCTCTTTATGCTGGTGAACAGCCTGTTCTCTCCCGCCATTCTGGGTGAAAGCGCCACCCATCTGGGCATTGCCGTCAGCCATACGGTTTTTAACGTCATCTGCACGGCTCTGATGCTGCCCTCAGGCGGTCTGCTTGAAAAACTGGTGTGCAGAATCGTTCCTGACGCGAAGCAGCCGGAGTCGGTCTGTGAGCTGGATGAGCGCTTGCTCACCACCCCCTCCATTGCCCTGGAACGCTGCCGGGCCCTGACCGGGGAAATGGCGGATACCGCTGCCGAGACGCTGCGCAGCGGCGCTGCTGCCCTGCTGGGCTACACGCCAGAGCTTGCCCAGGCCGTTCGGGAGGGAGAGAGCAAGACCGATCATTACGAGGACATTTTGGGTACCTATCTGGTCAAGCTCAGCTCCCTGAAAATCAGTGAAAGCGACAGCAGCGAGGCAGCGATGCTCTTAAAGGCCCTCAATGATTTTGAGCGCATCGGCGACCATGCCCTGAACCTTGTGGAATCTGCCGAGGAGCTGCGAAGCAAAAACCTGTCTCTTTCTGACGCCGCGAAGCACGAGCTGTCCGTCCTGCTGCTGGCTGTGGAGGAAATCGTGGAGCTGTCCTTCCGGGCCTTCCAGGACGATGATCTGGAAACGGCCTACCAGGTGGAGCCGTTGGAGCAGGTCATCGACGATCTGAAGGAAAAACTGCGGGTGCACCACATTCTGAGATTGCAGCAGGGAAACTGTGGCATCGAGTCCGGATTTGTCTGGTCGGATCTGCTCACTGCCCTGGAGCGGGTGGGTGACCACTGCTCCAACATCGCCGGCTGCATCATCGATCTGCACCACCACAACATGAACACCCATGAAGCCCTCCGCTCCGCCCGGATGGATAACGAGAATTTCGGAGATGCGTACAGATCTTACGCGGTGAAGTACAGTTTGAAATAGTGGAAGGGTAATTGCGGCCTGTGAAAAGGCCTGCAGAGCTGTCATCCTGAGCAGCGAGCCGAAGGATCTTCGCATGTCGTTCCGTACAGTATGTAAATCGGTGTCAGGATCCCTTGACGCGCTTCGCTTGCTCCGGATGAAAACGCTGGCAGATATGGAAACAGCAATGTACGAAAAGCTTCGTCAGCCCGATAAACATTTTTAAAAAAGATCAGAAAATCCGGCAGGAATTTTCCTGCCGGATTTCTCGTGATACCCGGTGAAAAGGAAACCTTTCATGGATATCTGTATCAGTTTTTCCACTTTTCAATCAGACTGCGGATTTGGGCTGTAAGTTTGGCGTTGTCTTTGTTGGTTTTGCTCCGGCGGGTTTTGACCAGTGCCAGGAGAGCCTCCGCTGCCAAGACCATCTCCTCGTAAACCTGCTTTGCCCGCTGGCTTCCCCTGTAGGCTTCTGCCCGGTCGATCTTCACGCCTTCGGTATAGGCCGTCAGCTTGCCGGTGAGAAGGTCGTATTCCGTACCGCTGTAGGGCGCTTCGGCATAATAGCCCATGGCGTCCAGAGTGGACCGGAATGCTTCGCAGCTGCCATCGTCGCCGTGGTTTACAAAAATCATCCTGGGTTTTTCCGGGAAGCCTGCCAGCCAGGAAAGCAGTCCGTCCCTGTCCGCGTGACCGGAGGTTCCGTGGAGCATGGCGATTTCCGCGTTTACCGCGATATCTTCACCGAAGAGCTTCACGGATTTTGCTCCGTTCTGGAGCTTCCAGCCAAGGCTGCCCTCCGCCTGATAGCCTACGAACAGGATGACACTCTCCTTGCGCCACAGGTTGTGCTTTAGATGATGGCGGATTCTGCCCGCCTCACACATGCCGCTGGCGGAGAGAATGACCTTTGGTTGGGTGTCGGTGTTGATGAGCTTGGATTCGTCGGAGGTGACGGACAGACGCAGACCATCGAACCAGATGGGGTTGATGCCCTGATTGAGAACCTCCTGGGTTTCTTCATCAAAATCCGACGATCTGCACTGCAGGAAAATGCCTGTAGCCTCCACCGCAAGGGGCGAGTCAACATACACCGGGAAGCGGTCATGTCCCGTAACGAGACCGCGCTGTTTGATCTCCCGGATGGCGTAGAGCATTTCCTGGGTGCGCCCAACGGCGAAGGCAGGAATCACCAGATTGCCGCCCCGGTCCAGCGCCCGCTGAATGCAGTCCGCCAGTTCCCGCACCACGTCGCCCCGCTCCTTCGGGTGGAGCCGATCGCCGTAGGTGGACTCGATGACCAGATACTCCGTCTGCGCCACCGGCTGGGGATCCCGGAGCAGAGGTTGGTTGACGTTGCCTACGTCGCCGCTGAACACGATCTTTCGGGTTTGATCCCCCTCTGTCATCCACATTTCGATAGCGGCGGACCCCAGCAGGTGCCCGATGTCCGTCATGCGGATGACGATGCCTTCCGCTGCCTGGACAGCCGTATTATACTGACAGGGGCGCAGCAGTTTGATGGCTGCTGCGGCATCGTTGGTATCATACAGCGGCTCCACAGCCCTTTCTCCGGCACGCTCGGCCTTGCGGGTGCGCCACTGGGCCTCGGATTCCTGAATATGGGCGGAGTCCATTAGCATGATGCTGCACAGGCTGCATGTGGCTTCCGTGGCGTAAATTTGTCCGCGGAAACCGTCCTTGCAGAGCTTGGGCAGCATACCGGAGTGGTCAATATGGGCATGGGTCAGAAACACCGCCTCGATAGCATTCGCGGGGACGGGAAGCGGCACGTTCTGAAATACGTCCACCCCCTGCTCCATACCGCAATCCACCAGATAATACCGCCCGCCTACTTCCAGCAGCGTACAGCTGCCGGTCACCTCATGGGTCGCGCCGATGAATTGGATTTTCATTTCTGCACCTCCGAGAAAATGAATGACTGTGCGGAAAAATACCAGATTCAGAAACTATAGTTTGCCGGCAGGGCCGGCGGCCAATGCGTCACGAGCTTTGGGTGGCTGTCATACATCCTTTGGGCCCCTCGACCGGTTCAGCTCAAAAAATAATATACGACGCATAACCACAACAAATCGAAAAATGCTGTCATCCAGAGCGAGGCGGAGCCGAATTGGGGAATCGTGGCACCTGATTTACTGCATATGGGAACGAAATGCGTAGATCCCTCGACCCGCGTGGCTGGCTCGGGATGACAGCGTTGCGGGTTGATTTGGCAGCGGAGCAGCAATGCAGCACCATATACAGAATTTAGCGGTATCCAATGGCGTAACGACACTGCGGGGGGAGTTACGTCATTGCCCACGGGGGCATCAGCGAAAAAACACAAATCCCTTGTTGTGAATACTATACCACAATTCGACCGCTGGGGCAAGGTTTTGACAACAGCCGCACATTTTTGATGTTGGTACGCAAACACGCCCGGCTCCTTGCGGAATCGGGCGTGTTTCGAAGCGTTTTAGTACTGGGTGGGCTTGATGTGCCAGATTTCCTCGGCGTACTGACGAATGGTACGGTCAGAGGAGAACTTGGCCGCGGAGGCCACGTTCATCAGGCACTTGCGGCCGAAGGCCATGCGGTCGGCATAGTCCCGGTTGGCCTGCAGCTTGGTGTCGAAGTAGGAAGCGTAGTCCAGCAGCAGGAAGTAGTGGTCGGCCTTATGCCAGCTGGTGCCGTCCAGCAGGGAGTGGAACAGCTCCCGCTGAGCGTCGTCGGTGGGCACGGTGCCGTCCACCAGTGTGTTGATGGCCCGGCGCAGATCGGCGTTGGAATCGTAAATCCCTCTGGCGTGGTAGGTAGCCTTAACTGCGTTAATCTGCTCCACGGTGTGGCCGAAGATATACTCGTTCTCCCGGCCAGCTTCCTGAGCGATCTCCACATTGGCGCCGTCCAGGGTGCCCAGGGTCACAGCGCCGTTGAGCATCAGCTTCATGTTGCCGGTGCCGGAAGCCTCAGTGCCGGCAGGGGAAATCTGCTCGGAAATGTCGGCAGCGGGGATGATATGCTCGGCGTAGGAACAGTTGTAGTTCTGAACAAAGACCACCTTCAGCTTATCCGCAACGGCGGGATCGTTGTTGATCATCTTCGCCACACGGTTGATGTAGCGGATGATGGCCTTGGCCCGGGCGTAGCCGGGGGCGGACTTGGCACCGAAGAGGTACACCGTGGGATGGAAGCCCGGCAGACGGCCTTCCTTCAGACGGAAGTAAATATCCACAATGGACAGGATGTTCAGAAGCTGGCGCTTGTACTCGTGCAGACGCTTGACCTGAACGTCGAAAATAAAGTCGGGGTTCAGCGTTACGCCCTCGTGCTTTGCGATGACGGCGCACAGCTGCTCCTTCTTGAGCCGCTTGATGGCGTTGAACCGGGCAACGGTCTCATCGGTGATCTGATCCTTCAGTCCGCCGATCAGATCCAAATCCTTCAGGAAGTCGCCGCCGACCTTCTCCCGGATCATAGCAGTCAGCTCCGGATTGCACAGACCCAGCCAGCGACGGGGGGTGATGCCGTTGGTCTTATTCTGGAACCGCTCGGGGAAGGCATGGTACCAATCCTTGAAGCAGTCATCCTTCAGAATCTGAGAGTGGATCTCCGCCACGCCGTTGATGTAGGAGCCGACATAGACGGACAGATTCGCCATGTGCGCGGTGTTGTCCTTGACGATGAACAGCCCCGGATGCTCCCACTTCAGCTTCTGGTCGATGCGGCAGATAATGTCCACGATTTCGGGAACCACAGAGCGCATCAGATCCAGCGGCCACTTTTCCAACGCCTCGCCCATAACGGTGTGGTTGGTGTAGGAGAAAGCCTTCTGGGCGACATTGAAGGCATCATCAAAGCTCATGCCCTCCACCATCAGCAAACGGATCAGCTCGGGGATGGACATGGCGGGGTGTGTGTCGTTAAGCTGCACGGCGTAGAACTCGGCGAAGCGGCTCAGGTCGTTGCCGTGGGCGATCTTGAAGGTGCGCAGCATATCCTGCAGGGAAGCAGAAGAAAGAACATACTGCTGCTTGATGCGCAGGCGCTTGCCTTCCCAGGTGGAATCGTTGGGGTACAGGACACGGGTAATGTCCTCGGCCTTGTTCTTGGCGTCCAGGGCACGGAGGTAGTCCTGATTGTTGAAAGCGTTGAAGTCCAGCTCTTCCTCGGCCTCGCACTGCCACAGGCGCAGGGTGCCCACATTGTTGGTGCCGTAGCCGATGACGGGCACGTCATAGGGGACCGCCAGAACGGTGTGGTCGGGGAATTTGACCTTCACGGTGTGGTTATAACGGCGGAAGGACCAGGGATCGCCAAACTTCGTCCAGTCGTCGGCGTTCTCCACCTGATTGCCCTCAGCGTCAAAGCTCTGCTTGAACAGGCCGAACTTGTAGCGCAGGCCGTAGCCGGACAGGGGGATATTGGTGGAGGCAGCGCTGTCCAGGAAGCAGGCAGCCAGGCGGCCCAGGCCGCCGTTGCCCAGAGCATCGTCCTCAATGTCCTCGAGAACCGCCAGATCCACGCCCCGCTGGGCGAACAGCTGCTTCATCTCGTCCAGGATTCCCAGATTGAACAGGTTGGAATACACCAGCCGTCCAATCAGGTACTCGGCAGAGATGTAGTAAGCCTTCCGGTCGGGCATACGGGTCTTCTTGGAACGGCTCCAGTCATCGGAAATGGCCATCATTACAGCCTGACCCAGTGCCTCGTGCAGCTCCTGAGGAGTTGCTGCCTGCAAGGATACGTCGTAGGTGTACTTCAGCTGTGCCTCGGTCCATTTCAGGATGTTCAGACAGTTGTTATTCATGTTAGCTCTCCATTCTTAAAGCGGATGACCCGCTGTTACTTTTTTGATTTGACCCTTTTGGGCCGTCTCCCAGCCGGGGACATGCCAAACCAGTTTCGCCATTATATCATATTCCGGACGGCATGTCCAGTTGAAACCTCCGAAAAATGGGGGAGGGGAAACTGCTTTCCGGCATCCGTCCGCCGGCAGGAGCCTCCGGCAGATGCCAAAGCGGAAATATCCCAACACCGAAGCGGAGCGATCACTGCCTCAAGGAATTGAAACGTTTCCATTTTCTCTCAGTTCCTTTTAAGAATAATACGTTTTTTCCGTTTTGTCAAGCAAAACCGGACGTGATGCCGATATTTTCCTGCTTTTTGGATAGAATGCTTCGATTCTGTCCACATTTTCCGGAGAATATACCACAGAGTGTGCATTCCTAGCCGAGTGATCCGCCTCGGCTGCGATTTCAAAAGGCGTTTACATTTCGTCTATTTACTTTTCCCCGAAACAATGGTATAATAAGTGACCAAACGGAAAGGGGGCGGTAATGTGCGCCGGTTTATGGACGAATTGAGAGACTTTACCAAAAAAGGCGATATGTTTCTGCTGGTTATTTGCCTGATCGTATCCGGCTTCGGCTGTGTCTTCGTTGCCAGCGCCACTTCCGCCGACAAGTTCGGCAGCAACATTAAGTATATCGTCATTCAGCTGGTGGCTACCGGCCTGGGCGTGTTCGTATACGCGCTGGTATCCTCCATCGACCTGGACTTTCTTTCAGAACACCGCTTTGCCATCGTAACGTTCAACTGCGTCATGCTTCTCATGCTGGTGACACCTCTGGGCACGGACAATAACACCGGCAACCGAAGCTGGATTGATTTGGGGGTCATCAGTGTCCAACCTGCTGAGGTGTGTAAAATCACCTACATTATTATCATGGCGTCGGTCATGTCAGCCCACCAGAACCGAATATCCCATCCGGTGTCCGTCATCCACATGTGCTTCCATCTGTTTCTGCTGGTGGGACTGAACATGGTGCTGTCGGGGGACGCCGGCGTTTCCCTGATCTTCGTGTTCATCTTCATCGGTATGGCCTTTGCCGGCGGCGTCAGTCTCTGGTGGTTCGCGCTGGCCATCGGCCTGATTACCGCAGCGTTTCCCATCCTGTGGCAGTTTCTGGGTGAATACCAGCAGAACCGGATTTTGATCCTCTTTGATGATACCATCGACCCCATGGGTATCAACGAGCGATACCACTCCAAGATCAATCTGCAGTCCCTTACCGGCGGCGGCCTGACGGGACAGGGGCTCTTCAACGGCAACCGAACCCAGGGCGGCAACCTGTTTGCCCAGCATACGGACTATATCTTCTCCTCCATGGGTGAGGAACTGGGCTTTGTGGGCTGCGTGGCGATCATGGTGATGGAAATGGCGATCATCGTGCGGTGTGTATATGTGGGAATGCACTGTCAGGATTATATGCGCCGGGTGGTTTGCTACGGCGCGGCGTCGGCGCTGATGTTCCAGGTGATGATCAATACCGGCATGTGCATCGGCGTTATGCCCGTTATCGGCCTGACTCTGCCGCTGATCAGCTACGGCGGTTCCTCCGTGGTTACGATTTACGCCATGCTTGGGCTTGTCTCCGGCGCCCACGCGCGACCGCAAAGCCTGAGCCACGAACGATATGTGCAGCCATACAGATAGGCATCACGGCCGCCCGGAAGGGCGGCCGTTTTATGCCCGCACGGCGCTGAAAAAACCACGGAGCAGGCAGAAAAAGGGGTTGACTTTCCCAAAATATGTGTTATAATGATTCCTGCTCCGATATGGAGGCATAGCTCAGCTGGTTAGAGCGCATGCTTCACACGCATGAGGTCACAGGTTCGAGTCCTGTTGTCTCCACCATCAGAATATAGAGGATTTGTGTAACGGTAGCACACCGGACTCTGACTCCGTTTGCGGG
>JBJDYG010000026.1:0-18423 GCA_051867075.1 Faecousia sp. | reverse complement strand
TAGCACATGTCCTTGGAGAGGGACACTAAAAACTACTACTCTATAATACAAGGAATGATCTCATGTCATCCAATCGAATCAATCGGATCAATGAGGAAATCCAAAAGGAGCTGTCCGCATTGCTTCGCACCGTCAAGGATCCACGGGTGCAGGATACCATGATCTCCATTACCCGGGTGGAAACCACCCCGGATCTGCGCTATACCAAGGTATATGTCAGCTTTTTGCAGGAGGAGCGGGTGAAGGACGCCGTGGCGGGCCTGAAATCCGCAGCCGGGTATCTGCGCCGCCAGTTGGGGCATAACCTGCAGCTGCGCTACAGCCCGGAAATCGTCTGGTCTGTGGACGATTCCATCACCTACGGCGCAAAGATGCTGAAGCTCATCAATTCTCTCGAGGTAAAACAGGATGAAGATATTGACGAGGGCTGAGACGGCGCAGTTTTTACTGGCGCATGACCACTTCACCATCCTGTCCCACCGCCGTCCTGACGGAGATACCATTGGCTCCACCGCCGCCCTGTGCCTGGGACTGCGGCAGCTGGGCAAGAATGCCCATGTACTGGAAAACAAGGAAGTCACCGCCCGGTTCGCCTGGCTCCATGAGGGCCTGACCAAGCCGTGGGCGGAAGAAGGCGACACCATCGTCTCGGTAGACGTGGCCTCCCCCGGAATGTTGCCCAATGCTTTTACTCCCCTGTTGGGAAAAATCGCCCTGCGCATTGACCACCACAGCTCCGCCACCTCCTTTACGGAGCAGGAGCTGGTGGACGGAGGCAGCGCCTCCTGCGCCGAGCTTGTGTGGGATGTACTGGAATTGATGGACGTCAGGGCCGACCGGCCGCTTGCGGAGGCGGTGTATGTGGGGGTTTCCACCGACACCGGCTGCTTCCGCTTTTCCAACACCACCGACCATACCTTTGCCGTGGCATCCCTGTGCGCCCGGGCGGGCGCCAGGATTTATGAGCTGAATCAGGCGCTGTTCGAGACCAATACGCTGGAGCGGCTGAAAATGCAGGCATGGATCGTGGAACACATGAAGCTGCTGCGTAATGGGGAAATGGCGATTTGCGCCATTCCCCGGGCAGTGGAGAAGCAAATCGGTGTCAACGAGGACGATATGGACAATATCTCCAATTTTCCCCGCACCGTGGCGGGCGTCTGCATGGCGGCGACTTTGCGGGAGACTGCCGACGGTGACACGAAAATTTCCGTCCGGGCGGTGCCCGGTTACGACGCTACGAAGGTAACCGTCCAGTTCGGCGGCGGCGGTCACAAGGGCGCGGCGGGAGCGTCGCTGAAAATGTCTCTGGACGAGGCCGCAAAAGCCGTGGAACAGGCAATGCTGAGTCTTTGATGCAAAAGGCTGAGTGCAGGTGTCCGCTTCGCGGACGGATCGAAAAATGGGGCGCTGCTGTTTATTTTCGAAGGAAATGCCTCAGGAACCTCTGATACGGATTCTCTTTTAAAATGTTTCATCAATTCGGATTAAACATTTTCATTAGAGAATCATATGAGACGGGATATGTGATTTTCTATCCCGAAAATCACATATTCGGCAACGCCGTAAGGCGGTGTCTTCTTGATAAAAATGAAACATTTTTATCAAGAAATAGTATGAATAAATCGCCTGTGGCTGCGTGGTGGATCTTTTGCCATCAGCTCTTGTTGAATTCATCAGAGTTTCCCTCAATTTTGCAATTAGCATTCTGTATTGACAACTGAAATTTGTACTATGAATGGAATCGTAATTATCGACAAGCCCGCCGGGTGGACAAGCCAGGATGTCACTGCCCGGCTTCGGCGGGTGTTTGGGACCCGGCGCATCGGTCACGGCGGCACCCTGGACCCTATGGCAACCGGCGTGCTGCCGGTGTTTGTGGGGCGTGCCACCCGGGGCGTGGAGTTTTTTGAGCACGCCGAAAAAACCTATGAAACGGTGCTGCGGTTGGGAATTACCACCGACACTGAGGACACCACCGGCACGGTGTTGACCCGGCAACTGGTCAGCGTGACTCAGGAGCAGGTGGATGGGGCGCTGGAGCATTTTCGGGGGGAAATTATGCAGATTCCTCCCATGTACTCCGCCTTGAAGGTCAACGGGCAGAAGCTCTGCGACCTTGCCCGGAAGGGAAAAGAGGTGGAGCGCCAGCCCCGGCCCATTACCATCCATGAGCTGACCCTCCTTTCCCGGGAGGACGATGCCCTCCGGCTGCGGGTGCGCTGCTCCAAGGGCACCTATATCCGCACGCTGTGCAAGGACATCGGCGAGGCGCTGGGCTGCGGCGGGTGTATGCAGCAGCTGCGGCGGGTACAGGCGGGAGAGTACACCATTGCCGAGGCCGTCCCCTTGCAGGAATTGCTGGACGCGCAGGAACCGGGAAAATATCTGCGGGATGTGGACACCATGTTCCGCAATTACCCCGCGGTGAAGCTCACCGCCAATCAGGAAAGACGCTGCCGCAACGGCAATTCGTTTTCCGTAAAACTCGCCGACGGTACTTACCGCGCCTACAGCCAGGCGGGAGAATTCCTCATGCTGGCGAAGATGGACAACGGCGTTATGTCAACTATAAAGAGTTTTTTTGAAGTTTGATACTGGTTTTACTGTGAAAGCTCCGCATTCACAGTAAAATTTCAACCAAATGCCAGCATCTCGCCCCTTACGGGGCAACCGATGCTGATGCATATAAATCCCCGTGCGCTAACCGCTTTCGTGGTTTGTGGCGCAATTGGATCGCATGGGGATTTCATATATGGTTTCAACTTTTTTCAAGAAATAGCATGATCACGTCAATCAGGTGACCCTATGAATAAGACAATCTACGCCCTGGGTTTTTTTGACGGGGTGCATATCGGCCATGCCGCGCTGCTCGCGCAATGCCGCTGTCTGGCGCGGGAAAACGGCTGCCGTGCCGGGGTGGTGACCTTTGCCGCCCACCCGGATACACTGGTGCTGGGGAATACGCCCCCGCTCATCAATACCCCCCAGGATCGGGAGAAGCTCCTGCGGGAGCGTTTTTCCATGGACTGCGTGGTTACGCTGCCCTTTGATGATAATATGCATATCATGCTCTGGCAGAATTTTCTCGACATGCTGATCCGGGAATATGCCGCCGCCGGATTTGTCTGCGGCGAGGACTTCCGCTTCGGCTACCGGGGCGAGGGCAGCGCCGACAGTCTGGTACAGTTTTGCGAAACCCGGAAACTTGCCTGCGCCGTGGTGAGCGATCAGACCATTGACGGCATCCGGGTGTCCAGCACCTATATTCGAAGCCAGATCGAGACGGGAGACATGGAAACCGCCGTGAAATTTCTGGGGCACCCCCATATTCTCACCGGGAGTGTCATCCACGGGCATCAGCTCGGACGAAGGCTCGGTATTCCCACCGCCAATCTGCGCCTGCCGGAAGGGCTGGCGGAGCCGAAATTCGGCGTCTACGCTTGCCGTGCCATTGTGGAAGGCAGGATTTATCCTGCTGTGACCAATATCGGCACCCGTCCCACGGTAGAGGGGCGCAATGTCACCGTGGAGCCCTGGATTCTGGACTATCAGGGGAACCTGTACGGTCAGGAGATCACGCTGGAATTCTACCGTTTTCTCCGTCCGGAGCGAAAATTCCCCACGCTGGACGCGCTGAAGGAGGAAATCCACCGCAATGCCGAACAGACACGTCAGTTTTTCGCATTCAAATAACGTTTACACGCTTACCCCTTGTTTTATGCCGGAAAATGCGGTATAATAGGGCATCAAATCCGAGTCAAGGAGGAAACCGCCATGCCGCTGCACGACGATGAAATGAATAAACGCCGTGAAAAGCGGGAGGCTCAGCGCAAAAAGCAGCAGGCCGAGGCCAAGCGGCTGAAAATTACGCTGGTTCTGGCAGCGGTGGTGCTGGCGCTGTGCGCTGCGGGGATTGTATTCCTCACCGGCCGCGCCGGAGATACCGAAACCCCTGCTGTGCAGGCGACCCGCCCCACGGAAAAGCCCACTCAGGCGACGGAACCTGCCTCCCGCACCCAGAATAGCACCAAAACCACCATCCACATCAAGGCGGCAGGCGATTTGAACGTCACCGACAGCGTTATCAATGCCGGCGTATCCGTGGGCGGCTATGATTACGGCCGTGCCTTTATGGACGTGGCAGCAACCTTGTCCGACGCAGACCTTACGGTGCTGAATCTGGAGGGCAACATCTGCGGCGAGCCCTATGGCACCACCACCACCTCCGCACCCAGGGAGCTGCTGGAAGGGCTTCGCAATGCCGGTGTGGATCTGGTGCAGATGGCAAATTCCTGCACTATCAACAACGGCCTTATCGGTCTGACCTCCACTCTGCAGAATATCCGGGCGGCGGGACTGGAGCCGGTAGGAGCCTTTGCCAGCGAGTCTGAGTTCCAGCAGTCTAAGGGCTACACCATTACCGAGGTGCAGGGTATCAAGGTGGCCTTTGTGGCCTTCACCAAGGGTCTGGGGGGCAGGGGCCTGCCTGCCGGCAATGACAACCTGGTGAATATTCTCTATGAAGACTATGCCAGCACCTACGACAAGGTCGACAAGGAACGCATTACCCGGATTCTGAAAAACGCGGAATCGGAAAAGCCGGACATCACCATTGCCCTGCTCCACTGGGGCAGCGAATATAACGACGAGGTCAGCGACACCCAGAAAAGCATTGTCAGCCTGATGAAAAAGCAGGGTGTAGACGTGATTCTGGGCACCCACCCCCATACGGTACAGTCTGTCGTCTTTGACCAGGCTGCGGGCACACTGGTTGCCTATTCGCTGGGGGATTTCTTCGGCGACGCCTCCCGGGGCGGTACCAATTACTCCATCATTTTGGATCTGGAGATCACCAAGGATTCCGCCACCGGTGTTACCAAGGTAACGGACTACAGCTATACACCCATTTTCACGGTCAGTGAGGCGGACAGCGCCGACGGCTACCGCCGGGTAGTGCGCATCGAAAAGGCTGTGGAAGCATGGGAGGAGAATTATCTCGATAAGGTCACCCAGTCGGCAAAGGACAGCATGGTCCATGCCTTGGAGCGGATCACGGATCGCATCCAGCCACCGAAGGAAGAGAAAAAGTAAGAAGGAAGCAGCGGTTTGCTGCTTCCTTCTTAATCCGTATATGAGATTGTACGGTAGGATTATTTATTTCGTTTCCCCGGATTCCGGCGGTATTCGCCTTTGGCATCGAAGAAAGCCATGGCGGTGACATTGATGGCAACGGTGACGAGAAGCGCCAGAACCGCTTCCCAGATCAGGCAGTTTACCGCGTTCCACACCATGTCCATCACGTCCATGCCGCTGTAGCCGCTGGTGACAATGGCCATGACGATGGTTAATATCAGCCCCAGTACGCCAAGGCAGATGCCGGCCAGACGCTGGGTGAACCGCCAGGCATGGACGCTGCCCATGCCGAAATAGCAGCGGTAGCCGAAGTAATAGTTGGCCTCCTTGGGAGACAGGAACAGGTACGCCAGCCCAAGAATCAGCAGAATCACAGGGCCGATCATCACGGCGACCCGGCATACCGTGGCGAGACTGCCAAAGACTTTGCTCAAGTCCGGCAGCAGCGCGGCAGGGTCAAAGGCGTCCATCAAGCACTTGATGGATTCAATGTCCAGCGGGCTTTCTGTGGCGGCGGTTATTTCTGTTGGGATTGTGCTCATTATTTTTCCTCCAGGAATTTGCTGATCTCCCGCATAAAGCTGCCCGCATCCTGGAAACGATGGTAGATGGAGGCAAAGCGGATGTAGGCCACCTCGTCCAGGGGCTTGAGCCGCTCCATGACCATCTCACCGATTTTGTCGGTGCTGATCTCCCGCTCCAGGGTGTTCTGGACGGTCTGTTCGATCTCAGTGGTGATGCGGTCCAGATCCGTTACATCCACCTTCCGCTTGTCGAAGGCGCGGATCATGGAATTGAGAATCTTGTTGCGGTCAAAGTTCTGACGGGAGCCGTCCCGCTTCACCACGATGATGGGCAGGCTTTCCACGATCTCGTAGGTGGTAAACCGGCGCTGGCAGCCCATGCATTCCCGGCGGCGGCGGATGCTCAGGCCGTCCTCCGAGTGGCGGGAATCCACGACTTTGCTTTCCTGATCGCCGCAAAACGGACATTTCATGGAAAAAACACTCCCTTTCCGAAGTTTATTTTCACATTATAGCAGATTATGGGAAAACTGTCCAGCTTTTTTTCGCCGGCGGGATTCGACTTTGAATCGCTCTTGCCATTTGGGCGGTTTTGGGGTAGAATAAAAGAGCTGACAGAAGAAACCAGGGTATTTTCGCCCAAAGCCTTCCCCTTTTGGAAAGGCGGCGCGGCGGAAAGGGACGGTTTTTGAATGACGGACAACAGTTTTTCCACACCCGAAAAGGAGCGTCGTATGTCAAAGAAAACGCTGTTTGCCCTGTGGGGCGGTTTGTTTATTTTGTGCGCGGGACTGGGATTTATCCCCGGGTTTTCCCGGAATATGGGTTCCGGTGTGCAGGCGGTGCTGACGCTGCTGTCTGTGGTGTTTTTCTTACCCCCGGCGTGGCTGCTCGTTGACGCAGCCAAAAGGAAGGATTCCGATACGCTGAAGCTGGTGCGCAATCTCTCGGTGCTGTCCCTGGGATTGACGCTTCTGGTGATGATCCTGAATATGCTGTCCGCTTTGGGCACTGTGACTATGGGGGATATCCTGTTTGGTATGCTCATTGTTGTGTCCAGCCCCATGGTCTGCAGCGGTTACTGGGCGCTGAGCCTGTTTTTGTGGGCGTGCCTGCTGCTGGCCAGCCTGTCGCTGCTGAGAAAGAAAGTGTCCTGAGCAGCAGGGCGAACATCGGGGCGGGAGTTTTCACACATTTATCAAGGGAACCTCTGAATAAATCGCCTGCGGCAGAGTGGCGGATCTTTTGCCACATCCGTGCAGTCGATTTAATCAGAGCTTCCCAAGAAATAGTATTATGAAGCAGATTTTATTTGGAGATCCTTATGATACTGATTCTCAATAAAAAACTTTTATTCGCAAGAATTGAAGTTTTTTGTTAGAGAATCATATGAGACGGGACTGCGTGATTTTTCTTTCCCAAAATCACAGAATCGACAACGCCGTAAGGCGGTGTATTCTTATTAAAAATCATAGATTTTTAATAAGAATAGTATGAGACGGTTTTTGTGCCTGTTTGTATGAGAAAGAAAACGGTAAAACTGTGCCGGGGGCAGTCTGCCCCCGGCACAGCTTGTCATCTATGGATCTGCTGCTTGTTCATCTTATCCGCCTTGCAGAACAGCACGAAGCCGATGACGAAGATCACAACCAACGTGCCCACGGCGATACTTTCGTTCTGTAGTTCAAGTCCGAATACATGGATCGTCCACCCGGCGGTGAGCTGGCTGACCACGGCTATCAATGTGGTGCCCAGGAAAGACGCGCCCTTGCCGCAGATATCCATCAGGCCGAAATATTCCCCGCTGCGCTCCGCCGGGATGATCTTTCCAAGATAGCTGCGGCTCAGTGCCTGAATGCCTCCCTGGAACATACCCACCAAAGCAGCCAGCACCCAGAACTGCCACTGCGCCACCAGAAATACGGCGAACAGGGTGATGCAGGTATAGGCCAGAATGCAGACCTTTATCAGAAGGCCGGTGTCATATTTTTCCGAAAGCCTGCCGAAAAGAATGGAGCAGGGAAACGCCACAATCTGTGTCAGCAGCAGAGCCAGCAGCAGACCCGTGGTGTCCAGACCCAGAGCGGTGCCGTAAGCGGTCGCCATTTCGATGATGGTGTACACGCCGTCAATGAAGAAGAAAAACGCCAGCAGATACAGGAAAATGTGTTTCTGCTGTTTGACCTCCCGGAAGGTGCGGCCCAGCTGGCGGAAGGTGTCGGCGACGGGGTGTCCCTGCCGCTCCACAAAGGCGGTCTGGCGGTAACGCTTCAGCAGCGGCTGGGTGCAGACAAGCCACCACACGGCGGTGATGAGGAAGGAAATAACCATTGCCGTCCCGGCACCGATACCGAAGCTGCCGCCGAAAAGCACCAGCAGCAGGCAGATAACGAAAGGAATCACGGAGCCGATGTAGCCGTAGGCGTAGCCCATGGAGGAAACCTTGTCCATCCGCGCTTCCGTGGTGACCTCAGGGAGCATGGCGTCGTAGAACACCAGACTGGAGGAATACCCCACCTTAGCGATGACGAACACCACCAGAAAGGCCAGCCAGCTGCCAACGCCGCCCAGTGCTGCGCAGCCGAAAGCACCCAACAGCATGCAGGCGAGGAAAAAAGTTTTTTTGAAACCCTTATGGTCTGCAAGGGTGCCGCAGATGGGAGCGATGATTGCCACCAGCAGGGTAGAAACGGAACCGGCATAGCCCCAGTAGGCCAGATACTTGGATTCATCCAATCCGCCGGCGGTAGCAAGGGAGTTAAAATAAATGGGGACCAGGGTCGTGACCAGCAGGATAAAGGCGGAATTGCCGATGTCGTAGAGGACCCAGCTCCGTTCCAGCGCCGTGAGTTTGCTTTTTTCTTTCATGGTTATGTACTCCGTTCTGTTTTGTGCAAAAATGCTGTTATTTGGAGTTTCGCGCAGCAAAGACTTCCCCAGAGAGGGGAGCGGTGGGGCTGCGCCGCTAAAGCGCGATTATCCTGGGAGTTTCTGAATAAATCGTCTGCGTCTGAGCGGCGAATCTTCCGTCATCGGCGCTTGCCGATCGAATCAGAGCTTCTTCTGATCCGTCCTCACCCAAAGGTCGGGGCAAAGTCCTCTCCCAGCGGTTCGCCCGTGCGCATATGGGCGGTGATCTGCTCCAGCAGGATGGGGTAGCGCTTCAGGGCGCGGTTGTACAGCACCAGCATTTCACTGTCCATCCACTTCCAGCGATCGTCCCCCTGTCCGGGCATGAGCTGATCCTCAATGGCTTGATTATTGGTTACGCGAAGCAGCCGCTCCAGCCGTTTGCGGTTTTTCCCGGCCAGAAACCGGGTGGCGCGGGCCATGTTGTGGACACTGAGATTGACATTCGCCGGAGTGGCGGGAGGATAAAAGTTCGCCACCGTGACGCATTCTCCCCGGGTCAGCTTCATGTGCCGGCTGCCGTCGTAGGTGTGGGGGGATGCTTCGCCGTCAGCTTCCAGCAGATAGCGGTCGAATTCCGTTTCCAGCTCCACATGGCGGGCGCTTCCGTTGTCCACCATTTTCCCTACATAGGGGTGGCACACGGAGTCCAGACAGTAATGGGCCAGCAGGCCGCAGAGGTAGGCGCGGGCGGCTTCAGTACCGGCCTGGGCGCAGACCCGGGTAAAGAATTCCTGCCCGGTCTGGGCGTGGAAGGCATGTCCCAGCTGCCCCGCGGCGGTTTTCATCAGGGGATTGTGGTAAAAGAAAATGTCTGGGCCGTGCAGTCCCATATCATAAAGCCGGCGGAACCGCTGGATGCTTCGGGACAGTTCCGGGTTCATGCCGGAAAGAAGCTGTTTTCCGAATCGGTAATGGGCGTAGCTCGCAGGCATGGCAGTCACCTCGTTCTTATTTTTTCACATTTTCCTATTCTACACCAAAAAACATCAAAAGAGAAGCGCAATTTTCAAAAAATCGCTTCAAATTTCTGTAAAGCCGGAAACGTTGCAATGCGGCGGGCACCGTGGTATAATGGGGGCTCAAGGAAAAAGTGACAACGTAATGTTTTTCGGAGGTGCCGCTATGGAAACACGAAAACTCTATTATGAAGATTCCCACCTTTCCCGTTTCTCCGCCACGGTTCTCTCCTGCGAGCAGGGGAAAAACGGTTGGGAAGTAATCCTTACTGCCACTGCCTTTTATCCCGAGGGTGGCGGGCAGGCGGGAGATACCGGGTCTTTAAGCGGCGTCCGGGTGCTGGACACCCGGGAGCGGGGAGAACTGGTGGCGCACCTGTGTGATAAGCCTTTGACAGTAGGCTCCGAAGTGGAAGGTGTCGTTGATTATGAGCCACGCTTTCTCAGGATGCAGCAGCATTCCGGCGAACACATCGTCTCCGGCATTGTAAACCGCCGTTACGGCTATCACAATACGGGCTTTCACATGGGCGCGGAGGCCATCACCATCGATTTTGACGGCATAATTCCGGCCCAGGCGCTGCCTGACATCGAGGCGGAAGCAAACCGGGCGGTGTGGCAGAACCTTCCAGTCAAGTGCTGGTACCCCAGCTCCGAGGAGCTGCCCCATGTGATTTACCGCACCAAGCGAGAGCTGCCCTGGCCGGTGCGGATCGTGGAAATCCCCGGCTTTGACCGCTGCGCCTGCTGCGGCACCCATGTGGCGGCAACAGGGGAGATTGGTTTGATCAAGCTGCTGAGTGTGGTGGGCTTCCGGGGCGGCACCCGGATGGAAATGGCCTGCGGCAAACAGGCGCTGGACATTCTGAACGCCGCCTTCGATCAGAACCGGCAGGTTTCCCAGGCGTTTTCCGCCCAGATGATGCAAACCGGCGACGCTGCCCGGCGGATGAACGATCTGATTGCACAGCAAAAGTACCGAATTGCGGGACTGGAAAGGCGGATTTTCGGGGGCATTGCGGACAGTTATGTAAACTTCGGCAATGTCCTGCACTTTGAGGACGGACTGGACTCCGACGCCGTCCGGGAACTGGCGGACGCCATTGCGGGGAATTGCGGCGGCATAGCGGCGGTGTTCAGCGGCAGCGACGAAACCGGATACGCCTACTGCCTTGTGACCCGGCAGGGTGACCTGCGCCCCTTCGGCAGAGAGATGACCGGGACGCTCCGCGGCAGGGGCGGCGGAAAACCCACCTTCCAGCAGGGCAGGGTGCAGGCGGCAAGAACGGAGATTGAGCGGTTCTTCGCCGCGGCCTCCCCCGTAAAATGAATACAAGTGAAGCGCTCCTTCTCCCCATTGACCAATCAGCTGAGGAAAATTAAGAAACTACCCTGCATTTTGTTCATAAATTCGACTTTTATTCTCTTTACAGGTATGTTATAATACCTTAAATTGGTTTTCTGCAGCCGTCAGCAACATCAAAGGAGAAATATATGGGAGTTTTCGACAAACTTTTCGGTACCCGATCCCAGCGGGAAATTAAAAAAATCCAGCCCACTGTGGACAGGATTCTGGCACTGGAGGAAGAATACAGGGCGCTTTCCGAGGAAGCTCTGAAAGCCAAAACCGCCGAGTTCAAAAGCCGGCTGGAGCAGGGTGAAACCCTGGGCGACCTGCTGCCCGAGGCTTTCGCCGCCATCCGGGAGGCTGCCGACCGGGTGCTGGGGATGCGCCCCTACCCCGTCCAGCTCATCGGCGGTATTGTGCTTCATCAGGGCCGCATCGCCGAGATGAAAACCGGCGAAGGCAAAACACTGGTTGCCATTCTGCCCTGCTACTTAAATGCCCTCTCCGGTGAGGGCGTCCATGTGGTTACCGTCAATGAGTACCTTGCAAAACGTGACTCCGAGTGGATGGGCAAGGTCTACCGCTACATGGGACTTTCCGTGGGCCTGGTGATTCCCGGCATGACGCCGCAGGAACGCCGGGAGGCTTACGCCGCCGACATCACTTACTGCACCAACAACGAGCTGGGTTTTGACTACCTGCGGGACAACATGGCGATCTACAAGTCCGAGCTGGTACAGCGGGGACATGCCTTTGCCATCGTGGACGAGGTGGACTCCATCCTGATTGATGAAGCCCGGACGCCTCTGATCATCTCCGGCAAGGGAGAGGATTCTTCCAAGCTGTATGAGATGGCGGACTATTTCGTCTCCACTTTGCGCAAGCAGGTATTTGCCAAGACAGACGAAAAGGAAGTGCACGACGATTACGACTGCGATTACATCGTGGATGAGAAGCAGCGCTCCGTATCCCTCACTGCCAGCGGCATCGCCAAGGCGGAAAAGTACTTTGGTGTGGAGAACCTTGCTGACGCGGAAAACACCACGCTGTCCCACCATATCAATCAGGCCATGAAGGCCCGGGGCCTGATGAAGAAGGACATCGATTATGTGGTCAAGGACGGTCAGATCATCATTGTTGACGAGTTTACCGGACGTCTGATGTACGGACGGCGGTATAACGAGGGCCTGCATCAGGCAATCGAGGCCAAGGAGGGCGTGGTCGTCGCGGGGGAGAGCAAAACCCTTGCCACCATCACCTTCCAGAATTTCTTCCGTCTGTACAAAAAACTCTCCGGCATGACCGGCACCGCCCTGACTGAGGAAGAGGAATTCGGCGCCATTTACAATCTGGACGTGGTGGAGATCCCCACCAACCGCCCTGTCATCCGGGTCGATCACCCAGACGTGGTGTACAAAACCGAGGCGGGGAAGTTCCGGGCCATCATCGCTCAGGTGAAGGAGTGCCACGCCAAGGGTCAGCCCGTGCTGGTGGGCACAATATCTATTGAAAAAAGCGAAGTTCTCAGCAAGCTGCTGAAGCGAGAGGGCATCCCTCACAGCGTTCTGAACGCCAAGCATCATGAACAGGAGGCTCAGATCGTGGCGCAGGCCGGTAAATTCGGCGCCGTCACCATCGCCACCAACATGGCGGGCCGTGGTACCGATATCATGCTGGGCGGCAACGCCGACTTCCTGGCGAAGGCGGAGCTTGCGAAGCTGGACTTCCCGGAGGAGCTGCTGCGGGAGGCTGACTCCTACGCTGAGACGGACGACCCGGAGATCCTGAGGGTACGGGAAACCTATGAGCAGCTGTTGAAGAAGTACAAAGCCGCCATTGCCGAGGAAGCCCAGAAGGTGCGCGACGCGGGAGGATTGTTCATCATCGGCACCGAGCGCCACGAATCCCGGCGAATTGACAACCAGCTGCGGGGCCGTTCCGGCCGTCAGGGTGATCCCGGCGAAAGCCGCTTCTACCTGAGTCTCCAGGACGACCTGATGCGCCTGTTCTCCACTGATCGGGTCATGGGCATGATGGATTCTCTGGGCCTGGACGAGGACACCCCCATCGACGCCAAAATCCTCAGCAATGCTGTGGAAAACGCCCAGAAGAATGTGGAATCCCGAAACTTCCGGGCCAGAAAGAACGTTCTGGAATATGATAACGTCATGAACACCCAGCGTGAGGTCATCTACGCCCAGCGACAGAAGGTGCTGGACGGCGAGGATCTGCGGGAGAACATGCTGCAGATGCTCCGCTCCCTTGTGGAAACCAACGTCGCCACTGCCCTCAGTGAGCACGGCGGCGTGGTAAGCGAGGATGGCCTCGGGAGTCTGGCGAATGCCATGGAGGGCATCTACTTTGCCAAGGGAACCATCGCTTCCCGCCGGGAGCAGCTGCTTGCCATGAAGGCGGAGGAGCTGACGGACACCGTCTATGAAATCGCCCAGCACACCTATGAAGCCAAGGAAGCCGCCTACACGCCCAAGGTCATGCGGGAGCTGGAGCGTGTGGTGATGCTCCGGGTAGTGGACGAATACTGGATGGACAACATTGATGCCATGGACGACCTGAAGCAGGGCATCGGCCTGCGGGCCTACGGCCAGCATGACCCGGTGGTGGCCTACAAGGAAGAGGGCTTCCAGATGTTTGAGGCAATGGTGGGGGCGATCAAGGAGGAGACCATCCGCCGGATGTTCCTGGTACAGCTCCGTCCGGCCCAGGAGGTCAAGCGGGAAAAGGTCGCCAAGGAAACCGGCACCTCCGCTCCCGACAAGTCCCAGGTAAAGAAGGCCCCCATCCGCAAGGAAAAAAAGGTTGGTCCCAACGACCCCTGCCCCTGCGGCAGCGGCAAGAAGTATAAAAAGTGCTGCATGCAGAAAGATAAGACGGCGGGACTGGACGGCTAGGGAAACTCTGATTAAATCGGCAAGAGCTGATGGCGGGAGATTTTGTCACAGACGAAAGTGTTAAAAACGAAGGAATACTGGATGTATTTCTCGTTTTTAACACTGCACGGATGCGGCAAAAGATCCGCCACTCAGCCGCAGGCGATTTATTCAGAGGTTCCCTAGGCGGCACGGCCGCATTCCTTTCCCACGGGGGAGGAACTGCTCCGCCACTACATTTACAGGAAACTTACTATGCCGATCATCACAAAGAAACAAGGAACACTTGAATATCTGACCGCCGGGGGAATTTCGGTTCCCCACGGCTTTACCACCCGACTTGGCGGTGTCAGCACCGGCACCCAGAGCAGCCTGAATCTGGCTGTGGGACGGGGAGACTCTATGGAAAATGTGGAGCAGAACCTTCGCATTTTGAGCCGTGCCATCGGCTTTGACCCGGACAAACTGGTAATGACGCTGCAGATCCACTCGAGTATTGTCCGGGTGGTCACGGATGCCGACCATGTCAGCTTCTGCCACCGGGATTATCCCAAGTGCGATGCGCTGGTGACGAACACCCCCGGTGTTGCCCTGCTGGTGTTCACCGCCGACTGTACGCCGCTTCTTTTCCACGACCCCGTCACCGGAGCGGTAGGCGCAGCCCACGCTGGCTGGCGGGGCACCGCTCAGGCCATCGGCGCCAAGGTGGTGCGGGCGATGGCGGATGCCTTTGGCTCGAAGCCGGAGAATATCCATGCCGCCATCGGCCCCAACATCGGTGTGTGTCATTTCGAGACCGATGCCGACGTGCCTGAGGCCATGCGCGCCGCCTTTGGCAGCCAGGTTGATGCCTTTATTGAAAAGCGCGGGGAAAAATTCCATTTGGATTTGAAGCAGATCAACGCCCTCGTTCTGCGCCGCAGCGGGGTAGAGCACATTGAAATCAGTGACGCGTGTACCTGCTGCAGCACCGACCGGTTCTGGTCCCACCGGGCCACCAGAGGGGAGCGGGGCTCTCAGGGCGCGGTGATCGTCTGCCGGGAGGTGGCGGAATGAAAAAAGGAATCTGCCTTCTGTTGGCGCTGGCGCTTTGGCTGGGGTGCTTCTCCGGCTGTGCCAGGAGCATCGACAATTCCGGGTACGTTGCCACCGGAGACGCCATCTTGATGGAGGGGCAGGACCCGGAGGATATTCTGCCTGCGCAGGAGGACACCCAGAATCTGACGCTGGCCTACTATCCCACCCGCTCCATGAATCCCCTGTACGGCAGTGATTACACCAACCGTGTCGTCATGTCTCTGATCTATCAGGGGCTGTTTGCCGTGGACGCCAAAAACAATACCACGCCCATTCTGTGTGCCAAGTACTATGTCACCCCGGATAACCGCACATGGACCATTTATCTGGAGCCCAACGCAACCTTCTCCGACGGTACCCGGGTCACGGCTCAGGACGTGATCGCCACCTATGAGCAGGCGAGGGAAAACGTGTACTATAAAGGACGCTTTACCCACATTGCCCGGATCGAGCTGTCCAGCGATGGCGGCGTAGACTTTTTTCTGGATACACCCTACCAGAATCTGGCGCTGCTGCTGGACATCCCCATTGTCAAAGCCTCGGAGGTAGCTGCGGATCACCCGCTGGGCACCGGCCCCTACTCCCTGGAAGAGGGCGTTTCCGGCATGCACCTGCAGCGGGTCACCAACTGGTGGTGCGGCAGCACCGAGCTGGCGGCGAAGGATTCTTCCATTGCCCTGGTGGAGGCGGAATCTCCTGCCCAGGTGCGGGACGAATTCGAGTTTTCTGATGTAAGCGTGGTGTGCACCAATCCTCAGACCGATTCCTACGCCGACTACCGCTGCGACTATGAGCTGTGGGAAGTGGACAACGGCTACATGATGTATATCGGCTGCAACGTCACCTACAGTAACTTCTTTGACGACGGTACCCTGCGAACCTTCCTGACCTACGGTATTGACCGGGATACGCTGGTGAAAGACAACTACGGCGGTCTGGCACTGCCTACCACCCTGCCGGTTTCGCCCATGCTGCCCTACTACAGCAAAAGCCTCGCGGCGAATTATGAATACGACGAGATGCGCTTCATTGACGCTGCCAGCAGGTTCCGGGTTCCCACCAATGAAAGAGGTGTGGCGCGGAAGCTGCAGCTGCTGGTCAACAGCGACGACTCCGCCCGTCTGCGCTGCGCCCGGAGCATCGCCGCCACGCTGACGGAGCTGGGTCTGGCATGCGAAACTGTGGAAAAAAGCACCGCTACCTACGAATCCATGCTCCAGGCGGCGAACTTCGACATCTATCTTGGCATCACGAAATTGCCGACGACTATGGACCTGTCGGAATTCTACCGTCCCTGGGGAGATATGTCGTGGGGCGGTCTTGCCAATGAGACCATTTACAACATGGTCAAGCAATCTATGGCGGACAGAGGCAACTACTATAACCTGCACAAGCTGGTGGCGGATGACGGACGAATCATTCCGGTTATGTTCGGCTATTACGCCATTTACGCCAAGCGCGGCTTGCTGAGCGACCTGTCCCCCGCCCGGGACAACGTGTTCTATTATTCGCTGGGCAAGACCATGGAAGATTGCAAAGCTGCCACAGAGTACAGCTGACGTAAAGAAAGATGGTGATTCAGCGCGGCGAAATCTTCCCCGGAGGGGAAGGCTTGGCGGCTGTGCTGTTTGAATGCCTGAACTGATAAATTAAACAACCGGAAAGGAAGAAGATCATGAAAAAAATCATGGCACTGACCCTTGCTCTGGTGCTGCTGCTGTGCGGCTGCGGCGCAAAGAGCGAACCGACTGTCGAGACGACACCTGCCGACGAAGCTGTGGAAGTCACAGAGGCACCCGCCACCGAATCCACTACGGAGCCTGCCACCGAACCCAGCACCGAGCCTGCCACCGAACCCAGCACCGAGCCTGCCCCGGCCTATGTCAACCCCCTGAACGGCGAAATCCTGGACGAGCCTTTCACCGGCCGCATTTTCGCCAACACGGTCAGCAACCTGGCGGATAACATTCCCCACGTGGGTGTGACCCAGGCTGATGTTCTGATTGAGTGCTACGTCAACATGGACAGCGTGGTGCGCTGTCTGGCGCTGTTTACCGACATTGAGGACGTGGAGGCCATTGGTTCCACCCGTTCCACCCGTCCCATGTTCAACAGCATTGCCCAGCATTATGATTTGATTTTGTCCCACGCCGGCGGCTCTGATCAGGCGCTGCAGGATGCCAAAGACCGTGGCGTGGAGAATTTCAACATTGACGCCTGGGTGGTGGCCTCCACCGGTGCCTCCTACCGGGACACTGAGCATAATCGCTCCTATGAGAACACCCTTTACGGCATCGGCTCCGGCATCAAGGCTTATGCCGAGTCCCAGGGCTATCCCATGACGCTGGAGCGGGACTACGGCCTTTCCTTCACCGATGACGGCACCCCTGCCGACGGCGTGGAGGCGAAGGAAATCAGCATCACGCTGAAATACGGCAAGGCCCAAAAGGAAACCGTCATGGTCTACGATGATAGCCTGGGCAAGTACACCTTCAACCAGTACGGCAAGGTCATGCAGGATCTGCTCACCGAGGAAGTGGAAGCGTTCCGGAATGTCATCGTCATGTACGCCGACATCAGCACCACCGGCATTTACCATATTGCCGACTTTAACGCCGGCGGTACTGGCTACTTCGCCTGCGGCGGTAAGCTCATTCCCATCACCTGGACCTGTGACGGCGACAAGGAACCCTTCCGCTTCTTTACGGAAAGCGGAGAGCCCCTGGAACTGGGCCGCGGCAACACCTATATTGCCATCTGCACCCCTGAATCCCCCGTGGTTTGCGAGGGTATGCCCGCGGAGGCAGAAGCCGCCGAGAGCACACAGGGCTGATTCTGCGGAACAGAAACCGGAGAGGATTTTTGTCCTCTCCGGTTTTTATCCCGGAATGGAAACAATGCGCACAGATGCCAATATTGCGCAGTCTGTTAACAGGCAGGCGTGTGCAATGAGCACTTTGCACCGAAAAATGGGAAAAAGATATCTGAATTTTACAAAAATGACACTTTACAACAGATAGTCCTTATTGTATAATGAATCCGTACGGGGATATCGAAAGCCGTGCATGAAAAGTTAAAAATACTGCTTAAAGCAGTAATGAAAAATGGAGGAATTACCATGTCTGTTAAAGTTGCAATCAATGGTTTTGGCCGTATCGGCCGTCTGGCTTTCCGTCAGATGTTCGGCGCTGAGGGCTTCGAGGTTGTCGCTATCAACGACCTGACCTCTCCCAAGATGCTGGCTCACCTGCTGAAGTACGATTCCACTCAGGGCAACTACGCTGCTCAGGGTCATGTTGTTGAGGCCGGTGAGGACTTCATCACCGTCGACGGCAAGAAGATCACCATTTATGCCAAGGCCAACGCTGCTGAGCTGCCCTGGGGCGAGCTGGGTGTGGACGTTGTTCTGGAGTGCACTGGCTTCTATACTTCCAAGGCTAAGGCTCAGGCTCACATCGACGCCGGTGCCAAGAAGGTCGTTATCTCCGCTCCTGCCGGCAATGACCTGCCCACCATCGTTTACAACGTCAACCACAACACCCTGACCAAGGAAGACAACATCATCTCCGCCGCTTCCTGCA
>JBJDYG010000025.1:0-3570 GCA_051867075.1 Faecousia sp. | reverse complement strand
CCGGCGTTCCCGGCAGCGCCATCGCCTGCTTCGCCGCCCTGTCCACCATCGCGGGACTGCCTGCCGGCGTGATGGGAGTATACATCAGCATCAACACCCTGTGCGACATGGGCGCCACCTGCTGCAACGTGTTGGGCGACATTGCATGCTCCGTTGCCATGAAGCGCACCGTGAAGCTGGACAAGGCGCCCTCCGAAGAAACCGCCGGGACTGCCAAGGCAGATTAAGGGGCAGGAGCCGCCCTTCCCGTCCCACCGCTGCAGAACAATCTGTCAGTTCTGTCCGGGCGGAGACCCCCGCCACTGTGGATGGATCCGACCGGGTTCGCATCATACTGATTCTCAACAAAAAACTTTCATTCGCAAGAATTGAAGTTTTTGGTTAGAGAATCATATGAGACGGGATTGCGTGATTTTTCTTTCCCAAAATCACAGAATCGACAACGCCGTAAGGCGGTGTATTCTTATTAAAAATCATAGATTTTTAATAAGAAATAGTATCAGTCTGCGAAAAATGCCCCCAGCCATTCGGCTGGGGGCAAAGTGCGTTATCTCACATACTCGATAACCACGCGGCGGTTGGGTTCGACACCGGTGGAGTGGGTGGTGATATTGTCCATGTCCTGCAAAGCGGCATGGATGACGTGACGCTCATAGGCATTCATGGGCTCCAAAGTGGTGCGGCGGCGGGCTTTCAGCACCTGCTGCGCCTTCTTCCGGGCGTAGCGGCGCAGACTTTCCTCCCGCTTTTCCCGGTAGCACTCAGCGTCCACGTTGATGCGGATGTGGCCATCCACGTCCCGGTTGATGGTGTAGTTTGCAAGATGCTGGATGGCGTCCAGGGTGTCACCCCGGCGGCCGATGAGGTAGCCCAGGTCATCGCCTACAAGGTCAACCTTGTATGTACCGCCCTCTTCCTTCCAGCAGTGAGGTACCGCATCGGAATCCATATGCTCCAGAAGCCCCTTGATAAAGACTTCAATCTTTTCCTCCACAGAGCCGGTCTCAGCGGGGGCATAGGTCTTGGGAGCGGCAGGGGCTTTGGGCTTTTCCGCCTTCGGCGCCCTGGGGGCAGCAGCACGAGGCTCCTTCCTTTCCTGCTTGGGGGGCTCCGGCTTCTTCACAGGAGCGGGCTTGGATGCCTCGGCCTTGGGGGCTTCCGGCTTGGGAGCCTCCTGCCTGGGTGCTTCCGGCTTCTTTGCCGGAGCCGCGGGTGCCTTGGGCTTGGAACGGGAAGCGCTGCCCAGAGCGCTTTTGGGCTTCTCAGCCTTTTCAGGCACAGGATCGGGCGCCTCATAGGTCACCTGCACCTTGGCAGGCTGGGCGCCGAAGCCCAGAAAACCGGCCTTGGCCTGCTGCAGCACCATGACGGACACACTGTCACGATCCAGTCCCAGCTGGCTCAGCGCGGCTTCAATGGCAAGATCAATGGTCTTGCCGGAAGTGATGATCGACTTTTCCATGGCTTATTCCTCCGAAGACTTTGGGGCGTAGCGGTTGGGATCATAGCTGCGGCCCTTGCAGAAGGGACGCTCGGGGATGCCGGACAGGGGTGCATTTTCTCCGGTGGTCTCCTCCTCCACGATGCCCTTCCGAGCAGCATACTCCCTGGCAGCAGCGGCTCTGGCAGCCTGCTCCTGATCCCGCTGCTGTCTTTCCAACTTCTTCTTGCTGGTGTTGGTTGTGATACCGTCAGGGTTGGCAGCACGGCGCTCGGCACGGATGCGTTCTTTCTCCGCCTCAATACGGTCCTGCTCCATGGCCTTCTGCAATCTCACGGCGTCCTCGGCGTCATAGATCTTGCGGTAGTGGTTGGTCATGATGGGATCGGAGATCATTCTCACCACGCCGCCGACGAACCAGTACAAAGACAGTCCGGCAGCGACCGTAAAGCCGATCCACAGAGACATCGCCGGGCCCATAATCATCATCATTTTCATGGACTGGTTCTGCTGGGAATTTTTTGCGGTTTCCTTATCCTGCACACCGTTTTCATCGGTGACAACGGAGTCGTTGGTTTTCTGGGTAATGACCATCTGCAGCACCTGAGAGCCGGCGGAGAGCAGAGGGATCAGGAGCGCACCGATGTGCGCCCAGTCCACAGCGTCCCAATTCCAGAAGCTGAAGCTGGGAATGGAGCCCAGATTGATGCCCAGGAAGTTAAAGTTCATACCGGCGAGGGTAGCCTCGCTGATGCCGGGGATGGCAGCGCGCAACTCGTCGGCATACAGGTGAATGGCCTGAGCGGCAACCACCTGGTCATAATAGCTGTTCTTGGAGAAGATTTCAGGGGCAACACCCTTGATGGTGTCGATGATCTGCTGGGCAGTTTCGGCAGACTCCATCAGGATGTAGGTAATGGGCTGCCGGATGACAGCAAACAGTGGAAACAGGATCAGCATGGGGATCAGGCTCCACAGGCAGCCGCCGCCCATGGAAACGCCTTCCTCTTTATAAAGCTCCTGAATGGCCTGGTTCTGACGCTGGGGGTCGTCAGCAAACTTGTTCTGCAGCTCCTGCAGGCGGGGCGACAGACGGGACATTTTCATCATGCTCTTCTTGGACTTGGCATTGATGGGCATCAGCACCAGCTGAACCGCAATGGCGAAGAGAATCATGGCGACGCCGTAATTGTTGGTCAGATGGTACAGCTGTGCCAGCAGCCATCCGAAGGGTACGGTAATGATGTCGGATAACTGGAATGCGAGAAACATTGCCTTTCCTCCTTAGAGATTTCGGGTCGGCTCAGGGCGGACGCCTTGAGTCCCCATTGGTCATGGTACAGGGTCGTAAATATCCCCGCGGTAAAACGGGTGGCACTTTGCAATCCGCTTCAGGGCCAGCCAGCCGCCTTTGAGGATACCGTATTTGCTGATGGCTTCGTAGGCATAGGCGGAACAGGTGGGGCGGAACCGGCACCGGGCCGGAAACGCCGGGGAAACATAGCGCTGATAAAACCGAATGAGAGCAAGAAACAATCTCTTCATAGCCGAAACCTTAAAACGCCCTAATTGGGATTTTCCTTCAGGATCCCTGCCTTTTTGGCGAGGCTGAGATAGCTTGCCGTCAGCTTCCCGAAGGGTGCTTCCACGGCTTTGGTTCTCGCCACCACCACAATATCCCAGCCAGGCTGGAATTTCTCCTCGTTCAGGCGGTAAACCTCACGGATGCGGCGGCGGGTGCGGTTGCGCACATGGGCCTTTCCCAGCTTCTTGCTGACGGTAACGCCCACCCGGTTACTTTCTGTCCGGTTTTTCCGGGCGTAGAGTACCAGCAGGCCGTCGGCAAAGCCGGAGGTGTGATACAAACGCCTGAAAATGTGGTTGAGCTTCAGGCTGGTCGAATACTTCATAGTGTTTCCTCGCTAAAAAGGGAGCGGGGCGAACGTTCCATTCACCCCGCTGTAGCTCCCGTTTCGCTTTTAAGCGCTCAATTCCGCTTTTGTTAGCCCACGGACATACGCATCAGGCGGACAGAACCTTGCGGCCCTTCGCACGACGGCGGGCCAGAACCTTACGGCCGTTGGAAGTAGCCATTCTCTGACGGAAACCGTGAACCTTGGAACGATGAC
>JBJDYG010000024.1:0-3619 GCA_051867075.1 Faecousia sp. | reverse complement strand
TAATTGTCCAAGGTGTTAAAAATCGTCTTTACGTTATTCAATTTACAAGGTACAGTCGTTCGCATTTCGTTCACATCTCGTCCGTTGCGAACTCGTATATGTTAGCACATTTCATTTCGTTTGTCAAGAACTTTTTTCAGGTTTTTTCAAACTTTTTCGATGTGCTTTGCTGCGCTCCAAGCTCTCGCAATTCATCACGCAACTGTTTTATTATACCGCACGAGGTTTTGTTTGTCAAGAGATTTTTACAATCTTTTCCAATTTTCTCTTCGTTTCGGCATGATTTTGCTGCCCCTCGCGGACAGCTCGGCTATGATACCATCCGGGGCAGCTTTTGTCAAGCACTTTTTTTGCAAAAACGCATATCTTTTTAATTTGCTTTCTCTCATAAACATTCGTCTCTTGAGGAAAGATTATTGCTGATTTCCGTCAGCGCATCCCCGGCGTCGATGCTGGTTTCGTCCTTCATTGCCAGATCCCCCAGGCTGACCATGCCGCAGAGCCTTCCGTTCTCCATAACCGGCAGGCGGCGAATCTGCTCTCTGCCCATTAAGCCCGCGGCGAGGCTTGCCTCCATATCCGCTCTGGCTACGATCACCTTGGATGTCATCACATCCCGCACGGTGGTAGCCGCCGGGGACCGCCCGGCAGCAAGGCAGCGGGTGACGATATCCCGATCGGTAATCAGGCCGCACAGCCGCCCGTCATTGCCGCAGACCGGCAGTGCGCCGATATTGTAACGGTCAAGGGTTCGTGCCGCCACCGCCACGGATTCGTCGGGGTTAATGCGGATAACAGGGTTGGTCATTACGTCCCGCAGTTTCATGAAAAAACCTCCTTTTGGAGGTAGTATGAACACTTTTAAGGAAAAATATTCCTCAGCCAGGCAAAAAACACGGGAGAGCCCCAGGCTCTCCCGTGAACGATAATGCAATATGGAATTATTCCTTCACCAGCAACTCCGCGATCTGGATGGCGTTGGTGGCAGCGCCCTTGCGGACCTGGTCGCCGCAGCACCACAGGCAGATACCGTTATCGTCCGTCAGGTCAGGACGGATGCGGCCTACGAATACGATGTCCTGATCGGAGGTATCCAGAGGCATGGGATACTGCTTATTCTTCAAATCGTCCACCAGCCTGCAGCCGGGAGCCTTGGCAACCGCCTCGCGCACCTGCTCTACGGTGACAGGGACGTCAAAGTGGCAGCTTACGGAAATGGAGTGGCTGCGCACCACGGGGACGCGGACACAGGTGCAGGAAACCTTCAACTCAGGCAGGTGCATAATCTTGCGCCCTTCATTCTGCATCTTCATTTCCTCGCTGGTGTAGCCCTCGAACTGCTCGCCGCCAATCTGGGGGATCAGGTTGTAGGCGATCTGATGAGAGAATACCTCGGGCTCGTAGGTCTTGCCCTCCCGGAGGGCTTCGACCTCGTTCATCAGTTCAATGGGGCCGCCAGCGCCGGCGCCGGACACTGCCTGGTAAGTAGAGGCAGTCATGGTGCGAATGGGGGCAATGGCGTTCAGAGCGTTGACTGCGGTAACGGTGATGATGGTGGAGCAGTTGGGATTGGAAATGATGCCCTTATGCCACTTTACGTCCTCAGGGTTGACCTCAGGCACCACCAGAGGCACCTCGGGATTCAGGCGGAAAGCGGAGGAATTGTCCACAAAGACAGCGCCGGAGGCAACGATGGCAGGCGCGAACTTTTGGGCAATGTCATTCTCGGCAGCGCCCAGCACGATGTCCACGCCTTCAAACGCAGTGTCACAGGCTTCCTGAATGGTCACGTCCTCGCCGTTGAACTTCACGGTCTTGCCCGCGCTCCGGGCAGAGGCCAGAGGAACCAGCTTCCCCACGGGGAAATTCCGCTCCTGCAGAATCTTTATCATCTCCTGTCCCACAGCGCCGGTGGCGCCCAGGACGGCAACAGTGTAGGTTTTCATTTTCATTCCTCCCAATTATTATGCGGTTATTTTACAAAGCTGTTGTACAGCACCCGGATGGCTTCCTTGAAGTCCTTGTCGTCCACGCCGAAGATGATGTTCAATTCATCAGGGCCCTGGTTAATCATACGGATGTTGATGCCGCTTTCGCCCAGCGCCTTGAAGATTCTGCCGGAAATACCGGGGCGGAATGCCATCTTCCGTCCGACGGCGGCAACCACGGCAATGTGGTGGTGAACATCCAGCGTATCCGGCCCGGCTTCCTTCTTGATCTCCGCCATGATGGTGTACAGATCCTTCTCCACCGCCGCGGTGGGCAGGACGACGGAGACATTGTCAATGCCGTTGGGTACGTAGTCTACGGAAATATTATGCCGCTCCAGCACCGTCAAGACCTTGCGCAGTACGCCGACCTGATTGCTCATGCCCCGCTTGGTCAGGGAGATGATGGAAAAATCCTTTTTGCCCGTAATTCCGGTGATGAACCGGTCAGGATCAACGTCGCCGCTGAAGGATTCCTGAATCATGGTACCGGGGGCGTTGGGATCGTTGGTATTGCGGATGTTCACAGGGATGTTCTTTTCCCGCACCGGGAAAATGGAATCCTCGTGGAGCACCTGGGCGCCGGAGTAGCTCAGCTCCCGCAGCTCGTCGTAGGTGACCTCGGGGATGGCCTGAGGATCGTCCACAATCCGGGGGTCGGCCATGAGGATGCCGGAAACGTCCGTCCAGTTTTCATAGACATCCGCCTCCAGCGCCGCCGCCGCCAGAGCGCCGGTGATGTCGCTGCCGCCTCGGGAGAAGGTGTGGATGGTTCCGTCGGGCATGGAACCATAGAAGCCGGGGATCACCGCGCCGTAGCCCAGCAAAACCTGATTGCGCAGGGCTTCATAGGACACCTCCTGATTCACGGTGCCGTCCATGTTAAACTTCACCCAGTCGGCGGCATCCACAAACTGGAAGCCCAAGTACGCGGCCATCAGCTTGGCGGAGAAATACTCTCCCCGGCTGACCAGCTCTTCCTGCGTCACTTCCTTGGCATCAATGCGCTTTTTCAGCACGTCCAGCTCCGGCTCCAACGCCAGGTCCAGCCCCAGTTCATCCCGGATGTCCAGATACCGGGAGGCGATCATGTCAAAAATGCTGCTGCAGTCCACTCCGTACTGGATGTGTGCGTAGCATAGGTAAAGAAGGTCGGTCAGCTTATGGTCACCGCTGAACCGTTTGCCCGCGGCGGAGACAATCACGACTCTGCGCTCCGGGTCAGCCATGAGGATGTCCCGTACCTTGCGGTACTGCCCGGCATCCGCCATGGAGCTGCCGCCGAATTTTACTACTTTCATCTTCTATTCCTCTCTTAATACAAGGGATACAGGGGAAGCAATTATCGCCTGTTGTATATCCTTACGCCCGGATGGCTGCGATAAACGCGTCAGGGTTCTCTTTCAGCCATGCGTGCATTTCGGCAACGGACACCGGCCCGGTGATGACGGCGCTGCCCCAGGTTTCCTTCACCGTTCCGTTCCAGCCGCCCCGGACGTACCATGTCAGCTTCTCACTGTTGACCGCCGCCGCCTTGCCGCCGTAGGGAGCGTAGAAGCCCTTGCCGCCGAGAACGTCCACCAGATCCTGCACCACATTGTATGCGGTGGGATACCGGCCCGCGCCCTGAC
>JBJDYG010000023.1:0-18745 GCA_051867075.1 Faecousia sp. | reverse complement strand
CTGTGGGTGCTGGACAAGACCCACACCGCCATGGGCGGGCGGATGCTCCGCTCCTGGCTGGAAAAGCCCCTCCTTGATCCGGCGGAAATCACCCGCCGCCACGGCGCGGTGGAGGAGCTGGTGGACAGCGTCATCGTCCGCGGGGAGCTGGAGGAAGCGCTCAAAGACGTGACCGACCTGGAGCGTGTGCAGACCCGCATCGTCACGGGAACCGTCAACTGCCGGGATCTGCTGGGTCTGGCCCGGGGCTTTCGGGCGCTGCCGGACGTGAAGGCCCAGCTGCAAAAATGCGAGTCCCCCCTGCTGCGCCGTCTGGAGCAGGCCATCGACCCTCTGACGGACTGCGCCGACCGCATTGAAAACACCATCGTAGACGATCCTCCCCTGACCATCCGGGAGGGCGGCATCATCCGCAAGGGCGCCAGCGAGGAAGCCGACCGCCTGCGGGATATCATGGAGGGCGGCAGCGGAACCATCGCCGCCATTGAAGCCTCGGAGCGGGAAAAAACCGGCATCCGCACCCTGAAGGTGGGCTTTAACCGGGTATTTGGATATTATATTGAAGTATCCAAGTCCTTTATCGACCAGGTGCCCGCCAATTATATCCGCAAGCAGACCCTTGCCAACTGCGAGCGCTACATCACCCAGGAACTGAAGGAGCTGGAAAACCAGGTGCTCACCGCCAAGGACCGGCTGACCGCCCTGGAATACCAGATCTTCACCCAGCTGCGGGAGTACCTTGCCGGGCAGGCCGCCCGGGTCCAGCAAACCGCCGCCGCGGTGGCCGCCGCGGATACCCTGTGCAGTCTGGCTGCCGTAGCGGTTCAGCGGGGCTATTGCCGCCCGGAGATCACCCTGGGGCGGGAGATCACCATCGAGAGCGGACGGCATCCTGTGGTGGAGGCCATGCTGAAAGATTCCCTGTTCGTCCCCAACGATACCCATCTGGGCGCCGGGGACAACCAGGTGTCCATCATCACCGGCCCCAACATGGCAGGCAAATCCACCTATATGCGTCAGGTCGCGCTGATCGTGCTGATGGCGCAGATGGGCTCCTTCGTCCCAGCCCGCTCCGCCACGATCGGGCTGGTAGACCGGGTGTTCACCCGCATCGGCGCCAGCGACGATCTGGCCTCCGGACAGTCCACCTTCATGGTGGAAATGGCGGAGGTAGCTACCATTTTAAAATACGCCACTTCCCGGAGCCTGCTGATTCTGGACGAAATCGGCCGGGGCACCTCCACCTACGACGGCATGGCCATTGCCCGCGCCGTTCTGGAATACGCGGCCAATCCCAAACGTCTGGGAGCAAAAACCCTGTTCGCCACCCATTACCATGAGCTCTCCACGCTGGAGGACAAGCTCCCCAACGTAAAAAATTACAACATCGCCGTGAAAAAGCGGGGGGATCAGATGATTTTCCTGCGAAAAATCGTCCCCGGCGCCACCGACGACAGCTACGGCATTGAGGTTGCCAAGCTGGCAGGCATTCCCGCCCCGGTCATCAGCCGGGCCAGGGAGATTCTCGCGGAGCTGGAAAAGGAAGGCGCGGCTGCCGCTCCCGCAGCGCAAAAAGAGCCGGAGGATCAGGTCAGCATGACGGATCTGACGGGGCAGCAGGTGGTTTCCGCCCTCCGTGCCATTTCCGTGGAAACCCTGACCCCCATTGAGGCCATGAACGAACTGTACAAACTGAAGAAAATGTTGGATTAAACTATGAAACGAAACCGCAGTCTATCCGCTTGTCCCACCAGTCAGGAATCCATCGCGGGCGGTGCCTACCTGATTTTTCAGCTTCTGCTGCTGCCCGCGATCGTGCAATGGGTCAACGCCCGCCTTTCCCACCCATTGACCGCCACGGAGCAGAATTTTACCTTTTATCTCGTGAATTTTCTGGCAACGGTTCTGATCTACCACGAGTTTCTGGGCCGCAGCGCCCGGCAGGTCACCCAGCACCCGGCCTACTTCTGTCAGGCGGTGATCCTGGGCCTTGCCGCCTACTACGCCTGCAACTTTGTCACCATGCGGCTGATCCGGCTGCTGGTTCCCTCCTTCACCAACTATAACGACGAAGTCATCTCCGCCATGGGCCGCAGCAGCTATTTTCTCATGGTCATCAGCACCGTGATTCTGGTTCCCCCTGCCGAGGAGTGCGTCTTTCGGGGACTGATTTTCCGCAATCTCTACGGAAAATCCCGGTGGGCGGCCTACTGCGTGTCCATGCTGGCCTTTGCCTGCATCCACATTCTCGGCTACATCGGGAAGTATTCCCCCCTGGAACTTGTGATGGCGGTGCTGCAATACCTCCCGGCGGGGCTGTCCCTTGCCTGGGCCTATACCAAGGCCGACACCATTTTCGCCCCCATTGTCATCCACGCCTGTATCAACTTGATCGCCATCGGCGGTCTGAGGTGAATGTATGCCGAAAATCATCCAATTATCCCCCCACATTGCCAATCTCATCGCCGCCGGCGAGGTGGTGGAGCGGCCCGCGTCCGTGGTCAAGGAGCTGCTGGAAAACGCGGTGGACGCCGGGGCCTCCAAGGTCACCGTAGAAATCCGGGACGGCGGCATGACCTTTCTCCGGGTCACGGACAACGGCTGCGGCATGGCTGCCGAGGACGCGCGGACAGCCTTTCTGCGCCATGCCACCTCCAAGCTCCGCTCCGCTGAGGATCTGGCCGCCATCGGCACCATGGGCTTCCGGGGAGAAGCGCTGGCTGCCATTGCCTCCGTCAGCCGCATTGATCTTCTGACCAAAACCGCCGGAAGCCTGTCCGGCACGTCGCTGAAGCTGGAAGCAGGGCAGATCCAGGAGGAATCCGAAATCGGCTGTCCCGAGGGAACGACCATCGTTGTGCGGGATCTGTTTTTCAACACCCCCGCCCGGATGAAATTCATGAAGTCCGACACCGTGGAAGGAAGCCGGGTCACCGCCGCCGTGCAGCTGCAGGCGCTGGCGCATCCCGGAGTCGCCTTTCAGTTTCTCCGGGACGGCAAGCAGGTGCTTTCCACCCCGGGAACCGGCGGACTGCAGGCTGCCGTGTACTGCGTCTATGGGCGGGACTGCGCCAAAATGGTGCAGGTGGACAGCCGTTGGGAAAGCTACTCCCTGACCGGCTTTGTCTCCAGGCCCACCGACGCCCGGCCCAGCCGGGGGCTGCAGACCTTCTTTGTCAACGGCCGCCCGGTGAAGTCCAAGCTGCTCATATCCGCTCTGGAGGAAGCCTACCGCAACCAGATCATGGTGGGCAAATTCCCAGCCTGCGTACTGCACCTGACCCTGCCGCCCAACGCCGTGGACGTAAACGTCCACCCGGCGAAAACGGAAGTGAAATTTCTGTCGGAAAAGGCGGTATTTGACTGCGTTCACTACGGCGTGCTGGGTGCGCTGAACCGTCAATCCGACCGGCCTGAAATTCAGTTCCGGAGCGCCCCGGGTACTGCCGTACCCTCCCCGGGAAACGGTGACGGCAGTGTCATCCCTGCTGCCCCCCGCCCGGAATCCGCCGGGAATTTCGCGCCGGAAACCAAATCCGCCGCCTCAAAAGGTTCCTTTTTCCGCACCATGACTGCGGAGGAATACAAAACCTTCTCCACCGCTCTGAAGGATGCCCCCCAGCCGAAGAAGCAGGCAGCTGCCGCCGCTGCGGCAAAAATCGACCGTCCCGCCAACATGCCCCTGCGGGAATTTGTCACGCTGCCCCAGGTTCAGGCCCAGACGCCGCCCAAGCCCGTTCAGTCCGCCGCTCCCGCGGCTCCGGCAGCGCAGCCGCCTGTGCAGGCGGAGCAGGCGCAGCTGCCCATGCCCGCCGAAATTCCGTGGCGGATGGTCGGAGAGCTTTACAATTCCTACATTCTCGTGGAGCAGGGGGACAACGCGTTTCTCATCGACAAGCACGCCGCACATGAGCGGATCCTCTTTGAAAAGCTGAAGGCCAATCCCGAGGGGATTTCCGCCCAGAGCCTGCTGCAGCCCATTCCCGTCCGCCTGAGCCCTGCCGCCGCGGCGGAGCTGCTGAGCCGCCCCGATATGCTGGACGAGCTGGGCTTTGAGATCGAGGAATTCGGGGAAAACACCGTGCTTCTGCGGCAGATCCCCATGGATTTAAGTCCCGACACCGCCGCCGAGACGGTGGAGACGCTGGCGGCGAACCTTCTGGACGGACGCCGGGAAAGCCCGGATACCGTCCGGGATGAGCTATTGCACACGGTAGCCTGCAAGGCCGCCATCAAGGCCGGCTGGAAGAATGACGAAAAAGAGCTTCTTGCGTTGGTCAGAGAGGTCATGAGCCGGGAGGATCTCAAGTACTGCCCCCACGGCAGGCCGATCTGCGTCAGCTTAAGCAAAAAGCAGCTGGAAAAGCAGTTTAAGCGCACCTGACCGGGCGCCGCCGGCGGGGGCATCCCCCGCCCTACAGGAAGGGAGGCTTCAGCCCATGAACAACATCATCTGCATCGCCGGGCCTACAGCCTCGGGGAAAACCGCCCTGGCGGTGGAGCTGGCGAAGGAACTGAACGGCGAGGTGGTCTCCTGCGACTCCATGCAGGTGTATAAGCGCATGGACATCGGCACCGCGAAGCCCACGGCGGAAGAAATGCAGGGCATCCCCCACCACATGATCGACGTGGCGGAGCCGGACGAGGACTTCTCCGTCAGCCGGTACTGCTGTATGGCCTCCCCCATTGTGGACGATATTATTTCCCGGGGAAAAACCGCCGTCATCGCCGGGGGCACCGGACTGTATATGGATTCTCTCATCCGGGGCAACGCCTTCGCCCCCTTCCCCGCCACCGGGGTGCGGGAGAAGCTGGAAGCCCAGGCGGACGCCGAGGGCATGGAGGCCATGCTGGCCCGGCTGCGGTCTGTTGACCCCGATGCCGCCGGACGGCTGCACCTGTCCGACAGAAAGCGCATTTTACGGGCACTGGAAGTGTATCTGGAAACCGGCGAAACCATTACCGAACACAACCGGAAAACCCAGGCCGTCCCGCCAAAGTATACGCCCCTCTGGCTGGGGCTGGATTTTGCCGAGCGCGGGGAGCTGTACCACCGCATCGATCTGCGGGTAGGGCTGATGCTGCGGCAGGGGCTTGTGGAGGAAATCCAAAAACTCCTCTCCAGCGGCATCCCCGAGAAGGCCACCGCCCTGCAGGCCATCGGCTACAAGGAATTTGTGGACGCACTTGACGGACGGTGTACAATAGAAGAAGCGGCGGATCAGGTGCGCCAGTCCTCCCGCCGCTATGCCAAGCGCCAGCTGACCTGGTTCCGCCGGAACGGCAGCATCCACTGGCTCACCCGGCAGACGGGTGAAAGCGGTCAGGAAATTCTGAAGCGCGCTCGACAGATTATTCGTGATTTTGACAAGTGAAACATGCTAGGATGTGTATACCCTAACCAAACGGCGGCTCTTGGGGAGTAATTTGGCTGCCGAATATGAGAAAGAAGGTATACATATGTCTGACGCGATCAATTTACAGGAAGCCATTTTGAAGGAGGTTCGCCGGGACAAGGTTCCCGTGACCCTGTTTTTAATGAACGGCTTCCAGCTCCGGGGAATCATTACGGGCTACGACAGCTTCGTGGTGGTGCTGGTATCCGATGGCAAGCAGCAGATGATCTACAAACACGCCATCTCCACCCTCGCCCCCATGAAGCCGCTGAAAGCCGCAGCCACCACTGCATAAAGCGAAAAGGGCAACGGAGCGTTTTTCCGTTGCCCTTTTGCGTGCAGAAAGCGGAAAGCGGAATGTGGAAAGTTATGGTATTTCCTTCGGAAATGAATCAAAATGCTGATCGATCGGCTCAGCGAAGCGAAAAATTGCAGTTGCGCCTATCGGCTTTTGTAAGCAGACGCTCTTGGCTTCCCCCTGGGGGAGCCGGCACCTTAATACTAAAACCTGTTTAAAACCTTTCAATCTTTCCGGTCTGAATTGCCCCAGAATGCGTTATCTTCCTTGCTGGGCGTCAGCCCAGCGGCGTCATCTGCCTTTTCTGGTGCAATTCATCCTCGGAAATCTTTTAAAGGTTTTAATCAGGTTTTAGTATAACTTTCCGCTTTCCATTTTCCACTTTCAACCGAAAACATATAACATCAGAAAGAAGGCATCAAACCATGTCTATCGCCGAAAATGTCGCCCGTATCCGCTGTCAAATGGAAGCTGCCGCCGCTGCCGCGGGGCGGGATCCGAAGGAGATCCTGCTCTGCGCCGCCACCAAAATGAACGATGCCGACGCTGTCCGGCAGGCCATTGCCGCCGGTGTGGACTGCTGCGGCGAAAACCGTGTGCAGGAGCTTACCGCCAAGCTGGCCGAGAACGCCTACGCCGGCGCTCCGGTGCATTTCATCGGGCATCTGCAGACCAACAAGGTCAAACAGGTGGTGGGAAAAGTCGCCCTCATCCAGAGCGTGGACTCGGAACACCTGCTCCGCGCCATTGACCGGGAAGCCGCCAGGCAGGGCATCTGTCAGGACGTTTTACTGGAGGTAAACATCGGTGAGGAAGCCAGCAAGTCCGGCTTCGGCGCGGATGACATCCTGCCGCTGATGGAAAAAATCGGCGAATTTCCAAACATATGTATCAAAGGACTCATGGCAATCCCTCCAATCAGCCACAATTCGGGAGAAAATCTAAAATTTTTTCAAAAAATGTTCCATTTATCTGTTGACATAAAGCAAAAAAAATACGATAATGTCAAGGTGGACTGTTTGTCCATGGGCATGTCCGGGGATTTCGCTGACGCGATTGCCTCCGGCAGCACGATGATTCGTGTGGGCACCGCCATCTTCGGTGCCCGAAACTATGCCAAGGATTCATCAAAATGATGTGAGCATACATTAGGAGGATATATAGAATGAGCTTGTGGGATAATGTAAAGAAATTTGCCCAGCCCTACGCAGATGATGATTATGATGATTACGACGAGGATGATGATTACCTCGACGATTATGAAGAACCCGCTGAGCCCGCACCCGCCCGCCGCAAGCCCCGCCGTGCCCCCGCACCCGCGCCCGCTGCCGCTCCCGAGGAAGAAGAGGAAGAGGATGATTACGGCTTTGGCCCCATGACGACCACCGCGCCCGCCTCTCCCGCCGCCGGTTTCTCCGGGCAGGTGCTGAATATGAACACCGGCAACAAGCAGGAGGTGGTGCTGTTCCGTCCCGGCAGCTTCAACGACACCTCCAAGGCCGCCGACGACCTGCGCAACCGGAAGGCCGTCATCGTCAACATGGAGAATGTGGACAAGGCCATGGCCCGCCGGGTGGTGGATTTCCTGTCCGGCTGCGTTTACGCTCTGGACGGCGACGTAAAGAAGATTGCCCAGTCTGCTTACCTGTTCTGCCCCCACAATATGGACATTGTGGGCGACCTGGAAACACTGCAGGCCGAGGTTGAAAGCTACATCTAACAGATAGGAAGGAAAGTCGTTATGTTTACACCGCAACAGATCGATCAGATTTCTTTCAGCAAGTCTACCTTCGGCGGCTACAATATGCAGCAGGTCGATGAGTTTCTGGAGCCTCTGACGGAAGACTATGTGACCCTTTACAAGGAGAACGCCCTGCTCAAGAGCAAGATGCGCGTTCTGGTGGGCAAGCTGGAGGAGTACCGCAAGAACGAGGCCGCCATGAAGGAGGCCGTTGCCAACGCCCAGAGAACCTGCGACAAGATGGTCATGGAAGCCGAGGCCAAGTGCGCCAAGATGCTGAGCAGCGCCAATGCCAACGCCGCTGCCGTCGCCGCTCAGGCTGCCCAGGCCGTGCCCAGCAACAGCGCTCTGGTCGCCGCTGAGAATGCCCGGCTGGAGGAAGCCCGCAGAACCGCTTCCGCGCGGATCAGCGAAATTCAGGATCAGATGCGCTCCTGCATCCAGGCTCTGGACCGCATCAAGACCGCCAACGCTCCCGCCGCGCCTGCAGCTCCGGCGGCGCCTGTGGTGTCTGCAGCCCCGGTAGCACCTGCAGCTCCGGCAGCGCCTGTGGCTCCCAGGGTCAGCAGCGACGACGTGGCTGACGAGATCTCCCAGAGCATCGAGGCCCTTGTCGGCACCACCACGGACACCGCCCCCAAGGCCGCGCCCAAGCATCCCACCAACAACGATTCCACCACCAGCCGCTTTGCCAGCCTGAACCTGCAGTTCGGCCGCAACTACGATCCCACTTCCCGCAGATAAGGGGAGGCTTCATATTTTCACGCTTTGACGAGGACACGCAAACCGTCCCACCGCTTCCAGAGAGCTGCCGTTTTGGTGCAAGGCAGTAAGCAGGAGATCGTTTGTATCACCTCCGAGCAGCGCGCCGAACCCGAAAGGCAGTAGACCGCGCCGGGACACGCCCGATACAGCGTAAATTGAGTGCCGGCCGAAAGGCCGGAACAAGAGTGGTACCGCAGAGGTTCATGCGCCTTTGTCTCTTATGGTGAGACGAGGGCGCTTTCCTTTTGTCCGGCAGGACCGGGCGCTCCGCGGCGCCTCCCTGCCCTGTCTATGATTTCACTTTTGGAGGTAAGAATTCCAATGGATTACAAGAACACCATCATCACCCCAAAGACCGACTTCCCCATGAAGGCCGGTCTGCCCGCCCGGGAGCCCGGGATGCTCAAGCGCTGGCAAGAGCAGCACCTGTATCAGGCCATGCTGGAGAAAAACAAGGATCTTCCCCCCTTCGTGCTCCACGACGGTCCTCCCTTTAGTAACGGCGACATCCACATGGGTCACGCGCTGAACAAGACTCTGAAGGACTTCATTGTCCGCAGCCATGCCATGATGGGCCATTACACCCCCTATGTCCCCGGCTGGGACAACCACGGCCTGCCCATTGAAACCGCCATCATCAAAAAAAGCAAGCTCAACCACAAGGCCATGCCCGTTCCTGAGTTCCGCGCCGCCTGCGAGGAGTTTGCCGAAACCTATATCCAGCGCCAGATGGCGGGCTTTCAGCGCCTTGGCGTGGTCGGCGACTGGGAGCATCCCTACCGCACCATGGACAAGCACTTCGAAGCCCAGGAGGTCAAGGTCTTTGGCCGGATGTTCGACAAGGGCTATATCTACAAGGGCTTAAAGCCCGTATACTGGTGCCCTGTGTGCGCCACCGCCGTGGCCGAGGCCGAAATCGAGTATCAGGATGATCCCTGCACCTCCGTCTATGTCAAATTCCCCATGAAGGACGATCTGGGCAAGCTGGCAGGCTTTGACCTGAGCCGCACCTACTTCGTCATCTGGACAACCACCATCTGGACCCTGCCCGGCAACCTGGCCATCTGCCTGCACCCCAGGGAGACCTATGTGCTGGTCAAGGCCGACAACGGCGAGACCTATATCATGGCGGAGGCCCTCATGGACAAGGTCATGGGCATCGGCGGCTTCGAAAACTATGAGGTCATCGCCTCCTACCCCGGTCAGTTCTTTGAAAATATGCTGGCGCAGCATCCCTTCCTTGACAAGACCTCCCGCCTGGTGAACGCCGAGTACGTCACCATGGATTCCGGTACCGGCTGTGTCCACACTGCCCCCGGCTTCGGCGCCGACGACTACCAGACCTGCATGCGCTACGGCATGGATCTGGTGGTGCCCGTGGACGATTACGGCCGCCACACCGACTACGCCGGCAAGTATGCCGGTATGAAGACCGAGGAAAGCAACCCCGTTATTCTTGCCGACATGCAGGAAAGCGGCGCTCTCTTCGCCTCCGAGAAAATCGTCCACTCCTATCCCCACCACGACCGCTGCAAGAAGCCCATCATCTTCCGGGCAACTCCTCAGTGGTTCTGCTCCGTGGATTCGTTCAAGGACGAGGCCGTTGCCGCCTGCCAGAACGTAAAATGGCTGCCCGCCTGGGGCGGCGAGCGGATGATCAGCATGATCCGGGAGCGTGCCGACTGGTGTATTTCCCGCCAGCGCCGCTGGGGTCTGCCCATCCCCGTATTCTACTGCAGGGACTGCGGAAAGCCCGTGTGCACCGACGAATCCATCGCCCACATTTCCCGGCTGTTTGACGAGTACGGCTCCAACATCTGGTTTGAAAAGGAGGCCATGGAGCTGATCCCCGAGGGTCTGACCTGTCCCCACTGCGGCGGCAAAGCCTTTGACAAGGAGACCGACACTCTGGACGGCTGGTTCGACTCCGGCTCCACCCACTACGCTTCTTTGATGAAGGACACCCCCGAGCTGTGGCCCGCCGACGTATACCTGGAAGGCGCCGACCAGTACCGGGGCTGGTTCCAGTCCAGCCTTCTGACCTCCGTGGGCGCCCTCGGAAACGGCGCGCCCTTCAAGCAGGTACTGACCCACGGCTGGACGGTAGACGGTCAGGGCCGCGCCATGCACAAGTCCCTGGGCAACGGCATTGATCCCGCCGACCTCATCAAGGACTACGGCGCCGACATTGTCCGTCTGTGGGCAGGCTCCGCCGACTACCACGCCGACGTCCGCTGCTCCAAGGAAATCTTCAAGCAGCTTTCCCAGAACTATCTGAAATTCCGGAACACCGCCCGGTACTGCCTGGGCAACCTGAACGAATTTGACCCCGACAATCTGGTGGCCCCCGGGGATATGGAGGAACTGGACCGCTGGGCGCTGACCAAGCTGGACGAGCTGGTGCACGTCTGCCGCCGAGCCTACGACAATTACGAATTCCACGTTGTCTCCCACGCCATCAACGATTTCTGCGTGGTAGAGCTGTCCTCGTTCTATCTGGACATCATCAAGGACCGTCTGTACTGCGAGGAAAAGAACGGACTGCGCCGCCGCTCTGCCCAAAGCGCCCTGTTCCTGATTCTGGACGCCATGGCAAAGCTGTTTGCCCCCATTCTGGCCTTTACCTGCGATGAGATCTGGCAGTCCATGCCCCATCGTACCAGCGACGACGCCCGGAACGTCCTGCTGAACCAGATGCCCGAGGGCTTTGCCCGGTACGCTCTGGAGGACGCCGCCATGGCAAATTGGGACGTGGTTATGAAGCTGCGCCAGGATGTCAACGGCGTTCTGGAAAAGGCCCGTGCCGACAAGCGCATCGGCAAGGCTCTGGAGGCCCATGTCACCCTGTCTGCCGGAGACGCCGGCATCAAGGCCGCCTGCGAGGGCGTCAATCTGTCCGAAGTGTGCATCGTGTCCGAATGCGTCTGGGCGGAGCCTGAAGAGGGCGCGGAGGTCGGCGCGGGTGTCAACTATCCCAGCCTGACCATCGGCGTATCCGAGGCCAAGGGAGAAAAGTGTCCCCGGTGCTGGATGCACAGCCGGCAGGCCAATGCCGAGGGCCTGTGCCCCCGCTGCGCCGCGGTCGTAGCAAAAATGGACGTGGAAATCTGATTTTTTCTTCCAGAAAGCCTGAAAAAAAGCACCGTTCGGGAGTGGTTTTTCCACTCCCGAACTTTTTCTAAAAAACGGTACGAAAATGCTTGACAAATCGACGTTCCGTGCTATAATAAGCGTGTTCGGTTCGAGACGCCGGTATAGCTCAGTTGGTAGAGCAACTGATTTGTAATCAGTAGGTCGGGGGTTCGAGTCCGTCTACCGGCTCCAATTCAGCCGAAACGTTGGTGGACTCGAAGATTCAAATGTAATCTGCCAGTGGCAGATTACACAACCAGTTCAAAAACTGGTTGTCACCTTGATGTTTCGAGTTCGTCTGCCGGCTCCGACAAGAACCGGCGCTTTCTTTGGACTCGTTGACCGGGTCAAGTAAATACGGGGGAGTTCCCGAGTGGCCAAAGGGGACAGACTGTAAATCTGCTGCGTTTCGCTTCGATGGTTCGAATCCGTCCTCCCCCACCAGGAAAAAGCACGCGAAAGCGTGCTTTTTTCAATGAAACCCTGCCTTCGGGTGGGTGAAATATTGCTTCGCAGTGTGAAATCGCCGCAGTGGGTGGATTTTATACTATTTCTCAATAAAAAAATGAAACATTTTTATTGAGAAATAGTATGAAAACTGTCAAGACACCCAAACAGCGGGTCTTTTTCCGCTATGCCGCACCATTTTTTCTTGCAATACACCAGGTATTCCTGTGAAAAAATGACTTGCATAGCGAAAAAATCCCTCGCTGTTGGTCATATTGCCAGTTTTCAGATACGCCCTAGCCATTTTATCGAGAAAGAGTATGAAATCTGTCATTCCTTTTTATTATGAGGTAGCCACCATGAACTACGATGTCATCATTATCGGCGCCGGGCCCGGCGGTATTTTTTCCGCCTATGAACTGACCCGGCTGCAGCCTGAATTGAAGGTCGCTGTCTTTGAGGCAGGACACCCTCTGGAAAAACGCAAATGCCCCATTGACGGCGATCGGGTCAAATCCTGCATCGCCTGCAAAAGCTGCTCGATCATGAGCGGTTTCGGCGGCGCCGGGGCATTCTCCGACGGAAAATACAACATAACCAACGACTTTGGCGGCACGCTGTACGAGTACATCGGCAAGGCCAGAGCGCTGGAGCTGATGCGCTATGTGGATACAATCAACATGGCCTACGGCGGCGAGGGCACCAGGCTCTATTCCACCGCCGGTACCAAATTCAAAAAGCTGTGTATGCAGAACGACCTGCACCTGCTGGACGCCTCCGTGCGGCATCTGGGCACCGACATCAACTATGTGGTGCTGGAAAACCTCTACGCCTACCTGAAGGACAAGGTAACGTTTTTCTTCGACACCCCGGTGGAGTCCGTCACCGCTGCAGACGGCGGCTATCAGATCGTCTGCAAAGCCGGAACCTACCGCTGTGCCCACTGCGTCATCTCCGTGGGGCGCAGCGGCAGCAAGTGGATGGAGACCGTGTGCAGGGACATGGACATTCCCACCAAATCCAACCGGGTGGACATCGGCGTCCGGGTGGAGCTTCCCGCGGAGATCTTCTCCCACCTGACCGACGAGCTGTACGAAAGCAAGATCGTCTACCGCACCCAGAAGTACGGCGATCTGGTGCGCACCTTCTGCATGAACCCCAGAGGCGCGGTGGTCAATGAGAACACCAACGGCATTATCACCGTCAACGGACACAGCTATGAAGACCCCGCCAAGCAGACCGCCAACACCAATTTTGCCCTGCTGGTGGCCAAGCATTTTTCCGAGCCCTTCAAGGATTCCAACGGCTACGGCGAGTCCATCGCCCGCCTGAGCAATATGCTGGGCGGCGGCGTCATTGTCCAGCGCTTCGGCGACCTGGTCCGGGGCCAGCGCTCCACGCCCAAGCGGATCGAAGAATCCTTCGTCACCCCCACCCTGAACGCCACGCCCGGCGACCTGAGTCTGGTGCTGCCCAAGCGAATCCTGGACGGCATCATGGAGATGCTCTATGCTCTGGATAAGGTCGCCCCCGGCACCGCCAACGACGACACCCTGCTCTACGGTGTGGAGGTCAAATTCTACAATATGGAAGTGGCGGTGGACGAGCACCTGCAGACCCGGTATCCGGGGCTGTATGTCATCGGCGACGGCAGCGGCATCACCCACTCCCTGTCCCACGCCTCCGCCAGCGGCGTATTCGTGGCCCGGGAGATCGCGGGACAGCCGGGTAATTCCCTGTGAGAAAATGCCTATTTCCCGCTGACATATCCATACCGGACGCAAGGCCATTCAGGATGGGGCCCCAGGAAAATTCCGGGGCTTCACCGGTTCAGAGGTCTGCACAGCTGACATAATCCCTGTAAATAAGCTCCGTGATGCGCGCCGCTTATCCCGGCGCGCACCTTTTTTGTAATGCCCCTCGAGGACGTTTGCTTTCGCCACATGAACAACTTTTTTATTTCTCTCACAAAAATATTGAATTATATTTAAACATATCATGAAATATGCTACTTTACTTAGGGAAGAAAATGTGTTAGACTATTAACATAATTTTACTTTTTGAATTTTTCCCTTTTAAAAAATTCATTTCCGGGCACTCCCCTTTCCCGCTCCTGTAATTTGGCGTCCGCCATTTTATAGGTTGTCTCCGAACTCCGCCCTGATGCCGCCGCTGCGTGGAAGAGGCACCCGGCGAAAAGAGCGCTTCGGGGACACCCTCACCGGCTGCTTTCCCGGCCGGCTCGCTTATCAAAGCAGAGAACAAGAAAGGAATGATCACTATGCAAACCATGAAACGACTCCTCGCCTTTGTCCTTGCCCTGACCATGGTTCTGGCGTTGGCAGCCTGCGGCGGCAACTCCGGCGCGGCAGACAGCACCACCGCCGCCCAAGGCAGCACCGAGGCCGCTGAGCCTGTGACTGAGAACGCGGTGTACAGAACCCTGTACGCCTCCGAAGTCACCACCCTGAACTACCTGATTACCGGCCAGACCAACGAGCTGTCCATCGCTGCCAATGTGGTAGACTGCCTGGTGGAGTATGACTCCTGCGGCAATGTGGAGCCCGCTCTTGCCACCAGCTGGGAACAGAATGAGGATGCCACCGTCTGGACCTTCCACATCCGCGAGGGTGTGAACTGGGTCGATAAGGACGGCAACGTCGTCGCCCCCGTCACCGCCAATGACTGGGTTTCTTCCGCCCACTATGCCTGTGACGCAGCGAACGACTCCGACACCTTCTACACCATGAGCGGCGTCATCGCCGGCGCGGATGCCTACTATGACTGGACCGCCTACCAGATGGCTCTGCCCAACGCCACCGACGGCACCGATGAAGAAGGCAACGCCGTGAAGCTCATCACCAACGAGGACGGCGAGCAGGAAGTGCTGGAAGAGGTTGCCGAGGCTTCCGCCGATGATATCGGCATCAAGGCTCTGGATGACTACACCCTGGAGTTCACGCTGGAGTCCTCCCGTCCCTACTTCCTGTCCATGGTTTCCTTTGGACCCTACATGCCCGTCTACGGCCCCTTCCTGGCTGAGTGCGGCGACAAGTTCGGCACCGACAACAGCACGCTTCTGTACTGCGGCGCCTTCATCCTGTCCACCTATCAGCCCCAGCAGCAGCGGATCCTGACCAAGAACCCCACCTACTGGGACAAGGACAACGTGTTCCTGGATGCCGTTCAGATGACCTACAACGCTGAGGCTTCCTCCATCTCCACCACCATGTACCAGTCCGGCGAGGTGGATCAGGCAGACGTTTCCTCCAACCTGCTGTCTGCCATGATGGCCGACCCCGCTACCGCCGCCCTGATTCATCCCACCCGTGCCGATACCTCCTACGCTTACTGGTACCTCTTCAACTTCGACCCCAACTTCGACGCCGAGTTTGAGCCGGAGAACTGGGCGATCGCCGTAAACAACGAGAACTTCCGCAAATCCATCGTGCATGCCTTCAACCGGATGCCCGCTCTGGCTACCAATGACCGCATCGATCCCCAGTCTCTGAAGAACAACACCATTACTCCCGCCGCCTTTGCCTCCGCCTCCAAGGATTACGCCTACTACGGCGATCTGGCCAAGTATACCGAAGGCGACAACTTTGACGAGACTCTGGCTCTGGAGTACAAGCAGAAGGCTGTCGATGAGCTGACCGCCGCCGGCGCCACTCTCCCCGTGAAGATGCTCATGTGCTACAACCCCACCAGCGCCAACTGGGCGGAGGAGTGCCAGGTTGTGGAGCAGACCATTGAGAACGTTCTGGGCGCTGACTATGTGGATATCATCATCCAGGCCGGCCCCGAGACCGGCTTCCTGGGCGCTATCCGCCGCACCGGCAACTACGCCTTCATGAAGTGCAACTGGGGCGCTGACTACGCCGATCCCGAGACCTGGACCGATCCCTTCACTGACGACTCCAACTACAGCTTCATCTATAAGAGCGGAGATCCCGCCACCCAGGCGCTGTACGCCGAGTACCAGCAGCTGGTTGCCGACGCCAAGGCCATCACGGATGACATGGATGCCCGGTACGAAGCCTTCGCCAAGGCCGAAGCCTTCCTGCTGGATCACGCCTTTGCCATTCCCTTCTCCATCAGCAACCGCAGCTATCAGATGTGCAACCTGAACGTGTTTGAGGGACAGTACGCTTCCTTCGGCATGGCCAACCTGCGCTACAAGGATCAGCACCTGTACGACACCTCCATGAGTCTGGAGGAGTATCAGGCCGCCTACGCCGACTGGCAGGCCAAGACAGCCGGTTAATTTCCCGGCAAAGCAAATCACAAGAGAGAAGCCCTCGCTTCCGGGGGCTTCTCTCAAAACCAATTTTTCGGAGCCTGTACCGGTGCCGCTTCCACGGAAACGGCAGCGGTATCGGCTCTGAGCAGCGCACAACCCAGGAGGACTTCATATGGCAAAATATATAACAAAACGCATTCTGCGATCCCTCATCACTATGTTCATCATCATCACCATCCTCTTCGCCCTGCTGCGGCTTATGCCCGTTGAGGGGTATTTTGAGAATTATGACAAAATGAACGCCACCCAGATCCAGGTCAAGCTCCAGTCCCTCGGCCTGACCGATCCGCTGCCCAAGCAGCTGCTGCGTTTCTACAACCAGGTCCTCCACGGGGATCTGGGGCAGTCCAACGTCTACCGCAAGGGCGTGGCCATCACCGAGATCATCGCGGAGAAGATTCCCGTTTCCCTGAAGCTGGGACTGATTTCCCTTGCCATCGCGCTGGCGCTGGGCCTGCCTCTGGGCGTTGTCATGGCCCGCAGCACCCGCACCCGGTTCAAAATCGGGGACCGTCTGGGCACGGTGTTCATCGTGCTGGTGCAGGCCATGCCCTCGGCTGTGTACCACATTCTGATCCAGTTCGCCGGTTCCCAGACCTACATCGGCAGGGAAATTTTCGGCCTGCCCATGCTGTTTGACGCCTCCAACCCCAAAAGCTATATTCTGCCTGTGATTTCCCTGTCCATCGGCAACATTGCCTATTATGCCATGTGGCTGCGGCGGTATATGGTGGACGAGTCCAACAAGGACTATATCCGTCTTGCCCGGGCCAAGGGTGTTCCGGGGAGCAGGATTTCCTTCCGCCATGTATTCCGCAACGCCTTCGTGCCGCTGGTGCAGTACATCCCCAACTCCATTCTGTTTACTCTGATGGGTTCGCTGTACGTCGAATCCCTGTACTCCGTTCCCGGCATGGGCGGCCTGCTGGTCACCGCCATCAAGCGCCAGGACAACACCCTGGTGCAGGCGCTGGTGCTGATTTATGCCGTCATTTCCATTCTGGGTCTGCTCTTCGGCGACATCCTCATGGGTATCGTGGATCCCAGAATCAGTTTTGCCAAGAAGGAGGGTTCCCGCTGATGAAACATGCTTCCTTCCGTCCCCTCCGTCACCGGATGACCGACGCTCTGGCGGACAAGCTCACCGAGCAGCTCAAAGAAGATGTGCACCCCAAAATGACCGACGAGGAAGCCTTCTCCTTCGCCGAATTCAATGCCGAGGACGCGGAACGGGGCGGCTATTCCGACTACTCCTACTGGAAATCCACCCTCCGGGCGTTTTTCCATAACAAAATCGCCGTATTCTTCCTGATCGTCATGGTCGCGGTTCTGCTGTTTACCTTTATTCAGCCCTACCTGCCCGGTCAGAAGGATCCCCTGCTGATCCACAATGACGAATGGGGTCTGCCCCTGAACAACATCACCCCCTGCGAGGACTTCTGGTTCGGCACCAATGCCATTGGTCAGGATCTCTGGGCGAGGATCTGGGCGGGCACCCGCACCTCATTGTTCATCGGCTTCGCCGTGGCCATGGTGGAAGCGGTGGTGGGCATTCTCGTGGGCGTGCTCTGGGGCTATGTCCGCAGGCTGGACTTTTTCTTCACCGAGCTTTACAACGTGCTGGACAATATCCCCCAGACCTTGCTGCTGATCCTCATTTCCTACATTCTGAAACCCGGCGTCTCCACCATCATCTTCGCCCTGTCCCTGACGGGCTGGCTGGATATGGCCCGGTTTATCCGCAATCAGATCATCATCATCCGTGACCGGGACTATAACCTGGCCTCCCGGTGTCTGGGCATTTCTACCGGACGGATCATCGTAAAGAACCTGCTGCCGTATCTGGTTTCCGTTATCACCATGCGCATGGCGCTGGCGATCCCCTCCGCCATCGGCAACGAGGTGTTCGTCACCTACATTGGCATCGGCCTTCCCGTGGACACGCCGTCTCTCGGCAACCTGATTCAGACCGGCCGCTCGCTGATGACGGTGGCGTCCCTTCGCTACCAGCTGTTCTTCCCCGTAGCCGTGCTGGTCGTCATCACCGTTTCCTTCTACATCATCGGCAACGCCTTCGCGGATGCCGCCGATCCCAAGAACCACGTCAAATAAGGAGGAATTGCTGTGGAAGATAGAAATGTAATTCTCTCCGTCAAGGATCTGAACGTCAAATTCACCCTCCGGGGGCAGGTTCTTCACGCCATCCGCGGCGTGTCTCTGGACGTGTATCAGGGCGAAAGCCTTGCCATCGTGGGCGAATCCGGCTCCGGCAAGTCCGTGTTCGTCAAATGCGCCATGGGTCTGCTGGACGCCAACGGCTTCATTGACAGCGGCTCCATCCTCTATAAAGGCATGGATCTGACCACCTTCCAAACCGACAAGGACTGGCTGAAGATCCGGGGCAGGGAAATTGCCATGGTTTTTCAGGATCCCATGACCTCCCTGAACCCTCTGAAAACCATCGGCAAGCAGATTCAGGAAGCCGTGGAGCTGCATCAGGGCTTGAAAGGCAGAGACGCCTACAAGGCGGTGCTGGAAGTGCTCACCGACGTGGGCATCGACGATCCCGAACGGCGCTACAAGCAGTATCCCCACGAATTTTCCGGCGGTATGCGCCAGCGGGTGGTCATCGCCATCGCCGTGGCCTGCCGTCCCAAGATCCT
>JBJDYG010000022.1:0-3663 GCA_051867075.1 Faecousia sp. | reverse complement strand
TGAACAAGGTGGATTCCTTCGAGTTCCCCGGCCTGTCCGGCATGGACAAGATGGCGGGCATTATGGCCTCCCTGCGGGAGAAGCCCCCGGTGGAGATCGGCGGCTACAAGGTCACCAAGGTCACCGACTACCAAAAGACCGAGGAAACCGGCCTGCCCGCTGCCAACGTTCTGGTATACACCCTGGAAGGCGGTGCCACGGTCATCGTTCGTCCCTCCGGCACCGAGCCCAAGATCAAGACCTACTTCACCACTCTGGGCAAGGACTTAGCGGAGGCCGAGGCACAGAAAAAGGTTCTCGCCGACGCCCTCAAGCCCATTCTGGCATAATCCCTTACATAATCACAAAAGGCAAGCCGCTTCCGGCTTGCCTTTTGTCATTGCTTCGCCAGCAGTCCGTCCACGAACTGATTGGCAGCCCGGGCGGAGCGTCCGCCCCGGCCCAGCGCAAAGCGCTCGGCCTGCATATCCAGCTCCGCTTCCTCCATCTGTACGCCCTTTTCCCGGGCCAGATGGTGGACAATGTCCAGGTAGGTCTTTTTGTCCGGCTTCTGGAAGGTGATCTGGATGCCGAACCGCTCCGACAGAGAGAGAATTTCCTGCATGGTGTCGTTGCGGTGGATATCGTCTCCGTCCCGGCTGGAAAAGCTCTCCTTTACCAGATGGCGGCGATTGGAGGTGGCGTAGATCACCACATTCCGGGACTTGGCAGAGACGCTGCCCTCCAGGATCGCCTTGAGTGCGCTGAAATTGTCGTCGTCCTTCTGGAAGGAAAGATCGTCGATAAACAAAATGAATTTGAGCGGATTGTGCCCCAGCTCATCCAAAATCGCTGGGATGGCGTGGAGCTGCTCCTTGCGGACCTCCAGAATCCGCAGCCCCTTGTCCCACAGCTCGTTGACCACCGCCTTGACGGTGGAGGACTTGCCGGTACCGGCGTCGCCGGTAAGCAGGATATTGGCGGCGGGCTTGCCTTCCAGCAGCGCAGCTGTGTTGTCCAGAATGATCTTTTGCTCCCGCTCATAGTCGATGAGCGACGCGAGGCGGGTCTTGTCCGGGTTGAGAACAGGTACGATTTTGTTCTCGGCATTGACGTAGAACATCCGGTGCTTGGCGTAGATACCGTAGCCCAAAGAGCCTATGTTGGCGCAGCGCTCCCGGTAGCTTTCTGTCAGGTTCAGCGTCTTTACGGCAAAGCCGGGGAGGTACCCCTCCCAGTCAAGCCCCTGCCGAAGCCGCTCCGGCGTCAGGTCGGCAATCGCCTGCAAAACGGACAGTTCCGCCCAGACGTCGGCTTCCAGCTCCGCCCAGGGTTGCGCTCCCTTGCCGATCATGCGGATATAGGCGTTCTCGTCGTTGTTGACGATGCTCTGGACATACCCCGCCAGCGTCCGCTTTCCCGTTGCGAAGAGGCAGGAAACAAAGCGGGCGTAGGCGTCCACGGAAGCGGACATGCTCTCCTTTTCCAGACTGTCCAGGTAGCCCTGCAGGGCGGCGATCACCGGATCATCCAGCAGCGCCCGGAAAACCGCCAGAGCATGCAGGCGGATATTCAGTGCGGTAAGCTCAGGATGTTTCATACGTTCAAAATCGCGCCTTTCGCGCCGCTGGAAACCAGAGCGGCATAGCGCTTCAGGTAGCCGGACAGTTCCTTCTTTTTGGGTACAAAGCCCGCCATCCGCTGAGACAGCTCTTCATCGCTGATTTTCAGCTCCAGACGGCTGTTGGGAATATCAATGCTGATGATGTCGCCGTCCCGCACCACGCCGATGACACCGCCGGAAGCGGCTTCGGGAGAGACGTGGCCGATACAGGCGCCGCGGGTGGCACCGCTGAACCGTCCGTCCGTAATCAGCGCCACGGAATTGCCCAGCCCCATACCCATGATGGCGGAGGTGGGGTTCAGCATTTCCCGCATGCCGGGGCCGCCCTTGGGGCCTTCGTAACGGATGACCACCACATCACCGGGGTGAATTTCCCCTGCGTTGATGGCAGCCTGGGCGTCCTCTTCACACTCAAAGACCCGTGCGGGGCCTTCGTGCACCAGCATCTCGGGAAGCACCGCGCTGCGCTTGACCACACTGCCCTCGGGCGCCAGATTGCCCCGGAGCACAGCGATGCCACCAGTGGGAGAATAGGGATTTTCCACGGTTCGGATAACGGAGGTATCCCGGTTGACGGCGGAGGCGATGTTCTCCCCCAGCGTTTTGCCGGTGACGGTCAGGACGGAAGTGTCCAGCAGATCCAGCTTTGTCAGCTCCTTCAAAACGGCATACACGCCGCCGGCTTCGTTCAGATCCTCCATATAGGTGGGGCCGGCAGGGGCAAGGTGGCACAGGTTGGGGGTGACGGCACTGATTTCGTTGGCCATGTCCAGATTGAATTCCACACCGCACTCATTGGCGATGGCAGGCAGGTGGAGCATGGAGTTGGTGGAACAGCCCAGTGCCATATCAGCCGTCAGGGCGTTGCGGATGGCTGCAGCGGTCATGATGTCCCGGGGACGGATGTTTCTGCGCACCAGCTCCATCACCTGCATGCCTGCGTGCTTGGCAAGCTCAATGCGGGCGGAATACACGGCGGGGATGGTACCGTTGCCCTTCAGGCCCATGCCCAGCACCTCTGTCAGGCAGTTCATGGAGTTGGCGGTATACATGCCGGAGCAGGAACCGCAGGTGGGACAGGTGCCCTCCTCACAGACGGTGAGCTGTGCTTCGTCGATCTTCCCGGCAGTATAGGAGCCGATGGCCTCAAACATGCTGCTCAGGCTGGTTTTCTTTCCATTGACCCGGCCTGCCAGCATGGGGCCGCCGCTGACGAAGATGGTAGGGATATTCACCCGAGCCGCGGCCATCAGCAGGCCCGGTACATTTTTGTCGCAGTTGGGAACCATCACCAGGCCGTCAAAGCCGTGGGCTTTGACCATAGCCTCAGTGGAGTCTGCGATGAGATCGCGGGTAACCAGCGAATATTTCATGCCCTCGTGACCCATAGCGATGCCGTCGCAGACAGCGATGGCGGGGAATACGATGGGGGTACCGCCTGCCATGGCGACGCCCAGCTTCACAGCTTCTACGATCTTATCCAGGTTCATATGACCGGGAACGATCTCGTTATGGGAGCTGACGATGCCGATCAGGGGGCGCTGCTGCTCCTCCGGGGTCAGGCCAAGGGCGTGATACAGGCTGCGGTGGGCGGCGTTCTGGGGGCCGTTCACAATGGTGTCTTTTATCATAAGCGTTCCTGCTTTCTTCGTAGAATGGGAATGATAATGCTTGGGAAATGGCCGCAAAAAGCAGCTGCAGAGGAATCGCTGCGCAAAGCGGAAAAACAGGGGAGGGGCATTGACCCTCCCCTGCTGAGTGCGGAAAATGATGAAATCAGTTGTTGATCAGCTTATCCTCGTCGCTCCAGCTGTAGAGCTTGCGGATCTCCTGGCCCACAACCTCGGAGGGATGCTCGGAGGCCAGCTTACGCATGGCGTTGAAATGCACCTGGCTGCCGGCAGAGGACATATCCAGCAGGAAGTCCTTGGCGAAGGTACCGTCCTGAATGTCCTTCAGGATCTTCTTCATGGTCTTCTTGGTTTCCTCGGTGATGATCTTGGGACCGGTGACGTAGTCGCCGTACTCGGCGGTGTTGGAGATGGAGTAGCGCATGCCGC
>JBJDYG010000021.1:0-67805 GCA_051867075.1 Faecousia sp. | reverse complement strand
CACGGTGGTGTGAGAGGTCGGCTACTCAATTAATGGGTAGCCTCCTACTCTATTATTCAGATAATTCTCTCATAAGGTGCACTCTGAGCCTTTTTCCGGAGTTTGGCAATTTACATGCACAATCCCTCGTTATACCCTTTTCATGGACAGAACAGGGGATTGATTCTTCTGAAAATGCAGTTTTCAGAGCATACGGTTACCCAAGAGAATCCTATCAGAGTTATGATAATTCAACAGGAAGAAGGAAACATCCCGGAAGCAGCACCAAATCGTGTTGCTTCCGGGATGATTTTACTGTATGCTGTGGATTTCAAATGATCTCTCACTTTCATGAGATGGCAAAACCATGATGACGCCCGATTAGCCGACGGGCGTGAATTGCATTTTCAGGTGCCACACCGCATAATGACCGCTGTAGCGGCCGCCGTTCTCGCGGACATCTACATCCCCTTCAATCGTAAAACCTTTTCTGCACATTTCACTTGTCAGTTCCATGGTTTCGGAATATCCGCCGTAGTCAGGATTGGAATCATTATCCTCAGCCCATCCTCCGGCGGAGAATTTTTCACCGGGCATAATAGAAATGGTGCTTCCGGAGCGAATCGGCTCATTGTTAAAGGTGAAACCAGTGCTCCAATTATTTCCAACATGGTCGTTTGATACCATGCTGATGGATGCAGTAACACGGAAGCTTTGGGGAGAAACAGAAACACTGATTGGAAATGCTTTTTTGACGCCATTGGATGCGGTTGCGGTAATGGTTGCTTCGCCCGCTGCAATCGCTTTGACGATCCCCTTCGTGGATACGGTTATAACCGATTCATCACTGGATGTCCAGGTAATCGTTTTGTCAGTGGTGTTTTCCGGAAAAATTTCAGCCGACAATCTCATGGTATTGTTCCTATAAAACGGCTTTGTGCTGTCCCAGTCTGAATGCAGATTCAGGCTTTTTGCAAGAACCGGATTGACCGCTATTTGTATTGAACCAGATACCCCTTTCGGATGTGTTGCTGTAATGGTTGCCTCTCCGGCAGTAAGCGCCTGGTAGCTGCCGTCACCACTAATCTTGAGTACTTTGGGTGCGCTGCTTTTCCAGGTGATTTTCTGATTTGTTACATCTGAAGGAGTAAACTTCGCAGATAGTGTGCCGGTCGCGCCGACATAGAATTCATTGGTATCAGCAGTTACGGTAATTTGCTCTGGCAGCACTTCCACAACGCTGATCTGCTTTTTTACACCGATTTTATTGGACGATTGTATGGTGATCGTCGCGTTTCCAGCTTTTGCTCCGATTATGCGGATCGTATTTGCTTCTCCTTCCGGAAACTCCACAGCGGCAATCTTTGGATTGCTGGAGATAACTTCCAATCCCGTGCGGGTGGCGTTATCAGGGGAAATGGTAAAGTGCACATCCAGTGTTCGCCCAACGCCAACAGAAATAGTTTCGTCAGGAATAGCAATGCCCTCGATTGGGATCGGCTCAACCTCCACACTGCATTCAGCCAGAAGCGCATCCTGGTAATACGCAGAAACGATGGCATTTCCTTCCTTCAACCCACAAAAAGAATAAGGAGAATCTTGTTTGAGGCAATCCTCATTTTCCACCTTGATTGTGATGTCAGTAAGATCATCTCCGTCCCCAACATAGTATGGGATCGTAAGCGTGTCACCCTCTTTGATTTTGCATTCCGAAACAAAAAACCTGAACTCCGGAATGTGATAGCACACGACTACTTCCGCATCCGCGGCATAAAGGTCGCCGTGTTGGAACACTCGGACACCATCAATGGAAATACCAACAACCTGTTCCGGCTGAGTAGATCCCCAAAGCACATCCGTAACAGCATTGGCTTTTACATTTGTGAAGCCCAGCTCCATTAGTTGCTGTACGCAGTCGTTCTGGTTTCGCCTCATGTAGTATTCAGAGGAATATGGAAGGCAAATATTATTCTCCCCCGGTGTAGAAACACCATCGTCCGGATTGCCGCGCGGGAGATGTGCAGTAACAGTAATCGGTATTTCCACCGGCAACGGGACATCATTTTGGAACGCTGCTTCTCCATCCACTGTCATTGTGATCATCGGTGTTTCACTTGTAACCGGGTCGAGATCATATTGTTCATCAACATTGATGTTTTTGAAACCTGCCTCATACAGAGATTTCAATAGCATCTGATATTCTGCATTGCTCAGATCAGAAGATGCCAGCGGCAGCTGGGCTGCTGTCTGCCGGTAGAACTCGATGATAACAGGAGCATTACATGCAGCTTCACTCCCTGCTTGGAACTCTGTATTCCCGGCAACCGAAACAGACAGCACCGCACCATTTATGAAATCGGTATGGATGTTCGTAGACTCTTGAGTCTGGATCACGGTAAACCCGGAATTCAGAAAATCAGCCACTGCAAGCGAAAGATTTTTGCCAACATAATATGTAGCATCATTGGGGATTGGAATCAGCTCTTCAACCGGGAGAGTCGGGGAGCTGGCGTTTGTTTCATCCCCTGCGGAATCACCATCTGTGGTTTCTTCTGTTTCCGGAGTTGTCTCTTGTTGTGTGGTTGTCTCGTCCGCCTCTTCGGCGAATGACAAAGGCGGCAGGAAACTCACCACCATTGTCAGGATTAGAAGCAAACTCAATATTCGTTTCATATGCATCTCTCCTATCCGTTTATTCCTGTGATCCAATTATATTGCAAAAAGCCTTGCGCTTCAAGGTAAAAATGCACAAAATCGTACGAAGTGCTATTGGCATGCTGTTGCAACCAATACGTCAACAACCAGCAAGCCCTATGTACCAAAAACATCCCATCGCATATGGTATTTATATGAAAGACAATACTGTTTTGTCATTTTATCACGAAGCCCTCGGTCGTGTTTCCACAGATTAGAAAATCATAGGTCGATTTCTTGCTTTTTATGCCATCTGGTCCTATAATAGACTCAGAGCAACTCCCCGATCGCCGATATACTACCACCTCTAACTCTATTTATATCGAGGAAATAGATATGCTGCACCATGGTCTTTACGAACAAGTTATCAACAACGCCCTAAACAGCGAGCTGGCGGAAATCCCGGAAGCTCGCAAGGCTGTTGCGCCCATTGACAAGGCGGAAGCTTCCAAGGTGCTGGCGCAGTATCTGGCGGATGTGGTTCAGAAGGGCTTGGATAACGTTCTGGACAATGGTGGAGATCTCTCTGCCCAAATTGCGCTGACCAATCAGATTGTATCCCTCATTCAAAACACAACAAAAGAAGCTGACTTTGCCTCGCTGGGTGTTGACCAGCGGGCAGAGCAGCTTCTTGCGCTTTTACGGGAAGCAGATCCCCGGCTGGCAGTCGGAAAAACCGCTGCGGATCTGAGCCGCCCGGAGACCTCCATTGCCCAGAGTTCGCTGTTCACCGGTGCAGTCCATGAGCCTCAGATGTACACGGAACTGAAAAAGGAAATCGTATCCGCTGACCGTATCGACATGTTTGTATCCTTCATCAAGTGGAGCGGCCTGCGCCTGCTGATGGACGAACTGCGAGAATTTACGCAGAACAGCGGTGAGCTGCGCATTATCACGACTTCCTATATGGGCGCTACCGATGTAAAGGCGATTGAGGAACTTCGTCAACTGCCCAACACCAAGATCAAGGTCAGCTATGACACCAAGCACACTCGTCTCCATGCGAAAACCTATGTGTTCTATCGTAATACTGGCTTCACAACGGCTTACGTCGGCTCTTCCAACCTATCCAATGCGGCTATTTCCAGCGGTTTGGAGTGGAACGTGAAGGTCACGAAGAAAGACCTGCCGGAGACCATCGACAAGATTGCGGCAACCTTTGAGAGCTACTGGAACTCCAACGAGTTTGAGTATTATTCTGAGGACCAAAAGGAGCGTCTTGCCCGGGCGCTGAACGCTGAAAAGTATTTCGGCTCCAATAACACCGAAGTATACACTATGGATATCACACCATACTCCTATCAGCAGGAGATATTGGACAAACTGGAGGCGGAACGAAAAGTTCGCGGTTACAAGCGCAATCTGGTTGTAGCTGCCACCGGTACCGGTAAAACTGTCATTTCCGCTCTGGATTACAAGCGGTTCCGCAAGCAGAATCCGGGCAAGCCCTGCCGTCTGCTCTTTGTGGCGCACCGGGAAGAAATCCTCAAGCAGAGCTTGTACACCTTCCGGGCTGTGCTGAAGGATGCCAACTTCGGTGAGATGTTTGTGGGCAGCTATAAGCCGGACAGCATCGACAATCTCTTTATCTCCATCCAGACCTTCAATTCTCAGGATTTTACGGCAAAGACGGCACCGGACTTCTACAATTACATCATCGTGGACGAGTTCCACCATGCTGCAGCGCCGACATATCAGAAGCTGCTGGCATACTATCAGCCATCCATTCTGTTGGGCTTGACTGCTACCCCGGAGCGTATGGACGGCAAAAGCATCCTCTCCTATTTTGGTAACCGTATCGCGGCAGAAATCCGCCTGCCGGAAGCCATTGACCGGAAACTACTGTGCCCGTTCCAGTATTTTGGCGTCACGGATACTGTGGACTTGGACACTCTGAAATGGAGTGCCGGCGGCTATGACAAGAGTGAGCTGACAAAGATTTATACCCTCAGCGGAGCGATGGCGCAACGGCGTGCCGATCTGGTAGTCTCGTCTTTGCTGAAATATGTCACCGATATTGATGACGTAAAGGGTCTTGGTTTCTGTGTCTCCAGTGAGCATGCGGAGTTTATGTGCCGTTATTTCAACGGCCATGGCATCCCGTCAATGTACCTGACAGGTAGTTCCCCTGATGAGGAAAGAAAAGCTGCCAAGCAACGCTTGGTCACAGGGGAAGTTCGTTTCATTTTCGTTGTGGACATCTACAACGAAGGCGTGGATATTCCCGGGGTCAACACCGTGCTCTTCCTGCGTCCTACGGAGTCACTGACCGTGTTCCTGCAGCAGCTGGGCCGTGGTCTTCGTCTGGCGGAAGACAAAGAGTGCCTGACCGTATTGGACTTCATCGGACAGGCAAATAAGAAATATAACTTTGAGGATAAGTTTGCGGCACTGCTCAGCAATACCACCCGCAGCGTCACACGGGAAATCAAGGATGGTTTCGTGTCTGTACCCAAGGGTTGCTACATTCAACTGGAAAAGAAAGCGGCTCGATATATTCTCGACAACATCCGTGCTTCCTACGGGAATACAGCTGGTCTGGTATCCCGGGTAGCCTCCTTTGCCGATGACACCGGTCTGGAGCTGACTCTGGGCAATTTCCTGGACTACTACCATCTGGACCCCAGAGCAGTTTACAAGTTTACATCCTTCTCCCGACTTTGTGCAAGAGCAGATGTTTCACCTGATTTCCAGGAACCGCTGGAAGATATCTTGACGAAAGCCTTTGCACGGCTGGCTGTCATCGATTCCCGCCGCTGGATTTCTTTCCTTCTCGATCTGCTTCCAAGGCTGGACGATACAGATTTCACCGCGCTGCCGGAACTGCAAAAGCGAATGCTGCAGATGTTCTATATCACCATCTGGGGCAAGGCCGCAGAGGATTGGAGCAGCGACGAAGTTCTGGATAACCTCTATGCCCTTTCTGACAGCCCAGTTCTCCTGCGCGAACTGTTGGAACTGCTTTGGTATCAATACGAGAAGATTGACTTTATTGATGAACCAGTTGACCTGGGATTCGATTGCCCGCTGGATCTGCATTGCACCTACACCCGAGACCAACTGTTGGTTGCCTTGGATTTTCTGAAGCCTTCCACTGTCCGTGAGGGTGTAAAGTGGCTGCCGGAGAAGCAGCTGGATGTATTCTTTGTGACCCTTAACAAGTCGGACAAGGACTACTCTCCAACCACCATGTACAACGACTATTCCATCAACGAAAGCCTGTTCCACTGGCAGAGTCAGAGCACGACAGCCGAAAACTCGTCCACTGGACAGCGCTATATCCACCATAAGGAGCGGGGTAGCAAGGTACTGTTGTTCGTCCGTGAATTCAAATCTGATCGTGTAACCGGTGGGGCTGAGGCGTATACCTATCTGGGGACTGCCAGCTATGTGAGCCACACAGGCTCCCGCCCCATGAATGTCACCTGGAAACTGGACCGCCCAATTCCGGCGAAGTTCTTGAAGAAAACAAACAAATTAGTGGTAGGGTGAAATCAAAAAGTGACGTTTATTGGACCAATAAGATGATATAGTGTAACTACCAACGTAACTACCAATGAAAAGTGCTTGACTATGAACAGCTGGACAAAACTATATTTCTACACGTTTTCCAAATGGAACAGGGTAGCTTTTGCCTCTGTAGTAAACGACCCATTCGTCAGAATATTCGAGTCTAACATTGATCCACTGATTCATTTGGACATTGAAGCAGTCTCCGCAATGCAAACCACCGTAAAATGTGCCATTGTCAAAAATGATATCGGGTCGATCATCCAGTTGAATTAAAATGCCTGTCATAGATAACTCCTATAAGGGGGATTTTCATGAAGTTGTTTGACGCTGTACCAAGTGAACTTTTCTCCGTTTTGTCCTCGCCTAATCGAGTCCTGTACTCGGATGCTCTGGATGTCCTATACTGCGCGTATAGAGAGAATTTGAAAATACCGGAAAATATGTTGTACATGATGCTGCGAAGCAAACTGGAGCAGCAGCTGGCTGATGCGACTTTTGATGGGGAGGATATTGATGAAGAGGAGCTTCGTGATGTCTCAGGACGTGCCAGATTTTTGATACGAAAGCTTTGCGCCAAAGGCTGGTTCGAGAAGGAACGCGGAGAGGACTTTGACGAATATATTACGGTCCCTGGTTACAGCAGCCGATTGCTTGAACTGTTCCATCAATTGCGGGATGACAGCCCGATCCGGGGGTATTCCTATGTGTTCGGGACCTATTCCACGCTAAAAGTTGCGGATGACGGAGACAATGTGTACGACAAAATGGCTGCAATTTATAGTGCTTATGATAACACGCAGTCACTTATTAATTTGCTGCAAATGGTCTACCATAATGTGAAACATTTTTTTCAAGTTCAAATCGAGATGCAGGAGGTAAACCAAGTTCTAGCATCTCACTTTGATGATTATGGGCAGAAGATTGCGGAGGCATATATCCGTCCACTGAAAATTAAGGATTCCGTTCCCAAATATCGTGGACCGATCCAAGCAATTCTGAAAAGCTGGGTACAGGATGATGCCCTTCTGATTGCAATGTCAAATGCTGCGCTGCAGGACAAACGTGGATCTACATTGGAGGAATGCCGTACCGATCTTTTGAAAAAGATTTTCTGGGTGAAGGAGCGATATGATAGTATCGAGCGTGACTATTTGGACGAAATTGATGGACAAGTTCGGCGCTATACCAGGGCAACCACGCAGAAAATTGAAAATCTGACGAACCGTGATCATAATGTTCGCGGCAATCTAAACTATCTGCTTCAGGAACTCTCAAGAAACCGAAGAGCCTCCGAACTTGTTGAGCAGATCCAGCCAGCATTTCAATTATATGAGCAATCGTTTATTTCAGAGAAAAGCCTGTGGTATCGAAAGCGGCCTGGAAAGCGTACGAAGGCAGAGCCTGTACCGATTGAAGATCCAACTATTGATGACGAGATTATGAGGCAGGTACAGGCGATGCTGCACTCCGAATACGACAGAGCAGCCGTAGAGACGTATGTTGAAAATTGGCTGGGTCAGTCAGATACTTGCTATTCTAAAGATATGCAGCTCCAGGATGATAAAGCGTATATTATGAGTCTGCTGACTGTCCTTGCCAGTAGTGATCGAAGTGCAAGATATACCGTTAAGGAATTAGGTGGCAGTTTCACAGAAAACGAATACACAGTTCCGCAGCTGCAGATCAGCCGCAAGGAGGGAAAGAAATGAATGTGGATTGGTTAAGCAGTGCCTCCCAGCGAGATATCGATCAATTTAAGTCTGTGTGTAACCAGCTGTTGAGTCGTACATACGTTGTGAGAACCTTATATAGACCGGATAAAGGCCGTGTTGCAAATCCTGATTATACATTTCTGTCCATTCATTATGAACAGGTTCGGGATTACCTTGCACTTTTGGATTGGGATCTTCGCAAGGATGACATGAACGGTTATTTTTACATCTTGAATACGGACGAGGCCAACCGTTGCAATCTTGATAAAAAAGAAACTGCGATTCTTTTAGCCATCAGAATGATTTATGATGAAAACCAAGAGCGTCTTGGGTTAGAACAGGATGCAATCTGTACCGTAAGAGACGTGTTGGAGAAAGTAGTCACGGACTATGCTATTTTGCCATCAAAGCCCAATATGGAGGAAGTTAAGCGTGCACTTACACGCCTTGAAAACCATTCAATCATTCAGAGAATTGATGGGAAATACAATAAAGGCAGTTGTAAGTTCGCAATTCTTCCAACGGTTCTGTCCGCTGTGTCCGCTGACAAGCTTAACCTGATTGTTTCTGTTCTAAGGAAGGAGGAGAACGATGAAGAAACTGAAGAAGATTCTGCTGATTAACTGGCTGTATTTCTCCAAGCAGATCATTGAAGTTGGCGATGTCAATTTTCTTACTGGAAAAAATGGCGCAGGAAAATCTACGGTTATTGATGCATTGCAGATTGTTCTCCTCGGGGAAACCAATGCTAGGAACTTTAACCAGGCAGCAAATGAAAAGTCACAGCGTTCTTTGGATGGCTATCTGCGCGCGGATATGGATGACAATAACCCATACTCCAGACGCGGAAAGGATTTTTCCAGCTACATTGCATGTGAGTTTCTCGATGATGTGGAGGGCACACGTTTTGTAACCGGTGTTGTCTTCGACTGCCGTAGTGATGGTAACAATATCGACCACTTTTTTATCTATGATGGGGAAATACCGGAAGACGGATTCGTGGAAAACGGCTTTGCCCTCGACTACACGGATTTCCGAAAGCGCATAAAGGAGAAATATGGCCTTCGCGCCAAATTCTATGATACACAGAGCCAATACCGTACAGATATGCTGGCAAAATGGAATGTCCATAATGAGCAGGTTACCCGGATGATGAAGAAGGCGGTTTCTTTTCGCCCAATCGTGGATATCCAAAAGTTCATTACCGAAAACATTTGCGATATTCCAGATAAGCCCAATATTGTGGAGATGCAGCAAAACATACGGGATTATAAGCGCCACGAACAATTGGCACAAAGACAAGAAGAAAAACTGACTGCATTACAAGAAATCGGAAGATTGTTTCGGGAAATGCAGCTGGCAATCGATCGCTGGCAGCAGCAGTCATTCCTTGTCCTTTGGGCACAGAAGGAAGATTTGGAGGCAGAAAACAACAAGGCATTATTAGAGCAAAAGGACTGCGAAGAACGGATTCAGAAGGTGACTTCTGAGATTGAGCGGGTTTCACTTTTGATTCGGCAAAAGGAGCAGCGAAAGGTGGAACTCATTGCCGCATGTGCGCAAAGCGATGTTTCACGCGAAGAGGAGAAGCTTTGCCGATCAAAGGAATCCTTACTTTCAGAGCAGCAGCGTTTGCTCCGGCAGCTTCAGAATGAAGTGGTTGACGTGAAACGAGAGGCTGCTACTATGAGCAGCCTCTGCCAAACAATCCTGGGGTGGGATACCAATGAAGTGTTGCATTCGGTCATAGATGCAGCAGATACGATTCAAAAGGCATATTCGCTGTTCACAGACTGCAACTATGAGATTTTCGCAAAGTCCATTGCAGTCTTTGAAAGAGCGCAAGATGCAACGGCGGTTTTTATGGCTGCAGTCCGCGATACAGCATATAAAGTGAAAGTTTTGACTGATGATCTAAAAGCCGAGCAGGATCAGAAATCGGTCACCTTGGACAATCTGCGCAAGAATGTGAAAGACTACCCAAGAGGGTTATTGCGTTTGAAGGAGCGTCTTGCGGTAGAATTAACGAAGAAGGCGGGGAAATCGGTTACGATCGATATCCTTGCGGACGTTCTGGAAATCCCGGAATCCGAGGAACACTGGCGCCGAGCGGTGGAGGGATATCTGAACACGCAGAAGTTCTATCTCCTTGTGTCTCCGGAATACTACCGCGATGCTCTGCGCATTTATGACCAAATTAAGCAGGAATTTGGAATGAATTCTTTTGGCTTGGTGGACATTGGGAAACTGCGAGAGAGAGAAAGACTGGAACCGTGGCCAGATAGTCTTGCAAAAAAGGTGGAGACGGAAAATGATTTGGCGCGCAGCTATATCGATTATCTGCTGGGACGCGTTGTCTGCTGCAGTCATGTGGATCAGCTGAGAAGAAGTAAAACCGCAATCACAGCAGATGGCATGCTCTATCAAGGGTACGTTGTTCGACCAATCCGAAAGGAGCTGATGGACGACGCGTTCATTGGTCGTCGTGCAGTTGCGCTCCGAATCGCCCGCATTGAATCAGAGCTTACAGAGAATCAATCGAAACTTCAGATTTGGGTGCCGATCTATCAGACGCTTTCAAAGTACCAAAACCATGAGGGGCTGTTTTCTGCCCGCTATATCCAGAGTGTTGTACCTCAGCGCCAGACAGACTACCTCCGGGGATTGGAAATCTCCCGCGAATTGGAGCAAATCGAGGAGCAAATATCCCACTTGGATCTGTTCTGGCTTGGCGAGCAAAGAAAAAACATTGCGAAGCTTGCTGGAGAGATTGAGTCTTTGGGCGATAAAAAAGAACAACACATCAAAGAGAAAGCACTCTCAGAAAACCGCATTCAAGAACTGGTTTGGAATATTCTTCCGGAAATTAATGAAAAAATAGCCAATATGGAAGACCGCATAGCGGAAGAGTTTTCCGAAGACTTCATTCAAAAAACAGGTATTCCGCGTTATCAGCAGGAATTAAGCCGACTGAAGAAAGCGTCCGTTGTCTATAAGAACTTCAATGGTCGTCTTGAGCAAACCGTGCGGGAGCGAGAGTCCGCTATGCAAAAGTTGTTCCGTGCGCGTTCTGAGTATGCAGATAAATTCCGTCCTTGCTCTTTCCGGATTGATGCTATGGATAACGAGGAATATGCTGCTGAACAGCACCTGCTGGAAGAAAGCGAACTACCAAAATATCGCGCCAAAATTAAGGCGGCTTACGAAAGCGCCATGGAGCAATTCCAGAATGATTTTTTGGCGAAGCTTAAGTCTAGTATTGATCAGGTTCAGGATCAGGTTAAAAGCCTGAATAGAGCTCTAGATCAGGCGCAGTTTGGAACGGACCGATATAAATTCCGTGTTGATCGGAACCCTGACTACGCAGATTATTATGATATGATTATGGCCCCGGAGCTTATGGAAGGTGAAGCCGGTCTCTTTGCAATGCCGTTCCAACAAAAATATGGAAAACTAATCGAGGATCTATTTAGTCGCATTGCTATGTCAGACGATACACAGGTCAATGCCAGAAAGCAAAGTGAGCTACAGCAGAATATTGAGCGATTTACGGATTTCCGAACCTATTTGAAATTTGATCTAGAAACCATAGATCAAAACGGCTCTAAGCAGATGCTTTCTCAGACGCTGAACACCAAATCTGGCGGTGAAACCCAGACGCCTTTCTACATTGCTGTACTTGCATCTTTTGCGCAGATTTATCAAGTCAACAACCTGTCCGGTCTGGTAAACAATACTGTTCGCTTAGTTGTTTTCGACGAAGCATTCAACAAAATGGACAGTGAAAGAATTGTGGAAAGTGTCCGCCTTCTCCGAAAAATGGGATTGCAGGCCATTATCTGTACGCCACCGGATAAGCTGCCTGATATTATGCCTCTAGCAGATCGTACCCTTCTGGTCAGCAAAGATAAATATCAGATGCATATCCTGACTTACGGAAAAAGGATGGAATGCGTATGACAAAAGCGATTATCCTCAACCGCCTGTTAGATAAATATGAAAGCAGTAAGCACTTAATGGAACCAGGAGTGTCAAACAGGCGGGTAATGCTTCGCATTGCTTCCGGTAAGAAGGAATTTCCAGAATACGATTATCAGGATGCGTCTATCCGGGATACATTTAATGATGCTGCAACTGCGTTGGAAAAAGAAGGTTTCGTTACAAACGAGTGGGTAAAAGACAGACCGGTGTTATCGTGCGTTAGTCTAAATCTGAACAAAGTCAAGGAGTGTTACAGCCTCGTTGGTCGAACGCATCCGAAAGAGCTTGCAGCGAAAGTTGCATCAACGATTCTTGAAAAGCTTTCACATGTCTCTACGCAGTGGATTGTTTCCTGGCGGGACGATATATGTACCGAAGCACAGAGAAATTTTAGAGTGCCATCGTATTGCAAAAATGACTTTCAGTCTCTTTTAGATTTGCTTACGGCATTTAAAGTATATGACTCCATGCATGGGGAGTCGATTACCATGCGGGCATTCAGCAGTCAGTGCTATCATGACACCAAATATTTTGAGAGATGTGTGAGAGAGCGTTTCCTGCGCATCGCCCAGACATATGATACGGGTTTGGCGCAGGCAAGTGAGGAAGGTGAACTAGGTATCCGGGATCAGCTGGCGTACTTAGGCATTTACGCACGCCCTGAATTGTATGAGCTTGCAGGAAGTGGCGTTATCCATACCGCAACCGGCTCTATTGATCTGGGCGCTGCCGGTCCATATGGTATTGCACTGCCCAGCACTGCCGTTGATTACATTGCCGAAATAAATCTAAATCAAACGCAGAAGATAACATTCATCGAAAACAAGACGAATTACGATGAGTATATTTTATCAGAGCGCTGCAAGGAAGAATTGGTTGTCTATCATGGCGGTTTTCTCAGCCCGCAGAAGAAAAAGCTCTTTGCCAAAATTGGGGCGGCATTGCATGCAGATTGTGAGGTTTCCTTTTGGGCGGATATTGATCTCGGAGGCTTCCAGATGTATTCACAGCTTCAACAGCTGATTCCAAAGACATTGCCTATGCGGATGTCTGGGCAAGATGTTACAGCCCATCATATGAATGGCCTTGTTCGTTCCACTAAATATTTGGAAAAGGTCAAAGCTGCTTTGGTGAATCAAGAGTATCCAATCTTTGAAGATGCGATGGAGAGAATATTAGGGTATGGCGTAACAATAGAACAGGAATCTTTCTTATCCACAAAATAATATGGATTCCGGGAGAACTGAAAATACGGCGGACTTTTTGAGATGGATTACCAGCATAATCTATAATATGGCACCCAGCGGGCTGCCAGGCCGCTGGGTGCCGTGGGTGCTTCGCCTATTCGTTCATGATCTCCAGCATCATTCTGGCTCCCAGATGGAAGCTGTTCTGGAACAGTAAGCATTCTGCCATATCCTGAAATTCCCGAACACTGTCCAGGTACTGTGCGAACAGTTTTCTTTGCTCGTCCGTGAGGGTGTCCTGCAGGCTTTCTTCATTCCGGCTGATTCGCTGAAGCGCCTCCTTGTATTCTTTCGCGGAGGATGTATCATACTCGGACGGCTCGATATTGCCATACCAAAAATCTTCTAAGACGCTCATACCGCAGCCTCCCCATAGATGATCTCTTCGCGGACGATCTCTTCGGCTCTGGCCCGGATACCGTTCATCCTCTGCACCCACGCCATCGGATCGGCTGCTTTCAAGCTCTCAGTAACGCCTTCTGCGGTTTTCATTTGTTCGATCAGCGTTTCCATACGCTCCTGCGCCTGTTCGTTCAGGTCGGCGAGATATGTCCAAAGCTGCCCGGTGAGGATTAGTTCATTGAATCGGATGGGATGATATTCTCTCAGGTAATCCCGTTGCATTCTGCCCCATTTGCCGATGGGGCGGGATTCCTGGGGCAGTTCCAGATTGGGGATGCAGTAGTCCCCCACGGGGATGTAATCCATCTTCATAATCAGTCCTCCATAACGCCTGCCGACAGGAAATTGTGCCGGTGCTCCGATAGGTTTTGCAGCTGAATCTGGGCATCAAAGCGGCTTTGGGCTTCCATCACCACTTCCGTCAGAATGCTGGGATCATCGTCCCACTCCCGGAGACCTTCCAGATATCGGTTTCGCCGTTTATCATCGATGATGAAGGGCATCACATCGTGACGCAGGCACTCCTTGAACATAATCAGCTGACCAATTCTGCCGTTGCAATCCTCGAAGGGAAAAATCCGTTCAAAGCGCACATGGAAGCGCAGAATGTCCCGGCGCTCTACCTCCGTCAGCGCTTCATATTCCGCAATCAGGGCTTTCAGCTTGGGGCTGATCTGATCTGCCGGCAGCATGAAGGGGACTTTGCGGGAGGATTTGGGGCTTCGGTACTGCCCCGGTGCAACCCGTTTCCGGCGGTCATCCACCGTGCCAAAGACGAGCTGGTAGTGGAGCTCCTTGATGAATTTTGGGGTCAGCGGCTCCTGTGCGTGGTCGAGGATGTAGTCAACGCAGACACAGTGGTTCAGGACTTCCACCAAATCGGACACCTTCATGGGCTCGAAGGAGACCGACACCTTTCCTTTCGTGAAGATGGTCTCCACCTGCTGTCTGGTCAGCCGGTTGCTTGCCATGCGGCAGGAGCTGTAGGTCAGATTGATCTGGACATAATCGTACAACCCATGAAAGCTCTTCTTCTTTTTCTGCCGGAGCAGCTTCTGCGCCAATGCCGGGAGCACCACCGGCTCTTTTACACCCGGTTCTATTTTCATCGGTCTCTTGGCATCTTCTGGAATCAGCCATGCGCCGTCTCTCTGAATCACTCCCGGGATACGCTCCTGCGTGCAATAGCGGCGGACGAGTGATACATTTACACCCCACTTTTTGGCGGTTTCTTTTGTTGTCAGGTATTCCATAATTCCATTCCTTTCAGTTGTTTTTGTCGAGTCTGCGCTACACCTAAAAAGTGCGCTACAGATCGTACCGGAACGCATACCGGAATCACGACGAAACACGATACGCCAACTGATATATAATGGATTTTTATGCAAATATTGTGGACTTATTGGACTGATTATTACATAAATATCAAATGATATTCATTACCAAAGCATGGCATTCAAGAGGTCAGCGGTTCGATCCCACTTATCTCCACCAAAAACACCGACTTTTACAACAAAAGTCGGTGTTTTTCCAACTTTCTGAGGATTTTTGAAGTTCTGGGTCAACAAAAAAGTCAACAGAAGAGGTCATTTTCGCCCTCTGAGCCGTCGAAAGGACAGTCAAGATGGCTTACATTCAGGAAAAGGTAAAAGGAAAGAAGATAGTCTCTTTCAAGTTCAAGGCTTGTATGGGACGGGATTTAGGCGGCAAGCAAATCTTCAAGTGTAAGACTTGGTATCCCCCCGCCGACCTCACTCCCGCAAAGGCTCGTAAGGAAGCCCAAAGGGTGGCGGGTGTCTGGGAGGAAGAAGCAAAGCAAGCCTACCTCAAAGAACAGGAAGAAAAAGCCGTGGCGGGTGAACTACCCCTCCCGCTCCTGTTTACACCTTCGACAGTTTCGTCAATGAAGTGTGGATACCGCTCTGTATGCGGTATGGCTCCCACCGCTCCGCTACTGTGGCGATGTACACCAACATTCTCAAAATCATCCTCCCGCAGTTCCAAGGGGTTCCCCTCGATGAAATCACAGGTGTTCGTATCTCTCAATACCTCCGATGGCTCCGCAACGACTACCGCAAGCCTGATGGTAAGCCTTTGGCAGAGAAGTCCATCAAGCACCACTACAATGTGCTGAACCTGATCTTTGGCTTTGCGGAGAGGCAAGTCCCTCATAATACCACTATTGCAAAAAAGGCGAAAAACGGAAATCGATTCTCAAATAAATTTTTCTCTCACTTACTAGGCAGCGGAAATGCAATTTTGTCCCGCTTGAAATGTAAACATTTTATGAACCTACTTCAGTCGGCGTTGTCGGTTTTGTAAAAGTCCCCTCACTTGGTAGGCAGTGAATACACGATTTTGTCCCGGTCGAGTGCAAAGTTTTTTCATTTTTGTATGGTTGACCAAAATGCCCGGGCAACATTTGTGAACAGTTCCAAGTAGCGAAGGTTGAGGATGGATTGCACCGGCTCTCAATTTGCGGTATACTGTCATTAGGTTTATGGAAGCGCATCGGCGTGATGCGGACAAAAAAGTACCGCCCGGAATCCGATCGGTACAAACGGGAGGTATTCAAATGGGAGAACTGTCGAAGCTGCCGAACATTGGCAAGGCTGTGGAAGCGCAGCTGATTCAGGTGGGAATTGAAACCATGGATACTCTGCGCCAAGTCGGTGCCAAAGCCGCGTGGCTGAAAATTCAGGAGATCGATCCGTCTGCCTGCATCCACCGCCTGCTGGCTTTGGAGGGCGCAATTCAGGGAGTGAAGAAATCCATGCTGCCGGATGCGGTAAAGGCAGATCTGAAAGAGTTTTATCAGGAACACAAGCTATAAAAAATGGGAGCCGCCAAAAGCGGTTCCCATTTGCACCCCAACATATTCAGTGTACCATATTTGAAGCCCCATGTCCATTCTCAGTTTCTCCAACTTTTGCCGCGCATTCTTGTGTATCATCCCATCTTGCAAAACAGCGGAACCTACGCTATTATGAAGATACAAAAAAGGAGTGAGTCCAATGTACTAAGTAATCTCCAAATCCGAAGAAAGCGAGGTTAACCACAGATGGAACCCACCTTTGAAAAGGAATAACCCTCGACAGTTGCAGTGAGTAGGCAACAGGTCGAGGGTTATTTCTTTTGCCTTTATGCCCGGAGTGCGCTATAATAAAGCTGCAGCAAATCCAACAGGAGGAATCCGTATGGACACCAAACAGAGAAAATACTGCGATTTGATCGAACGAGTCAAGGTAAGCTATCCGGCACGGAATCCTTCGGACAGAGGGCAGGAACCGCGCCTTTACTGGTGTGATGATTGCAAAGAAATCAATCTGTGGACATATTGGCAGGGCAAAGGAAATCTAGATGCCAAAATTATGCTGGTTGGGCAGGACTGGGGCTGTCCTTGGGATGACGGTTCTCAGCCTACGATGGATGAAGTACATAAAGCAAATGAGGGTCGTGCCTACAATTATCTAAACAACAATCCCAGTCCCACCGATGCGAACCTGACACGGTTGTTCAGTGAACTTGGCTATGATATTACAAAGCCCTGCTCCGGTCTTTTCTTCACGAATTTTGTCCTTGGATATCGCAATAAAGGCACCAGCGGCGGATACAAAAAGGATTGGGCAGAGCATGACAAAGGCTACTTCAAAGAACTGACAGACATCATTCAACCAAGCGTGATTCTCTGCCTTGGCAAGTCAACCTTTGAAGGTGTTCTGTCTGCCTTTGACGCAAAGCTTCCCTGCTCTATCACGGACTACAATGAGTTTATCGAAAGCACACACAATCCGGTTCCCGTTACCTTGGAGAACGGCAACACTGCCCATATATTTGCACTTGCGCATTGCGGTGCTATGGGTACGCTGAACCGAAATCGTAAAAAGAGTACGGATCTCACCAATCAAATTGAAGATTGGAGAAAAGTAATTCCTTACCTTCGAAAGGAAAACACGGGTATGTTCCAAAATAAAGTAATCGTCATCACCGGCGGTGCCAACGGCATCGGCAAGTGTATCGCTGAGGAATTTCAGAAGAACGGAGCCCATGTTTGCGTCATTGACAGGGCAAAAGGTGACCACTATGTAGGCGATCTCGCTGACAAGGCCACATTGGAGGACTTTGCCCGGACAGTCACCGAGAAATATGGTCGGGTGGATGTGCTGGTGAACAATGCGCCGCCTCTGTTTCTGGGCATCGACGAATGCACCTATGAGCAGTTCCAGCAGTCCCTGGCAATCGGCGTTACCGCACCGTTCTACCTGAGCAAGCTGTTCGCGCCATACTTCGCCCCGGGGAGCAGCATCATCAACATCTCTTCCTCCCGGGATCGGATGAGCCAGCCCCAGGGCGAAAGCTACACCGCTGCCAAGGGTGGCATTTCCGCTCTGACCCACGCGCTGGCAGTCAGCTTCGCCGGAAAGGTGCGGGTCAACTCCATCTCTCCCGGCTGGATTGATACGGCTTACACCGTCTACGAAGGCCCCGACGCCATTCAGCAGCCTGCCGGTCGTGTGGGCAATCCGCTGGACATCGCCAACATGGTGCTGTTCCTGGCTTCCGGCAAAGCCGGTTTCATCACCGGCGAAAACATCTGCATCGATGGCGGTCAGACCCGGCTTATGATCTACCATGGTGACAACGGCTGGACGCTGAATCCTTAGAAATTGCGGTAGCACTGATTGAAATAGAATTGGAGTGATGAACTTGGCAAAACGAATTGCGGTATTGTCTGACACCCATGGGCTGCTCCGCCCGGAGGTTCTGACCACCATAGACGGCTGTGACGCTATCATCCACGGCGGCGACATCAACAAGCCGGAGATCATTGAGCGGCTGAAGGAAATTGCCCCGCTCTTTGTGGTGCGGGGCAACAACGACAAGGAGTGGGCAGAGCACATCCCCGCAACACTGACCTTCCAGATTGAGGACTGCCGGTTCTTTCTGGTGCACAACAAAAAGGAAGTCCCCAAAACCATAACCGGCATTGACGCGGTAATCTTTGGGCACTCCCACAGGTATTTTGAGCAGGTAATTGACGGGCGCCTCTGGCTGAACCCCGGCAGCTGCGGCAAGCGGCGGTTCGATCAGGAGATTACGCTGGCGATTCTGATGGTGGATGGCAGCACCCTATCCGTCGAAAAAATCGTCATTCAGTCCTGATAAGTACCAACAACGAACTTGCCCACACAAAAATGTTGTGTTATTCGTTACGAATATCGGAACATTTTCTTTTTGTTTATTCCTTGCAGGAAGTCTCACTTCGTCAGCTCATAACTCATATCCAGCAGGAATCTCAGCTTTTCTTCTTCTGCGCTGCCGTCCAGCGCAATAGTCAGCCAATGGGCTTTGTTCATGTGATACGCCGGAAAAATACCCGGTTCTTCCCGGAAGGAGCCGATCAGCCGGGGATCGCATTTTACATTCACCACGGAGATGATTTTCCCGCCGGGAAGCCCCAGCTTTTCCCTGGGAATGTCCATGATAATGGCAAACCACTTCCGATTGTGGTGATGCCGAGACACGGTATTTGTCGGCGACTGCGCCCAGGGGCTTTCCCCCTGGGTACTGTAGATTTCCGCGATATAGCGTTCCAGTTCCGCCCGGTTCATTCCGCGTCCTCCTCCAGCGCTTCCAGATAAAAGCTCACAGGACGGAAGCCATCGTTGCAGGAAATCATAGCAGATTTGGGGTTCTTCATCCAGCCATCATAGAAATCCCCACCGCCGTGGGCAAGGGTCATGACAAAGGGAGAAATGCTGTCCCAGGCGCTGCCACAGAAGCCCTCCGGCTTGCACCAGCCGTTGGCAACCCAGACCCGCCCTTCCTTGACTTCGCAGGCGTGCTGGATGGGATTTTCGTACTTTTCCATCAGGTCAGGATAGCTTGCCTTTCGGATGGCGGTAATGCGCACCTTTTTCATGGGAATCCCCCTCCTTTTGCTTCCATTTTAGCCGACTGCACGCCGAATGTAAATAGCTTTTGCATTAGCAGGCGAGATAAATGAAATCGTAGGGGTCAAGGTTTGCCCGCTCCAGGGCAGCCACACGGTCATCCGGGTTCATTTTCCGCAATTCTTCCTCGCTCAGCCCCGCAAGACTCAGCTGATCCCGGAAGGGCTCATACTCCGCATCCAGAACTTCTTCCTCCTCGTTCCAGTGGAGCAAATCTTCCAGAAATTTGATAATAATCGTCGCCACCTCCCGTTTTTGTTTCTGCCTCCATTATACCGGGATACTGTCCAAAAAAACGGGTGTAATTCAAAAAGCCCGGCAGGGCGTGGAAAAAGCATCGAAGCATTATCTGTACTTCCTTCCGCTTTCGTGATAAAATAGAGAAAAACAGAAAAGGAGTGGAATCCCGTGGCAGGAACCTTACGCATCCGGAAACAAAGCATCACCGAAATGGACGTAGACTGCATCGTAAACGCAGCTAACAGCCAGCTCCGCCACGGCGGCGGTGTCTGCGGAGCGATCTTCGCGGCTGCCGGCGCAAGGGAGCTTCAAGCCGCCTGCGACGCTTTGGGGCATTGTCCCACCGGCGAAGCGGTCATTACCCCCGGCTTCAAGCTGAAGGCAAAGTACATCGTCCACGCTGTTGGCCCAATCTGGCAGGGCGGCAGTCATAATGAAGAAAAGCTGCTGTACCGCTGCTACCAAAACACCATGAAGGTTGCCTGCGCCAAGGGCTGCCGCTCCATCGCCTTCCAGCTGATTTCCTCCGGCATCTATGGCTACCCCGTCAAGGACGCATGGCGCGTGGCAATCAAAGCCATTCGGGAAAGTCCTTTTGATATGGATGTGACCATTGCAGTGATCGACGACCGGGCATTACAACTGGGAACTTCCATTCTCTCACAGGAAGCCAAAACCGCCTCACCAACACGGTGAGGCGATTGCATTTTGGGGCGGTGTATACCCGCCTATCGGCAACAGCGCGACTTACGGAATCTCTGTGACAACTGTAGCTTTTCGGGGCGATTTTCCCCGTTTTTCGCCTCTCTATGCGGTGACATTTTTGAAGAGGTATAGAGATAGCGGGGGTAGCAGAATTGCGGAAACTGTAGTATTTCGGAGATGGGGTTTCAGGGGGTATATGCGGTTCCATGATTTCCGTCACCCGTATGTCAAGCACACGACAAAAATTTTTGCTTGCGCTTGAAGTTTTTTCAAGCGCAGGCATATCTGATACTCAACGACATACTCGCGGAGCTTATCAGCAACAATGGGAGAAAAGAGCATTGTGGCTGCGATTCTTATTCAAACAGGTCTTGGATTTTGTACGCAATCTCAATGCGCTTGTCCGGGAATACATGGACCTTCTCAATCAGGAGATTGACCAGCTCCGGGGTCAGACTTTCCGCATTGGTAATTGCCTTGGCAACCTCCGCGCGGCTAGATTGCCGAGCTTGTTCCTCCTGCTTTTTCTTCGCTTGTGCCGCGATAGCTGCATAGGCGTTTTTTGCTTTAAGAATGGCTGCGTCACAGGCTGCTTTTTCGGATTTGTAGGTTTCCACATCAATCTCACCCATGACATACTGTTCAAACAGGGATTGCTTGCTATCCTCCAGAGCCTCGATCTGTTTCTCAGATTCCGTGGGTTCCGCAGCAACCTCGTCCAGACAGATGCTACCGTCCGTACCGATGGAAAGGACGGCTTCTAACTGTGCTTTCAGGGTCCCCAAAATGACCTGTTCCAGTTCCTCGGCATCGATTCTCAAATCGTGGCATGGACCGGTTTCATACGCCTGTGAGCGGCGGCAATGGAAGTAATCAGAAATATGCGCCGAGGGTCATATCGGCGCAGGCAGGCTTTCAGGTTGTGGGGCGTGTCCTTTAGACAAAAATAATAACCCGTGGTACAGTTCACAAGGGACTCTACCACGGGTTCTCTTTGCTTGAAGTTGCAGATTCGGTTTGTGAATCGGATGCGTTAGATTTGTTCAACAGAAAGCGCTTGCTGCTGATCCAAGAGAATGTCGATCATTCTGCTCACGGCAACCAATGTCGCAGGACTACAACGGTCTAGCTTGTTAGCGATCTCCGTATCAATAATACAATCACGCTGCGCAAAAGGGCTGTCCAAAAGGAAGTAGTTCAGATCTTTATCCAGAACACAAGATATCTTAAGGAGCATGGAGAGCGATACTTTCGTCTGGCCGATTTCGATATGGCTCATGTGATTGTTGGAGCAACCAACCATTCTTCCCAGCTCAGCTTGATTAAGTCCTTTTTCCTGTCTTGCGTTTCTGATTCGTTGTCCAATACGAACGAAGTCAATTCCTGGTTGCATACCAATCACCCCCACTCAAACCTTTGGATGATAAGATTATAGAAAAATGTGGTGCCATCATCAACCAATTACAAATGCATCTTGCATTAACAGTTTTACAATGATATAATAATTTATGCAAATTGCATTGGAAGATGTATGCTAATGCTTCCTCGGGAATGCATAATCGTCTTCTAGACTTTGGGGACCATAAGTGGTCTGTTGTTTATTGGGGAATAAAGATATTCCTGCTAATATCTCACCGCCGCCGGAGCCTGTCATTGAGTACATTATGTGGGGAAGAATGAAGCGCTATTACCAAGGATAAAGTATTGGATGTGCAGCTACTAAACACAGAGAAGATCTTGACGGTACTTTAATTACAGTAATTATTCTGCAGCTACTTTCTTATGTTGTGCAATCAAAGAGGAAGTTGATTTGGTAAATGCAAGCAGAAGAAATTAAAACTGCAAGAAAACCTGGTTTGAAAGTCGGATGCAAACCCGTAGAACGCCCTGAACTGATAGTGGAATAAAAAGTCTCCGTCTGAATCAAATGGTACAAGTAAAAGAGGTTACAACTTAATTAGAAGCAATTCATAGTACCTTCGTGAGAAGGGAAAAGCAAAAGAATGGATAAGAGGAACGGCTCATTTTCCATCACCACTTGCAAATATTATACAAAAATTATACAATTTATATATAATATGATAAACGGTATGGACACGAGATGTGCTTGCACATAAATGTACTTATGAAACATGCAAACGGAAATGCGAAGAAATTCAAAAAGCATTGGTGGAGGAATTGCAGAATGAGGGAGCTTGGCGGCTGGTATTGCTGAACTACCAGGCGGAGCCGCACTGGGAGCTGAACTTTGTCGGAGAAGCATCCAATCGTATCAAAGCCAGGCTGAATGAAATGATTACCCGGGCAAATTCAGACATCCAGGAAGCTTTGGCCAACACATTTCTGGAGAGTGACATCTTGATAATTCAACTCAACGAGACAATTGTGTGGAAAAAAGCAAAATGGTATAAGAATTTCTCAAGGCCGATTCTCTTCCCTGAAAAAAATTTAAGCAATACAAACAGGAGTGCATAAATATTTGTATCCACTCAGTAATGACTTACTGTGTTCCCTGTGCTATGAGCGGGATTTCGATTCCCTTTGCCGAGCTCCAGAAAGCTATTGTAGCGCATTATGAAAAAGCACTTCTGGAAGTTCAGACGGAAGGCAATCTAACGCAAGAGTTGAGGAAATGGGAGGCAGAACTGTCAACCATCATACAATATGAATCCCAAATGAATCAGATCAAGCGAGACATAGATTCTGCTGATCAACGCCATGGTTTCTTCTACGGACTGAAAGATATGCTCTCATGGTTTTTCCCTAGCCTGCTAAATAGTGAGAGATTTGGCTAGCGTATCGCCTCGCAGGCAACAGGTAAAACGAGAAATATGGTATCATAATAAACATAACGGGGAATAACCGAAAGCCGCCGGTCCCGTAACCGGCGGCTTTTTGCAAAAAAGGGCTGCATTCAATCCTGCTTGGAAAACAGATCGTTGAATCCCGCGCACTGGAGTTTACTGTCCACGTAACCAATATCGCATTTGTGGACAAGTCCCTCCATGATAATCAGATCCCGGGGACGGCTGCCGCTGAGCAGACTACGATTCCCGGCTTTCAGAAGAACCTGGGTTGTTTCAATGGGCAGCTCCATGACAAGGGCCAGGCGAAGCAAGGTGTTTCTGGTGGGGTGCATCTCACCTCCCAGAATTTTGTGCATGGAAGCATTATTCAGTCCCGCCAATTCCGCAATGGTCTTAATAGGTTTTTTCATTTTACCAAGATTTAGATTCAGCACATCGGACAAAGTAGGGGTTTTCTCTTTTGGCAAATCGGAAAGTGTGCCGCCGTTTTTCAGAATTTCAATGCACATCTGCGTCAGGCAAGGATTCGGTTCTGACATTCTGTATCCCTCTTTTCCAGCAGGTTCAAAAATGTTATTATGTAAATTGTACCATAGCTTTCACAAGAAATCAACGCACTTTTGTGCCAATGCCGTCACAGGTGCCGAGCTGAGAGGTGTTTTACAGTGAATATCGGAGAAAAATACTACTGCTCCAGATGTATGCGGGAAATAGACCGGGAAGGAATCTGCCCCCATTGCGGATATGACCCTGCGGTATTTGTCGCTGGCAGCCAGCTGGAGGAAGGGACGCTTCTTCAAAACGGCAGATATGAGCTTGGTACCGTGATCGGACAGGGAGGGTTTGGCATTACCTATTCCGCCTGGGATCAGGTTCTGGATATTCCCGTCGCAATCAAGGAATATTATCCGGACTGCTACTGCCAGCGGGACACTTCCGAAACGGACGCCATTTCCACAAGGCCCGACTGCGGCGGCTATTACCACCTGGGACTTAGGACCTTTATCCGGGAGGCCAGAATCCTGGCGATGCTCCAGAATATTCCTACGGTTGTCAAGGTATACGACTGCTTTGAGAAAAACAACACCGCCTACATTGTCATGGAGTTTGTACGGGGTGAAACGCTGCAGCATTACTGTCAGAAGCATCACCCCAATGAACAGGAACTTCTGAAAATGCTCCGCAACACCATTGATGATCTGATTCTGGTTCATAAGGCGGGGGTGCTGCACCGGGACATCAGCCCTTCCAATCTATTGGTTCAGGAAAACGGTACCGTCAAACTGATCGATTTCGGCGCGGCAGCAAATCTTGCCACAGCGGAGGAGAAAAACCCGTCTCTGAACCGAAGCTTCGCCGCTCCGGAGCAGTACGATGCCAATGGAGAACAGGGCTTCTGGACAGATGTTTACGGTCTGGCCGCCACGCTGTACACCCTTTTTACAGGGGAAATGATTCAGGACGCACCATCCCGCTTGAAAAAAGACTGCCTAAAAAAGCCCCGCCGGGTAGGCGCAAAAATCTCCCGCAGGCTAAGCAACGCCATCTTCCGAGGGCTGCGGATTGACCCAAGGAAGCGAATTCAGAGCATGGAGGAATTCCGGGCGGAGCTGTATCATCTCCCCCTCCCCCTTCAGACCCGGCGGCAGAAAGCATTGTTTACGTTGAAAATAGTTATGATCTATTTTTCTTTGGAAGTAATCATGCTGGGCATTGTATACTGCCGGGACAATCATGTACCGCAGCAGCTGGGAATGACGGTGAAAGCAATCCTCCAGCAGGATGCTCAGGTGGGGTATGAGCTGGCTACGAATTATAAGTTCGGTATTCTGGGGGAGAAGAAATTCCCAAAGGATCTGGACAAGGCGGTTTACTGGTATCAATGGGCAATCGCGCGCGGCTCTGTGGATGCTATGGTAGATTATAGCTGTGAGCTGGAATATGGAGATTCCTTTGAGCAGAACATTCCGCAGGCGATTGCTTATTACCAGATGATCGTGGATGAGGGGAATCCGGTTGCACTGAATAATCTGGCAGTCTATTACTTAGGAGGAGAATATCTGGAAAAGAATGTGCCCCTGGCAATGGAATACCTGCAAAAGGCGGCGGACGCTGGGGAACCCAGGGCTATGACCAATCTGGGGCATATATACCGGCAAGGGACTGACGTGGAGATGGATGTAGGAAAAGCGTTTTCCTGGTATCAGGCGGCAGCGGAACAGGATGATCCTCTGGGACTGCTGTGGCTTGGAATATGCTACGGTGATGGCGCTGGTGTCCAACAGGACTACACACAATTTCTGAAATACGCCTATCGCGCCGCCTCATTGGGATGCGGCGAGGCCATGTTCTGCCTGGGAGAATGCTACCGATGCGGGGATTTTGGCTATACCGATTACAAGGAAGCGATGAATTGGTACAAAGCAGCCATGGAGGCAAATTATGGCGGGGGTTATTACGGAGCCGCAATTCTTTACCGTGACGGATTGGGTGTTGCGGCTGATCCTGAGAAATCCTCCAGCTATATGGTCTGGGCCCTGTTGCTTGGCTATGAGCCAGCAAGAGAGGAATGCGATGAAATGAATGCTACCAACTACGGAGTTTTTGGGTTAGGAGAATAAGACGGCTGACACAAAAAACGCCTGCTTTTGCCAACTAAGGAATGTAGAATCAGGACAATAAAAACAAGGAGGAACTACGAATATGAAAAAACGTTCTTTTCAACTGCTGGCTCTGTTGTGCCTGACCTGTCTGTGGGGATGTCTCAGCGGGTTCACCTCCGGCTCTCAGAGTACGGTGTCTTTCCTGTATGAATGCGGCAAGTGGGCCGGGAAAACCTGCGGCAGTTACGAAGGGGAACTTTCCGGTGAAAAACCCAGCGGTGCCGGGACACTGACATTTACCTACGGCGGCACCTATACAGGGGATTTTAAGGACAGCCATCCCAGTGGCACCGGCACTTACACCTTCGCAAGCGGGAAATCCGTCTCCGGCAGCTTCTCCTGGAGCACGGGCACTAGCTATGTGATGGAGAAATCGAAATCCGGCAATACGCCCCACTACGAAGGCACGGATATGGTCTATGTGGGCATGATGAAAAACGGGGAACCCTGTGGCTTTGGTACGCTGGATTTTCAGGATGGCGGCACCTTCTACGGTGAATTTCTGGATGGAACGGTCAAAGGAAAAGGCGTGTATGTCTATCGGGAGGCAGACCCCACAACAGAGGTGACCGGCTCCGACTGGTCCATGGTCAGCCGTGCTTCCAGCAGCCTGGGCGGGCGCTGGTATTCCGGTCTGGTCAGCGGCAAAACCTGGCAGGGCTATGGTATGCTTTGCTACAACTATTCCTATTACATCGGAGAGGTCAAGGACAACTATTGTCACGGTCATGGTACATACTGGAAATGGAGCCAGAGTGGCGATCCCAGCGGCACTTTGACCCGCAAGGATTACGGCCACTACAGAAAGGGTGAAATGAAATACACCTGTTCCCACGACAGCAAGCAGACTGTCTGCGGAGCAGCCATCTCCACAGCCGCTCCAAGCACCTCGACCTCTGGCAGTTCCTCTTACAACGGCTCCTCCGCCAAACCCTCCGCACCTTCTTCGTCCTCTGGCGGCGGTTCCGCTCCCACCACAAAAATTTGCAGCAAATGCTCCGGAACTGGCACCTGCACATTTTGCTACGGCAGCGGACAGCGGGCTTGCACCAGCTCCCGGTGCAGCGGCGGAATCTGCACGAAATGCGGCGGCAGCGGCTCCTACTTCCTGTCAGGGAAGCTCAGATCCTGTTACTGCACCTCCGGTCGTTGCAACATCTGCTATGGAAAGGGCTATCTCGATTGTGGCCATTGCAGTGGTACCGGTCGATGCAGTCTATGCGGCGGTATGGGCATAAGCTGATTTTAGGAGAGATGCTGCAAAATCGGTGCTTTCCAGGGTGTTGCCTACAGGGAGCCATTTTTCGGGAAATTCTGTGTTATTCTATCCATAACAAAGAAATCCACTCCGAAGTCATTACCATAGAGATAAGGATATACAGGATCGCTTAAAGAGAAGAAAGGTAAAAGCGAAAGCGTTGGATTTCGAGTAAGCCTGCGCAGTGCGCAGAAATCATATGAGATAGAAATAGGAGGATCATTACTATGGGAAGCTACCAAATCAAAGAACTGGTGTACGGACTGAAACAGCACTATGCAAATGCGGAAGAAACTGAGAAAGTCATTATCAACTGCGCCCTTGTAGCAGCAGGTGCTGACGCTGTCGGCGGAATGATTCCTGGTTTGGCAATTATTGCCACCATTACCAGCTGCTTTGGTGCAGTTTGGGTCATGTATGGAAAACTGTGTGCTGTACTTGGTATCTCTCTGAAGGAAAATGTGCTGAAGATTCTCGCAAGGGCGGCCCTTGCCAACATTGCGGCAAATTTAGGTGCTGCGTTGATTGCCATGTTTGCCGGTATGTTCATTCCGGGGGCATCTGTTGTGGTATCTGCCGCAGTCGCTTTCATCGCTGTTTATCTGGCTGGAGTTGTTTTTTTGGCACTGATCCTGAAGCTGGCTGAGAAAAGCTCTGATCCATATGGGTTCAGCGATATCAGTGTAAAGGAGATGAAAAATGAGGTCTCCGGTACAAAGCTCACCAAGGATGATCTGAACGCAGCGAAAGATGCATTTGACAGAAATAAAAAGTAATCATCCCTCACCTTTGGAGAACGAGAACATACACAAAGGGCTTCCTCGCCGTTATGGAGGAAGCCCTTTGAACCAATATATATTATGAATTGTAGCGGATGCTCCAAATACGATTCCATAGACAAATGTCGCCTTTTGGGGGACGCATTTTCCCGGCAGCTGTGCTATAATAGGATCAGAATAATTCCAGGGAAGGCAAACCGGGAACACTACCGAATATACGGTGAAAGGAGAGCTATGTTTCCATCAACTGCCGTAAGCAGAGAAATGATTGACATCCATATGCACCTGATTCCCGGTGTGGATGATGGTGCGGAGGATGAACAGATGGCGCTGCTGATGCTCCTGCGAGCCAAGGATCAGGGCATCCGCACTGTGTTCGCCACACCCCACAGCAGTGCCTTTGACGAAGATTCGGAAGGAACCAAGGAGAAATTCCGGCAGCTTCGGGCCAGAGCAGCCCAGATATTCCCGGAAATGAAGGTATACCCCGGGTGTGAAGTCTACTGCGAAACCGGGCGGATGCAGTCGGTTCTTGCCGGGCTGGAATCCGGGAAATACCCCACCATGAACGGCACTAGGTTTGTGCTCATGGAGTTTTCTCAATGGGTGATGCCGGAAAACACCGCCCCCTGCGTGGAGGCGCTGGTGAATGTCGGTTACACCCCCATCATCGCCCACATGGAGCGATACAAGTACCTCCGGGGCAACATGGCGTTAGTGGATGGATTCCGGGAGCTGGGGGCGAACATCCAGATCAATGCCTACAGCCTGTTTGAGGAAATGGAGGATTCCATCAAGAATTGGGCCCGGTGGTTGGTGCTGGAACGGAAGGCGGATTTTCTGGGCACCGATTCCCACAGAACCTACCACCGCCCGCCTAGTGCAGAGATGGGCCTGAATTGGCTGTACGATAACACAGATCCCGAGTATGCGGACGCAATCAGCTGGGACAATGCCCAGCGGCTGCTGATGCAGAAATAAGAGATGCGGTCTTGAAAGGTAAGATGGCGATTGGAAGGGGAATTGAAAATGAGTACATTTCTTTCGCAGGGATACAATGGTCAAAAAAATTTTACCATTCCCAGCTTGTTTGATACAGTTGGAAAAGAGGCGCTGAAGGATTGCCTCCAGTTGGAAAGACTGGTGATTCCCGGTACTGTGCAAAAAATAGAGGATGGTGCCTTTTGTAACTGTGTCAATCTCCGGGAAGTGATTTTGGAAGAAGGGATTGAAGTATTGGGCCGGTATCTGTTTCCCGGCTGTGAAAAGCTCCATCAGATCACCGTACCGAACAGCGTCAAGCGCGTCACCCCGGATTCGTTCCAAAAGATTCCAAACCTGAAATTGCCGGTGCTGAACGCGTCCGGTACGGAGTACATCTATTGCCCGCCCAAGCTGGGAGAAAAAAAGGTTACGGTTCCCCATGGTGTTCGGATCATTCGGCAAAAAGCTTTTGATGATTTCACCGCCCTGGAAGAGGTAATTCTTCCAAATACGCTGGAGCGGATTGAGTGGGCCGCGTTCCAATATACGAACTTAAACCGCGTGACCCTGCCGGAGAATATGAAATATGTTTCCCAATATTCCTTCCATGGATGCAAGAATCTTGAGCGGGTAGACATCCGCTGCGATTCTACCGCGATTCAGCCCTTTGCTTTTGCCGGGTGTCCATGTCTCAGACTGCCCGATGATTCTCTCCCACAGAAGATTGAATGCTTGCGGATTCACGGAGGAAAGCTTGTTCAGGTCCCATATTCACTGGAACTGCCCGTGGATGGTCATGAGGCAGACCCCCACTTTCTGGAATGCGCAGCCGGCTGTCTGATGGGAAAGCAGGGGGCAATGGAACAGATGGCAGACTATTTCTACAGCAAGCAGGAAAGCGGCCATCCCTTCTATTTACTCGCGGAACGCTTCTGGCGGATGCGCCTTTACTATCTGGGTAATCAGAAAGCGAAGCAATGGTTCTTCGATTGGATTACAGCACATCCCGATACCCAGATGGAGGTGGCGGCCTCGGTTCCCGTTCCACGCGGAGACGGAGCTATGCTCCATGCGCTGGGATTCCTATTTTTTGACCCCCACCGATACTATTATGTGCAGAACCCGGATGACTGCGGTATCGTTGAGGTGTCGGCTTATGCCGGATCAAGTGACCCGGACGACGATGGATTCGGAAGCGAAAACTACTATGACTGGTGGTACATGACAGAAAACCTGGCAATGGTGCCAGGTTCTGGATGCGCCCACTCCTATTCCAATTTGGATAAAGATTGTAACGAACAGAGATTTGAGACCCTGCATGATTTGGCGGCAGATACCTGGAAGAACCACCCTGAGCTTGTGGAGCAAGGGATTATGCAGAGATTGAGAAGTGCTCGAAATGAGACTGATTGTGAAATAGTGGATGCACGATAACACAGATCCGAAATACGCAGATACAATCAGCCGGGGCAATGCCAGAAAGTTTCTGGTTTAGCAATTCTCAAAAATGGAAAGGAGCAGATGTCATGCTTCAAATCAAATTGACACTAAAAGGCATCGACTATGAAGCGGTGGTGAAGATGGTCTATCCAGCCCTGCTGAGAAAAATCTCCGAATCTCCCTCCCGGAATCTGCTGGTACACCTGATTCGGGAACTGGGAGAGGACGGAGAAAAGGTACTCGTTGCACTGATGGCAAAGCTACCTCAGGATGCGAAAAATCAGATGGTCTGCCACTGCCTGAACAGCTATGGAACGACCCTTGCGGCAAAGCTCAACGAGTACCTTCGGGAGGACACCTGGGGGAAGGCTTTTGTCCTGGACAGCTTTACGGCAGAGCTGGACAATGGAAAGCTGGTTTTGACTGCCCAGAATGTGCAGGCGGATTTCAAAGCCGTTCTCAAGGAAGCCGGTGAGTCGAAGAACCTGGAAAAAATCGCGGGCAGGGTGGTTGGAAATAGCCTGCTGGGCGCATTCGCCGCCAAGGCTGCCGCAAAGGTAGCAGAGCAGGCCGCGCAGGCAACCGAAACCATGGCCCCTGAGGAACTGGAAGCCGCCGGAGTCGCCCTTCTGAACAGAGATTCGGTTCAGAAGAAGCTGATGGATGTCATCGCAAATGCGTTGACCAGGAAAAATATTCCGCTGGCTGTTGAAGAAATCAACGTAGAAAGCTTTGATTTGGCGGTACTCCCAGATGAAGACGCACAGAGTCTTCTCGATTTGCCCGAGGAACTGGAGGACGCGCTGATCAAAGCGCTAGCAGATTTTCTGAGAGAAATGGAATGATATCCCGAAGGAGACCTGAATGAAAAACGGAAGATTCTGGAAACCAGCAGTTCTGTGTATCCTGACAGCCATTGCGCTGTATGCTGAGATCATCCTTCTGATGTTCCTGAGGATTGATTGGGCAAGAAGCCGGGCGCAGGAATGGCCCCGGTATCTGGAAAGCCTGAGTCTGTTCTGGATCGAAGCCTGTTTCGCCGCTGCCTGGACACAGCTTCTGGCGGTGTGCGTCTGTGGATGTATCCGGCTGTTTCGCAAACAGCCCATTATCCGCACCCCCCTGCCGTCGAAAACATGGAAGCGCCTGTTTTGGGGCGGAGCGGTACTTCTGGTGATCCTGATCCTGGCGGCGCACTGGATTGCCCCCGCATATATCGCTGCCAATGCCGCCCAGAAGGATTCTGCCGCAGGGTATGCCGGCGTGTTTTACCCTTTGGTCATTGGGGCGGAGCTTGTTTCGGGTTTTGTGCTTTGGCTGCTGTGGGACAGGCTGCGGGTTTTGAGACAGAAAAGAAAGCAGAAATTGCCGATTCCCGGTATCGAAACAAATGGGGAAAGAGAATATGAATGAGCATTCGGAACGCTATGATTTGAAGCCAGCGGCGGCATGGCTCCGGGGCCACGCTTTGCGGATAGGGGTGCCCAACATTGACAAAAAACTGCTGGGAATGCCCCTGGAAGTATTGACAGACGAGGAGCTTTCTTCTATCGTAGAGCTTGGAGAGAAAACCGGGCAGAAGTTCTATCCCTTCAAAACCGGGAAAACGGAGCTGCCCAGAGTGCGCCGGGTGCTGAGCTTTCTGCATGGCGTCGAATTTGAGACGCTGCTGGAAGTGCTGGAGCACATCCCGGAGGTGAATAAGGCTGTTGGCGGCGTGAACGGCCATCTGGTTATGATGGCAACGATAGAACAAAGAGAGTGGTAAGATGTTTTTATTTGATTTTCTGCCAGATGAGCATGAAAGAATAGCTAATCTTCAAAATACCGAAGAGTCCTGCGCGGCTTACGGAGAGCACTATAAGCAGTTATCCCCTGAAGAAGCAGCCATTGCCGGATATATGCTTTGCGCAGCCGGAAAGCAATATGTTGAAGGTTACGAGAATGAGATTGAAATCATTTATCCCTTTGACTGCGTGGCACAAAATAATGTCAATGGTGGCTGGGGGCAAATGTTTTCCATCAACCCGGATTGCTTTGTGGCACCTGAGGAAGTAAAGCTGTTCTATGTCCGTAACACGATGTGGCTTCCGGAACACCGTAAGGACGAGCCCATCCCTCAGTGGATTGAGAACATTGCCCACGATATGCGCTGCTTTTCCAGCGGTCTTGCGGATATCAAGCCTGAGATCATCCAGTTTACCTTTGACAGCTGCCCTCCCTGTGACTACTATGCCATCACCTTCCGCCTGAGCAAAGAGAATGTAAAAAGACGAATCAAACTGGATGGCGAAGTTTTTTATATGGCCAACATCGGCGACTACATCCTGACCTTGACGGATATTACGGGTGAATACGAAGCCTGCTTTGGCGAATTGCATGATGGAAATCCTATCGTATTGGAAGAAATGTCTATGGACTTTGAGTAAAGGAGCAAGAACATGGAAGCTGTGGCCTTAAAGAAATACCCCCGGACCCCTCACTTGGAGGGTTCACGGCTCCAGCCGGGGGGGGCGCAACCGGAACCGGGAAGCGGCGGTGCCGGAGGAAAGCTTGGAAAAAATGCTGTCCATTCTGGAACCGCCCAGCCCCTGGGAGGCAAGAAATGTGGAATGGATCACCACGGGATAAGAGAATTTGACATGAGACTGATGGTTATGAGCGACCTGCATCTGAGCAAAAAGCCCTGGCAGGTGCGGCGTGCTTTGAAAATGGGGGCGGATGCGGATGCGGTACTGCTTGTCGGCGACCTCACCAACGACGGAACGCCGGAGCAGATGGAGCTGATGCGCCAGTGCATCCAGGAGGTGCTGCCGGATACGCCGGTTCTTGCTGTGACCGGAAACCATGACTATCCTCACCAGCCCAGCCCCATGCTTCGCCGGGGGATTTTCGATTACCCGGCCTTGCAGGACTGGCTGCTGGCTCGACAGACCTACCCATACCTTCTGGACGACAGCGGCGCTTACGCGGTGCGCATGGGAGAAATTGAAATCATCGGCCTAAACTGCGTATGGCATTGGCGGCGCTTTAAATTCAAGGATGGCGCACTGCTCAAGTGGTTGGAAAACCATCTGGATACCAGCGATGCAAAGTGGCACATCCTCCTGTGTCACGCGCCGCTGCTGGCACATAATCCCAAGCGCAGCGACACGAAACCCTATCTCAGCAGGGATGAACAGCTGCAAAAAATTATGGATGCCCATGGGAACATCCTGTTTCTCTCCGGTCATACCCATATTTCCATGGAAAGCCCGGTCGGCTGTGTGGAGCATGACGAAGCGCGAAACAACTTTTACATCAACGACGGCAGTATCCGTCCCACTACCCTGCTGACAACCGATGGTTACCCAGAGGAGAACGCAGCGGATGGAAATGTGGTAGAGCTGCTGATCGAAGAAAGCCGGATCAAAATATCTGCCATCTCTACAAGAACAGCTCAGCCGATCTTTCGCGCAGAACAGAAGAAAGAAAACCAACACAATGCGGAGCAGGAGGAAAACGCAAAATGACAAACGAGGAAAAGCTGGATATTCTGGTCACTAAAATGCTGGAATATATGAAAAAACAGGTAAACTCCCTGCCGGAGCAGGGAAGGTTTGAGCGTCATTCCGTGTCCATGACCTATCCCGGGACTGCCTGTGATGGGTACCTGATTTATGAATGTGACCTGACGGACAGCAGCCAAAGGGGCCGGCGGCTGAGAGCCTCCATGTGCCGCCAGGACTCCGACCGAATGATTTCTCACTATCTGTTCAAGGGGTCAAAGGCGGAATGCCTTGCATGGCTGGAGGAGCCGGGAAATCAGGAGGCTTTGAAGAAGGACTATGCCGAGCTGTTGTCCAGCGTAGAGCGGGCGGACGACTGATTCCGTCTTCCGTTGAGCCTTTGCACACTGGATTAGGAGCACAAAATGTCAGAAAACAAAACGGAAAAGAAAGATGGAGGGAAAATCACATGGCAGTTACATCATTCAATCCAGATAAAATGTACACCTACCTGCGGGGCTTTGCTTCCGGCGCCGGCATGAAGGAAACCCTGAAAGCCCTGTCCTTTGCCCGGGAGAAGCACGCAGGGCAGCGGCGCAAAAGCGGAGAACCCTACATCGTCCACCCGCTGATGATGGCCTGCAACGCCGTCAGCATCGGCATCCGGGATGATGCGGTGATCGCCACCATTCTGCTCCACGATGTCTGTGAGGACTGCGGCGTGAGCCTTGCGGAGCTGCCGGTGAGCGACCGGGTAAAGCGGGCGGTGGATCTGATGACCTTCCGGGTGATGGAGGGAGAAACCAAGGAAATCGCCAAAAACCGCTACTACAACCTGCTGCTTGGATGTCGCGAGGCGGCGCTGACCAAGCTCATTGACCGCTGCCACAATGTGTCCAGCATGGCAGGCACCTTCTCCGTGGAGAAGCTGAAGTCCTACATAGAAGAAACCCGGCACTATGTCCTGCCCCTGCTGCGCAAGGCCAAGATGGTTTACCCGGAGGATGCGGACATCCTGTTCGTGCTGAAGTACCACATGGTCAGCGTGGTGGATTCCATTGACGCCACCATTCAGGTGTTTGAAAAAGAGTGCGAATGTCGCCGGTCAGGCGACCAAAAAGCCTGACGGATATGGTATCATTTGGATATCCAATCGAAGAAAAACAAGGAGGAAGGAATATGAAAAAGAACGCAACAGAACTGGTTTTTATCCTGGACCGTAGCGGCTCCATGTCCGGCCTGGAGGCAGATACCATTGGCGGTTTCAACTCCATGATTGAAAAGCAGAAGCCGGAAGCCGGGGAGGCAACCGTTACCACGATCCTGTTTGATAACAATGTGGAAACCCTTCATGACCGGGCGGATCTTCAGAAAATCCAGCCCATGACCAACAAAGAGTATTATGTCCGCGGTATGACCGCTCTGCTGGACGCGGTGGGCAGTACCATCCAGCACATCGCTCATGTACATACGGTCATGGGCGAGGACAATGTTCCTGAGCATACCATGGTGGTCATTACAACGGATGGTATGGAGAATTCCAGTAGGGAGTTCACCGCGGAGGCTGTCAAGCGCCTGATTGAGGAGAAGAAAGAGAAGGATGGCTGGGAATTCCTGTTCCTGGGCGCCAACATCGACGCGGTGAAGGCTGCCGGACATATCGGCATCGGCGCGGATCGGGCGGTCAACTATCACTCCGACCATGTTGGTACAGCACTGAATTACGATGTTGTCAGTGCAACGGTTTCCAACATGCGTCAGGGCAAGGGCGTGGCAGCAAACTGGAAACAGCGAATTGTGGATGACTTCAAAGGAAGAAAAGGCAGAAAGTGATATTGGACGCATGAGAAAAACGGAGATGAGAAAATGACATTGCTAAAGGAAGTATTTGGCGCAGACAAGCCCATCATCGGCATTCTGTTTTGCAGCGTCTTCCCTATGGCTGTGACCTATATGGATCTTCAGTATCAGCCCCTGTACGCTTTCTGCTGGTGCACCTTCGGTTTCGCTGCGCTGGCAATGCTGGGGGCAAAACTGCTGCTACCGGATTTTAAGCCGTATCTGGATTCTCCCACAAATCCGCATGAGGAAAAAAGCGAGCGAGAAATCCTGGAAGAAATGAAAAAACTGGGCATGTAAGCACCCTTGGCTCTTGAAGGGAAGGATGTATTAACATCTGCCATACTCAGGTGATGCCCAAGATGTTGCCCGAGATGTTATTTGAATTCCTTTGACAATTTTTGATTCTGAAATATTATAATGTATTTGTATCTAATACAATCATAAGTGGATTGGAGAGAAATATGGATACGAAGTTTTCCGTTGCAGCGCATGTCCTGATTCTGATATCGGAATCCCCAACCACAATCAACTCGGATCAGATGGCCATAAGCATTGGCACCAATGCCAGCTATGTCCGAAAAATACTGGCACTGCTGAAAAAGGCTGGGATTGTCGATGGCCACCGGGGGGTCAGTGGCTACACGCTGATGATTACTCCAGAACAGCTTACACTGCTGCAAATCTATCAGGCGGTTATGGAAGAACCAAAACCCCATCTTCTTGACATTCACCAGAATTCCAGCGACCGGTGCGTCGTTGGGTGTCATATCCGCCCGGTATTGAGTGGAATGTTTGCCTGTGTGGAGGACGCCTTTGCACGCTCTCTTGCGGAGAAAACCCTTGCCGACTGTATTTCCGGTATCCGAAATAGAACGCATTAACAGGAGGAAACATTTATGAAAACCGTAGAAATCATTTTCAGCCCTACCGGCGGTACGGAAAAGGTCGCCCGCATTCTCACCAGCCGTTGGGAGCTGGACACTGTGACCATCGATCTCAGTGATGCCAAAGCCGACTTTTTCCAGTGCGTCATTGAAAAAGAGGATCGTGTGCTGATTGCCATGCCCTCCTTCGGCGGCCGGGCTCCTGCTGTTGCCATTGAACGGCTGAAGCGCATTGCAGGCAATGGTGCCAAATGTACGCTCGTCTGTGCATACGGAAACCGGGCATATGAGGATACCCTGGTGGAAATGGAAGATGCCGCGAAGGGATGCGGATTCCGGGTCATTGCTGCCGTTGCCGCTGTGGCAGAGCACTCCATTCTGCCCCAGTATGCCACCGGCAGACCGGATGCTGCCGACAAAAAGCAGCTGGAGCAGTTTGCCGATGCCATTGCCAATGGCACAGAAGGTGCTGTTTCCATTCCTGGAAACCGTCCCTACAAAAAGAGCGGCGGTGCCGGCCTTGTACCGAAGCCCACCAAAGAGTGCGTAAAGTGCGGTCTGTGTGCGGAAAAATGCCCCGTGCAGGCCATTGACCCCGCCAACTTCGCAGCGGATGCCAAGAAGTGCATTGGCTGTACGCGCTGTTTCAAGCAGTGCCCCGGCAGTGCCAGAAAGGTCAACGGCCTGATGGTATCCATTGCGGGCATGGCCATCAAAAAAGCCTGTTCCGTGAGAAAAGAGAACGAACTGTATCTGAGCGAATGAAAACCGGTATCGTGGATGTTGGCGGCGGACTGCGAGGGATTTACGCCGCCGGTGTGCTGGACTACTGCATGGATCACGGGATTTCCTTCGACCTCGGCATTGGCGTGTCCGCAGGCAGTGCGAACCTCTCTTCCTACTGTGCCCATCAGAGAGGGCGCAACTATCGGTTTTATACGGATTACGCCTTTCGCAAGGAATACATGAGCTGGGGCAACTTTCTGTCTCAAAGATCCTATGTGGATCTGGACTATGTGTATGGTACTTTGAGCTGCGCCGATGGAGAGAATCCGCTGGATTACGCCGCCCTGCGGGACAATCCCATGGAATTCTATGTGGTTGCTACGGATGCGGAAACCGGACAGGTGCACTATTTTGACAAGACCGATATCCGTCAGGACAACTACGATATTATGAAGGCATCCTCCGCCATCCCATTTGTGTGCAAGCCCTATGAGATCAGCGGAAGGTCATACTATGACGGAGCTCTGTCTGATCCCGTTCCCGTGGAGAAGGTATTCTCTCTTGGATGCGGCCGGGTGGTTCTGCTTTTGACCAAGCCGGAGCGTCTGCTCCGCACCTCAGGGAAGGACGAAAAGCTGGCCGCCTTCATCCGCCATACCTATCCGGCCGCCGCGCAAAGCCTGTGCCAGCGTGCAAAGCGTTACAACGACAGCGTGGCGCTTGCCCGGCTGCTGGCGCGTCAGGGAAAGGTGCTGGTGGTTGCCCCAAAGAATACCTTCGGCGTAGATACCCTGACCAGAGACCGGGATGCTCTGGAAAAGCTCTATCGGGAAGGGTATGCCGATGGAGAAAAAATCGAAACCTTTTTGAACCAAGGAAGATAAAAAAAGTGCGTAAAATTCAGATTATGACGGATTCTGCCAGCGACATTTCCTATGCGGATGAGCAGAAGTATGGCATATCATTTACGCGCAGGAAGGATAACAGCCAATGAAAGCAGCACAGATCAAAGGATACAGCAAGGATATCCGGGCGCGCATCCACGATATCCCAGTTCCTGAAATCGGAGATCAGGACATCCTGCTCCGTGTAAAAGCGGCGGCTGTCAACCCGGTGGACATTCTCAATCTGACCGGGGCAGTTCGCTTGATTCAGGATTACAATATGCCCCTGACCCTGGGAAATGAATGTGCCGGTGTTGTGGAAAAGATTGGTAAGTCTGTCACCCGGTTTCAGCCCGGTGACCGGGTCTATTCCCGGCGGATCCGGCAGCTTCGGGCAGATGGCCGTCCCCATTGCCAAGGCATTGGGGCTTCGTGTCATCGTATCCGGCAACGCCAGAGCCAAGGATGCCATCCTTGCCGCCGGCGCAGATCGGTATATTGTGTATACGGAAGAAAACTATTGGGAGACCCTGTCCGGTGTCGATTATATTATCGACACGCTGGGGGAGAAAGAATTTGACCACGAGCTATCCGTGCTGAAGGAAAACGGCATTCTGCTCAGCCTGCGGGGCGTGCCCAACGGAGCGTTCGCGCATAAAAATGGTTTCCCCCTTATCAAGCGGCTTCTGTTCACGCTGGCAGGCGCAAAATTCGACAGGAAGGCCAAAGGGCAGGGAAAGGCATACCGGTTCCTGTTTGTACGGGCGGATGGGGCGCAGTTGGAAAAAATCACCCGGATCGTGGAAGCGGAACACATCATTCCGCAGATTGATCCCCACGAATTTGACCTTTCTCAGATCAACGATGCTTTGCAATTGGTGGCGGGCGGGCATATTATCGGAAAAGTGATGGTTCGTTTTCCCGAATAACGGTGCATTTTCAGCGGCTTGAGGAATCAGGCCGCTTTTCCCTCTTGACATATACCCCAGTAGGGTATATTATATAGATACCCCCACGGGGTATCTACGGAAACGGAGGCAGCATCATGGCTGAGAAAGAAATGTGCGGCTGCTGCGGAAAAACAACAGACCGCTCAGAGGAAGAACGGAGGAAGCTGATCCACCGGCTGAACCGGATTGAAGGGCAGATTCGGGGGATTCGGGGCATGGTGGAAAAGGATGCTTACTGCACCGATATTCTGGTACAGTCCGCCGCCGTCAACGCCGCTGTGAATGCCTTTAATAAAGAACTGCTGGCAAGCCACATTCGGGGCTGTGTCGCCAGAGATATCCGGGAGGGCAAGGATGAAGTCATCGACGAGCTGGTTGCAACACTGCAAAAGCTGATGAAATAACAGGAGGTTTTGAATTTCGGTTATGGAGCAATACAATGTAACAGGCATGAGTTGCGCCGCCTGCTCTGCCCGGGTGGAAAAGGCGGTATCCAGCGTGAAAGGCGTCACCTCCTGCTCGGTGAGCCTGCTGACCAATTCCATGGGCGTAGAGGGAACCGCCTCTGCCGAGGAGATTATCGCGGCTGTTCAGAACGCCGGATACGGCGCATCTTTGAAAAAAGGGAACAAGGCTCAAGGTGCACAGCCATCTTCCGATGAGGAGGCGTTGAAGGACAGGGAAACGCCTGCACTGAAAAAGCGGTTAATCGCATCTCTTGGCTTCTGGATTGTACTGATGTATGCGTCCATGGGACACATGCTGTGGGGCTGGCCGCTGCCAACCTTTTTTGACGGCAACCATGTGGCAATGGGACTTTTGCAGCTATTGCTGACGGTGATCATCATGGTCATCAATCAGAAGTTTTTTATCAGCGGCTTCAGGAGCCTGTGGCACCGTGCGCCGAATATGGATGCACTGGTTGCGCTGGGTTCTGCCGCAGCCTTTGTCTACAGCACCTTTGCCCTGTTTACCATGACGGATGCACAGGTGAAGGGTCAGATGGATGCAGTCATGGTCTACATGGACGAATTCTACTTTGAATCCGCCGCCACGATTCTGACCCTGATCACCCTGGGCAAAATGCTGGAAGCCCGTTCCAAGGGCAAAACCACGGATGCTCTGAAGGGGCTGATGAAGCTGGCACCCAAAACCGCCACGCTTCTGAGGGACGGTGCTGAGATCACTGTTCCCATTGAACAGGTGGCAAAGGGCGATATTTTTGTGGTGCGTCCCGGCGAAAACATCCCCGTAGACGGAATTGTCTGCGAGGGAAACAGTGCGGTGGATGAATCCACCCTGACGGGGGAAAGCATTCCGGTGGATAAGGCGGAAGGCAGCTCCGTTTCCGCAGGCACGCTGAATCAGTCCGGTTTCCTCCGCTGCGAGGCCACCAGAGTTGGCGAGGACACCACCCTTTCCCAGATCATTCAGATGGTCAGCGACGCTGCCGCAACAAAGACTCCCATTGCCAAGGTGGCAGATAAGGTTTCCGGTGTCTTTGTCCCCGCAGTTATCGCCATCGCGGTTGTCACCGTGATTGTCTGGCTTCTTGTCGGTCAGACGGCAGGCTTTGCTCTGGCACGGGGTATTGCGGTGCTGGTGATCAGCTGCCCCTGTGCGCTGGGGCTTGCCACTCCTGTGGCCATCATGGTGGGCAACGGAATGGGCGCAAAGAATGGAATTCTGTTCAAAACGGCTGTGTCTTTGGAAGAAACCGGAAAGGTACAGATTGTGGCATTGGATAAAACCGGAACCATCACCCAGGGAGAGCCGAAGGTCACGGATATCCTCCCGGCTGAGGGTATGCCCGAAGGGGATCTGTTGTCCATTGCCTATGCTTTGGAGAAGAAAAGCGAACATCCGCTGGCGCGTGCGATCCATCAAAGAGCTGAGCAGGATGGCTTGACGGCAGCAGAGATTCAACAGTTTCAGGCACTGCCCGGCAATGGACTGACTGCCTCCATGAACGGAAAAACGCTGCTGGGCGGCAGCTTCCAGTTTATCAGCGGACAGATTTCTGTTTCCGAAGCCATGAAAGCCAGATCGGAAAAGCTCTCCGAGGAGGGCAAAACCCCGCTGTTCTTTGCCAAGGACGGTGCGCTCTGCGGCATCATTGCCGTGGCGGACACCATTAAGGATGACAGCCCCGAGGCGATTGCGCAGATGCGGAATATGGGCATCCATGTGGTGATGCTCACCGGCGATAACGAGCGCACCGCAAGAGCCATCGGCGCAAAGGCCGGCGTGGATGAGGTGATTGCAGGCGTCCTTCCCGACGGAAAGGAAAGCGTGATCCGCACCTTGCAGGAAAAGGGAAAGGTCATCATGGTGGGCGACGGAATCAACGACGCGCCTGCCCTGACCAGCGCCGACATCGGCATCGCCATCGGTGCTGGTGCGGATGTTGCCATTGATGCGGCGGATGTGGTGCTGATGAAAAGCCGCCTGTCCGATGTGCCTGCGGCCATCCGCCTGAGCCGTGCCACCCTGCGCAACATCCACGAAAACCTGTTCTGGGCCTTTATCTACAACACCATCGGCATTCCTCTGGCGGCAGGCGTCTTTATTCCGTTGCTCGGCTGGCAGCTGAATCCCATGTTCGCCGCGGCGGCTATGAGCCTGTCCAGCTTCAGCGTTGTCACCAACGCCCTGCGTCTGAATTTCTTCCGGATGCACGATTCCAAACGGGATCATATAATCAAAACCAAGTCAACAACCAAAAAGGAGACGAAACCCATGACAAAGACACTGAAAATTGAAGGCATGATGTGCGGGCACTGCGAGATGCACACCAAAAAGGCACTGGAGGCTCTGGACGGCGTAACCTCTGCCGAGGTCAGCCACAAGACCGGAACCGCTGTTGTAACCTTGAGCAAAGGTGTTTCCGATGATGTTTTGAAGCAGGCTGTCGCCAAGCAGGGCTATGAGGTAACCGACATTCAATAATCCACTATGGGGATAGTTGATTGCCTGTTTTCTGAACCTGTGAAATACAATACTTCGCCGGGTATGGGTTGATTGCCTGTGCCCGGTGCTTCATTTTGCATCTGACTGAATCTCTATATGCCAAGGCAGATGCCATGTAACTGCTCCTACCCGATGCGAACCGAAGATATAAAAGCTATTATCAAGCCGTATGGCTTAATTACGGAGGGAATCTCACTTCTGATAGACCCTGAAGAACTGCTGAATATGCCGGCTTACCAGTTCCATGACCTCCGGCTCCCGGTCTGGTTCCCGGTCGCAGAGATTGATCCATGTGGAAATGGGCAGGAATAGTTGTGCTGCCATGATTTCGGGATCATCCCCTGCCAGGACATCGCTTCGGATCAGGTATTTCACGAGCCCGGTGAAGTACCGCATCACATCGGTATAATTCTGCTTGGTCTGCAGCTTCGCCAGCTCTGGATTCTGGAACTGTTCCATCACCAGCATTTTTCTTGCTCTGCTGACATGGGGGCCATGGAAAATGTAGCGGATCTGTCCCAGAATCATTTGCGCTACTGCATCAGGAGTGAATGCCGGTTGATCCTCTGCATCATCGTATTGATCCCAATCCACCTTTACAAAGATGGAATGTTCCGCATACTGTTCCAAAACATCTTTCACAATCGCATCCAGAATCGCCTGTTTGTTCTCAAAATGGCTGTATAGAGATGCCTTCCGAATGCCCACGGCGCTGGCAATCTGGGAAATTGAGGTGGCCTCAAATCCCCGTACGGAAAACAGATCAAGTGATGCTTCCAGGATTTCCTGCTTCGTGTTTCCTCGATCCATAGATATGCTCCTTTACTCAAACCGAATCGTCTCGCGTATATGACAATAATATAACTACCTATCGTTCGTTAGCCAATAGGGAATACGTTTATTCTTTCTGTCCCAAGGGCGGTTCACTATGAGCCATCCTGCAGGATTCTCGTTTGGGACGCTTTTTATGTTACTTCATAAACTGCGACAAGGTTCTCTCTTTCTCCCGCGTATCTTCGAACAGCGTTTTGTCAAACGCAAGCTTTTCATGCTCCATGCAGACCTCCAGAAACAGGAGGAAAATGCCAATGTCGATCCGGTTATACCAGCTCACCTTGTTTGCAGACGTGATACCCCACTTGCCAGTTTTTTGATAGCGGTAAACCCTCGGCTCCTGTTCGCCACTCTCCACGATCCATGGCTCGGTATTGCAGGCGCTGGGCACAAAGCACGCAATCTGGACGAGGCTCCTATGGCCTACAAGGGCACCGACGAGATCATTTCCCATATTGGTCCCACGGTTGATGTCGTTGAGAGGATCATTCCTGTGTACAACTTCAAGGCGGCTGAATAAATCTGGATAACCTGCAGAGAGGCCCGTATGAAAGAACTACTACGGACCATTCAAACTGAAGAAGCATTTCGAGAGTTCGGGAAGACTGGGGTTCTGCACGCCAATGAGGATCATTTGTTCTGCCGTGATGAATTGCGTTTTGCATACGATTGGCTTTCCAACCAGATGGCGGATCGTATTGGTGCCCTCCTGAGATTGTTCGTTTGTGCATTCACAAATCCGTTGATATTCATATGTAGATCAGCTTCTTTCGGACGATCTCTTCGGCTCTGGAGCGGATATTGCTCATGCGCTGCGTCCAAGCCATGGGAGGGGCTATTTTACTGGCATTGCAATGACAACGTATTCGATGGAACGGAGATGCTTCAGCAATTCTCTGGGGTCATCCGTACTGGAGATAGCGATTGTGATACCAACATTAGAGGGAATGCCGCTTTTGGCTTGTAGAACTTGAATGGAAATATCATTGGAGTAGAACTGGTCTGAGAACTCGTTAATTCGTAAAACACTATCCAGTTCCAGATAGTATTCATATGTATGTTTCAAACGTTCGTGCCGGGAAAACGCTCTGACAGCGATTTCCATTGCAATGAATCCAATCCATGCACCCTGATAAAACCCAAGGCCGATAGCAAGACCGAGAGACGCAGTGGTCCAAAGTCCCGCGGCGGTTGTTAACCCAGTAATCTGAGAGTGGTGTCGAGTCATAATTGTACCGGCGCCAAGAAAACCAATACCAGATATTACCTGCGCACCGACTCTTAACGGGTCGCCAGATAGGCCAAGTGCGTAATTTGCGTAGAGCCCAACCATGACAGTCATGGAAGCGCCCAGGCAAACCAACGTATGGGTTCTTACGCCTGCGGCCCGTCCGTGTTTCTCACGTTCGGAGCCAATCAGCCCACCACAAAGAGTGGCAATGAAAACGCGGAACAGGATGGAAAAGAAATTAAAATCGGTTAGAATGTGATACATTTCTTTGACAGATGAAAGAAAACCGTTCATGTTGTGCCTCCGGATATGATTCAAATGGTAGGAATTGCTTGCGGTTGTAATTTCAATATGGGACTGAATTTGGTTATCACAGTCTTACCCAATGACCATAGTATTGAAACTTTCGATAGTAGGGAACCCCGAAAAACGTCTCTTTTGTGTTTTGGCCGAACTTTTGTCAGCCCAAAATCTCTCGTCCAAAACATCAAAAAGTAGCTTTCAGAGGTTGGCCGGTACTCTGTTATACCAACTTGCAATAAAAAGGATCTGCTTTTCATTGCTGGGACAGCGCCTGGTGGCTCGGTTGTTTCCATGATATGAAAGAAGCTTTTTTGAAATGACAACTGAAGAAGCTGGTTCCATCGAAATCTCAAAATATCGCTTTGATCTTCATCGTATCTCCTTGTTCTGAACTCATCATTTGATTAGGGCGTATCTGAAAACTGGCAATATGACCAACAGCAAGGGATTTTTTCGCTGTGCAAGCCATTTTTCTGCAGGAATACCTGGTGTATTGCAAGGAAAAATGGTGCGGCATAGCGGAAAAAGACCCTCTGCTTGGGCGTTTTGACAGTTTTCAGATACGCCCTGAGTCCATAATAGCATAATAATGGGAACGTGTCAAAAAACATGACCGGAGAAAGGAGAGCGCCGGGTATCCGGCAGAATAAGCGCTATGACAGCAATGAATGCATCGCCAAACTGGCCGGTGTGTCCCGAGGAACGGTTTTCAATGTAGCGCTGACTGGAAGAACCGGCAGGGAAAGCGGTCAAATTTGAAACTGACGAAGGCGGCGATGAGTATATGCTTTGTGCTCTGGCTGAGGCAATCTTCCGGAACGCGGGGATTCCCATGCAGGAATGATTTTTCGCGCAAACAAATTCACTCCCAATTAAAACCTGCAAATCAGCACCTTTTCTGTGAGAATGCCCTCTTTCTTTTTGGAACAAAAGGTGGTATGATAACAATCGATCATTTGACACAGAAGGAGCAACACGAAGGCTGCTGAATGTGGAACGCGTCTGCGGAATAACTTCATGCTGCCACCTCCTGCCATATTATTCAGAGTTTCCATAGAATAAGAAGGATTATCACCGATGAAAATGCTGATTATCAACCCCGGCTCCACCTCCACCAAGGTGAGCTATTTTGAGGATGAAAAGAATGTGTACACCGAGAGCATCTTCCACGATGCCCCGGTGCTGCTGAAATATCCCACCACCAACGACCAGATGCCCATGCGCAAGCAGGTGATCCTGGACTTTTTGCAGTCCCACGGCATGACCCCTGCCGATATGGATGTATTTGTAGGCCGGGGCGGCTGCGCTTATTCGCAGGCCTCCGGCGTGATGGAAATTGATGGGCAGCTGGCCCGCGACACCGCCGCCGACAAGGGCGGAAGCGACCACCCGGCGAAGCTGGGTGTCATGCTGGCCTATGAGTTGGGCACCGATTACGGCAAACCCATGTATACCGTGAATCCCACCAATGTGGACGAGCTGTGCGACTATGCGCGCCTGACTGGCATTGCGGGACTCTACCGCCGGGCCCAGACCCATGTGCTGAACCAGAAGGGCATTGCTGCCATTCACGCAAAAAAGCTGGGAAAGCGCTATGAAGACCTGAACCTGATCGTCTGCCATGTGGACGGCGGCATCACCATCACGGCTCATGAAAAGGGACATATGATCGACAGCACGGAAGGTGCCGGCGGGGACGGCCCCTTCACCCCCACCCGACTTGGCTCCATCCCTGTGATGGAGGTGCTGCAATACCTGGATCAGGGCCACACCACTGCCCAAATGCGGGCCATGCTGTCCCGCTCCGGCGGCTTCGTCAGCCACTTCGGCACCTCTGATGCGGCAAAGATTCACGCTTTGGTGGAAGCCGGAGATAAGAAAGCTGTAACCATCTGGAACGCAATGATCTACCAGCTCTGCAAATCCATCGGCGCCATGGCCGCGGTGCTGGAGGGCAAGGTGGACGGAATCCTGCTGACCGGCGGACTGATGCGCTACGCCGACATTCTGGAGGGCGTGGAAGCGCGCTGCGGCTGGATCGCCCCGATTGACCTCTACCCCGGCGAGTGCGAGCAGGAAGCCATGGCGGATGCTGTTCTGGAGGTTCTCCGGGGTCAGCGGCAAGCCAATCGGTACACAGGTTCTCCCGTTTTCCGGGGCTTTGATTGGGAAAAATAGAATTTGGAGTTCGACGCAAACGTAAAAACCAACCCTCAGTATCGGCTTTCCCATACTGAGGGTTGTTATTTGCTCCTGGCATCGATTCTGATACTCAATCAAAATAATTCATTTGGCTGAATGGAACAGTTTCCTATGAAAATTGGTATTGACAAATTAATAAAAAATGCCATTATGATATAACGGTAGTTAGCGGGTGCTAATTAAAATTTTGAGGAAGAGTAAGCGACGGCTAATCATAAACTGAATCAGGTGATTGCTTATGAATTTGACGAAAGCAGAAAAAGGCAAGGAGTACATCATTCGGCGGAGTGAAACCGATGACGAGGAGCTGGATTCTTTTCTGTTCTCTCTCGGCTGTTACAGCGGTGAGCCAATTACGGTGATCTCCCGCCGCAGGGGCAGCTGCACAGTCTCTGTAAAGGACGGCAGATACAGCATCGACAATCAGTTGGCAGAGGCTATTGTTATTTAAGGAACCTCTGAACAAATCGTCTGCGGCTGAGCAGCGGATCCACTTTTGGAACCTTCGTCTGAAAATAAATCTCTCGCTGTCAGCACTTGCCGCTTTATTCAGAGCTTCCTTTGATCGGAATAGCGGACGTCAAATGCTTCGCCGCTTAAGCCACAGACGGTTTGCTCAGAGCTTCCCCAGAAAAGCGGGACAGCTGCATTGTGCAGCTGTCCCGAAATTTTGGGAAGCTCTGATGAAGTCGGTCAGAGCTGTGGGCGAGAGATTCCGGCCACAGCCGCAGACGATTTCATCAGAGGGTCCCTTGGTTTAATCTGCGAAAAGCGGGGTGGAGAGGTAGCGGTCGCCGGTATCCGGCAGGAGGGCAACAATGGTCTTTCCCTTATTTTCCGGGCGTTTTGCCAGCTGGATGGCGGCCCATACCGCAGCGCCGGAGGATATACCCACCAGAACACCCTCGGACTTGCCGATCTTCTTGCCTGTGGCGAAAGCGGCTTCGTTTTCCACAGGGATAATCTCGTCATAAACGCCGGTGTTCAGAACCGCAGGAACAAATCCTGCACCGATGCCCTGAATCTTATGTGCGCCGGGGGTGCCCTTGCTCAGCACAGGGGAACCGGCAGGCTCCACGGCAACCACCTTGACATCGGGATTCTGGCTCTTGAGGTATCCGCCAACGCCGGTGACTGTTCCGCCGGTACCCACACCGGCTACAAAGATATCCACCTGACCATCGGTATCCTCCCAGATTTCCGGGCCGGTGGTTGCCTGGTGGACGGCGGGATTGGCGGGATTAACAAACTGCCCGGGGATAAAGCTGCCTGGGATTTCCTTTGCCAGCTCGTCGGCCTTGGCAATGGCGCCCTTCATACCCTTGGCACCCTCGGTGAGCACCAGCTCCGCACCGTAGGCTTTCATCAGCTGCCGCCGCTCCACACTCATGGTCTCGGGCATCACGATGATGATCCGGTAGCCCCGGGCGGCGGCCACGGAGGCAAGACCGATACCGGTGTTTCCGGAAGTAGGTTCGATGATCACACTGCCCGGCTTCAGCAGGCCCTTGCTCTCAGCATCATCAATCATGGCCTTGGCGATGCGATCCTTCACAGACCCGGCGGGGTTGAAGTATTCCAGCTTGGCCAGAACCTTTGCCTCCAGATTCAGTTCCTTCTCAATGTGTACCAGCTCCAGCAGCGGAGTCTTTCCGATCAGCTGATCGGCGGATGTATAAATTTTACTCATAATCAATTCCTCCTGATGGCAACCTCTGAAAACTACTTTTTGATGTTTTGGACGAGAAATGTTGGGCAAATGCTCCGGTCAAAACGCAAGAGGGGAGTTTTTCGAGGTGCCCTGATGATAATGGTGTGGATAAACTCACAGAACAGTATAGCTGCGCAAACAACATCGGAAGTATGTTTTATAGTTCCTCATGGAATATCCTACTTTCATACTAGGGTTATACGTATAATATAACAATGCACTTCATTTGTCAATAGCAATCGCCAAAAAATTTTTCTTGATTCCCCATAAACCTTGCTGTATAATAGGAATTAAGTACAAACCATGCAGGAGGGTTCAACTATGCTGATTTCCACGAAAGGTCGCTATGCACTGCGGGTCATGATTGACCTGGCAGAGCATCAGTCGGATGCGTTTATTTCTTTGAGAGGAATCGCCCAGCGTCAGGAGATTTCCGAAAAGTATCTGGAGAGTATCATTCGGATGCTGGTAAAGGCTAAGGTGGTAGAAAGTCTCCGGGGCAAGGGCGGCGGCTATCGGCTGAGCAAAGCACCCGACCAATATACGGTTGGCAGCATCCTGAGACTGACAGAAGAATCCCTTGCTCCGGTGTCCTGTCTGGAGGAGAATGCCGATCCCTGTCCCCGTTCGGGAAGATGCCGGACTCTTTCTCTATGGAAGGGACTGGATAAGGTGATCCATGAATACCTGGAGAGCGTGACCATTGCCGATTTGATGAAGCAGAGCGCTGCCGGAAATGACTATGTCATATAAAGATAAATTTACAGCCTCCGTGCAGAAGCGGGGCATCCCGTTGATCTGGGATGCCCCGCTTTGGTTTGTTTACTTCACAGCTGCAAAGCCTTTTTCCAGATCGGCGATGATATCATCAATATGCTCAATGCCGATGGACAGGCGGATGGTGTTGGGCTTAATGCCCTGATCCAGCAGCTCCTCGGGGGACAGCTGGGAGTGGGTGGTGGTAGCGGGATGGATGACCAGCGACTTTACGTCCGCTACGTTGGCCAGCAGAGAGAAGATCTCCAGATTGTCAATGAACTTGTGCGCTTCCTCCTGACCGCCCTTAATCTCAAAGGTGAAGATGGAGCCGCCACCGTTTGGGAAATACTTCTCGTACAGGGCGTGGTCGGGATGATCCGGCAGACTGGGATGGTTCACATGCTCCACCTGTGGATGGTTCGCCAGGAACTCCACAACCTTCTTTGTGTTTTCCCCGTGTCGGTCCAGGCGCAAGGACAGGGTCTCCACACCCTGCAGCAGAAGGAAGGCGTTGAAGGGGGAGATGGCAGCACCGGTATCCCGCAGCAGGATGGCCCGGATGTAGGTGACGAAGGCAGCAGGACCGGCGGCATCCACGAAGGAAACCCCGTGATAGCTGGGGTTCGGCTCGGCGATGGGAGCATACTTGCCGCTGGTCTTCCAGTCAAACTTGCCGGAATCCACAATGATGCCGCCCAAAGTGGTGCCGTGACCGCCGATGAACTTGGTGGCAGAATGCACCACGATGTCTGCGCCGTGCTCAATGGGGCGAATCAGGTAGGGCGTGCCGAAGGTGTTGTCAATGACCAGAGGCAGACTGTGCTTGTGGGCGATCGCGGCGATGGCATCAATATCAGGAATGTCGGAGTTGGGGTTGCCCAGAGTTTCCAGATAGACAGCCTTGGTGTTGGGCTGAATGGCGGCTTCCACCTCGGCAAGGTCGTGGGCGTTGACGAAAGTAGCCGTCACGCCGAACTGGGGCAGGGTATGGGCCAGAAGGTTGTAGCTGCCGCCATAGATGGTTTTCTGGGCGACAATGTGGTCGCCGGCCTGGGCAAGCGCCTGAATGGTGTAGGTGATTGCTGCCGCGCCGGAGGCAGTTGCCAGAGCCGCTACGCCGCCCTCCAGCGCCGCAATCCGCTTTTCCAGCACATCCTGAGTGGAGTTGGTCAGTCGGCCGTAGATATTGCCGGCGTCCGCCAGACCAAACCGGGCGGCGGCGTGGGCGGAGTTCTTAAACACATAGGAAGTGGTTTGATAAATGGGGACAGCGCGGGCATCGGTGGCGGGGTCGGGCTGTTCCTGACCAACATGGAGCTGCAAGGTTTCAAATTTATAGTTAGACATAAAAGTTACCTCTTTCATTTTATATTTATATCGTTGATAATGGGAATAGAAAAAGCCCGGGAAAATAAAATACTCCCGGACCGGATATGGCGAAAGAGGCTCCCTCAGAAAAGCGGAGCCATGGGCGCAGCACAGCACCCGGCCATAACAGCAGTCCGGGAATTGCACATTCGTCCAAAACGGAAGTTGCTTCGCAGAAGTTCGAGGAAGTAGTTCTTCATGCTGGTTCGTGCCCCTTTTTTGAAATACCAATCGTGCAAGTTGGTTTATAGGGATTATATTGAAACAGGAAGGATTTGTCAATAGGTTTTTCAAAAAAATTCCTATTAAACCACTTCTTTAATTCTTGACGTGGCAGACCTTCCAAAAGAAAGTGGTGAAGTAGGTAAATATTTCTTAAATTCCTATTGACAAACTAGGAAAGTGGGTGTATTATCTGACAATCGAATCTGAGCAGCCCAAAAGAAAGGAGCGGATTGCAATGTTTGAAAAGAATTCTTATGCTGCAAAGTGCTGTTGTCGAATGTGTATCTCCCGGGCATATCCGTATGGCGGGGTGCATTCGCATGGGTTTCGCTGCACCTGAGAATGATATTTCGTTAGGGATGTCACGACGCCATTTGCCCGGGAGCTTCTGTCAAGCCCCGGCTTTTTTCGTGCTCGGATTCCCTGAATTTATTATGAAAAAGAGGTATTTCTTATGAAAAAGCTTATCTAGAAAATCGGAGCCGTATTCCTGAGCCTGACCGTGGCAGCGTCTGTGCTGGCTGGCTGCGGTGCAAAATCCGACAAGACGGAACCTGCTGCCGCGGAAACCAAGGGCACCTTCCGGACCCTGGATGAAATCAAGTCCAGTGGCACCATTCACATCGGCGTATTCTCCGACAAGAGCCCCTTCGGCTATGTGGACGAGAACGGCGAATATCAGGGCTATGATGTGTACTTCGGCAACCGGATCGGGCAGGATCTGGGCGTGAAGATCAACTATGTCTCCACAGAAGCTGCCAATCGCATTGAGTACCTCCAGACCGGCAAGGTGGATATCATTCTGGCAAACTTCACCGTCACGCCGGAGCGGGCGCAGGAGGTTGACTTTGCCCTTCCCTACATGAATGTGGCACTGGGTGTCGTCTCCCCGGAAAATGCCGTAATCAACTCCCTGGATGAAATCGGTGCTGACGATCAGGTGATCGTGATTTCCGGCACCACCGCTGAGACCTATCTGGAAAAGTACTACCCTGAGATTAAGCTGCAAAAGTACGATGCCTATGCGGAAGCCAAGACCGCCTTTGAAAACGGCAACGGCGTCGCCTGGGCCAACGACAACACCGAGGTCATCGCCTTTGCAATTGAGAATCCCGGCTACACCGTGGGCATCCCTTCCCTGGGCAGCGCGGACACCATCGCCCCCGCCGTCACCAAGGGCAACAGCAGCCTCTTGAACTGGCTGAACGATGAAATCGAGGCTCTGGGCAACGAGAATTTCTTCCACGCGGATTATGAGGCCACTCTGCTGGACACCTACGGCAAGGACTATGAGGATACACTGGTGGTTGAGGGCGGTGTCGTTTCTACTGTCGCGGAAGCTGCCCCCGAGGTCGTGGAGAAGGGAACCATCACCGTCGCCGCCTCTCCCACGCCCCATGCGGAAATTCTGGCGGAAGCCGCCAAGCTTCTTGCCAAGGACGGCTGGACGATGAAGGTCACCGAGTTTGAGGACTATGTGCAGCCCAATCTGGTGGTGGACAGCGGCGAAATCGACGCCAACTACTTCCAGCACGTTCCGTACTTAGACAACTTCAATGAGGAAAAAGGCACCGATTCCCTTCCTGATTCTGCTGATTCTGGTCATGCCCCTGACCAAGGCCATCGTGGGCAAGACCTACGGCTCTACGGCGACCATCGTTCCCCTGACGCTGGCAGCCGCACCCCTGATCGGTCGGATGGTGGAGTCCTCATTAAAAGAGGTTCCCGCCGGTGTGATTGAAGCTGCGTTGAGCATGGGGGCGAAAACCGGGACCATCGTCCGAAAGGTGCTCATTGGAGAGGCAAGAACCTCCCTGCTGGTGGGGGCCACCATCGTGCTGGGTACGGTGCTGGGGTATTCCGCCATGGCAGGCGTTATCGGCGGCGGGGGCCTTGGGGATATTGCCATCCGCTACGGCTACTACCGGTATGACACCGGTGTCATGCTGGTGACACTGGTATTTATCGTGGCCATCGTGCAGCTATTGCAGGGTCTGGGCAATCTCACCGCCCGGAAGATCGACCACAGAAAGCAAAGCTAAGGAACCTCTGAATCAATCGTCTGCGGCTGAGTGGCGGATCTTTTGCCACATCCGAGCAGTGTTATACTGATTCTCAATAAAAAACTTTCATTCTGCCGAATGAACCATTTTGGTGAAATATCAGTATTGCCCGAAATTTGCCCGGCGAAACAGAACTCCCGTCCCGGGAGGAGAGAAACCTTGCGGGACGGGATATCGGATATGAGCTATGTCCGGGCAATCAATCCATAAAGCATGGTTTGAAAGGTTTAGCGGCACAGCTGATTGTGCTTGTCTGCCTGCTGCTACTCCTGTCCGGCGTTTTTCAGATAGGTGCTGACACAGTCCTCAAATACCCGGAGCTGGCAAATGGCATTCTGGATGCTGATATTCTCTGCCAGCGTCTCTTTTTCCAGAATGGCGGTGAGCATGGTTTCATTCAGTGCGTCAAAGGATGCCCGGCATGCGGCGAGCTCCCGGAGCAGGTGGTGGGGCGGATTTACCACAGTATCGCAGAAAAGCCGCTGGTGTAGGGGGTGCTGGGCAAAAAAGACCAGACGGGTATCAAAATACTGATCGGGTGTGACTGTTTCCGCATTCAAGGCGGCCTCAAGTGTGGCGGTCAGCTCCTGAAAGCACATGTTTACACAGGCAAGATATAAGGCATCTTTGTCTGAGTAATAATGATACAGCAGCCCTTTGGAAATTTTTCCGGCGGCGCAGATAGTGTTCACAGACGCTCCCAGATACCCTTTCCCGGCAAATTCCGCAAAGGCGTATTCCAGAATATGCTCCCGGCTTTTTCGGCTCTTTTCTTCCTGTTTCATGGATCTGCCCCCTTTCCCAGGGGTAGTATTGCAGATAGGGACAGAAAAGTCTATAAAAATATTGACTGGTTGGTCTGCTTGTGGCATAGCGGGCAGACGCAATGGTTTGCTTTTCGGAGGACCTGGAATGGAAGGAGAGCTTATCCTGATGATGGCTTTGCCGCTGCCTGCCGCTCCTGTTTTTCTGGGAGAATGCGGGGTGATTACCCCTATGAAAAGCAGCCATTGGAAAAATGTCTGCTTTTCATTGGATATCAGTATAAAAACCGTCTCATTCTGTTATACGGATTTCGTATCCGGTGTCAGCACCCGGAAGCGGGAGCCGCTGCAATCAATCTGCCCTGCCTTTTTCAGCTTGCTGATTTCCGCCGACATGGCGCTGCGGTCCACCCCCAGATAGTCCGCCAGCGCCTGCCGGTCATAGGGGATCACAAATTCCGGGCTGCCTTGCTGCTTGGCCTGCTCCAGAAGAAATTCCATCAGCTTTTTCTGAGTGGTCTTCTGGGACATACAGCGGATTTTCTGGGTCAGCATCAGATTCTTCTGGGCGATGCCCTGCAGGAGATTTCGGACCAGACGGCTGTGGAAGGGACAGGCGCTGGAGCAGCCCGTCAGCACACGCTTACAGTCCAGCAGCAGCATCGTGCAATTTTGCAGGGCGATGGCGCTCACCGGCAGGGTTTCCACGCCTGCACAGGCGAATGCCTCCCCGAACAGTCCCCCGGGAGATACCACCGTCAGCACGCTTAGGTTTCCATAGTAGTCAGAACGCAGAATCTGCACCTTTCCGGACAGCACCACGCCCACAAATTCTGCGGGATCGCCCTCGAGAAACACCGGATTGCCTTTGGCAATGCCAGTGATTTTTCCGCCCAGACAGTCCAGCATCAGCCCTATTTCCTGCTGGGAAATACCGGAAAACAGGGGACATTGAGTGATAATATCAAAATATTCTTCCATAGGTGACTCCTTTGTTTGAAATCCAACATACTTTTTTCCGCCAGTATAGTAAACTGTGGCTGTAAAGTCAAGTGACAGGAGGAACTTACATGATTCGAAGAATAATTCAAATAGATCAGGACAAATGCAACGGCTGCGGTGTCTGCGCCAAAGCCTGCCATGAGGGCGCTATTGCCATGGTGGAGGGCAAGGCACGTCTTATGCGGGACGACTACTGCGACGGGCTGGGCGACTGCCTGCCCGCCTGCCCCACGGGAGCCATTTCCTTCGTGGAGCGGGAAGCAGCGGCCTACGATGAAGCCGCCGTGCTGGCGGCAAAGGCGAAAAAGGAAGAAAAGCTACCCTGCGGCTGCCCCGGCACCCAGGCCAAAGCCATCCATCGGAAGCAGGAAACTGCCCCAGTCTGTGCATCCCAGCCATCTCAGCTGAGCCAGTGGCCTGTGCAGATCAAGCTGGCTCCCGTAAACGCGCCTTGGTTCGATGGGGCAAAGCTGCTGGTTGCCGCCGACTGCACCGCTTACGCATATGCCAATTTCCATCAGGATTTCATCAAGGGACGGATCACGCTGGTGGGCTGCCCCAAGCTGGACTCGGTGGATTATTCTGAGAAGCTGACCGACATACTCAGAAACAACGATATCCGCAGCGTCACCGTGGTACGCATGGAGGTACCCTGCTGCGGCGGCATCGAGAATGCTGTGAAAAGGGCGCTTCAAAACAGCGGCAAGTCCATTCCGTGGAATGTGGTTACCATTTCCACCGACGGCCGCATTTTAGGAAGGCTCTGATTCAATCGGTAAGAGCTGTGGACGAGAGATTCCGGCCACAGCCGCAGACGATTTATTCAGAGGTTCCTTAGACAAGAATTAATACTGGAGGAAAGAAAATGAATCATCCAATGTTTTGTTATCAGTGCGAGCAGACCGCCGGATGCAGCGGCTGCGTGGGGAAAGCAGGTGTCTGCGGCAAAAGCGCCGCTGTGGCCAACCTGCAGGATCAGCTGACCGGTGCCCTGATCGGCCTTGCCCGGGCAGCCGACACCAACACCCCCACCGCATCCACCCACCGCGCTGTCATCGAAGGGTTGTTTACCACCCTGACCAACGTGAACTTTAATGAGGAAACCGTGCTTCAGCAGATCGATGCCGTGCGCAGGGAAAAGGCGGCGCTGACCCCGAATTGCAGCGCCTGTGCTTCCCCCTGCGGAAGGACGGAGGAATATAACGCAGCTCAGCTTTGGGAAGCTGACGAGGACATCCGTTCCCTGAAATCCCTGATTCTTTTCGGCCTGCGGGGCATGGCGGCCTACGCCTATCACGCCATGGTGCTGGGCTATACTGACGAGGATGTGAACCGCTTCTTCTACGAGGGCCTGTTCGCCGTAGGCGAGGACTGGGGCATGGAGGAACTGCTTCCCATTGTGATGAAGGTTGGCGAGGTGAATCTCAAGTGCATGGCGCTGCTGGACAGGGCCAACACCGAAACCTATGGGCATCCCATTCCTACCACGGTGTCCCTGACCGTGGAGAAAGGCCCCTTCATCGTCATTACCGGTCACGATCTGCGGGATTTGCAGCTGCTGCTGGAGCAGACCGAGGGGAAGGGCATCAACGTCTATACCCACGGCGAAATGCTCCCTGCCCATGCCTACCCGGCACTGAAGAAGTATTCCCATTTGAAGGGCAATTTCGGCACCGCATGGCAGAATCAGCAGAAGGAATTTGCAAATCTTCCCGCCCCCATTCTGTTCACCACCAACTGCCTGATGCCCCCCAAGGCCAGCTATGCCGACCGGGTGTTTACTACCGAGGTTGTGTCCTTCCACGGCATGACCCACATCGGCGAAAACAAGGACTTCACCCCCGTAATCGAAAAGGCGCTGGAGCTGGGCGGCTTTGATACGGACCGCACCTTCCCCGGCATCAACGGCGGGAAATCCGTCACCACCGGCTTCGGTCATAACACCGTTCTGTCTGTAGCAGATACCGTCATTAGCGCGGTGAAGGCAGGCGCATTGAAGCATATTTTCTTAGTCGGCGGCTGCGACGGTGCCCGAGCCGGACGGAATTACTACACCGAGTTTGTGAAAAAGACCCCGGCGGACACGGCTGTGCTGACCCTCGCCTGCGGCAAGTACCGCTTCAACGATCTGGATCTGGGTACCATCGGCGGCCTGCCCCGGGTTATGGACATGGGCCAGTGCAATGATGCTTACAGCGCGATTAAAGTGGCGGTGGCACTGGCGGAGGCCTTCGGCTGCAGCGTTAATGACCTGCCTCTGACTCTGGTGCTGTCCTGGTACGAGCAGAAGGCGGTGTGTATCCTGCTGACCCTGCTCCATCTGGGCATTAAGAATATTTATCTTGGACCCACGCTTCCCGCCTTCCTGTCCTCCAATGTGAAGGAGTATTTGGTGAAGAACTTTGACATCCATCCCACTGCCACCCCGGAGCAGGATCTGAAAGCCATTCTGGGGTGAGAAAGAATTTGCTCCGCAATCAATAAAGGAGAAGATTCAATGTATAAAAATATCAGAAATTTTTGGTTGATTTCATCCTAATATTTGAGTATACTATAGATGGAAGGAATGGATCATTAGCAGTTGCCCATATAAGGCGGAAAATGCTTATTGATTTGCGCCAACAACGCGAAAAACTGGAATTTATAGGTGCATTCTTTCGATAGAGAACGTAGGGGACGGAGCGTGTTTCACCCACCGATCAATTCCAATTTACGTGCTTGCTGAGTGAAACCGATAAGCACATAAAAATATAAGATGAAAGGATGTGAAAGGTCGAGATACAGTCTGCTCGGCGTTAAAAATGAAAGTGGAAATCGAAAACTATGCGTTGGAAGAAGAAAAACTGAAGGATGTAACCGGCGGAATCGAGTATGATGAAATTTATGATGAAACACCCGGCGCGCAATTTCAATGTTTTGTCTGTAAGGCTATTTTTCCTGCAACGCCCGGTAATGCGAAATCCTGCCCAAAATGCTACAGCAAATTCGTGGATCCGTATAACGGATAGAAACACAAATCCATAAAAGTGTAGCCTCCTGTGTGGTGATGATCCTACACAGGGGGCCTTCTTTATCTACGCAGCAGGAAAGGGAAACGCGCAAGCATACATACCGGAAAATCTTTAGGAAAATGGATAAGAACCATTCCCTTTCCGTTCTCAATGCATTATAATGACAGCAACGAAGCAGATTGTGAAATGTGCTTTGACAGAGAAGGAGATTTCCTGGCAAAACACAGATATATAAATCAATAGGATGTGAAATATATGGCAGCCAAAACAATGTCAGAGAGTTTTACCCTTACTGCATCATCCATAGACACCATCTCGGAAATCGCCAACCGCTGCTGCTCAGAGCACAAAATGGATCGAAAAAATGTGATTCGTATCCGCCTTTCCATAGAGGAAAGCCTGGGGATTTGGCTGAATACTTTGGGCGAAGGGGCAATGGTATCCTATAAAACGGGGGCAAGGTTACGAAAGTCCTATTTCCAGATTAGCGCCGAGGGCGAACCATGCAATCCGTACAGTGCCAAAAGTGAGGACTTCGGTCACGGAAGCAAGAGTATGCTGGCCAACATCGGATTGATTCCCGAGTATTCCTACGTGGACGGCCAAAATATTCTGACCTTCCAAATGAAGAAAAAAGCGATGAATCCTGTGCTGTCGCTGTTGCTGATTATCCTGTCGTCCATATTTGTGGGAATTCTCGGCAGATTGTTGTTTTCCCCCGATGTACTTGCTTTGATAAACGAAAACCTCATTTTACCCATTGAGGACGCAGCCTTTCGCATTCTGTCCTGCATTGCGGGTCCGATGATATTCCTTTCGGTTGTCTGGGGTGTCTACGGCATCGGAGACGTTTATACGTTGGGAAGAATCGGCAAAAAGCTGATGCTCAGCTTCGTGTCCATCGTATTTTTGTTCAGCGCTGCGGGCGCCCTGTTTTACCCGCTTCTGGGCAATGGTATTTCCGCCCATTCCTCCATATCCTCCCAGTTCGGCACGCTGTTTGAAATGATACTGGATATCTTCCCCGGCAACGTCTTCTCCCCCTTTGTGGAGGGCAACACCCTGCAAATCATTTTCCTTGCCTTTGTCATCGGTCTGTCCATGATTTTTTTGGGTCAGAGAACCTCTTCGGTGGCAAGAGCAGTGGAACAGATCAACAACATCATTTCCTTCCTGATGGGTACCATCTCCACTTGTGTTCCCTATTTTGTATTTATTGTGCTTTTGAAAATAATTTGGTCGGGCAGTTACAAGACTTTGCTGAATGTATGGAAATTTGCACTTGTATTTTTCATTGCCTGGTTGGTATGTGCCTTCGTCCTCATCTGTGCGGTATCCATGCTGAGAAAGGTCAGTCCCCTCTATCTGGTTAAGGCCTGTCTGCCGTCTTACCTGATTGCCCTTACCACGGCATCCTCCGCGGCTACCTATGAGCCCAATATGTCCGTTTGTGAGCGGAAGTTTGGCATTGACCCCTCCCTTTCCTCCTTCGGCATCCCCTTCGGAATGGTCCTGTTCAAGCCCTCCACCGCACTGTATTACATACTGGTTTGCTTCTATTTCAGCAAGGATTTTAATATTCCCGTTTCGGCAAGCTGGATTCTCATTGCGGTGATTATCACAGCCATTTCCGCAGTGTCCACGCCTCCGATTCCCGGAGGCTCGGCAGCAACCTACACAATGCTCTTTTTACAGCTGGGAATCCCCTCGGAGGCACTGGTCATCGTAATTGCGCTGGACATAATTTTTGACTTTTTCCTTACCTCCGGTGATATGCTGCTGCTCCTGGTTTCGCTTTTCAATATCTCCTCCAAAATCGGTATGCAGGATCGGAATGTGATAGACAGATGTCAGTGAAGACGGCTTTAATTGACAGCAAAGATGGTATGGTATTCCAGTCTCGTCCAGTCGCCTGAGACACTGATATCCAGCTTCATGCCAAACTCCACCGGTTTCCCGGCCTTTCCCCGCACAATGGGGCGCACAAAGGGCTGGCTGACGATCCGGTTCTCAACGCTGTGGATATGGTTGTCATACATGTACTTTTGCTGCTCATATTTCGCCTCAATCTTGTCCCATGGGATGCTCTGCGCTTTCTTCACCCAGCGGTTGTCTTCCCGCAGGTGCATACCCATTGTTTAAGAGGAAGCTGTCGATGAAGAAGAAACGATTCGCAATCAGTCTGCGCCCGACTATGCTTCTTGAAGTGGTGCTCAATTCTTAAGGAAGCTCTGAATAAATCGCCTGCGGCTGAGTGGCGGATCTTTTGCCATCAACTCTTGCCGATTTAATCAGAGCTTCCTTAAAAAAACGAGCATTCTGAAAATGGCGCCGATAGAATCGTTCATGCAATCGTCGTGGGGTTACCCTGGATTGTGTTGACATGTATTGACTGAACGCGTATAATGAAAAAGGAAAAAAAGTCCGCAACCGCTGGCAATCCGAAATGTTTTGATGAAAAAGAGGAAACAGTATGCAAATCAACAAAAATCTCACCGGTGCAACGCTGACCCTGGAAATTGAAGGGCGGATTGACACCACCACCGCGCCCGCGCTGGAGGCAGAGCTGAAACACTCCGTGACCAGCGACGTGCAGAACCTCATCATTGATTTTGCCAAGGTGGAGTACATCTCCTCCGCTGGCCTTCGTGTGTTGCTGGCAGCCCTGAAGGTCATGAAAAAGCAGGGCACGATGACCGTCCAGAATGTAAACGACGCGATTATGGAGGTCTTTGAGGTCACCGGCTTCTCGGATATTCTGACCATTGTCTGACCGACGGCGCTCCGGTTCTAACGGAGTCCTTCCTGCAATTATGAGGGAGTATCGCATTCTATGTTGGCTTTTCATGAAATCGCGCTGGACGATAAGGGAATAGTCGACAGCTATTTTCACCGCTATGGGGAGAATTCCTGTCAGCACTCCTTTGTTTCCCTGTACTGCATGCAGCGCAAATACGGTGACCGAATCTGCGAAAGGGACGGATGCCTTTATGTCCTGCGTTCAAATCAGGGCAGCACGCAGGAGCGGGTTTACCTTTTCCCCATGGGGGAACGCGCCTGCATGAGGTAGGCCGTCGACCAGCTGCGTCAGGATGCTCATGCCCATGGCGCCGCCCTCCGCTTTGAGACGCTGACCTGCGCTGCGGCACAGATGCTGGCGGATATGTTCCCGGGTGAATTTGAAATTGAGCCCTGCCGGGATTATGCGGAGTATCTCTACACCCGTGAAAAGCTCACCCAGCTCCCCGGGCCGGAGATGGCCTCCAAGCGCCAGCAACACCTTTTTCCGGGATTACGGGAGCCGCACGCGCATCGAAAGGATACGCCCGGAGACGCTGCTGCCGGCCGTTAAGGCGGATGTAGATCAATTCGTGGGAGATGCGCCCCCAGTTTGACGACATCACCATGCTCTGCCTGGCGTATCGCGGGTAAGCGGAAGAAAGGCGGATCGGGATGCACAAGCAGGAGATCACCGTTGCGGCGGCAGTTGAGAATCTGGAGGCAGTCACCGCATTCGTGGATGAGTACCTGGAGGAAATCGGCTGTTCACCGCGTTCACAGATGCAGCTTGACGTTGCGGTGGACGAGCTGTTCAGCAACATTGCATACTATGCCTATCCGCAGGGAAATGGCGAGGTCACGCTGCGCCTGGAGGTCGCGGAGGAGCCGCCCTGCACGGTCCTGACCTTCATCGACAGCGGCATCCCCTACAATCCCCTGTCCCACGCAGACCCGAATACTACGCTGTCCGCCGAGGAGCGGCAGATCGGCGGCCTGGGAATCTACATGGTCAAGAAGAGCATGGATGCTGTTTCCTATGCCTACGAGGATGGAAAGAATATTCTCACCATCAAAAAGAAGCTGTGAAGCACCGCCCCGCTTCCAGGGGTGGTCAAGCCTGGCTTATCAATAGTCGAAATGTCTGATAGACATTTTTATATGCAAGGAGGTTATCCCATGGAAGAAAAGAAGGTACAGAACATCGATGAACTGAACGATGAGCATCTGGAGCAGATCTCCGGCGGTGCTGATAACTCGGGAGTTCAGACACAGGCAACGGTATGCCCCAAATGCGGCAAGTCCTCTGGAATTGTTCTGATGGCAGTTTTCAAATGTCCCTACTGCGGCTACCAGGACGATGACGCTTATGTGATGTAACACAAACAAAAGGGAAATAAAACCACGAAAGAGAAGAATACTGTGCAGAACATGGAACAGATAAGCCACGACGGGCTGGGAATGACCTCCGGCAGTGCTTTCTGTCCCCCGGCCCCAAAGGGTTTCTCATAAAAATGCAAGAACTGCGGCTCGATAAATGTCAACACCGTCACAATCTGGACCTGTTGCTTCTGCGGCACACAACAGGAGAAACAGACCCACCATTGACCGTCTGAGCGGCGTCGCGAAGTTATGTTCTTCCGACGCCGCTCGAGCGGTATTCATCACATTCTTTGAACAAACGCAGGAGGAAGGCGCAACCGATGAACGAATCCATCTTCCGGCAAAAAAGCCTTGATCGCATTTCCTCGCCCGAGGAAATCGACAACTACATACGGGTGACCCGGCCCAGCCTGTGGCTGGCGTTGGGCGTGATTATTCTGCTGCTGGCGGCACTGATCCTTTGGAGCGTCACCGCAAGAATCGAAGCCACCATGGTGGTGGACGGGCAGACCGTTACCGAGCAGATTGCGCCGGTATCGTTTCTGATCGGGTAAGAAAGGCAAAGGCACTATGGGTAAGAAGAACAAAGTGCCAGCATCCCCCGGCAAGGTGGCGAAGGTGCCGGTCATCCTCCAGCTGGAAACGCTGGAGTGCGGTGCGGCCTCCCTGGCGATGGTGATGGCGTATTACAACAAATGGGTTCCGCTGGAGCAGCTTCGCGTGGACTGCGGCGTATCCCGGGACGGCTCCAACGCGAAGAATCTGCTGCTTGCGGCACGCAGCTACGGCATGAGTGCAAAGGGATATCGCATGGAGCCCCAAGGCCTGAAGGAGAACGGGCGGTTTCCCTGCATCATCCACTGGAACTTCAACCACTTCGTCGTGCTGGACGGCTTCAGGCGCAATCGCGCCGTGCTGAACGACCCGGCGCGGGGGCTGGTGGAGGTGTCCATGGAGGAGTTCGACCAGGCATTCACCGGGGTCTGCATCCTGCTGGAGCCTGCGGAGGGCTTCGTGCCCGACGGCAAGCCCAAGAGCATGCTGGGTTTTGTGCGCAAGCGGCTGGCCGGCGCGAAGGACGCCCTGATCTTCACGACGCTGGTTTCGCTGATTGCTGCACTGATTGGCGTCATCAATCCGGTGTTCTCCCGCGTGTTTGTGGACAGGCTGCTCACGGGGCTGAATCCCGGCTGGGTGACGCCCTTTTTTGTGCTGCTGACCGTCTTTGCCCTGATTCAGATTGCGCTCTCCGGGATGCAGGCGATCTATGCGCTCAAGCTCCAGGGTAAGCTGGCGATCAAGGCCAATGCCGAGTTCATGTGGCATGTGATCAGGATGCCGGTGGACTTCTTCTCCCAGCGGATGGCGGGCGACATCGTGGCGCGCAAGAGCACCAATGAAAGCATCGCCTCCATGCTCATCAACACCCTTGCGCCCACCGTGCTGAATTTGGCGATGATGGCGGTCTACCTGCTCGTCATTTTGCGCTTCAGCGTGGCGCTGACGCTGATTGGCGTCACCGGCATGGTTATCAACATCCTCGTGAACCGCTACATCTCGGGCAAGCGGATCAACATCTCCCGCGTGCAGATGCGGGACGAGGCCAAGCTCGCCTCCACCACCGCGGCGGGGATTGAGATGATCGAGACCATCAAGGCCAGCGGCGCGGAGAACGGCTTCTTTGAAAAATGGGCGGGCTATCAGGCCTCCGTGAACAGCCAGAACGTGAAGGCGCTGAAGATGAACGAGTACTACGGGCTGATTCCGCAGCTCGTGTCCACGCTGGTGAACATGGGCATCCTGGCGCTGGGCATGTTCCTGATCCTCCAGGGCGAGTTCACCGTGGGATTGCTCTTTGCGTTTCAGATGATGCTGACCGCCTTCATGAACCCGGTGATGGAGCTGGCCAACACCGGCACCACCATCCGGGAGATGCGCACCAACATGGAGCGGATCGAGGATGTGCTGGAGTACCCGGTGGATGTGGAATACCCGGCGGAGTACCCTGCGGATGTCAGCTACGACAAGCTATCCGGCAATCTGGAGCTGCGGAACGTGACCTTTGGCTATTCCCGCCTGGCGCCGCCCCTGATCGAAAACTTCAGCATGACGCTTAAGGCCGGGCAGAAGGTCGCCTTCGTGGGGAGCTCGGGCTGCGGCAAGTCCACGCTGTCCAAGCTGATTTCCGGCCTGTACAAGCCCTGGAGCGGCGAGATCCTCTTTGATGGCAAGCCCATCTCCGAGATCGACCGCAACGTGTTCACCGGCTCGCTGGCGGTGGTGGATCAGGACATCACCCTGTTCGAGGACAGCATCGCCAACAACATCAAGATGTGGGACAGCTCCATTGAGGATTACGAGATGATCCTGGCCTCCCGGGACGCCATGCTGCACGAGGACATCATGCAGCGCGACGGCGGCTATCAGTACCGGATGCTGGAGGGCGGCAAGGACTTTTCCGGCGGGCAGCGCCAGCGCATGGAGATCGCCCGCGTGCTATCGCAGGACCCAACCATCCTCATCATGGACGAGGCCACCTCGGCACTTGACGCCCAAACGGAATACGACGTGGTGAAGGCCATCAAAGACAGGGGCATTACCTGCGTGGTCATAGCCCACCGCCTCTCCACCATCCGCGACTGCGACGAGATCATCGTGTTGGATCACGGCAGAATTGTGGAGCGGGGCACGCACGAGGCGCTGATGGCCAACCACGGCATCTATGAAGAACTGATTCTGAGCGAATAGGGGGTGCGGACATGGGTTGGTTTGATGAACAAATTCGGCAGCGGATTGAGCATGATGACGACATGCTCGCCGATGCCTTCGCGCAGATGGCAAATCTCGTCAGCAGCAACCGGGTCATCAGCGGCCTTTCCAATGACCGGAAGCTGGCCGAGGAGGCTATCGGCGACATCCTGCGCTACTACCATGTTCGAGCGCAGGAGGTGCCGGAGCAGCTCACGGATGTCAACGAGGTACTGGAATACCTGCTGCGGCCCTCCGGCATCATGCGGCGCACGGTGAAGCTCACACAGGGCTGGTACCGGGACGCCGTTGGCGCGATGCTGGGCACAAAAAAAGACGGCAGCATCGTCGCCCTGCTTCCGGGTGGGGCCGGAGGCTATACCTGCAAGGACTATACCACAGGCAAGACCATCCGCATCAACCGGAAAAACGCGGGGGAATTCGGCGAGGATGCCATCTGTTTTTATCTGCCCTTCCCCCTGCGAAGGCTTGGGATCTCCGATCTGCTGACCTACTGCTTCCGGCAGCTGCACGCGTGGGATTACGCGCTGATGTTGCTCCTGGCGGCACTCGCCACGGCGCTGGGCCTGGTGACCCCCGCCATCAGCCGCTATCTGTACGGGCCGGTGCTGGAACTGGGCAGCAAGGTGCTGCTGGCGGGCGCGGTGCTGACCCTGCTGTGCGTGATGCTATCCAACAGCCTGCTATCCGTCATCCGGGGCATCCTCAGCGCGAGCATCACCACCAGGATGGAGCTGGCCGTGGAGAGCGCGGTGATGATGCGCGTGCTGTCCCTGCCGGTGGATTTCTTCAAGAAGTACAGCGCAGGCGAGCTGTCCAGTCGGGTGGGATACATCGGCAACTTGTGCAGAATGATGCTCAACGCGATCTTTTCCACCGGCCTGACGGCGGTTTTCTCGCTGGTTTACATCACGCAGGTGTTTGCCTACGCACCCGCGCTTGCAGCACCGGCCATCGTCCTCACACTGCTGACCGCGGCCTTCTCGCTCATAACGGCCCTGATGCAGATGCGCATCTCGGAAAAGCAGCTGACCGAGGCCGGCAAGGAGAGCGGCATGGTCTACGCGCTGCTGGGCGGCGTTGCGAAGATCAAGAACGCCGGTGCGGAAAAGCGCGCCTTCGCCCGGTGGAGCAAACAGTATACCAATTCGGCGCGGTATCTGTACCAGCCGCCCATGCTCCTGCGACTCAGCGGTACCATCACCACGGCCATCACGCTGCTGGGGACCATCGCCCTCTACTATGCCGCCGTCCGCTCCAGGCTGGCGATGGCGGACTACATGGCCTTCAGCAGCGCCTACGGCATGGTCAGCGGCGCCTTTACCGCGCTGGCCGGTATTGTCATCACCATTTCGCAGATCCGACCGGTTTTGAAGCTGGTGCAGCCCATTTTGGAGACGGAGCCGGAGGTGGATCTGAACCGCCAGGTGGTCACCCGGCTGCGGGGCGGCATCGAGCTGAACAACGTTTCCTTCCGCTACAACGACTCCATGCCCTTGGTGCTGGATGATCTCTCCCTCAAGATTCGCCCCGGGCAGTATGTGGCCATCGTGGGCAAGACCGGCTGCGGCAAGTCCACCCTGATGCGCATCCTGCTCGGCTTCGAGAAGCCTCAGAAGGGCGCGGTGTACTATGACGGCAGGGACATCTCCACCATGGACCTCAAATCCCTGCGCCGGAAGATCGGCGTGGTGATGCAAAGCGGCAGTCTCTTCCAGGGCGACATCTACTCCAACATCACCATCTCCGCGCCCCAGCTCACGCTGGAGGAAGCGTGGGAGGCTGCGGAAATGGCTGGCATGGCCGAGGATATCCGGAAGATGCCCATGGGCATGAACACCCTGATCTCCGAGGGCCAGGGCGGCATCTCCGGTGGGCAGCGGCAGCGGCTGATGATCGCCAGGGCCATCGCGCCCAAGCCGAGGATCCTCATGTTCGACGAGGCCACCTCCGCGCTGGACAACATCACCCAAAAGACCGTTTCCGAATCACTGGACAAGCTCAAGTGCACCCGCATCGTCATCGCTCACCGGCTCTCCACCATCCGCCGCTGCGACCGGATCATCGTGCTGGACAAGGGGAAGATCGTGGAGGACGGCACCTACGAGGAGCTGCTGAGCCTGAATGGCTATTTCTCCGAGCTGGTGAAGCGCCAGCGGGTTGACCTTCCGGCATGATATGAAAGGCAGTGGGAAACAGAATTGCTCCCACTGCCTTTTTGAGCGGCTCCTTACGGCAATTCAACCGCAGAGACTCGATGCGCTTCCACGCCCTCCCACTCATAGGGAATCCCCTGCAGCGTGAGCTGCTGGCAGAAAGCTTCAAAGTAGATCTCTTCCTGCCACTGCTGCACAAAATCCAGGAAGAAATACCCATTGGACGACATGATTTCGATCTCAATCGGTATCTCGCAATGTTCGTCGCCCTCGAACAGGCGGGACGCTCCCTGTTCCATCCTGACGTGGATGCAGTTAGAACCATGCTAGCCCATGTGAATGCCGCTCTGCCAATCCGTTCTCTTCGCAAAGATGGCCTTTTGGCAATTTGGCGATTAGGCCCAATGTTTGAAACTAACACGAACATTTTAATTTCGAGAATCATATTCGGCAACGCCGTAAGGCGGTGCATTCTTGACATTTTTGCTGTGAAAGCTCCGCATTCACAGTAAATTCCCATGCTGAGTACAGCGCCACCAAAAATGAAAGTCATCAAAAATGTTTGAATTTTACCATTGTTTTTGAGAATTTCATAGTAAAAACAGGACAGAGTGCCAGCGCCTCACCCCCTGGCGGGGCAACCGGCGCTGATGCACATAAATCCCCATGCACAAACTGCTTTCATGATTTGTTGGCGCTTACCTGCATTAAAAATTACGCAGCATATTGTTTTTTTATCCGGTGTATGTTATACTTTATTCATAACGAACGTTTTGAATTAGAGGGGCTGACAGATGGCGAATTATACAGAAGAGCAATGGAATGCTAAAAAGGTTGAGCTTATGGAAAAGTGCTTTAACGGCTTTGCAGAATTAGGTTTGCACGGCACCGGTATTCGTTCCTTGGCGAAACATTGCGGATATAGCACATCTATGATTTATACATATTTCAAGGATTTGGATGACCTTATCATCCAGTCCACCGAATACTGTATGAGCAAGGTAGAAGATGATTTTATGGCAAAAGCCCCCACAGATGTTGAGACCCTTTGGCAGTTTATTGACGAGATACCCTACTGGACGGCAAAAAAGCACGGAAAGAAATACCGCCTGATGTATCAGGTCTATACCCACCCGAAATACAG
>JBJDYG010000020.1:0-3767 GCA_051867075.1 Faecousia sp. | reverse complement strand
TAAGTATGACAGGTAAATCCACGTTTTACAAGTGAGGAGTCATTTCATATTGTCTGTTTCTTATTAAATCCCCATGCGATACAATTGCGCCACAAACCATGAAAGCGGTTAGCGCATGGGGATTTATATGCATCAGCATCGGTTGCCCCGTAAGGGGCGAGATGCTGGCATTTGTTTGAAATTTTACTGTGAATGCGGAGCTTTCATAGTAAAATTCTTTGATTTTTCATAAGAAGACACCGCCTTACGGCGTTGTCGGTTCTATGCTTTTGGGAAAGAAAAAACACGCAATCCCGTCTCATATGATTCTCTCAAAAATCCCCATGCTGAGTACAGCGCCGCCAAAAATGAAAGTTCTCAAAAATGTTTGAATTTTACAATTGTTTTTGAGACTTCACAATAAAAACGCATATCGGCCTGACTCAGCAGACAGATAAATTGTACTTTACAGCAAGGTGCAGCGAATTCTGAATCAGTATCATTGCCGGTGGCAATCATACCTTGATTTTGGCGGCCGAGCGAAGCGAAAGTCGGGGGAGTCCGAAGAAATCTTCCCGAATTGCCCATAGTTTTCAGGGATTTATGTGGCCTACTGCAGACTCTCCCAGTCACGCCTTGCCCCTCAAAAGTGCGGTGGCCAAAGCGGCTTCGCCGCTAAATTGACATTATATTGATAGATTTCTGATTTTGCAAGGTTTTGCAAGGTTTTCTCCTCTATGCGCAAAAAATAGACCTCAAAGGACGAATCCTTCAAGGTCTATTCGAATCATTAACTTTACCTTTTACGGGCTAATTTGCATTACCCCATAACAGGTAATTCCTTAATTCCTGCCATCCTTGATAGCAGCCTGTGCAGCAGCCAAACGGGCGATGGGAACGCGGAAGGGGCTGCAAGAGACATAGTCCAGACCGATCTTGTGGCAGAACTCCACGGACATGGGGTCGCCGCCGTGCTCGCCGCAGATACCGCAGTGCATGGTGGGGCGAACCTTCCGGCCCTTCTCCACCGCCATCTGCATCAGCATGCCCACGCCGGTCTGATCCAGCTTGGCAAAGGGATCGTTCTCAAAAATCTTGCTGTCATAGTAGGCATCTAGGAACTTGCCCGCGTCGTCGCGGCTGAAGCCGTAAGTCATCTGCGTCAGATCGTTGGTGCCGAAGCAGAAGAACTCGGCCTCCTTGGCAATCTCATCCGCAGTCAGGCAGGCCCGGGGGATCTCGATCATGGTGCCGACCTCATAGTGCAGCTCCGTGCCGGAGGCAGCAATCTCAGCGTCAGCGGCCTTAACCACCACGTCCTTGACAAACTTCAGCTCCTTCACATCACCGGTCAGGGGGATCATGATCTCAGGCACCAGCTTCCAGTCGGGGTGACGGCCTTTGACTGCCAGAGCCGCCCGGATGACGGCCTTGGTCTGCATGGCGGCGATTTCGGGATATGTCACCGCCAGACGGCAGCCGCGGTGGCCCATCATGGGGTTAAACTCGTGCAGAGAGGCGATGATGTCCTTGATCTGCTGAACGGTCTTGCCCTGGGTTTCCGCCAGAGCGGCAATTTCATCCTCGGTGTTAGGCACAAACTCATGCAGCGGGGGATCCAGGAAACGGATGGTAACAGGGTAAGACTCCATGGCCTCGTACAGAGCCTCAAAGTCAGCCTGCTGCATGGGCAGGATCTTGGCAAGGGCGGCTTCCCGCTCCTCCACGGTGTCAGAGCAGATCATTTCCCGGAAGGAAGCAATACGGCCTTCCTCGAAGAACATGTGCTCGGTGCGGCACAGTCCGATGCCCTCCGCGCCCAACTCCCGGGCCTTGACAGCATCCCTGGGGGTATCGGCGTTGGTGCGAACCTGCAGACGGCGGTATTTGTCCGCCCAGGCCATGATTCGGCCGAACTCACCGGCAATCTCCGCGTCCTTGGTGGCGATAATACCGTCATAGATGCAGCCGGTGGAGCCGTCCAGGCTCAGCCAATCGCCCTCGCGGTAGGTCTTGCCGCCCAGGACGAACTGCTTGTTTTCCTCATCCATCTTGATCTCGGTGCAGCCGGAGACGCAGCAGCGGCCCATACCGCGGGCCACAACGGCGGCGTGGGAGGTCATACCGCCCCGGACAGTGAGGATGCCCTGCGCGGACATCATGCCTTCGATATCCTCAGGAGAGGTTTCCAGACGAACCAGAACCACCTTTTCGCCCCGGTCAGCCCAGGCCTTGGCATCCTCGGCAGTAAAGACGATCTTACCGCAGGCCGCTCCGGGAGAAGCGGCCAGAGCACGGCCCACAGGCTGGGCGGCCTTCAGAGCTTTGGCATCGAACTGGGGATGCAGCAGGGTGTCCAGCGTTCTGGGTTCGATCATGGCGACAGCCTGCTTCTCGTCGATCATTCCCTCGTCCACCAGATCACAGGCGATCTTCAGGGCGGCGGGAGCGGTGCGTTTGCCGTTGCGGGTCTGGAGCATATACAGCTTACCGGCTTCTACGGTGAACTCCATGTCCTGCATGTCATGGTAGTGGCTTTCCAAAATCTGGCAGACTTTTGTAAACTGGGAGAAGGCCTCAGGGAACTTCTCCGCCATTTCGGAGATAGGCATGGGGGTACGGACGCCTGCCACCACGTCCTCGCCCTGTGCATTGGTCAGGAACTCACCAAACAGCTTCTTCTCGCCGGTGGCGGGGTTGCGGGTAAAGGCAACGCCGGTGCCGCAGTCGTCGCCCATGTTGCCGAAGGCCATGGACTGAACGTTGACAGCAGTGCCCCAGGAATAGGGAATGTCATTTTCCCGGCGGTAGATGTTGGCCCGGGGGTTGTCCCAGGAGCGGAACACGGCCTTGATGGCGCCCATCAGCTGCTCTTTGGGGTCCGTGGGGAAGTCCACGCCCAGCTTATTCTTATACTCCGCCTTGAACTGGAAGGCCAGCTCCTTCAGGTCGTCGGCATTCAGCTCCACGTCCTGAGTAACGCCCTTACGCTCCTTCATCTGGTCAATGAGGGCCTCAAAATACTTCTTGCCCACTTCCATGACCACATCGGAGTACATCTGGATAAAGCGGCGGTAGCAATCCCAGGCCCAGCGGGGGTTACCGGACTTGGCGGCCATGACGTTCACAACCTCCTCATTCAGGCCAAGGTTCAGAATGGTGTCCATCATGCCGGGCATGGAGGCACGGGCGCCGGAGCGGACGGAAACCAGCAGAGGATTCTCATGGTCGCCGAACTTCTTTCCGGTGATTTCCTCCAGCTTGTCCACATACGCCATGATCTCAGCCTTGATTTCATCGTTGATCTGACGGCCGTCCTCATAGTATTTGGTGCAGGCTTCCGTAGAAATAGTAAAGCCCTGGGGAACAGGCAGTCCAATGTTGGTCATTTCGGCCAGATTGGCTCCCTTGCCGCCCAGAAGCTCCCGCATATTGCCGTTGCCCTCGGTAAACAGGTAAACATATTTGTGAGACATTCTTCTATACCCCTTTCAGTTCTTTCAGGCGTACCATTTTCGCCTGTAATATTATATTTTTACATTATTTCCTCGTTGCTCAGACAGTATAGCATGTACAGCCAAAAAATGCAAACCCTTTTGCAAATTTTATCGATTTTTCCAAAAAACGAAGTCGCGGAATATGCAATTTGACTTTTTCACTGCAAAATCCGCCGGTTTGTCGCACCTCCCGGGGAGACGCGCAAAAAAGGGCACGCAAATGCGTGCCCTTCCCGTATGTGCGCCCGGTGAGCGCACGTTCTATAGGGTGAAAGTCCCGAAGTTGCCCGG
>JBJDYG010000019.1:0-19793 GCA_051867075.1 Faecousia sp. | reverse complement strand
GCACGGTGGTGTGAGAGGTCGGCTACTCAATTAATGGGTAGCCTCCTACTCTATCATGCAACGGGGGTATATGTATATTGCAACACCTCTCCGGTACGGTCATTACAGACAATTTCGGCGGTGCCCAGACGGGTCAGGTTTTCGTTTTTGGAAGCGGGGGTCTTTTTCAGGCTCCACAGGGGCTCCTGATCGAAATTCTCCGCCGCAGAGCCGTCGCTGGGGGTCACAGCGTAGCAGGCCACGGTGTAGGTTACCTCGCTGCCCAGGAAGGGCTTTTTCGCGTACTCGATGACAGCGATGGAAGGTTCCTGCACGTCGGTTTTCTCCGCGATGATGCCGTACATGGTCTTGTTCATCTGCACCACTTCCTCGGCGGAGTAGGCGGTGGTCAGAGAGGTGTGGTCGTAGTGATAGCTCAGATAACCCACCACGCAGCCGCAGCCGAAGATGAACAGCACAGCAAGAGTGACAATCTGCTTTTTCGCAAATTTCAGGGCGTGATCCGGGTTATAGGTCAGCTTCATCCGGTAGGTGATGGGCTGAATTACGGACAGAAACAGTGTCAGCACCACAGACTCGATGGGGAACATGAACAGGTTCTTGATGATGCCGGGGACAGTGAGGACATAGCTCTTGCCGCCCATCATCACCTGATAATACAGCATCATAATGGGAGTTTGCAGCAGGATGTTGACAAACAGACAGATGCAGAACCGGCTCAGAATCACCCGGGTGGGGGTCAACTTCGCCCGGTACAGGAACAGGGCGAAAATGACGCTGCCAGCGATCTCCGTCAGGACGAAGGGAGGAAAGTAGGTATCGCCGGTGATGATGACGCCCAGCACGTCGGAGACAATGGCGCCCAGGGCGGCGACTACAGGGCCGAATACCATGGCGCCCAGAGCGTTAGCCAAAAACGCGGTGTTGATCTTCAGGTTGGGGGCAATGGGAATAGCCACCAGCTTCAGTGCCACCCGCAGGGCGATCATCAGCGCGGCGAACACCAGCATTTTGGTGTCCTTCAGTTCTGCGGCGGCATCACGCCAGTAGGCTTTTGAGAAGGGATGGGAGTACAGGGCAGTGCTCTTTTGTGTTTTTGTCATAAAAAATTCCTCCTTTTGATGCAGCGACGGTCTTTCGCTTCCGCACTGGCCCTACGGAAACCGTGAACGCAAAAAAATCCCCCTGCGGCTTTTCACCGAAAGGGGAGATTCATTACAGACACGGATAACCCGTGGGGAAGGGCAGCGTTTCTGCAGCCGACCATTCGCCCGACCGAGTATCGTTGCTACATAAAGGAGGCTATCCCATATGCAACAGCGGGTGCGGTGACCCCATCGTGGAAAAAATCCTTCGTCCTTCGGGCAAACTCCCCGTCCCGATGGCACTTAACGCGAGGTCTCCTACTCTGTTCGCAACTTAATATACATCAAATGGGTGAAAAAGTAAATAGGTTTTTTACATTTTTTAGGGAAAACATCCCCGGCAACCACTATACACTTAAAATGATCAGGCCAGCCACAGCGACCGCAATACCCGCAATCATGTGTTTTTCCAGCTTTTCATGGAGAACCACGACCCCCAGCAGCGCGCTGAGGATCAGCACCCCCACATTATCCACCGTATACAAAACGGAGACAGGAACCAGCCGCATGGCCAGCATTAGGATATTGACCGCCAGCGTCGCGCATACGCTGCTAAGCAGAACGAACGTCCAGGTTTTCTTTTCCATGCGGAAAGCTCCCGGTGCCCGCTTTCCTTCCAGAATGAGAAGATACGCAAGAGAGATCAGCGAGGATACCAGGAATGTAGTAATGATCATCTCATTTCGCTGGGTCCGCTCCATAAGCCGCTGCTGGCAGTCAAGCAAAATGCCGTAAATACCATTGGTGAGGAACAGCAGAGCTACCCACAAAAAGTACCCCTTTTTCAGCCCCTGAAAATGCAGCCCCTTCCTGTTGAAAATCAGCAGGGAAAGCAGCATGATCCCGATACCAACGATCTGGGTCACCGTCAGGTGGTCGCCCCAGCAAAGCACAGAAAACAGCAAAGGCAGCAGAATGTTGCCGAACAGCCGCATAATACACTGAAATGCATAAGGGCCGGTGCGGGACGCGTTGATCAGGCTCAGATTAAAGATGAACAGTGTTACGCCGGAGGCTATTCCGAGAATCAGCGTCACGCTGCTGATCTCAAAGCGGAAGCCATTGTATACCAGCGTCGCGATACCGGTAAACAGGCCATAAATGATGGCAAACACCGGCGTAGCCGTGGCGTAGGGGCCGGTATAGTGATCGGCGTAGAGCTTGTTGAAGAAACTCTGCCCAGTGTAGCACAGGACACAGGCGCAGACCAGAAAAACTGCAGCAGCCATAGCGACCTCCAGATGTTTCTATTTTTCGGAGTAGGCGTGATGTATCGTTCTATTTCCTGTTAAAACAGTAAAACCATTTTACCAAAATTAACACAAAAAATCGTAAATTGCAAGTTCAAGTTGGACACCCAGCGGTAGAAAAATGGGTTCCATCTTAGCCACAGTTTTGGTTGAAGCGTCAGATTCAACCAAAAATGGGGCTTGCGCAGCCGCTCAGGCTGCGCAAACAATGTCAAGGAATGCTTCAGAGAGTTCTTCCCGATGAAGCATTGCCATGGCAGCGCCCTGACGGATGACAGTATACCACACGACCGCAGGAAGAACTATCTCATTTGCGCAAAGAAATATTACGATCATGCCAAATTTTGTGGGGCACCACATCTTCGTGATTATAGCAGAGGATGAGATGTTTTTCCACAAAAAAGCGATCGAAGCGTTGGGATTTGCTCCATCCTGCAACTTGCTTATTCTGCCTTCGCCATTGCTGCCCGTTTCAGTATCATAATGTAAATCTCCCCATAGGATAGGCGTCCCACATTCTCCGACGCCACCAGCGGGACCTCCTTCAGCACTTGCTCCCCGGATTTCACTGTGAGGGTACCCAGCTTCTGCCCCAGGCTAACGGGCGCAGTGACCGTTTCTTCCAGCGTCACTTCCGTTGCAACGCTGTTTTTCTGCGCCTTGTCAATGAGCAGCGCCATATCTGCCTCCGGCACGACGGCAACCGCCCCCGCCTTTCCCAGCTTCACCGGCACCTGATTGTCGCAGTCACTTAGGTCCGGGCTGACCACCGCGAAATTGGCAAAGCCATAGTCAAGCAAAGACTTGCAGGCGGCGTTCCGCGCCTGGCTGGTTTCCGCACCCATGACCACGGCGACCAGCTCCATACCCTCCCGCATTGCCGACGCTGACAGGCAGTATCCCGCCCCGGATGTAAAGCCGGTTTTCAGCCCCGTGGCGCCGGAATAGAAGCGGATGAGCTTGTTGGTGTTGGACAGACCGAAGGCGCCGTTGCGCACAGTGTCCATCCAGATAGTGGTGTAGTTTTTAATGAGGGGATGGTTTTTCAGCAGCTGCCGGGACATGAGAGCAATATCGTAGGCGGAGGTTTTGTGATTGACGGCGTCCTCACCGTCATCCAGGCCGGTGCAGTTGACGAAGTTGGTGTCGTTCATCCCCAGTTCCTTTGCCCGCTGGTTCATCATAGAGACAAAGGCGCCTTCGCTGCCCGCGATATGCTCCGCCATAGCGCAGGCGCAGTCGTTGGCGGAGGACACTGCGATGGATTTGAGCATATCGGAGACAGACATGGTTTCTCCCGCCTTCAGGTAGATCTGACTGCCGCCCTTGGCGGCGGCCGCTTCGGAAGCCGTCACCATATCCGTCAGGGCGATTTTCCCGGAATCCACCGCCTCCATAATCAGCAGCATGGTCATTACCTTGGTAACGCTGGCAGGAGCCAGCTTTTCGTGGGAATTGGACTCATACAGGATGGTGCCGGTGGCAACATCCATCAGCACCGCGCTTTTCCCCGCCACGTCCAGCTCCACCGCTGCCGACGGCAGGGGAAGCAGGCACAGCGTCAGCATCAGCGCCGCAACACAGCAAATCCGCTTCATAATGATCCCTCCAAATGATTCGTGGTACAACCTATGCCCGTGAGAGACGAATATGCCATATTTTGCAGGAATTTTCTATGGAAACTTCCGGTTTGGTGTGATACAATAGTTTCGTCAAACCATTCGACGGGAAGGAAAGGCGCGCTTTCCTCTCCCATTCCCATGATTGATTCGGAGGAAAATACATATGAGAGGTATCCCATCCCTGATCACAGACATTCGCAAGCAGGTATTTACAGAAGTCGCCCGTATGGCCTACGACGGCGGTGACTACAGCAAGGCCGAGGATCTGCCCTTTAAGATCGTCCCCGGCGATCAGCCGCTGCACCGGGAATCTGTTTTTCTGGAGCGTGCCATTGCCGGTGAACGGGTGCGGCTTGCCATGGGTCTGAGCATCCGTCCCATTCAGACCCGTACCCTGATGACTGAGGGTATGGATGCCGCCGCCATTGCCGAGCAGTATTATGAGCCCCCTCTGGTTAATATTATTCCCTACGCCTGCCACGCCTGCCCCACCAATCAGTACCGGGTGACAGAGAGCTGCCAGAACTGTCTTGCCGCTTCCTGCCAGAAGGTCTGCCCCAAGGGTGCGGTGTCCTTCGTCAACGGCAAGAGCCATATTGACCCGGACAAGTGCATTAAGTGCGGCAAGTGCGCCAAGGCCTGTTCCTATAACGCCATCATTCACCTGGAGCGCCCCTGTCAGGCGGCCTGCGGCATGGACGCCATCGGTTCCGACGAGCACGGCAAAGCCGTCATCAACCAGAGCAAATGTGTATCCTGCGGTCAGTGTCTGGTTTCCTGCCCCTTCGGTGCCATCGTGGACAAGGGTCAGATTTTCCAGGTGATCCAGTCCATCCTCAAGGGCGACAAGGTTATCGCCATTGTGGCCCCCGCTTTTATCGGGCAGTTCGGCAAGCATTCCACTCCCGGAAAATTTGTCAGCGCCATGAAGGTGCTGGGCTTTGACCGGGTTGTGGAAGTAGCCGTGGGCGCGGATATGTGTACCATTGAGGAAGCCAAGGACTTCCTTGAGAAGGTTCCGTCCCAGCAGGACTACATGGCGACCTCCTGCTGCCCTGCCTGGCACTCCATGATTGAAAAGCTGTACCCCGGTGAGATGAAGAAAATTTCCATGACCCTGACCCCTATGGTGTTCACCGCCCGGCTGATGAAGAAGGAATACCCCGGCTGCAAGGTGGTGTTCGTCGGCCCCTGCGCCGCCAAGAAGCTGGAAGCCATCCGGGAGGACATCCGTTCCGACGTGGACTTCGTGCTGACCTTTGAGGAACTGCAGGGCATGTTCGAGGCCAAGGAAATTGACTTTGCCACCATTCCCGAAGAAAACGTTTTCAACGAGGGTACCGCCGCCGGCCGCGGCTTTGCCGTATCCGGCGGTGTCGCCGGCGCGGTGACGGAGCTTATCAAACAGGAGCATCCCGACGTGGAGGTCAAGACCGCCCGGGCGGAAGGATTGCGGGAATGCCGCAAGCTGATGCTGATGGCGAAGGCCGGCAAGTATAAGGGTTATCTGCTGGAGGGCATGGCCTGTCCCGGCGGCTGTGTTGCCGGCGCGGGCACGCTGCTGCCGGTGGATCTGGCGGCAAAGGTCGTGCAGAAATACCAGTCCGAGGCCGACGCCGCCTCTCCTCTGGAAAGTGCCTACCGGAACGCAGGTGAGCATCTGGATTAACCCCCCCATGCGAAACCACTGTGCCGCGAACCACAAAAGCAGTTCGCGCATGGGAATTTATGTGCATCAGCGCCGTTTGCTCCTGGCGGAGCAAACGGCGCCTGAATCAAATATTGGCTGTGAATGCGGAGCTTTCACAGCCAATATTTCTTTCCCCGGCAGCTCAGTCGCTGCCGGGGAATTTCGTCCCTGTAGAAAATGCCTGGACATCGGGATACCGGCTCCATCCGGCAAATCACAGTCTTTCCGCCAGCTGTTCAAAAAAGTCCGCACCCGCCGTCAGAACCGTCTCGTCAAAATCAAAGGTATCCGCGTGTAGCGCCGGGGCATCCCCCAAACCCAGAAAGAAAAACATCCCGGGCAGGTGCCGCTGATACCAGGAGAAATCCTCACTGGTCATGGACGGAGTCTCCAGCTCCGAAAAATCCACCGCCGCTGCGGCACGGTCAAACAGTTCAGGCGGGTTCATTACCGCAGGGTACCCGTCGTTCATGTGGATCGATACAGTACACCCGTATTCCGCTTCCAAATCCCTGCCGATCTTCTGCAGTCCCTCCGCAAGGGACTCGAAAATGTCATCCTGAAACGCACGCAGTGAACCCTCCAGACGGGTATGGGCAGACAAGGCGTTTCGCACGGTACCGCTCCCAAATTTGCCGAATTTCAGCAAGCGGAACACACTTTTGGGAAGCGCGGTCTCCATCGCCATGGCCCGGCGGTAGAATTCTGTACCAGCAGCCAATGCGTCGATGCCCTCGGCGGCCTTCGCGATGTGGGCGGATTTTCCGAAAATGTCCACATCCACCTCGCAGGAGCGGGCCATCAGCTCGTTTTTTCGGCTGAATACCCTCCCGGCAGGCAGGCCGGGCCAAAGGTGCAGTCCGAATACAGCGCTGACATGGTATTCTTCGAAAACGCGGGCAGCACAAATGTCCTTTGCTCCGCCGGTGGTTTCCTCGGCAGGCTGGAATACCAGCAGCACATTATGCGGAAGTTTCCGCTTTTCACTTAGACGGCGGGCCAGCTCCAGAAGGATCGCCATATGTCCGTCGTGTCCGCAGGCGTGCATCCGCCCGGGGTGCCGGGAGGCGTAAACCGCGCCGGTGCGCTCGGTAATGGGCAGCGCGTCCGCATCCGCCCGGAACGCGATTGCGTCCTCCCTGCCAAAATCAAACCAGGCCGCCAACGCCCCCGGCATGGGAGAAAACACCCGGCAGCGCAGCCCATTCAGGGAGTTTTGCAGATAGGAGAGGGTTTCGGGCAGGTCCCGATCCAGTTCAGGGATCCGGTGCAGCGCCCGGCGGTCGTCGCGGATTTGCATTTTCATGGCCTCCTGCGGAGAATTTGCCACCATTATACCCGAAGTTTTCATCTGTGTCAATTTTTGCTTGTCACCAGGACAAAAAGGTGGTAGGATGGGAACGAACCCCTGCATACCATAAAGGAGAGAGAAAAATGAACGCACAGGAAATTATTGAATATATCCGCACCTCGGAAAAGAAGACCCCTGTGAAGGTCTATGTCTGGGAAGATACCCCGGTGACCTTCCCCAACTGCCATGAATTTCCCGCCGCGGACGGCTGCAAGATCGTATTCGGCGACTGGAAGGACGTAGCGCCGGTACTGGAAAGCCATCAGTTTAAGCACATCGAGATCGAAAACAACTGCCGCAACTCTGCCATTCCCATGCTGGATCTGAAAAACATCCCCGCCCGCATCGAACCGGGCGCGATTATCCGGGAGCAGGTGGAAATTGGCAAAAACGCCGTCATTATGATGGGCGCAATTCTGAACATCGGCGCCGTTGTGGGCGACGGTACCATGATCGACATGGGCGCGGTACTGGGCGGCCGGGCGATCGTGGGCAGGAACTGCCATGTAGGCGCGGGTGCAGTGCTGGCCGGTGTGGTGGAACCCGCTTCCGCAACCCCCGTGATTGTGGAAGACGACGTACTCATCGGCGCCAACGCCGTCATCATCGAAGGCTGCCGTGTGGGACAGGGCGCCGTGGTTGCCGCCGGTGCCGTCGTGGTCAGCGACGTCGCCCCCAATACCGTGGTCGCGGGCTGCCCCGCCCGGGTCATCAAGCAGAAGGATGAAAAGACTGCCGGCAAGACCGCCTTGGTAGACGCGCTGAGAACACTTTGACCGTCTCCCGATTGCACATTTTTTCGCCTCAGGAATACCATGGAATGAGCGGTGAAGCTCAAAATTCGATTTCGGAGGGAATCATATGTGCAATAACAATGGTCTGTGCGGCTGCTTCGGCAACAACTGGTGGTGGATCATCATCCTGATCCTGCTGTTCTGCAACTGTGGCTGCAACGGGAATAACTGGAACAACTGCGACAACAACAACTGCGGCTGCTGCTAAAGAAAGCATGGGCGCCCCAACCGGGGCGCCCACAGTATTTTGTTGAAAATTACATATCGAAGGGCTCCATGCTGAGGACGGGGTGACCCACCTCGGACAGGAAGTTCAGCAGCTGCTCGGGATCCTCGGTGCAGATGGTTTCATCGGCGATCATGTCGGTGAAGTTCTCTACGCCGTACATCTCCAGAGCGGTCTTGTCCAGACGCTCCCGCATCTGATCCTTCAGGAGCTTGGGCAGCCAGACAATACGGCCGGGGCCGCCTTCGGCGGCGATGAACTTGTGGGAAGCGATGAAGTGCTTGCCATGGCCCATAAAGCCGGGGGTCTGCACGCCGCCGCCGGTCATGGAGGCCATCTCGGAGAAGGTCATGCCCAGGGGGGTCATGCCGGCATGCTCACGGCAGGTAATCACAACGCCCATGGAGACAGGCTCCACGCCGCAGATACACTCGAAGCAGCCGCAGCTCGTCATGGGATCCTGGAACAGGGAGTACAGGGTCACGTGCTCCAGAGCGCCGTGGCTGTACTTCTGAACGGCATCGTCCACGGTGGTGTAGCGTCCCAGCTTCTCGTCCAGGCAGCCTTCCTTGAGGATGGGCTGGCAGGGGCCGGCGGGATCCAGTTCCTTGGTGGCCTTGGCGTCCAGCCAGGAAACAGCGCCGCACAGACCCAGACGCTCGGGAGTGACGATGCAGACGTGGCTGGGGGAGAAGGCCTGGCACATGATGCAGGTGTAGTACTGATCCACGGACTCATCGGTCATGGAAGCGAGACGGGCATCACGCTTGTCAAACACCTCGTTGGCGGCAGCCCGGAGGGCGGCGTTCTTCTCGGGGTTGACCACGATGGTGACCTGGCACTTGTCCACAACAGCCTCAAACTCGCTCTTGACCTTGGCGTACAGCACTTCGCCCAGGTGCTTGAACTTGAAGCCAGCCTCAAAGTCGGCCTTGGAAATACGGATACGGATCATGTCGCGCTGACCGGTGTGCATAACGCCCTCGATGCAGTTGATCCAGGAGTGGATCTTACGCTCCATGACGGACTCGAAGTCGGGCTGCATGGCCTTGCCGGCAACTTCCACGGTGTAGGACAGGGAAATCTTGGAGCCCACGGGGATCTCGTCGATTTCGGGACCGTCCACAACGATCTTGTGATCCTCCACATCGGCGGCCTCTCTGGTCTGCACCAGCTCGAAGCAGTCCACACGGGAGCCGTCCACTTCCACCTGCATGTCGCCCCGGCGGATGATTTCGCCCTCGAAAGCGGTGGCGAAGGCCACGGGGATGTCGATGTTGGTGATCTTCAGCTTGATGTCCCGGGCCTCCAGAGAGGTGGCGTTCCACTTGGAGGTATCCAGCTGCTGGATCAGGGACTTGGGAACACGGAACATGTTCTCGGTCTCGTTGGAAACAACGGGGAAGCCCAGGCAGATGGCGCCGGCACCGTAGGAGACGATCTCGTCAGACAGGGGCTTGTAGGCGTTGACAAAAGCCTTAACACGGTCCATGGTGTACTTGGCCAGGGAGGCAAAGTCGCCGGGGGTCACGTTACCGAAGATCAGAGCGGCACGGACAGCCACGGAAACAACATGGATAACGGACTGCATCTCATAACCCAGGGGCACCACGCGGACGTTTTCGCCCAGCTTCATGCCGGCGTCATAGCAGTGCTTGATGGAGTCGCCGGTGAGGGTGACCAGAATGCCCTGTGCCTGATAGGACTTTGCCAGAGCCACGGTCTCGGCAGGATCCTCCGCGCCGCCGATGATAACGGCAACACCGGGGATATCGCCGGTAACCAGGGGCACGCCCAGATTACGGACGAAAGCGTCGGTCAGGTGGCCCATTTCAGGCTCGGCATAGGGCTCGGCGCCATGCAGGTACTTCAGAGCTTCCAGGAACTCGGCGCACAGAGCAGATGCAATGCCGCTCTCAAACGCGTCGTGCAGACGGTTGTTGCGGGTCATCTTGGCCTTGATGGTCTCCATGGCGGCCTTCATCTCACCCAGAGTGGTGATCTTCACGCCGGTGACGCCGTAGTAGCAGGGCAGGCTGTAAGCGGTGCCGGGGAAGGACACAGGCTCGCTCTCGCCATAGGCGGCGATGGCCTCATCAATGGCGGCTACGGTGCGGGCATAGTTGTAGTCGTTGCCGCCAAAAACTCTTTCAAAAAGTGTCACGGTATTTCCTCCTAATTTAAGATTCATCACAATCCAGAATCGCTTTGATTTTCCGAATTTCTTCGATTGCCGCGGGGCTGAAATCGTAGGGAGATTTTCCCTGCCGGTCGGCGTCCATGATATCGGGGTTATAGTGGATGAAGCCCAGCAGATCCTCCTGAGGGATGGCGGACTGGATGAACTGCTCATCCTTTTCATCCCGAATCTTGTTGGCTACCACCCGAACCCGGGTCACGCCCAAGTCCTTTGCCAGGCGCTTGACATTGTGATACGTCTGCACGGATCTGGCACCGGGCTCGATGACCACGATGAACTGGTCCATGTTCGCTGCCGTGCCCCGTCCCAGATGCTCCAGACCCGCTTCCATATCCATGATGACCACATCGTTTTTACGGTAGGTCAGCGTGGAGAGGATGGCTTTGAGCATCACATGCTCGGGACAGACGCAGCCGCTGCCGCCTACGTCCACGGTACCCATGACCAGCAGCTTTACGCCATTGATCTCTTTGGAGAAGGTGTCCGGGATGTCCGCCACATAGGGGTTGAGCTTGAAGAACTTGTTAGCGGCGTTGGCGCCGGTGCGTTCTTCCACCAGGGTGCGCATTTTGGAGATGGGGACAATGGCGTCCACTTCCTCCTGGCTCAATCCCAGAGCCAGCCCCAGATTGGCGTCGGGATCCACGTCGGCGGCCAGGACGGTGCGTCCCTCGTCGGCGTAGAGCCGGGCCAGCGTAGAGGCCAGCGTGGTTTTTCCCACGCCGCCCTTACCGGTAATCGCTAGTTTCATTGGAAAAAGACCTCGTAGTTAAGTAATATCCCCGCCCTGCGGTCACGCAGGGGGAACATGGCAGTATTGTATCAGATGCCCAGAGCTGCGCGCTTGGCCTCGATGCACTCGATCATCTTGTCGCCCAGCTTGTCGATGTCGGTTTCCACGACGAACCGTGCCTCGACCCAATCCTTGACGCCGTGGTCGCCCTGGAGCAGAGCGGTAACTTCCTCGGAGCCCTTGGTGTAGGGGTCGACACCCAGGAAGGTCTCAATGCCGGTAGCCACAACGTAGTTGCCGATGGAGACAGCCTTCTCGGACATCCACTCGGGAGCGCAGCCGACAACGGGAACCTGGGAAATGTTGATGCCCCAGTCCTTGGCGATGTCGGAAGCCAGAATCATCATACGGGAAATATCCACGCAGGAGCCCATGTGCAGGACGGGAGGAATGCCAGCCAGCTCGCAGACGCGCTTCAGACCGGCGCCGCAGTACTCCTTCGCCTTCTCGGGATCCATCAGGCCAGCCTTGGCAGCGGCCTGGGCGGAACAACCGGACACGATCAGAATGATGTCGTTTTCCAGCAACTTCTTCATCAGACCGATGTGGGCGGAGTCGGGACGAACCTTGGGGTTGTTGCAGCCGACCATAGCCACAGCGCCCCGGAGAACGCCGGAATGGACGCACTCGATCAGAGGCTTGGTGGTGCCGAACTCGTCAACCTGGGAGTTGGCAACGCCGTCCAGAACCTTCTTGATGGCCTCCACAGAGTAGCCGACGCGGGCATTCTGCTTCAGGTTGGGGATGTTCACCAGCTCGGGCTTCCGGTTCTTGAAGTTCTCGATTGCCATCTTCACGATGGACTTTGCATTCTCACCGGCGTTGGCGGCGGAGAAGCGGATGAACTCGGAGTCGGGCATCCGGGCGATGGGAGAGGTGGTGACGAACTTGGTATGGAAGCACTTGCTCAGGGGGCCCAGAGCGGGGAAGATACACTGCACGTCCACAACAATGGCCTCGCAGGCGCCGGTGAGAACCACGTTCTCCTGGTTCAGGAAGTTGCCGGCCATGGGAATGCCGTGACGCATGGCGACCTCATTGGAGGTGCAGCAGACGCCGGAAACAGTGATGCCCTTGGCACCCATCGATTTGGCGTAAGCAACCATTTCAGGATCGTTGGCATAGTAAACAATCATTTCGGACAGGGAAGGATCATGACCGTGAACAACGATGTTGACGTTATCCTTCTCCATAACACCCAGGTTGGCGGTGGTGTCAATGGGCTTGGGAGTGCCGAACATAACGTCGGAGAACTCGGTGCCCATCATGGAGCCGCCCCAACCGTCACTGAGGCCGGCCCGCAGAGCCTGACGGATCAGGGCTTCAGGCAGAGAAGAGCAGCCCATGTGGGTCATGTGCATGGACTGAGAAACTTCCCGGTCGATGGCCCGGGGCTCGATCTCGGCGTCATGCCACAGCTTCTGGGTGTGCTCGGGAGCGCGCTTCAGGAAGCGCTGGGTGCCGAAGGGCTTGCCGTATTCCAGCAGGCCGGTTTCCGCCATCTCATGGGCCAGGTCGTAGATGTCCTTGCCCTCGGTCTCTACGCCCCACTCCTTGGCGATGCGGATCAGCTTTTCGGGATCCTTAACCTGATAGTTGCCGCCTTCTTTGGTCTGGTACAAAGTGTGCATGATTTCACGGCCGTGGTCGGAGTGCGTGGCAGCGCCGCCGGCGGTGAAGCGCAGGTAGTTACGGCCGACGATACCGTGCACGTCGCAGCCGCAGATACCCCGGGGAGCTTTCTTGGTGATGCGGCAGGGGCCCATGGAGCAGATACGGCAGCAGGTGCCGGACTCTCCGAAGCCGCAATGGGGGGTCTGGTTCTTGACCCGCTGCTGCCAGGAGTCGGCGCCAACCTTCTTGCCGTTTTCCAGCAAGGAATTGGTGGCTTGCTCCATCTCCTCAACAGTTGTCAAATAAGCCCAATCCTTCAAAGTGATTTCCTCCTAATCATTTGATTCTTCGAAAAACCTGTAGTACCCTATGCAAATCATAGTGTATCGATAATATTGTACTAATTTAGGGCAAGAATGTCAATCGTGGAAATGAACACATTTTCCCAGTATTTCCTATCCCCCACGGGGGGATTTTTGGTGATTTCTTTCAGGCCGCGAAGGATTGTGGCGCAGGGCGGCATTTTTGCACAGCTCCGCGCAAAAACCAGCCGCCGGAAATCCGGCGGCCGGTACGAATCAGTCCAGTCTGATGGGGTCTTCCGCCACCACCTCGCAGGTCAGAAGGTTGTGGTCCTGAAGCCATTTTACGGTATGTAAGGAATCGGCATAAACTTCAAAATTCACGCCGGTGGAATAAACGCCGTTATTGGTGAAGAGATGCACATAAACCGAGCGGTCCTTGTAAGATTCCTGATCATACTCGCTGACCTTCCAGAAATAGCCCGTGTGGTAGGTGCCGTTCTGGTTCATGGTACGCTCGTCGCAGTCGGCTCTGACGGCGTCCAGCAGAGACTGGGCCAGCTCCGGCGTGATCTGTTCGTCACGAAGCCGCTTGTTATCCACACCTATCTCGGTAACCTGGCTGACTTCAAAGGTATCCCGATAGCCCGCCCGGGCGTTTTTCCAGACCTGCTCCCAGCGGCTCATGTACTCATTGACGATCGTACCTTCCTCCAGGCTGGCCCAGACGGTGTAGCTGCGGGTCAGGGTATGACCGTTTTTCAGCTTGTAGGTCAGGGTGATGTCGTCGGTTCTCAGATGCGGCTCGTCCTCGCTATAGACCCCCTCGCTGTAATCAAAGCCCCCTTCGGGCCATGTCACGTTCTTTTCCCTGTCTGGCTGGGACAGGATGTAGGACAGCGGATAGGAGCCGGAATCCTCAACATGATCCTCCAGCGCCATGGTATGCAGGGCAGTCATCTGCCGGATGTCCGCCTCCTGCGTCAGCTCCACGCCGTCATAGTTGTAGATGCTGCTCAGTGTCACGGACTGGACATCTTCCACCTGGGGTATCCGGTCTTCGATGCCCAGCACATCAAAGTGGGTGGCAATCAGGCTCACGGCGGCAAGGGCAGCCAGAATCCCCAGCCCTGCCCAGTTTCTCAGTGTGAACACACGGGTGCTGCGTTCCAGGAACATCTTGCCGGCGAACCAGCCTACGGCGATGCCGCAGAACAGGATGACGTAAACCAGCACACTTCCGCTCAATCTGATACCGAATATGTCCACCGCCAGTACTGCCAGCGCGCCGGCGGACACAGCACAGATCACCTGAAACACGGGCCGCAGCATGGAAAAAGCAATTGCGTCTCCGGCACATTCCAGATCCCGCCTGCGGTACAGCAGCAGCCCCGCAGCGGCAAACGCTATTCCCACCGCCGTCCAGGCAAACAGGGAACCGAACTTGCCGCTGTCGATGCTGAAGGAGGCCACCATTTCGCTTTCCCGTCCCATGAATTGGAGGCTCAGCTCATTAAAATCCTGTACCTGCACATAAGCCCCATTCGTCATCCCAGCAACGGGGGTTAGCAGATTGACCCAGCCGTGGGGGGTAACCACGCCGAATAGCATGGGGGTATAAATGGTGCAGATGATGAAATAGAGGATAAACGCTCCGGCGTTCAGTACCGCGTATACCGCCGCCATGGCGAATCGGTTTCCGGTGCAGAACACGCTGAACACCGCAATACCGAAGAAGGTGATATACTGCAGATTGGTGCCCAGAAACCACAGCAGGCCGATCTGCCAGGCGTTTTCCACAATCGTAGCATTGAGCAGTGGGATGGAAAGCAGCGCCATCACCGCCGTGGGGATCAGGGAAAACAGCACTCCGGAGACCACGTTGGTCACAAACAGCGTCTCCCGTCGCACCGGCATGGCGTGCAGGGCGTTGCACATCCGGGGCACAAACAGGTCGCCGAAGAGCAGCATGGCAACCAGCGGTGCGAAGAACAGGTTCACCTCACCCATCAACTGAATGTTCTCCGCCATCCGGGAGGCAAACCAGAAGGACTGTCCCATTGCCCGGTTATTCTGGTACAGCATCATCATGCCCAGAATCAGGCACAGGGTATATAGCCCCATCACCGGGGCAAACCGGGTCAGATTCTTTTTGAAGATGGTTGTATTAAAGCAGGATGTCTTTGACTTCATAGTTCACACCTCCCAGTTCATAAATGAAGATCTCCTCCAGGGACAGTGGCAGCACATCGAAGTAAGCGCTCTTCGCTGCCGCCGCTTTGGCACTGACCTCCCCCGCCTGGCCCCGGACGATCAGGGTTCTTAAGCGCCCGGAGACGGATTCATGGAGAATCTCCAGCCCTTCGGGGGCATCCCCCACCAGCTGCAGCTTCACGGTGCTGCCCTGCATATCTGCAAGGCTCTTCTCCAGCAGCATTTTTCCGTGGTTCATGATGCCCACATGGTCGCATACGTCCTCCAGCTCCCGCAGGTTGTGGGAGGAAATCAGCACCGTGGTGCCGTGCTCGGCAACACCTGAGAGGATCAGACTCATAACCTGCCGCCGCATCACCGGATCCAGCCCGTCCACCGGCTCATCCAGAATCAGGGCTTCCGGGTGAGTGCAAATAGTAAGGTAGAAGGCCGCCTGCTTCTGCATGCCCTTGGAGTAGCGGCGGATGGGCGTTCTGGCAGGAAGCGCAAACACCTCCCGAAGCTTTTCGAATAAGGCGTCATCGAAGCCGGGATAGATGCCCCGGTAAAATCTGCGCATATCCTCCAGCGTGGCGGAGGGATAATAAAAAATCTCATCGGGAATATAGCCGATGGCTGTTTTCACAGCGGGATTTTCGTAAACAGGCTGGGCGTCCATGGTGACGCTGCCGCTGTCCGGGCGGTAAACGCCGGTCAGGTGCCGGATAGCGGTGGATTTGCCTGCGCCGTTGGGGCCAACCAGACCGTAAACCGCCCCCTTGGGAACCGTCAAAGTCAGATCATCCAGCGCCTTAAAATCGCCGAAGGTCTTGGTTACGTTTTTCATCTCAAGCATTGCCGATCTCTCCTTTCTGAAGCCGCACGATCAAGTCGTCCCGGCATACGCCCAACGCCAGCAGCGCCGCGGCGGTCTCGTCAAACACCAGAAACAGCCGGTTTTTCTCCCGTTCCTGCGCCCCGCCGTCACCGCAGACAAAGCAGCCCTTTCCCGGCACGGTGACAATCCACCCTTCCAGTTCCAGCTGCCGGTAAGCCCGCTGGATGGTATTGGGGTTAATGGCCAGCTGGGAAGCCAGCTCCCGGACGCTTGGCAGCTTCTCCCCCGGCCGCAGTACGCCGTTGGTGATCTGCTCCCGATAGCCGTCTACAATCTGCGCGTAAATCGGCCGCGTATCCCGGTAGTCCAAGTGTACCATGGTATCCCTCCTTAACTGTACTATTTGTATTAGTACAGTTAGTATAATATGCCATACAGTCTTTGTCAATAGAGGGAAGTTTAAGATTTTCTTTAGATGTCTCTATTTCCCCCACGGTTTTCCCGGGCAAAAAAGAAAACCGGCAAGCCTTTCACAGAAAGGCCCACCGTGTTTTATGTAAGTAACCTCTAAAAACTGCTTTTTGATGTTTTGGGCAAAAGATCCGGCCAAACTGTAAAAGGGTAGTGTTCGAGATACCCTGTATACTTCATGCGCTGGGTGACGCTGCGAATCCTTTGCCATTTGCGCATTCACAAAGCGAGGAAAGATTTCCTCAATTTTCCAACTTTTTTGAGCCATTTGCATTCGCTTTTTTGCCATAAATCAGACCCACTGCCTTTCTCAAAAATTGAGGTTTAGGCAGTGGGTCTGGTAAAGGTGCGAGAACACAACAAAAACCCTGAAAGCCCTAGAGCTTTCAGGGTTTTGGTGACCCGCCGGGGATTCGAACCCCGGACCCACTGCTTAAAAGGCAGTTGCTCTGCCGACTGAGCTAGCGGATCATAAATTTGGCTGGGATGGCCGGATTCGAACCGACGAATGCCAGAGTCAAAGTCTGGTGCCTTACCGCTTGGCGACATCCCAATGTTGGCGTGGCGCCCTTCGGCCGGACACACAGAGCATTATAACACGCTTTTCCCGGTTTGGCAATCCTTTTTTTGCGAATTTTGCGGTTTCCCCCACTTTTCTTTCCTTCGGCGCAGATCCACCTGCGGAAGTTTCTCTTGTTTCTTCCCGGTTTCTGGTGTAAAATGGCGTCGAAGGAGATGGTGCCGATGAAGGCAAAACGAATTGCAGTTTTGACCGTGTGCCTGCTGGCGCTTTTGGGTGCGGCGGCTGCACTTGCGACCCGCCAGGCCCTTCCGGGATGGGAATCGCCCCGGCTGCTCCCGGCAGTCCAAAGCCGGGAGATCCGGCAGGAGATTCTCCGGGCGGCAGATGTCTGCGGGGATCTGTTCACCGGGCCGGATACGCTGAGCCGCGCCGAGATCGACGCCATCGAGGAACGGCTCACAGGCGCAGACTTTTCTGTTTTGGATTCCGACGAAAATTACCCCTCGTTTCTGGAGAACCCCGAGTCCCTGCTGGATTTCTGGGCGGCGGCATCCTCTGGAAAAAATGGATGGGCGGCAGTGCTTCAGGTGGAGGAAACCGGCGGATTTTCCCATTTGTTCTTTTCCAAAACCGGGGAAAGCGCCTATTTTGTCAGAACATCCGTGATCTTTGATGCAGAAAACAGGCCCATGGTGTCAGCGTGTGAAACCCTGCCCATCTTTGACATGCTGCTTTCCGGGGACGGCTGCTTCTACTACCAGGTCTGCCCAGAGGATCCCCACTACATTACCTATAACGAAATCCGCACCGAGTCTGTGGATCGGGATCTGTATGACCTGAACCGGCAATATATTCAGAGTGTCGGCTATCAGTTTACCAATCTGTTTTTATGCGACTGGCAGGAAGGAAATTTCGGAGCGCTGTCCTTTGCCGACGTATTCGAGTACCTCTACGCAATCCGAACCGGTGAGCCGCTGGACACCAGCCGCTTCCCCTACCAGCCCCGGCCCACCCGTTTTTTCATTCCGGCAGCGCTGTTTGAAGAAACGGTAACGGCCTTTTTCGACATTTCCCGGGAGTCTCTCCGGAAAGCCGCTTTTTATGATCCTGCAGCCGACAGTTATCCCTGGCGGCCCCGGTTCGGTGATGACGTGACCACCTGGAAGTATCCCATGTGCGAGTCTCAGGTAACGGCATGTCTGCCAAATGCCGACGGCACTCTGACGCTGCTGGTTCGGGTCACATCTCCTGACGTGATACCAGATGCCCTGTTCACCCATGAGGTGACAGTGCGGCCCGGGACAGGCGGGAGCTTTCAGTATGTGGGCAACCGGGTAACCTTTGTAAGTGACCGGGGGCTGCCGCCCAGTATGACCCGGGTTGCGCTGGATAACGGGAAGCAGGCCCGTTTCATCCAAAAACACAGGGTAATACCAAAGATCTTTGATTTTTAACAAGAAGGTACCGCCTTACGGCGTATCAAAACTTCCTGCGAATTTCCGCTGCGCCCCGGTCCAGCACCGCGCGGGCGTCTTGTCCCAGTGCCTGTTCCAGAAGTGCGTACTCTGTCAGGCTTCCGTGGGGAACCGCCCATGCACCGGCGTCGGTTCCGGGGGCAATGAGCCCACCCATGGCGGCAAAGGCAGCCACGTTTTCCATGGCACTGTCCAGAATCGCCGCTACCGCGCCTTCAGCAAAGCGGCCCTTTCCCCGGAGGTTTCCGATGGCGGACAGGGTTGGCACCCAGACCACGCCGTTTTCCGCCATGGCGCAAAGGGCGTCCGTATCCAGATACGCCCCGTGCTCCACAGAATCCACCCCGGCCCGTGCCGCGGCTTCCACCGTCCGCGGGCCGTTTGCGTGCGCCATCACGGCAAAGCCCTCCTCGTGGGCAATGTGTATCAGCTCCCGGATTTCCTCAGGCGCAAGTCCGTCCTCAGTCAGCACCCCGCAGCGGTCAAAATCCATCAGTCCGGAGATCATGATTTTGACAAAATCGGCCCCTTCCGTCCGCTTCCGGACAACCAGGGCGGCGTACTGCCGGAGATCCGTGTACTTCTCCCCGATAAATCCGCCGTAATGTCCCTGCGCGCACAGCGGTGACAGAGGGGTGCGGTAGGTGATTGCGTATTCCGGCGCCAGTGCCCTGGCCTTTGCGCCCACGCCCCAGCGGTCGCCGCCGTCCCGGAGGTAGGAAAAGCCCAGATCCCGATACTGTTTCAGCGTCCGGCGCACCCAGTCCTCCTGCACCCCTTCCGAATGCCGGGCAATGGCGCCCTTCCAGTCAGCCCCGTCCAGAACCATATGGATATGACAATCGCACCGCATCCAAAATCACTTCCTTTCAGCGTAAGTATAGCAGATTCGGCGTTCAGGTGCAATCGGGAGTTTCGGACGGTTTCCGATTTCCGCACAGCGGCATGTTGAGTTGCTTTTCTGCCGGTTTGATAAAGGGGTGCGCAGGGATGAAGAAGATCATGTATACCGCGAAGCAGCTTCGCAGAGTATCGTTGTAAAGCATCAATGCAAAGCACATAACGCACACAATCTGAGCCAGCTGTCACAGCTCATACTGATTCTTAACAAAAAACTTTCATTCGCAAGAATTGAAGTATTTGGTTAGAGAATCATATGAGACGGGATTGCGCGATTTTTCTTTCCCAAATTCTTCCGGTTCCGGGCGGCGGAAAATGGAAAAAGCGGATCTGAGGCGAGATCCGCTTTCGTTATGTGCGCCCGGTGAGCGCACGTTCTATAGGGTGAAAGTCCCGAAGTTGCCCG
>JBJDYG010000018.1:0-3828 GCA_051867075.1 Faecousia sp. | reverse complement strand
AGGCGGTGCCTTCTCAATAAAAATGAAACATTTTTATTGAGAAATAGTATCAGTAGGTTTCTCCACCTTGTGCGGACTCGCCTCCATTTCTTCCAAAATACCATGCGGATACGTCTGCGCATCCATTCATCAATGCTCTGCAGGTTGCCTCCCATATCTGCAAGAACTGCACGCATTTTGTTGGAGCTGATGGAGCGCAGTGCCATTGTCAATGACTGCATTACAGCGTCACCTCCGTTAACTGCCCGTCCAGAATATGGACGCTTCTGGGCGCTTGCTTCGCTACGTCATTGTCGTGGGTAATCAGGACGATGGTATTTCCCTGGGCATGGAGTTCGTGAAAAATTTCCATAATCTCCCGACTGGTCTTGGAGTCCAGATTGCTGGTGGGTTCGTCCGCCAGAATGAGGGAGGGCTCCGTCACAAGTGCCCGGGCAATGGCAACACGCTGCTGCTGTCCTCCGGAAAGCTCTGTGGGCAGGTGCTTTGCCCGGTGGGAAAGGTTTACCCGTTCCAGCGCGGCCTTCACCCGCTGTGCGCGCTGCGCTCTGTACGCCCGCTGTGGCGGGTGTATTGTACCTATGGTTTTCGGGATAGAAAATCATAGATATCCGCCTCATACTGATGTTCATTGAATATCAGTATGGGCATATCATATCGGATGAAGTTGAAATGAGACTGAAGTTTCTGGAAATTCACATAAATTTTACACATGAAAAAGCGGGCGGCGCCGACTGGCGCCGCCTACGGAAATGTGTTTGGTGGGGGTCCCCATCCGGGATTCTCGGGGAGATGGGGCAAATCCGGGAAATATGTACAGTCAATATTTCCGGGACAGCATTGCCTCTGCTTCCGCGTGGGTAAGCTCACCGGCATTGCACCGGGCCATGATCTGCACATCCTTGTCGTTGAGCTTGTAGCCCAGGTAGAAGAATGTGGAGATTATCATGCCGATGACAGGGACCAGAGCATAGACGATCCACAGTCCCTGCAGCGCTCCGGCGCTCTGCTGAATGTTCAGCGCCTTCAGGGCCTCAAAGCTCTCCGCTTCCACGGATATCCAGTGGAAGCATCCCAGCAGCGCCAGTGCCAAAGACGAGGAAATCGCGCCGGTGATTTTGACGGAGAAGGTCTGGATGGCGAAGGTGATGCCTTTGGCGCTGATGCCGGACTTAAACTGCCCATACTCGGCGCAGTCCGGTGTGAACATGAAGGCGAGAATGCCCACGATGCTCATGGGAATGGTACGGATGCAGGTCAATGTCAGAAACAGGACCCGGTTTTCATACCCCGCAAAGAAGATCACGAGACCCAGTATAATGTTGACAATGTTGCACCAGAACAGGGTCTTGAACTTGTCCAGACGCTTGAGGATGGTGGGCATGAGCATGGCAGCAAAGACGCCGGGCACCATGTTCAGTACGTTCAGCAAAATGGAGTACAGGGAGTTGCCGAAGAGGTAGAAGGAGACAAACAACGTCACGGCAGCGGAGGTTTTCAGAGCATCGGTGGCGCAGTAGCCGCCATAGTAGGTTAGCAGGTATTTGTTTTTGCCGAGATAGGACAGCATTTGCCGGGGGGAAAAATTCTCGTCCTCCTCTTCCGGCTTGTAGTTGCGTTCCTTACAGGTAAGAGACAGGGGAACCATGGTCAGGGCGCTGAAAACGGACAAAATCGCAATTGCCCAGCTTGCGCTCATACCAACGCTTTCGCTGATGAGCAGAGGAAGCACAATGCCGTAGATCAGCACGCCGGCGCCGGAAAACACCCGGTTGATGGAAAGCAGGGTGTTGCGCTCGGGCAGGTTGTCCGTCATAGTGTTCAGCATGGCGTAGGCGGGAATGTCGGTGAGGGTATAGACGGTATCCCACAGCACATAGGCAGCGCCGAACCAGATGAGCTTCCCGGTTTCTCCAAGAGCAGAGGGGATGGCGAACAGGATAATGGTCACCACAGGAATCAGCGCCGTGGAGATGCGCAGCCAGGGCAGGCATTTCTGGCCGCTTTTGAATTTGATCTTGTCAAAAATGTAGCCGAAGATGGGATCGTTGACGGCGTCCCAGACCTTGACAATCAGTAAAACCACGGCGACCTTCGCCAGACTGACGCCCTGCATGGCAAGATAGGTGGAGATAAAGGCGGCGGTGATGTTGTAATAAATGTTCTGACCGACGAAGTAAGACCAGTAGCTTAGGCGCTCTTTGAAGGTTGTCATGTATCCCGGGTGCTTGTTTGCCATGGCGTTTGCCTCTCTTTCTATATGATAGGTAATTGTATCATTCTCAAAAACGGAAGTCAATCATTTGGGAATTCTTTGACATTTTGGGGAAGGTCTGGTACTATATCGGAGAATGCCCCTGCGCGATACGGAACGTTTTTCAAAGAAGGAATTGCTATGTCTGATATCATTGAAATCACAAACTTTTCCGCCCCGGAGCTGGACGTTTACGCACGGCTGACGGAGGCGCAGCTTCTTAACCGTTTTGAGCCGGCCAAAGGGATGTTCATCGCAGAGAGTCCAAAGGTGATCCACCGGGCGCTGGACGGGGGGTATGAGCCTGTTTCCCTGCTGATGGAGCGCAAGGACATCGAAGGCGCGGCACGGGAGGTCATTGCCCGGTGTCCCGGTGTTCCCGTGTACACCGCCGACGAGGAGCTGCTGTGCAATCTGACCGGCTACCATCTGACCAGGGGCGTGCTGTGCGCCATGCGGCGGCCTGGGCTGCCTGCGTTGGAAAGCATCTGCGCCGGGGCAAGCCGGGTGGTGGTGCTGGAGAACGTCATGAACCCTACCAATGTGGGGGCGATTTTCCGCTCCGCCGCGGCACTGGGTATGGATGCCGTGCTGCTGACCCCCGGGTGCAGTGACCCGCTGTACCGCCGCAGCGCCAGAGTCAGCATGGGCACCGTGTTCCAGATTCCCTGGACGTTCACGGACAGCTGGCCCGGGGCGGGGATGGCGCAGCTGAAACAGCTGGGCTTCAAAACTGCCGCCATGGCATTAAGCGACGATTCCGTTTCCATTGACGATCCCAAACTGATGGCGGAAGGAAAGCTGGCGGTGATTTTGGGCAGCGAGGGCGACGGCCTGACGGAGACGACCATTGCCCAGTGCGATTACACGGTAAAAATTCCCATGTACCACGGCGTGGATTCTTTGAACGTTGCGGCTGCCAGCGCCGTGGCCTTCTGGCAGCTGAGAAAAGGAGAATGACTATGGAACTGGTAAACGGACGCCCTGTAGACTTAACCGGGCGGCTTGCGAAGGAAATCCGCTGCTACGATCTGCTGGACAGCTTGGGAATTTTCTATCAGCGCATCGACCACGAGGCCGCCATGACCATGGAGGTCTGTGCCCCCATCGACGAAGTGCTGAACGCTACCATCTGCAAAAATCTGCTGCTGTGCAACCGGCAATGTACGGCCTTTTACCTGCTTATGCTGCCGGGAGAGAAGCATTTCAAAACCAGCGTTCTGTCCAGGGAAATCGGTTCCTCCCGGCTGAGCTTTGCGGAGCCTGAACATATGGAAAAGTATCTGGACATCACCCCCGGCTCTGTCAGCGTGCTGGGGCTGATGAACGATCACGAAAACCATGTGCAGCTGCTTGTGGACGAGGACGTGCTGAAAGGGGAGTACATCGGCTGCCATCCCTGCATCAATACCTCCAGTCTGCGCCTGCGGACGGCGGATTTGATGGAGAAAATTCTTCCCGCTGTGCACCACGAGCCTCAGATTGTCACTCTGCCGCAGGCGTAATTTATACTGATTCCCTTTTAAAATGTTTCATCAATTTTGATGAAACATTTTCATTAGAGAATCCTATGA
>JBJDYG010000017.1:0-69022 GCA_051867075.1 Faecousia sp. | reverse complement strand
ACTCCATGGCACACATCTCATCAATGCTGTAGCCTGCCACCTTGCAGGAAAGGCTTTTTTCATTCAGCCGCCGCCCGTGGCACACCGGACAGGTCTTTTCTTCCATGAACTGATTGAGCTTTCGCAGGGTGTAGTCATTCTGCTCCTCGGGGCCTTTCATCAGGCACAGCCGCTGAAACTGTGTTTTGATACCCTCAACCCGCTTATGCGCTCGGGGGCCGCCCGGTTCCCGGCTGCCAAACAGAAGAAGATTCCGTTCTTCCGGGGTATAATCCCGATATTTTTTATTCAAGTCAAACAGGCCAGACCCTGTGTACAGCTTCCAATAGTAGTTACCCACACCGAAGGCAGGCAGTTCCAGCATACCTTCGTTCCAGCTCTTTTCCGGGTCGATAGCTCGCTCGATGTCCAGATCCAGAATTTTTCCGATGCCGGAGCAGGTCTTGCACATACCGTTGGGATCGTTGAAGGAGAAGTAGGAAGCTGTTCCCACATAGGGTGTTCCGATGCGTGCATAGAGTAACCGCAATGCGGCGTACATATCGCTGATGGTGCCCACAGTGGAGCGGGCGTTGCCGCCTAAGCGGGACTGATCCACAATGACGGAAGCGGAGAGGTTGTCAATCCGTTCCACCTTGGGCTTCTCGTATTTGGGAAGCCTGCCCCGCATGAAGGCGGTGTAGGTCTCGTTCATCTGCCGCTGGCTCTCGGCGGCGATGGTGTCAAAGACGATGCTGGATTTGCCGGAGCCGGAAACCCCGGTAAACACCACAATTTTCCCCTTCGGAATATCCAAGGACACATTTTTCAGGTTATTCTGCCGAAGTCCACGGATCACAATTTTTTCCTGTTCCATGTTAAATCGCCTCTCTTTCTATGGAATCATACATTTGCGCAGACGGAAACAGTAAGGACGAAGTGTCATCCACTGCGTCCTTACGATTCGTTCATATCGCTTCATTCTGCAATCATCGCTCAAATTTTAGAGCGGATCGGAACTAACTCAATATACCCCCTCGTTCCGATGGGTTCCAGTTGAATTCTGGGGTTTGCATCGTCCCACTGATAGCCAATCAAAGATGGGTCATAGTTTTTCTCGGATTCCCAGATTTCCGCAATGGCCTGCTGGTAATCCTCTTCCTGAAAGGGTTCTCCCTGGAACATAAGGTACTGCGCTTTCGGAAGTTCAATCACGTCGAAGCCATCGGGAATCTCACCAGTATAATCCTCCGCTACTTCAACACCCTGTACATACTGGCTCGTTCCCGGTTTGATATACGCTTCCGGCAGCCACAGGCATACCGGCTCCCCGCAAAGGGATTTCATGCTCACCAGCAGCCCCCAAATATCACAGCCGACTTCCTCACAATACTTCATATACTCCGTGGCTGTTTTTCCCCGTTTGATAATAACCTTTCTTTTCGGCTTGTCGATTACCTGAATAAACACATTTCTTGCACCCATGGTCGTTTCCTTCCTTTCCATATAACGAAATTTCACGCCGTAGGGGGTGAACAAACGCAGGGGAATCGGATCGGCGGCATAGGCGCTTGGATTACAGCCGAACTCTTTACGAAAGGCTCTTTGGTATCCGTCAACGCTTCCAAAGCCGGAATCCAGCGCAACGTCCAGGATGTTGACATCTTCATCCCGTAATTTGAGGGCAGACTGTTTTAATCTCAGCTTTCGGATATAATCAGACGGCGTAACACCTGTATACTCCAAAAACAACCGCCTTGCGTGCCATGGAGAAAACAGCGATGCCTTTGCCACATCCGCAAAAGAAATATTCTCACGCAGATGTTTTTCGATATACTCCTGCATTCGTTGTACCGCTTCAATTTGTTCCTGCATTTTCTCACCTCCGGGCGTAACCATTTTACAACAATGTGCCTGGAATTCTCTCGACCATTTTTGCTATCTTCCAATCGAAATGTTATGGAATAGACCTGCGAATCCAATCGTCCAGAAACTGCATCTGCGCATTGGTATGGAACCAGTGCTCACCATCCTCCATTACGGTAAGGTCTGCGCCTTGTTTTTCCGCAAACTCGGATATGGTTTCTCTGGAGGTCAGGTGATCCTTTCCACCATACAGAATGCAGGTGGGAATGTTCCATTTGATCGGATGCTTGCGCACATAGCACAGATATTCCCAGGACAAGGTTTCGCCAAACTCCGTGGGAATTTCTTTTTTGCTCTGCAATTCATCCTCTGTAACATTCGCCCACAGCATCATATCGGCAATCAATTTCTCCATGTTCACAATAGGAGAAATAAACAAAGCCTTAGAAATACTCTTTTCGGCAAGAGTGCTCATTGCAAAGAAAGCGCCAATACTGTTTGCAATCAGAATAACCTCATCATAGCCTTTGCTGTACGAATTAAAAAACTTAGAAAACTCAATTTGGGCATCCCATGGATTTTGTGATGTATAGTCAAAACCAATCACATCACTTCCAGTAAACAGAGGCCGGTAGTGGTTTGCTTCCTCTGCATTTCCGCCTTTGCCATGTATGTATATAATGATACGCCTCATTTTGTAATCACCTCTACAGATAATAGATTCCTCATTATGAATTATTTCAATGGAAAACAGATATCAATTTCCATATATCCTTCTTCTTCGATATTTCGATAAGCATTTACATTATTTTTTCATGTTTGTATTCTCCATAAATTACTGTACCTCGTTTTCGGAAAAAGCCCTTTTGTATTTTGGAAGAATCACTTTCCAGAATACCAAGCCGTGGATCAGAAGCAGCACGCCGAAAAGGATTCTTGCAGCCACTTCCGGGAGCAACAGGGCGATTCCGTTCATATCACCGCCGCCGAAAAAGCCGCACAGGACACTTAAGTACAGCGGATCCAACAGCAGCATAATCAGTGTTATATAGTACATACAGGCTTTGAAAACCAGGGAAGAAGCCTTGCAGATTTTTGGTGCCGCCAAAGTCAATACATAGGCTGCAAGGGTTGTCGCAACGGCACCAACCAGGCAGAAAACACCCATCTGAAGATTGCTCATCTGCTGCGCATAAACATCGACCTGAATCCCCACCCCCATAAAGTTGATTTGGCGGAACACGCCGATAGACAGCGCGTAAATCAGATGCGCACCTTCGTGAATCAGGTAATAAATCAGCACTGCTGTAAATAAACCGAGGTATTGTCGTATCTGTTTGCTCATATAGTAACCTCCTTCAAATCGTACAGTTCCACGGGAAGTACGATATTCTCATATCCGTTCATAACGAGAACAATTTTTATTCCCCATCTGATTCTATAATCGATACCAGTTCCATCTGTACATACTCCGCCGGGTCGGTGGTAAAGGTCATATCCACCAGTCCTTCGCCCTCCAGCTTCAAGGTAGTCACAAAGCTGTCAGCGGCAGATGAGGAACCCAGATTGGCAAACCGATTACCCCCTGCGTAATAGTAACGATCCCGTTCGATACTGCTGAAAACCGAAACGGGTTCGCCGTCACTGTCCACTGTGTAGAGGGCGAAAATAAGTCTCCCATAAAAGTCATCCCCGGAAATCGTTCCAATCGCAAGCTCCGGAATACCGTTATCATCCAGATCATCTATGGCGTAGCCCACTGTTTCCAGTGCAACATCTCTTAGCATGAGGTTCAATCCCGCATCTGTCAGCTGCTGTCCATCCCAATTCTCTTCCAACGCGGCGTGATACTGGTCGAGAATCTGCTCATATACAGTCGGAACGGCAGGGACTTCCGCTTCGACTCCATTCAAAAGGATTTTTGTATCCGCTGTCAGCGTAACAATGAGCGTTGGCGACTGTGAATCAAAGCTGGTATTCGTCCGGGCAATGGGCGTTCCGTCTTTATCAGAGAATGTCAGCATAACAGGAACCGGGCGTTCCTGATTCGCCGCCGCGAAGAAAATATCATTATCCAAGTAGATATTTTTTCTGTCTTCCAGTGCAGTACCGTCCGCATTCGCCATACCGCCGCTTTGGTTTTCAAAATGCCAGTCCACGGAATACACATCGTCTCGCTCCAAATAGACATAGATTCCGTTTTCCGCTGCCTGCGTATCCCGAAGAAGCGGATCCTCTTCTTCGGGCCAGATGGGATATTCCTGTTCACCGCTTTTGACCACGACCTGCGAGACGGTTCCGTTGGTAGGAATTGTAATATCAAAATCCCCGGTTTCAAAAAAGCCGAACACGCCACTGAACTTAAATCCCACATATAGGGTGCTATCCACCTGTTCTGCATGGTATCCCAAGAACCCCTGTGGGAAAGAGCCGGGGTAAAAACCATGAATCTGAACTTGTTTTTCTTCTACATTCACCTGTTGGATTCCGGCGCTTTCGCAGGCACGGAAGCCGACCAGTTTCCAGCCGTATCTGCCAATCAGAAAGACGGCAAGCAGTAACACTGCCGCACATAGTAGTATAGTTAGTATGTTTTTCAGTAGTTTCATAAGTTATCCCTTCGTCTTTTGCGTCGTAGGCTGACTGGATTTACCGGATTTCATCAGCATCATCATGGCGGTAAAATCCTGTGTCAGCATCTCGGCGATCTGTTCATGGGAGAAATCGCACATACCGGTGGCGCAAAGAGCGCCGATGCCGAATGTGTGAATCCAAACATGCTCGAACAGCGTTTTTGCATTGTCTTTGCTCAAATTATTGTCTTTTTGAAGTACATCCAGGCATTCATCGGCAACCGAACCCAGGCGAGCGTAAATATCCTCAAAGGTCTGTGCTTTGCTGATGGAAGACATAAAAATGAGCTGGTACAGCTTTGGCTCTGCTTTCGCAAACAGAATCATCTGCATACCCACCTGCTTAAAAACAGGCCCTGAATCTGCGGCTTTGTGTGCGTATTCTTCAAATCGCTCCATAGCGGCGAGCATCACTGCATCCTGAACTTCCTGCATAGAATTGAACACTGTAAAAATCGGGGTGGTGGATGTGCCAAGAGCGGCACCCAGCTCCTTAGCAGTCAGTGCCTGCGCCCCTTTTTCAGAAACAACGCCAAGTGCAGCTTTTGTGATTTGTTCCTTTGTAAATTTTGCTTTCGGTGGCATAATGCTCCTCCTATCTGTAATATTTATTCTGTAACGAATATTCTGTAACAGTAATTACAGTATACTCGTTTTTTCCAAAAAAATCAATAGCGTTCATAAGTTAAATGCAATTCCCAATTTGCAAAACCGTTTCTGCTGGCCAGATATGCAAGGATAGCCGCTTAGCGGTGCAAGGGTGCAGCCCCTTGTTTGGAAAGCAATGACGCAAAACGCCCCGGACACCTGAATGTCCGGGGTGTTCCGTCTTACAGAGCGCACAGACTTCTACATAGGTCAGCGCTAGAGTATAGCCATTTTCTGTCTATTCTGAAAACGCTCCGTTTTATTTAGAGATCGAAAGCAGCTCGTCACCGTTGGCTCTATTTCTTTCTAGCACTATCTCTGTAGGCGGTGCATCCGGCATATGCTCTGTTTACTCGATCGGTTGGGATGCCGGTGTCTGTAGATCATACTGTTTTTACGGTATCCAGCATCCTGCAATGGCGATCACAACAAGGATGGTCAGAAGAAAGACAATGACTTTTCGATACATGGTGTAATACCTCCTTTTTGATTTCGCGCTTATCATACATTGAATCAATTTGGCAGCTATTCATACCGTACTGTAATGATTATGCTCTCCTCCTCTGATATTCAAGATACATCATGGGGATCAATATGACAGACAGCATCAGATATTGAGGAATACTGACATCTAAAGTACAGAAAAGGGAACCTACAAGAAGACATCCGAAAAAGCACATGGGCAGCTGGAAATAAGAGAGTATTACCAAACAATGGATATTAAATGGATAACGCAGAAAGGGGCGTGGAAAGGGCTAAAAAGTATCATAATGGAGAAGAAAACACTTAAAAAGGGAGAAATAGAGCGTGTTGAATATCGTTACTTTATAAGCAGTCTTCCGGAAGATATAGAACTGGCCAGCCGTGCGATCCGTGGACATTGGAGTATTGAAAGTATGCACTGGCATTTGGACGTCACCTTCCGTGAAGATGCAAATGCAACGATAGACAAAAACGCTGCACAGAACCTGAATATCATCAGAAAATGGTGTCTTAGCATTCTCAAAGCTACAGAACTGTATGAGAAGAAACTGTCTATGAAGAGAAAACGTTTCGTTATCAGTCTGCGCCCAACAAGGTTCCTTGAAGTGGTTCTCAATTCTTAAAAAAATATGCCCTTTGAAAATAAGACTAAGGGAAGCATTCATGCAATCGTCGTGTTATAATTGCGTAACACATTGATTATTTATCCGATGTATGTTATACTTTATTCATTACGAACGATTTGAATTAGAGAGACTGACAGATGGCGAATTATACAGACGAACAATGGAATGCTAAAAAAGTTGAGCTTATGGAAAAGTGCTTTAACGGCTTTGCAGAGTTGGGTTTGCACGGCACCGGTATTCGTTCCTTGGCGAAACATTGCGGATATAACACATCTTTGATTTATACATATTTCAAGGATTTGGATGACCTTATCATCCAATCCACTGAATACTGTATGAGCAAGGTAGAAGATGATTTTATGGCGAAAGCCCCCACAGGTGTTGAGAACCTATGGCGGTTTATTGACGAGATACCCTACTGGACGGCAAAACAGCACGGAAAGAAATACCGCCTGATGTATCAGGTCTATACCCACCCGAAATACAGAGAATACGGTCAGAAATTCTTCGCGGGCGTAGATAAGCGTTATACGCAATACGCAAAAAGTTTAGAGAGCAAGCTTGGTATTCCCTACGAAAAGCTGACGCCGCTGATATTCATTCTAATCAGAGCCTGCGTTCACTACGCACTGTTTGAGGATGAATTCTATTTGAAATCTCAGATAGAAACGCTGAAGGAAACCCTTGAACTCTTTATTATGAAATATAACCCGAAAGTAAGGTCGGGAACGACGACAGAATATAGACGGTTTTTAGGGATATAAACCTTTAGAGTCAGCGGCATTCTTAGCGGGCCGCGCGGAAAACAAAGTAAATACCGGCGATATCCGGTTTGAGACCTTGCAGGACAAAAACAATCCCCTGACGGAAGCGATTGACGCGATCGTTGCGGGCTTGGCTCAAGATGGTACGCTGGCCTTGATTATCATATTTGTGAGGTTTAGGTATGAACATCAAGAAAACATTGGAAGGGACTTTCTGGAACATCGCCCTGGAGGGCCGGTTGGACACTGCAACGGCTCCCCAGTTGGAAGTGGAGCTCAAATCCCTGAAGGGCGTCACAGAGCTGAATCTGGACTTCGCAGCACTGGAGTACCTGTCCTCCGCCGGCCTGCGGGTGATCCTGGCTGCCTAGAAAGCCATGAATATGCAGGGCAAAATGGTCATCCATCATGTGAATAATACCATTATGGAAGTGTTCGAGGTCACCGGATTCATTGACATTTTGACCATTGGAGACGGATGGCCTATATTTGTTGCTTCCCTGGCCGCCCGGTAACGCTGCTGCCCGCTTACAACTGGATATTGACGTGGTGGGTATGCTGCGCACCGTAGGACGGGGGGGCAAAGTCTCTGTCCTACGGTGGTTGTTGCAAATCCAGAGTCAAATACCGATTTTGCAAAGTGCAAATCATAATCAGAGGAGAAAGCTATGGAATTTCAGCCATCCGCCCGGGAAACTGTGTTTGTCCGAAAATCTTTTTACCGCTTTTTTATCCCCAGTTTGCTCTCGTGCCTGGGGATTGCGGCCGGTGGGCTGGCGGACTGCGTCTTCGTGGGCAATGCCATCGGGCCGGTGGGGATGACGGCAATCAGCATCGGTCAGCCCGTTTATATGCTGTTTAATACCATCAGTTACTCCCTGTCTATCGGCGGCTCCATCCGTTATGCCAATGTCCTGGGCGAGGGCGCAGAGGAGGAGGGTAATCAGATTTTTGCCAATGTCCTGTGTACCGACCTGCTGCTCAATGTGACGCTGTGCATCCTGGGGCTGCTTTTTCTGCCCCAGGTACTATCTTTCCTGGGCGCGGGGGAACAGGGAACCGAGGTATGGGCCAACTGCGAGGCTTTGGTACGGGCCCAGCTGCTGCTGGTGCCAATTATGTTCTGCCAAGGCCCATTCTACTACTTTGTCAACTGCGATAACGACCCCAAGCTGGCGGCTGTGGCTTTTGTTACCAGCAATATTCTGGATATTGTCTTCAATTATATCTTCGTGGTCCTGCTGAACCTGGGGATTGCCGGCTCGGTATATTCCACCGGCTTGGGAGCCGCGGCAATGATCCTGATCAGCCTGATCCACTTTGTGAAAAAAAGGGGCTGCCTCCGTTTTCGATGGCCGCAGTACCGGTTTTCCGCAGTGCTGCTGTCCTTTCGGACAGGCTTTGCCACATCGGTGCAGTATGTCTATCAGTTGATTACCATTCTGGTATGCAACCGCCTGCTCATGTCCATCAATGGGGAACTGGCCGTGGCGGTATTTGGCATCGTGTTCAATGTGTCATTGGTGGCGGCATCGGTGTATGATGCCATCAGCATGGCGCTCCATCCCATGGTCAGTACCTTTCATAGCGAACACAACAGTGCCAACATCCGCTGCACGCTTTGGCAGGCATTCCGGGTGTCTCTGGTGGTGGATGTTCTCCTGGCTACCCTGCTGCTGGGCGTTCCACGGTGGGTCAGTTTCCTCTTTGGGCTGCGTACAGCGGAGGAATTGGACATGGGAAGCACAGCCATCCGTATCTATGCCCTGTGTCTCCTGCCGTCAGGGATCAACATGGTACTGACTTACTATTATCAGGCCCTGGGACGGGAGTTTATCAGCTATCTTCTGTTCACACTGCGCTCCTTTGCATTTTTTCTGGGATTCAGTCTACTCTTCAGCCGCGGCACCGTGGATTTGTTCTGGTGGACCTATCCCTGTATGGAGCTTGCTACCTTGGGCGTCGTGTGCCTATACAATCATAAAAATGGATCCTGGACCTATTTGCAGGAGGACGACAGTCGGGTATTCAGCGCCTTCCTGGACAGCCGGGCCGCCAACCTGGGGACAACCGAAGCGGAGGTGTCCGCCTATCTGGAGAGAATCGGCGCCAGCGCCGCCCAGAACTACTTTGCCGCCATTGCCGTGGAAGAGGTGTGCGGGGTGATCCTCAGCCACGCCTTCTCCACAAGCGACGGCTACATCCAGTTTACCATCGTGCCCCATGAGGACGGCACCGTGACTCTCCATCTCCGGGACAATGCCAAAGCCTTCAATCCCTTTGAGATGGACACCGATGCCATCAGCCTGGAGGACGGTACCGGCCTGGATGCCATCGGCGTGAAGATGATCAAGAAGAAAGCAAAAGAATTTTTTTACCGCCGGTACGCTGGTTTTAACACGCTGGTGGTGCGGATATAAGAGGTTATGGACGAGAGAAAGGGATTTATATGAAACGCAAAGTCAGGTTTTCCTTGGGTAAAAAGCTGACCGCGCTGATTGTGCTGCTCAGTATCACGCTGAGTTTTGTGGCGATCGCGGCAAGCTACCATATCTTCAGCTCCACTATGACCGACTACTACCAGCGGCTGGGCACCAATCTGGTACGCACATTGGCTGGTCAGTTGGAGGCGGAAAAGCTGGACAACTACTTTGAGACCGGCCAGATGGATGAGGCGTACTACGCCACCCAGGACTTTATCCGGGATCTGGTGGAAAGCAACGATGTGGAATATCTCTATGTGGTGCGCCCCCACGGAGTGGGTGTGACCTTCCTCTTCGACTCCGATATGGAGATGGACGAGGGAGGGACTTATGCTGACGGGGGTTATTGCGCCCTGGGCACCTATGTGGATCTGGTGGGAGGCTTCGCGGATAATCTGGACAATCTGTTGGCTGGACGGCCGGTTGCGCCCATCGTCCAGTGGGATGAGAGCTATGGCTGGCTGATGACTGCCATGACCCCGGTGCTCCATGAGGACGGCACCATGGCCGGTTATGTCATGACGGACATTAGCATGAACGAGGTGATGAACACCCGGCGTACCTTTCTTGTCACACTGGCTGCCCTGCTGGCATCCCTGACTGTTGGCTTTATCGCCCTGTTTCTCACCATCATGCGCCGCCAGGTGATCCGCCCCATCGACCAGTTAACCCAGGCCACCGGTGCTTTCATTCAAAGCAACGAGAAGGAATTGGCGGAGGGCAAAGCCACGGTGAATGTACCGAACATCCGGACCGGGGACGAGGTGGAACTGTTGGCGCATTCCTTCCGAAAGATGGAGGAAGATGTGATCTCCTACCTCCGGGACTTCAGGAAGGTCACGGCGGAGAAGGAGCGCATCGGCGCGGAGTTGAATGTGGCTACACAGATCCAGGCGGATATGCTGCCCCGCATTTTCCCCCCGTTCCCGGATCGGTCGGAGTTTGATGTCTATGCCGGTATGACGCCTGCAAAGGAAGTGGGCGGCGACTTCTATGATTTCTTTCTTGTGGACGACAACCATCTGGCACTTGTCATTGCGGATGTGTCAGGCAAAGGGGTACCGGCGGCGCTGTTCATGGTCATCGCCAAGACTTTGCTGAAAAACGCCGCCCAGACCGGACTGTCCCCCAAGGCGGTGCTGGAGAAGGTCAACGACCAGCTCTGTGAGAACAATGAGGCGGAGATGTTTGTAACCGTCTGGCTGGGTGTCTATGAGATCTCCACCGGCAGGCTAACCGCCGCAAATGCCGGCCATGAGTATCCGGCCCTGCGGCGGGCGGACGGCACCTTTGAATTGGTGCGGGACAGGCACGGGTTTGTGCTGGCCGGGATGGAGGGGTCCCGATACCGGGAATACGAGCTGACGCTGGAACCTGGGGATACCCTGTTCGTCTACACCGACGGTGTGGCGGAGGCCACGGACACGGAGGGTGTCTTGTACGGAACGGAGCGCATGCTTCAGGCGCTGAACCGCTGCCCATCCGGGGCACCTGCCCAGCTGCTCCAAACCGTCAAAGAGGATATTGATCGGTTTGTGGGAGACGCACCCCAGTTTGACGATATCACCATGCTGTCCATTCAGCGGAAAGGCGGGGAGATGATGCGTAAACGCAACATCGCGCCAAAGCCGGAAAGTATCCCGGAGGTCAGTGGCTTTTTTGAGCAGGAGCTTGTCAGGCACGACGCACCGGAAAAAATCATCACCCAAGTGAACATCGCGGTGGATGAGATCTTTTCCAATATCGTACGGTACAGCGGGGCTACCACCGCCACGGTAGGGTGCGAGGTGGCAGGGCGCCGGGCCGTACTCCGCTTCGTAGACAACGGAAAACCCTATGATCCCACAGAAAAGGCGGATCCGGATATCACCCTGCCAGCGGAGGAGCGGGATATTGGCGGCCTGGGCATTTTCGTTGTCAAAAAAATCATGGATGGGATTCATTATGAATATTTGGATGGCTTTAATATCCTGACCATAGAAAAGAGCTGGTAAACGGGTGCGACGGCGGATGGGAACCAATTTGTGGGCAATGCGCCCCAGTTTGACGATATTACCATGCGCTGCATTCAAGCTTTCACGCTTAGGAAACCTCCGATAAATCAGCAAGAGCTGGTGGCGAGGGATTTTGACTCAGCCGAAAGTACCAAAATTGCAGGAATCCTTTGTGTATTTCCCAATTTGATACTGCGCGGATGGGGCGAAAGGCCCGCCGCTCAGCCGCAGCTGATTTCATCAGATGTTACCAAACTCGTTCGTATTTTGCTAATCTTAACAAAGGATACCGACTCTGTTATACTGAAAAAGCATATAGCAGAATCAAAATTGCTGTAATGGAGGTATGATTATGAAAATCACGAAGAAAACTGCGGGCTCCGCGCTGACAATTGCGTTGAGCGGACGGCTGGATACCACTACGTCTCCCGAGCTGGAGAGAGAAATCAAGTCGGACATCTCCCAGGTGACGGAGCTTTCCTTTGATTTTACTGAGCTGGAGTACATCTCCTCTGCCGGGCTGCGTGTGCTGCTGACAGCCCAGAAGATCATGAACAAGCAGGGCAGGATGGTCATCCGCCATGTCAGCGAAGCAGTTTTGGAGGTCTTTGACATAACGGGCTTCTCAGATATTCTGACCATCGAGTGAGCTTCCGCCTTGCATGTATGACGAGGATGGAATGCGTTTGCGATTCCGGTACTCCGGTTTTCCAAAATGAAGCGGACACTTTTTACAAATTGTTCTGGCGTTGTTACAAACCATAGATATAGGAGGCATTGCTATATGAAAGCACAGTTGCTTGACCACTTTTCATTGAAGAACTTCCGGTCGATGCGTCCGGAGATGGTGATACAGCCGGTCTTCTTAAGTTCTTCATTCATTTCTCGGATGAGTTTGTAAGCGTAGGGCTTGGATACTCCCAGCACTTCAGCTACCTCATCTGCTCGCATGAACATCTGTGCTGCCATAGGCAATTTACCTCCTTTCCTCGTTTCTGTCTGATAACCTGCTGCTTGGTAGTTCAAGCCCATGTTATCATATTTTAGTTTATTCAATTGTCATACTAAACTATATAGCTTAGTATCTGTATTATACTAAACATCTTCGTTTATGTCAAGCATATATAAAGCAATTATGTTTAAGTTTTTCTTGACGTGGTTAAACTGATATGCTATACTCAAAGCATACAGAGAAAAACGATTGGAGATGTTGAATATGGCAACTGGAGAACGGATTCATTTCTTCCGCAACCTTCGTGGAATGACACAGAAATACCTGGGCATGATGGTTGGCTTCCCGGAACGCTCTGCGGATATTCGTCTTGCGCAGTACGAATCTGAAACCCGCACGCCCAAGGCGGAGATTATGGAAAAGCTGGCAGGTGTTCTGGATGTGTCACCCAAGGCGATTGATCTCCCGGACATTGACAGCTACATTGGTCTAATGCACACATTCTTTGCGTTGGAAGATCGTTACGGTCTGAGAATCGGGGAGATTGATGGGGAACTTTGCCTGCGGCTGGACAAGAGCAAGGGGAGCGATTACCTGAATTTGCTTGACATGTTCACCAGCTGGCAGAAGGAGGCAGCTAAGCTGGAAGCCGGGGAAATCACAAAAGAAGAATACGACCAGTGGCGATACAAATATCCTGAGTTTGACAACAAGCCCGGCTGGGTAAAGACGATTCCTTCTCAGGGCCTGAATGATCTGATTGTGAATGCACTGAAAGAGAACGTGGATTGACTTTTTTGAAAACAAAAATGGCTCTACCGACTTCGTAACAAAAGTCAGTAGAGCCATTGCTCTTTTTAGAACAACCTGCAAGCCACCCGTCACCCTGAAATAAAATAAACAAACCTGTTTAGGACGAATGTTATCAAACCGTTATCATTTGGCGGACAGGAAAGGAAAAAGCCGTTGCAACGCAACGGCTTTTGGGATTTTGGTGATTACTCCCACTCAATCGTTCCGATAGGCTTGGGCGTCAGATCCAGCAGGACGCGGTTGATGCCTTCTACTTCGTGGGTGATACGGTCGGTGATGTGGTGGAGCAGGGGATAGGGGATCTCTTCAATGGTGGCGGTCATGGCGTCGGTGGTGTTGACGGCGCGGATGATGGCGGGCCAGCCTTCGTAGCGTTTGCCGTCCTTTACACCCACGCTCTTCATGTCCGGTACCGCGATGAAGTACTGCCAGACCTTCCCGGCCAGACCGCTTTTGTCAAATTCCTCACGCAGGATGGCATCTGCTTCCCGCAGGGCATCCAAACGGTCACGGGTAATGGCGCCGAGACACCGTACGCCCAGACCGGGGCCGGGGAAGGGCTGACGGTAGACCATGTTATGGGGCAGGCCAAGGGCTTCGCCCACAACACGAACCTCGTCCTTAAAGAGCAGCTTGACAGGCTCCACCAGTTCAAACTTCATGCCCTCGGGCAGACCGCCCACATTGTGGTGCGCTTTGACGCCATGGGATTCCAGAATGTCGGGATAGATGGTGCCCTGCGCCAGAAAATCAATACCCTCCAGCTTCTTCGCTTCATCGTTGAATACTTCGATGAACTCCTTGCCGATGATCTTCCGCTTGGTTTCGGGATCGGAGACCCCCGCCAGCTTGTTCAGGAAGCGGTCAACGGCGTCAACGTAGATGAGATTTGCGTCCATCTCGTCGCGGAACACCTTGACCACCTGCTCCGGCTCACCTTTGCGAAGCAGACCGTGGTTGACGTGGACACAAACCAGCTGCTTGCCAATGGCCTTGATCAGCAAGGCTGCCACAACGCTGGAGTCCACACCTCCGGACAGTGCCAAAAGTACCTTCTTGCCGCCCACCTGTGCGCGGATCTCGTCGACCTGCTGGGTGATAAAGGCGTTGGCAAGCTCAGGGGTTGTGATACGCTCCATGGATTCGGGACGTACGTTACTTGACATTTCAGAATCCTCCAATTTGTTTTTTTCATAACAAGAACATTATATCGGATTATTCGATATTTTGCAATCCCTTTCCCCTGATATCCTGAGCAAAAAAAGGAAAAGGCATTTTGTTGCAAATTGGAAAAGCTATGGTATAATGACCGCAGAACAGACAGATGGAGGGCTTTAGCATGGGCATGGTTGTGATCGGCGCGGTTTTTGTGGATATCAAGGGCTATCCGTCGGCAGCCTTTATCCCCACCGGGCGTAATGTGGGCAGGGTGGAGCAGATTCACGGCGGCGTTGGACGGAATGTGGCGGAAGATATCGCAAACTGTGAGCTGCGTCCTACCTTTGTCAGCCTTGTGGATAAGAGCGGCACCGGTGTGGACGTTGTCCGCAAGCTGAAAAGCCACAGGGTCAACACCGACTACATCCGTCAGACCAGGGACGGAATGGGGACATGGCTGGCAGTGTTTGACAACGACGGCGATGTGGCAGCCTCCATCTCCAAACGGCCGAACCTTCTGCCTATCGCGGATATTCTGGAGCAGCAGGGTGACGAGATATTCCGGGATGCCGACAGCATCGTAATTGAAATTGATATTGACAAGGAAATTGTTAAGCGCACCTTCAAGCTGGCGAAGAAGTACGCTAAGCCGGTCTATGCTGTGGTGGCGAACATGAGCATTGCGCTGGAACGGCGGGATTTTCTTCAGTCCATCGATTGCTTTGTCTGTAATCTTCAGGAGGCGGGTATCCTGTTTTCCGACGACTACTCCGGAAAAACCCCGGATGAGATGATCCCCATTATCTCCGAAAAGGTGCGGGCGGCCCGGATCCCTGCCATGATCGTCACCATGGGCGCCGACGGCGCGGTATACGCCGACATCCACGGGGACCGTGGCTTCTGTCCCGCACGAAAGGTGGAGGTTAAGGATACCACAGGCGCCGGGGATTCCTTCTGCGCCGGGGCGGCAATCGGCCTGACCTATGGAAAAGGGTTGAAGGAGGCCTGCGAAATCGGTGCCATGCTGGCTGCCTCCGTTATCGTAACTTCGGAAAACGTATGTCCCCGGTTCCGTCCGAGAGAGCTGGGGCTGGATATGGATGTGGAGGACTAAAGTGGCATACCGGCGTGTTTTGACCATCCAGGACATTTCCTGTGTAGGACAGTGCTCCATGACAGTAGCGCTGCCCATTCTCAGTGCCTGCGGGCTGGAAACCTGTATCCTGCCCACCGCGGTCCTGTCTACCCATACCGGCGGTTTCGGCAGACCTGCCGTTGTTCACTTCGACGAGGTTCTGCCAGCCATGTGGCAGCACTGGAAGGAAAACGGCATTGTCTTTGACGCTATTCTGGTGGGGTACCTGGGCAGCCCTGCGGCGGTGGAGACGGCAGGGGAGATCATCGGACATTTGCTGGCACCCGGGGGCGTAGCTATCGTTGACCCTGCCATGGCGGATCATGGGAAGCTGTACTCCGGGTTTGACGGCGCCTATGCCCGTTTGATCGGCGAGCTTGCCCGAAAGGCGGATATTATTCTGCCAAATGTTACGGAGGCTGCCATGATGTCCGAAATGCCATATCAGGAGGAAATGGACCAGAATTATGTAAACCGAGTCTTGGACGGTCTGAATCAAAAGTGTACTGTGCTCACCGGCGTGGACTTTGAAAATGGACTGACCGGCGTTGTTCTGCGCGACGGGGAGACGCAGCACACATACCGGCACAGGCGGATTGGAAAAAGCTGCCACGGCACCGGAGACATTTTCGCCGCCAGCTTTACCGGGGCACTTCTGCGGGGGAAGAATAGGTTGGACGCGGTGAAAATTGCCGCTGATTTTACATGCATGTGCATTGAAAACACGGTGAAAGCCCCAGCACACTGGTACGGCGTGAAATTTGAGCCGCTTCTGCCGGAGTTGGCCAGGATGCTGGGGGAATAATCCAATCCAATGCGAAGTACTATGAAATTTCAAAAGCTACAGCAGTTGATGTTTACGGTTTCCTGAGTGCTTGTCATGTTCAGATACGCTCTCGTATTTTGCCATGTTTTTCCTGAAAATTTTTCTGAAACACTCTTCCAATTTCGCATAGAATATAGTATAGTTATGTAAACTAAACGCGTTATGGGAGAGGGACGCTTATGGAGGAACAGGTTTACAAACAGCCCCGGGGAGGCGGCTGGAAATGGATACTGGGTGTTGCCGCGGTGCTGGCTTTGCTGCTGGGAGGGGCGGCTTTTTTTACCTTGATGGTAAATCAGTTTTCCCTTTCCCTTCAGATGAACGGGGAACCGGAGATGATGCTGGAATACGGCGGGCATTTTCAGGATCCGGGTGTGGAATTGTGCCTGCGTGGCTCTCTGCTGTGGAGGGATGGGATGGTCCCGAAGGACGCCACGGTCAGCATACAGGGCAGCGTGGACGAGGGAACGCCGGGAAAGTATATCCTGACTTATTCGGCGGAGTACCGGGGAATGCACGCTGAAACACAGCGTATAGTCCGCATTGTGGATACGGTATGTCCGGAGATCATCCTGACCCCGGATCCGGAGGGGACGCTGTTTCCCGGCACCCCTTATGAAGAGGCAGGGTACAAGGCCGTGGATAATCACGACGGTGATATTACGGACCGCGTGATCCGGACGGAGCAATACGGGAAGATCATCTATGCTGTTACGGACTCTTCCGGTAACCCCGGCTACGCGGAGCGGGAGGTTCCCTATTATGATCCGATTCCCCCGGAGATCCTGCTGGAGGGCGGTTCGGAAATTGCCATCACCACCGGTACATTTTATGAGGAGCCGGGCTACACCGCTTTGGATAATGTGGACGGTGATCTGACGGAGCAGGTACAGGTAGACGGTATGGTGGACTGGCTCACCCCCGGAACATATTCCGTGACCTACAGCGTCAGCGACGGCTTTGAAAACGTCACAACCGTTACCCGTACAGTGGAGGTGACGGCGGTACCCCGTCCCCAGACGGTATGGCCTGACGGGAAGGTGATTTACCTGACCTTTGATGACGGCCCCGGCCCTTATACGGAGCGGCTGCTGGATGTGCTGGACAGCTACGGCGTAAAGGCCACATTTTTTGTCACAAACCGGGGCTACGGTGAAATGATGAGGCAGATTGTGGACAGGGGGCACAGCATCGGCATCCACACGGTGTCCCACGATTATGAGCGTATTTATTCCAGTCCGGAAGCTTACTTTGCGGATCTTTACGAAATGCAGGACATTATTTTTCGGAATACCGGCGTAAAAACCACACTGATGCGCTTTCCCGGCGGCAGCTCCAACACCGTCAGCGCGCATACCTGCGAAGGGCTGATGACCATTCTGACCCAGGCGGTGCAGGATGCGGGCTTCCAGTATTTTGACTGGAATGTGGACAGCAACGATGCAGGCGGTGCGAAAAAGGCCCAGACGGTGTTTAACAATGTGACCGAAGGGGTCAGCCAGAGCCGGGTCTCCGTGGTTTTGCAGCATGACATTCACGATTTCAGCGTGGACGCAGTGGAGGATATTATTGTCTGGGGTCTGAACAACGGTTATACCTTCGAACCGTTGACCGAAAACAGCCCCGGGGTTCACCACGGGGTTCGGAACTGATATAAGCGCCCGGTTCGGCATATGCCAAACCGGGCGCTCATGCAATATATGAAAAGGTTACCGGGCTTCTTTCGGCGCGTTGTGCTTCCGGGCGCTGGTGCGGCCCTCCGGCTTGATTTCGCCCACGGCCAGCAGGGAGCGCTTGGTCAGCGCGGGGCCCACCAGCTCGTACACCAGAACCGCGAAAAGCACCACATTCCGGGCCAGTGCACCGTCTGGCAGGGTAGCGGCAGTGAGTGCCATGCCCAGTGCGACGCCTGCCTGGGGAAGCAGAGTGATGCCCAGATGATCCACGATGGGCTTGGGCTCCTTGGTGATCCGGCAGCTCAGGTTTGCCCCCCAGTACTTACCCATGGAACGGGAGACAATATAGATAATGCCCACGACCAGCGTTACGGGCTGTGACAGAACCTGCAGATCCAGCTCCGCGCCGGAAATGACGAAGAACAGAATGTTCAGCGGCATTGTCCAGCCGTCCACACGTTCCATCAGTTCTTCAGAAGTGGAGCAGACATTGCAGAAAATGGTGCCGGTCATCATGCACACCAGCAGAAGGGAAAATCCGCAGTGCACCGGGCCGATCTGGAATTCCAGCATACTAAGGCCCACTGTCAGCATGACAAAGGCGACGGAAAGGGACATACGCTTGCTGCGGGAGTGGAAGAACCGCTCCACCCAGTGCAGGAGCAATCCCATAAAGCCGCCCAGCGCCAGAGACAGAATGATCTCTACAATGGGCTCCACCACAACAGCCAGCACACTGATCTGTCCGTTTGAAAGCGCCATGGCAATTCCGAAGGAAACGGAGAACAGCAGCAGGCCAACAGCGTCATCAATGGCGACCACCAGCATCAGAAGCTGGGTCATGGGGCCTTCGGCCTTGTACTGGCGAACCACCATCAAGGTAGCGGCGGGTGCGGTGGCAGCGGCGATGGCGCCCAGAGTGATGGCGCAGGGAATGGAGATAATGTGGGGGAAGCACAGATGCAGCACCACAAGAACCACATCCACAGCCACAGTGGTGATCACTGCCTGCAGGATACCAATGAGGATGGCGCGGGAGCCGATTGCCCGCAGCTGGCTCAGGCGGAACTCGTTGCCCATGGCAAAAGCGATAAAGCCAAGGGCGGTCTGGCTTATAATGCTCAGCGTTCCGACTTGCTCCAGAGAGTTGAAGCCCAGACCGGGCACGTTCAATGCCCCGAGAAAGAAGGGGCCGAGCAGCAGTCCCGCTACCAGATACGCGGTGACCGCGGGAAGATGCAAAAGCCTGGAAAGGCGGGACATCATCAGACCGCCAACCAGTGCGACAGCGAGACAAATCAGATAAATTTCCATAGAATCTATGCCTTCTTTTCCAAAATCCGATCCGACAGACGAGATAGCCCCATCCTGTAATCCACGGTATCATACCACCCCAGATACACAGATGCAAGCGAAATTCCTGCCAAATATTTGCCGGTTTCGGGATATTAATTGTGCAAAATCATTAAAATAATGGAACCGGATTTGTACAATCAGCATAAAATGAAAGAAACCAGGCATTTCTGCCCGGTTTGTTTCAGCGCTCGCTGGGGCCACCGTCTCCTTTTTCGAAGATCAAATCATCCAAATCGGCCCGGGGATCGTCACTGCTGTGCATGCGGTTTACCTCCTTACGAAATGCTACCTGACAGTATATGCTTCCGAAGTTAAAAAAAGTGACGTATTTTCTTGACAGACAAGAAAAATTTGGGTAGAATATAATGGCATATGCACCAGTAGCTCAGCAGGATAGAGCGACCGCCTCCTAAGCGGTAGGTCGGAGGTTCGAATCCCCTCTGGTGTGCCAAAGGCCGCAAGCCTTGCTTTCGGACTTGCGGCCTTTTCTGCTGCATCTTATACGAAATGAGAGATTTTTGTTATGAATATTGAATTCGACGCCTACAAGCAGAAATTGAATGACTGCCGCCCCGCTTTGGAAGGGCTGGCGGATTCTCTGAATCTGGATGGCCTTCGCAACGAACTGGAGCGGCTGCACGCCATGCAGGAGGCTCCCGGCTTCTGGGATGACCCCGAAAAGAGCCAGAAGATCGTGGTCAAGACACGGCAGACAGAGAGCAAGATTGAACGATATGAGAAAATGCTGTCGGACTGGGACGATTTGATGACCATTTGCGAGATGGCCGCAGAAGAGGACGACGACTCCATGCTGGACGAGCTGAAACAGGGCTATGATACTTTGGCAGAAGAAATGGAGACCTGCCGCCTCGAGACCTTGCTCACCGGACACTATGACAAGAACAACGCCCTGATGAGCTTCCACGCCGGCGCCGGCGGTACCGAGGCACAGGACTGGTGTCAGATGCTCTACCGGATGTACACCCGTTGGGCGGAGCGCCACGGCTTTACCTACAAGATCATGGATTATCTGGAAGGGGATGAAGCGGGACTCAAAAGCGCGGATATCCTCATCGAGGGTGAGAACGCCTATGGCTTCCTGAAGGGGGAGAATGGTGTCCACCGTCTGGTGCGGGTGTCTCCCTTTGATGCCAATGCCCGCCGTCAGACCTCTTTTGCCGCCATCGAAGTCATTCCCGACATCGAAAACGACAGTCAGGACGTGGAGATCAGACCCGAGGATTACGAAATGCAGGTCTTCCGTTCCTCCGGCGCCGGCGGTCAGCACATCAACAAGACTTCCTCCGCCGTCCGTCTGATTCACAAGGCCACAGGCATTGTGGTTTCCTGTCAGACAGAGCGCAGCCAGTTCCAGAATAAGGAGACCTGTCTGCGGATGCTGCGCAGCAAGCTGGTTGAGATCAAGGAGCGGGAGCATTTGGACAAGATTTCCGACATCAAGGGTGTTCAGCAGAAAATCGAGTGGGGCAGTCAGATCCGCAACTATGTGTTCATGCCCTACACGCTGGTGAAGGATACCCGCACCGGGTGCGAGACCTCCAATGTGAACGCGGTCATGGACGGCGCGCTGGATCCCTTCATCGAGAGCTATCTGAACTGCCTTGCCACAAATACCTGGGTGCAGAAATAAGATTTTTTCTGGATTTCCCCTTGATATTTGGAAAAACATATGCTATACTATTCGGGCTATCGTGAGGTTCGTGTGGTTATGACGAGCCATTTACCATTCGCTGTCCGCGAATCTGGCGGAGGGAGGTTTTTGTAATGGGTGTTTTGGAGACGATTCTGATTGTTTTGGAGACTCTGTGCAGCCTGGCACTGATCGTTGTCGTGCTGCTGCAGTCCGGCAAGGAGGCTGGCTTGTCCGGCGCGATTACCGGTGCTTCCGAATCTTATCTGAGTAAGAATAAGAAGGGCGGCCTGGATCAGACGCTTGCCGCTTCCACCAAGTGGATTGCTGCCGCGTGGGTTCTGCTGACTCTGGCGCTGAGCCTGGTGTAATCCGAAGAATCAAGAGGCCACGGAGATGTCCGTGGCCTTTTTGCATGGAATATCTGGAAAGGACTGATTGTTATGAAGCCATTGATTGCGGATGTGCATATGCACTCTCTGCTCAGCGGCCACGCCTTCGGCACTGTTCGGGAGCTGGCGGCGGAGGCTGCCCAGCGGGGGCTGAAGCTGATCGGGGTTACGGAACATGGCCCCGGCATTCCCGGCACGGTGGATCCCATTTATTTTCGGAATATCTGTGATGCCCCCAGAATGCTCTATGGTGTAGAAATGCTCTACGGCAGCGAGGTCAATGTGCTGGCAGGGGGAGAACTGTCCCTGGATCAACGGCACCTAAACTGCCTTGACTATGCCATTGCCGGAATTCACGGGCTTTGCTATGAGAATGTGGGAACCGTGAAAAATACGGACAACGTAATCCGCTGCATGGAAAATCCCAAGGTGAAATTTATCTCCCATCCGGACACCGACCAGTACCCGCTGGACTATCCGGCTCTGGTAGCGGGCGCGAAGGAATTCGGCGTCGCCCTGGAGGTGAACAACAGTTCCCTGCGCAAGCCCTGGCTGCGCCCCAACTGTGAGGAAAACTACCGGAAGATGGTTCCGCTGTGCATGGAGCAGGGGGTTTACATCGTTGTCAACACCGATGCCCATGATCCTGGCGCAGTGGGTGACTTTGCCCTTGCCCGGCAGCTGCTGGAGCCGCTGGAGGTAAACGAGGAGCTGATCCTCAATAACGATCTGGAGAAACTTAAGAGGTTTCTCCTGAGTGAGTAATAATGTGCAAAGACTACGGATTTTCCCGTAGTCTTTGCTGTTTTCTGGTGAGAGATTGCGATAGACTTTTTCCTGGGGCTGTGGTAAAATATGAAAGCGGCAATGGACAGTGGAGACATGACCCGTTTCCATCAGAAAGCTGCCCGCTGCCCGGGAGGTAAGTACATCCAATGGAAAAGGAGTGCGTTTATATGGAAATGAAAAAGCTGGCTGGTCTGGAGCCTGCCGCGGTTTTTGGTTATTTTGAAGAAATCTGTGCCATTCCCCATGGTTCCCGGAATACGAAAAGAATTTCCGACTATCTTGTGAGCTTTGCGAAAGACCATGATCTGCGCTGTGTTCAGGACGAGTCGAACAACGTTGTCCTCTTTGGAAAGGGCACCTGCGGTATGGAAGACCATGCTCCTGTGATCCTGCAGGGACATATGGACATGGTCTGCGAAAAGGACGCGGACTGCGCTGTGGATATGGAGACAGAAGGACTGGACATTACCCACGACGGCAAGTTCGTCTTTGCCAAAGGCACCACCCTCGGCGGCGACGACGGTATTGCCGTGGCCTACGCCCTGGCGCTGCTGGCTGACGACACCATTCCCCATCCGCCGCTGGAAGTGATTATCACGGTGGATGAGGAAATCGGGATGCTGGGTGCGGATGCCATTGACCTGTCCGAACTGAAAGGCAGAACCATGATCAATCTGGACTCTGAGGACGAAGGAATCTTCACCGTGTCCTGTGCCGGTGGGGCGACTGCCGCTATCAGCCTGCCTGTGGAGCGCCGGGCTGTCTACGGCCCCTGCATTCGTCTCAGCGTGGACGGCCTGCAGGGCGGTCACTCCGGGGCGGATATCCACAGGAACCGGGCCAACGCTAACAAGGTCATGGGTGAATTCATGAACCGGATTCAGAAGCTTATGCCCCTGTGCCTGACCTCCCTTGCCGGCGGTACCAAGGACAATGCCATTCCCCGGTCCTGCAAGGCAACCATGGTTGCCATGGGCATTCACCTGGAGCGGATCAACACCATAGCGGAAGAGCTGCAGGCGGAGATCCGGGAAACCTATGACGAGCCGGAGGCTGTGATTCAGGCTTTTGACGTAGACGCGCTGGGTGGCAACAGCTTGTCCACCGAGTCCACTGCCAAGGTCATCGGCCTGCTTTGCGCTGCCCCCAACGGGGTTCAGGCCAGAAGTAAGGACATTGACGGACTGGTGCAGACCAGCCTGAATCTGGGCATTGCCAAGCTGGGAGACCGGTTCAGCGCCACCTTCTCCGTCCGCAGCAGTGTCAACAGCGAGAAGGAGGAGCTGCTGAGTCAGCTGAAAACCCTCAGCGAGTTTTATGAGGGCGCCTATTCTCAGGCCGGGGAGTATCCCGCCTGGGAGTTTAAGAAGGACTCCAACCTCCGGGATACCATGGTGCGCCTTTACCGGGAGATGTTCGGCAAGGAGCCTCAGGTGCTGGCGATCCATGCGGGACTGGAATGCGGCCTGCTGGGGGAAAAGCTGCCGGGACTGGACTGCGTATCCATCGGCCCGCAGATGCATGATATCCACACAAGCCGTGAAAAGCTGGACATTGCCTCCACAGAGCGCACCTGGCGGTTCTTGCTGGAAGTGCTGAAAGCGCTGTGATAGGAAGAAAGGGCTGGAAGCTGAGAAAAGTCAGCTTCCAGCTTTTTTCCTGAGGATCAGTCCTCTGAGCCATTGGATATCCTCCAGCCGGACGATACCGAGAAGATACATCAGGCAAGCAAGCAGGAGGGGGTAAAGAACTGTCTGCAGGGCAGGAGAAGACACATGGGAAACACCCCAAACCGCGGCAAGGGCGGCTGCGGCGGACAGCGCCGGAATGGAAAAGGGGATCGTTTCTCCGGTGATTTTCAAAAGCCTGCGCAGACTGAGGATGAAATTCACCAGATGCGTGACGAAGAAGCTGAAAAAATAGCCCTGCATTCCGTATTTCGGCAGTAACAGATAGAGAAACGCCACGTCCATGGCGTTGGTCAGGATATTATAGCGGACGCAGATCTTTTGCTGCCCCAGACCCTTGGTCATGGCATCGGTGATGGCGTCGCAGTAAAGCATGGGGATCAGCAGGGCGTAAAGCCGCAGCCAGCGTCCCGCTTCCGCATTGCTGTAAAGAGACGCACACAGCCTGTCAGCCAACAGAAATTCCAGACCGCTGAACAAAATGCCATACAGCATGGCAGTGCGTAGACTTCGCCGCACCAGATAGGAAATGCGTTTTTTGCTCCCGGCGGCAGCACACCGGGCAAGCTCCGGGATCAGTAGCTCCGCCAGACCAAACAGAATACAGGCAGGAAACATCAGAACGGGAAAAACCATGCCGCTGACCACGCCGAAGGCCGCAAGAGGACTGTCGATCAGAGAATTCAGCGCCAGCCGTTTGGGAACCATCAGGTTTTCCGTGGTGCTGATGCCGGATTTCAGCACATCCGCCAGCGCCAGCGGAACGGCTGCCTGCAGAAGCCGGCTTCTTATGGGAATTCTCGGCCCGGGCTTTATCCGTTCGCCCAGCCGCAGAATCATCAGGCAGCAAAGGGTCAGACAGGCTCCAAAGCACCCGCCCAGCACAACGCTCTGGCAGGCGCGCCCAGGATCGCCTCCTGCCCAGAATTTCAGCGCCGCCATGGTGACTGCCATGGATGCCAGCTGTTCCGCGACTTCCACAGCGGAAAGCGTGCCAATACGGTTTGCGGCGGTAAAATACCCGGTCATCACACCGCACAGACAGGTGACAGGCAGAAATGCCGCCAGCAGCCGCAGGGCATTCACGGTGCGCACATCACCGATCCAGTTCTCTGCCAGCGCCGGAGCGGAGGCATACAGGACAGCCGCGACAGTTCCGCTGCATAGAATGCTGTAAAGAAAACACCCGGACAGCACCCAGGTCACATTTCCAGCCCTTTTCCGCCCCAGCTCTTCGGCAGTGAGGTACATGGCGGCGGTTCGGATTCCTGCAATACCTGCCACCATAGCCAGATTCCCCACGGACATGGTAAGCTGCAGCAGTCCAACTCCGGCGGCGCCGATCCGCCCGGATATGTACACCTGAAAGGAAGTCCCTACCAGCCGCAGCAGTAAATTAACCCCGGTGAGCAGCAGGGCGGAATAAAATATCGGCAGCTTTTTGGGCAAAGCGATCCCCCCTTGTCCACAGCCTATGCGGACGAGGGGGGAGAAATTACGGATTAAATTCCTTGCAGTACATTGTCAGCGGACATTCTCCGCATTTGGGATTCCGGGACGTGCAGCAGTCCCGGCCAAAGAGTACGATCCGATGGCAGAAGTCCGAGCTTTCCTCCGGCGGGAGGATTTTGCGAAGCTGCTGCTCCACTTTTTCCGGTTCCTTGCCCTTACTCAGCCCCAGCCGGCCGCAGATACGGATGCAGTGGGTATCGCAGACCACACTGCCCGGGACGGCATACAGGTCGCCCAACAGCAAATTGGCGGTTTTCCGCCCGACGCCGGGAAGGCGCAGCAGCTCCTCCATGGTGCCGGGGACCTTTCCGCCGTAGTCGGATAAAAGCATCTGGCAGGCAAGAACAATATCCCGTGCCTTGTGCTTGTAGAAGCCGCAGGAATGGACATAGTTTTCCACGTCCGCAATATCCGCCGCTGCCATGGCTTCCAGCGTGGGATAGGCGGCGAAGAGGGCGGGGGTGACCAGATTAACCCGGGCGTCGGTACACTGGGCCGAGAGCCGCACGGCGATCATCAGCTCGTAGTCCTTGCCATAATGCAGAGCGCAGGGCGCGTCGCCGTAGCGCTGCTTGAGAATGTCTATGATGGCGTTTACCTTTTCTGTCTTGTTCATAGGTATCTGTCCTTTTCTCTGTTTTATTCCAATATATCACGAAAAAGACGGCGATGCAATAGAAAACATCATACTGATCGGTAACAAAAAGTGGATATTTCATATACCGATACTCAATTAAAAACTTTAATTCGAAAGAACGGAAGCATCTGATAGGAAGGTCATAATGAGACGGGTTCCCTGCCGAAGTGGGCGTACAGAGCGCAACCGCCAAAGGCGGCGCTTAGCGCGTTAACGCCACTTGGCGGTGTCTATCAAGGGCGTATCAGTATAGATCTTCCGGAATTTCCGCAGTCAGGGCGGAGATTTCATAGGCTGTCCGTTCCTCCACGCCTTCTTCCGTCAGTTTGGTGTAGACCCTGCTCTGCAGGCGGCCTGTGATGCCGATTTTGTCCCGGGTATGGCACCGGGAAGCGTCCTGCGCCGTCCGTCCCCAGAGAATGCAGGGCAGATAATCCGCCCGCTGGAATGCCCTTGGCACTGCAAGCATCACGTCGCAGATCTCCCGCCCCAAAGGCGTGCGGCGATAGATCGGCTCCCGGCAGAGAAAGCCCTCCAGCGTCACATCGTTCCTGGCTTCTCCGTCCTCGCAGGTCAGTTCGGCGGCAAAGACGAAGATCATCAGATGCCGCCGTCCATCGGTGCGGACATTGTGGGAGCGGATCTGCCCGGTGACGGTGAGCATGTTTCCGTTTTCCGCCCCGGCGGCTTCCAGAAGCGATTTTTCCGCGATAACGGGCAGGCTGTCCACAACCCCGGACAGCCTCGGCACTTCCAGATAAAACTTGAAAAACTTCCGTCCGTGGTTTTCGTGGGAGAACGTGGGGGGCGCGGACAGGTTTCCCCGCAGGGTGATTTGATTTGCGCTATGTTCCATAGTACCACCTCAAGTTTCAGATGTATGGAACATCCTATGCCCGGGCGGCAGAAAGAGAACCAAAAAGGCAGGCACAAAGACGCAATGCAGAACCAGACACAATAGGGCAAAAAGCTTTGCCTGCTTACAGATTGCTTATAAAATTTACAGCGGTATCCCAACCGGATACCGCTGTTTAATACGTTGTTTTGGGGTAGGGTTTTGGCACAAAACAGCGCAAAGCCCTTGCACCTGCCAATTTGCAAGGCGCGACATGCAGATCGAATATAGTTCGTGGTACGATGGTTTCGCGTGGGGATTTGGTCCAGAAACGGTATCAGAACAGAAGACTCCACACCAGCTCCGCCAGGAACGGCTGTAGAAAAAACATGACGCCGAAGACAATGCCGCAGACGAGAAACACATCCCTTGTCCGTGCCGAGGGGGCAGCCTCCGGCAGGAGCTTCAGCAGGATTCTGGCAAGAAGATAGCCCAAAACCGTGCCAAAGGTGTTTGTTATCAGATCGTTGACGTCGGTTGCCCGGAGCGTAAAGATCTGCAAAAGCTCAATATGCAGGGAAGTGCAGAAGCCGAACAGAACCGTATATCCGAAGGAACTGAATTTCTTCCAGAAGAAAGGAAGAAAGAAACCCAGCGGAACAAACAGCAGCACATTGAGCAGGCTGTTTTTGTAGTCCGAGAACATATAAAGAAACGGGGTGAAATTAAAGTTAAAGTCCAGCCGGATATAGGAAACGCAGGGAAGTCCAACCACGGCATCCACGGCGGCAAGATAAATTGCAAAAAGAAGATAGCCTATGGTTTGGTTCAGATTGTGAAAATAGAGTCGATTCACAATCAGAAACACCGGCACAAGCACGACCGCGGCCACACCGGCTTCCAGACACATGGCAAAAATTCTGTGCATTTGGAACCTCCAAATCAGAAAATTGGTTTGGCCAGCAGCACCGCCAGCACGCAGCAGCAGGCGTTCAGGGCAAAGCGGGTGTCAATGTAAATGCTCGCTTCCTGCGCCTCATATTCCCGATGGTAGCTGTAGATCGCATCCATCACGCTTCCGGCAACTTTAGGATTCACCTGGGGATCCTGCTTCATATAATCCAGAAAATGCTCCTGCAGCGCAGCCTCATATTCCCGGTGATCGCTCAGGGCGGTGGGGAAGGTATCGTTGTGGGCATATGTGAAGGCATCGGCGGTATAGTGGATCAGCTTTCCCAGCGTATAGTAGTCAAACAGCTTCAGATTGTCCTTTTTTTCCAGCCGGGCAGAGATGGCACGCATGAAGCGCCGTGCGTTGCGGTAGTTGTGACCCCGCAGCCACTGACAGCGGATGGAGCCTTTCAGGTATGTAGCGGGATTCCGGTCCGGCTCTATGCAGCCCACCAAAAACGCCTTTACATACCGCTCCGGGACATCACTTAAATAATGCTGCACCAGATACTGACCCAGGCAGCGGTGGCTTTTTCCACGCATGCGGCAGCCTCCTTCATCCTTATTTTTCTGCGCAAGTATAACACAATTATGAGGGAAATGTGTGAACAATCCCAAAAATCAGGGATTGTCACAATGCGCCGTGAAAAAAGATGAAGGCTTTTGGATAAAAGTACATGGCTATTTCCTGAAACTGGAAGGAAGCAGCCCCATAACGGAGCTGCTTCCCGGCGTGTTATTCGCTGACGGTGAAGGTAATGACCGTAATGGCCATGCCGTTGAAGTAGATGCTGAGGGAGTAATCACCCGGGGTGTCCGGGGCAGTGGGGACGTCCAGCTCGCCGTAGTGATAGTCTCCCGCATACCATACTTCCTTCCAGTCGCCGGTATCCTGAGAGATGTACTTGGGGATCACGTTGCCGTAGCCGTCACGGATGACATAGAGAATGCTCAGCGGATCCTCGGGTACATAGAAATTGGCGGTGGCCTGCAGTACCACGGAAATCTTGTCTCCCACGGTAAACTGATCGGTGAAGGAGCCGGTGCCTACCGACTCAAACTGCCAGTTCTCAGTGTCGGGAGTTTTGACCAGATGGGCGGTGATATAGTCTGCGGACAGGCCGTTGCCCTCATACACGCTGGCATTGGGGCAGGTGTAGGTTTGGACGTTTCCGAAAATGGAGGTGCCGTCCGCCGCCTGAATGGTGAACTGATACTTGGCGCCGGGGATCCGGGGGGAGATCACAGCGGTCGGCTGAGTGCATTTGACTACGTTGGGGGTCTCGCTGCCGTCGATGCTGTACATCAGCAGCCAGCCGCCGGCGGGCGCGGCGCCAGTGTACTCCCAGTTCACGGTGAGCTGCTCCAGCTCAGCTTCGTCCACCTTTACGCCTGTGATATTGATGGGGTTGGCGGTGATGCTGGTGCGGGCGGGCTGGGTCATACCGGAGGCAGTGACCTCTACGGTGTAAGGCACCGTAGGATCAATATCGGTGAAGTAGACCTCGGTATCGGTGACGGTGAGCTGTTTGTCGTAGCCGCTGTCACTGTAGCAGCGGACATCCCAGCTTTCAATAACGACGTCTCCGGGAGGATCCCAGCGGACGGTCATGTCGCTGCCGCTGCTGGCAGCAACGGTGAGGTTTTCCGCAAGAACCAGGCGGGAGGCCATGAACTCCAGGGTATTATCCCCGGTGAGGGTGGCTTCCGCTGCCGGCTCCAGAGTGAAGGTGTACTTTTTACCTACGGTCAGTCCCTTGACGGTGACGGTGTGACCGGAGAAGGTCTCGCTGCGTGCTTCTTCTCCCTCGGTAGAGAAGGTGACCACCCACTGCTCCGGGTCAGCGCCGCTGACAGCAAAGTTCAGCATGACGGAACCGTCCTCAGATCCGGTGATGGCAGAGAAGCTGGCAATCTTCGTTGAGCTTTCAGTCGTGAAAATATCAGAGGTCTGACCTACCAGCTTGTGGAAGCCGCTGATATCCAGCTGTATCCGATACAGGGAATCCGGCAGCAGATCCGTAAAGGTCGCCTGACCGTTTACAACGCGCTGGGTTTCGGCGTTGCCGTAGTTGTCCATGCAGATGACGCTGAGCATGGACTCGTCCACCTCGGTGTCAACGCTGACAACGAGCAGATACTGGTCGCCGTCAATGGAAATGCTGTTGATGGTCTGCAGATAGTAGTTCTGGTACGCCCATAGCACACCTGCGCCGATAGCGGCAAGAATGGCAAGTACGATGACGGCAGACATGATTTTTTTCGCCTTCTGCTTCCGTTCCTGCTTCCGTGCCTCTTTTTGCAGCCGCTTTTCCTCCTCCGCATCGGCGAAGGGTTCGTTGCTGTTGTCGGGCAGAGGCTCATTGTCCTCTTCCTCCTGGGCGAAGGCGAAGCGGTCAGGGATGTCCTCCGTCTCGGTGATGACCGCGGCTTTGGGAATCTCGTGGGCAATCAGGTCGTCGGCCTCCTCCACCATCCGGGATACTTCCTCGGACATCTGATGGGGCAGAAGGTCCGCTGCGTCCTCCGGGGTTGGGGCGGTTTCATCCTGAGAATCTTCCTCCGCCGCGTCCTCCGGTTTTAAGGCGGGGTCAGCGGGTACCAGCTCGGGCGGAACCGGCACGATATCCTCCAGCTTTGCCTCAATGGGAGTGTAGATGGTGATGGGCGTATCATTAATGGAATTGCGCTGCATGTAGGCAGCCAGCGCCTTTCCCAGCTCTTTTGGATCCGCCCACCGTTTGGCAGGGTCGGGATCAATGGCTTTCATAATGATATCCGCAATCTCATAGTCAGCATTCACGGGAGAGGGCAGCACCTCGGCGGGAGCCATGCCCTTGAAAGGCAGATTGCCGTCGTTATAAAGCTGATAGAGGATCATACCCACGGCGTAGGTATCTGCAGTCTCGTTCAGGGTGGACATGGGGTCGTGCAGCTCCGGGGGAGAGTAGGGACTGCGGTACTTGTCCGGCAGGGACGTGTATTTCATGGCATCCATGGGGATGAAGCCCAGATCGCCGATTCGGTAGCTCTTGTCCTCAGTCAGGAAAATGTTGGTGGGTTTCAGATCCACATACAGGCAGCCCGCCTGACGGCACACGGAAAGGGCGGAGCACAGATCCAGTCCCAGATTTACCGCTTCCAGATGCGTCACCGGATTGCGGCGGATGTATTTTGCCAGCGAGCGCTTGTAGGGACTGACCAGATACACCTCATATCCCAGCCGACGCCGGGTGATGGGCACGGTCTGCCAGCCTTCGTAGGGCAGGAATCCCTCCAGCTTGGCGAGCTTCTGCAAAAACTCCGCTTCCTTTTCAATGTCGCCGGTTACTTCTTGGAAGTAATCCATGGCGCCGGCAGGATCTTTATAGGCTCCGGCCAGGAGCAGCGCATCCATCTGTACCTGCGAAGCAGGCACGGAAATGATTTTGACTATGTATTTGTCATCCGAGTTTTCCTTTATGGCGGGACAGCAGCGAACGCCGTCATGATCGCTCATGGGGTTGCCCATGGCGAATCCGTCCAGCAAAGGAGAGATGAGTTCAGATTCAGCCAATCGTAATCGCCTCCTTTAACCCATCTATCATAAAATAAAATTACGAAAAAAGCAACAGTTTTGTAGTTGTTTTCTTTGGAAAAGAGTGTTATAATGGCCGATGATAATGGTACATTATGTGTATTTTTGTCAGGAGGTATCATATGAGCAAGGTAATTTGCGACATTTGCGGAACGACTTACCAGGACACGGCGGATTGCTGCCCTATCTGCGGTTATCACCGGGATATATCCGAAAGTCTTTCCGATGACGAGTTTGTCATGAAGGAGATGCCCGCACTGGGAAAAGGCGGACGATACTCTTCCAGTAAAAAGAAAAAGGAAATCTTCGATTTTGACGAGCAGAGCGACGATTTCCCGGAAACGGAGAACGAGCCTTATTCCTCCGAGGAGGACGACGATGAGGGAGACTTTGAGCAGCCCCAGGAGCACAACACCTTTGTGGTGATATTACTGACGGTGCTGATTGTGGTGCTGCTGGCGGGAACTGCATTTTTGTTCTTCCGCTTCCTGCTTCCCAACCTGAGGCCGGAAAAAGAAACCGTCCCGGCCGTCGAGACGGAGCAGGTCCTGCAGACGGAAACCGAAACCACCGAGCAGCGCATTCCCTGCCAGAGCCTGTCTCTGCCCGGCGGCGCGGCGGAGCTGACCCAGCCGGGTTATTACTTCCTGCTGAATGTGGTGGTCAAGCCTGAGGATACCACGGACGAGCTGGTGTTCACCTCCGGCGACGAGAACGTTGCCACTGTCAGCGCCGACGGTAGAATTACCGCCGTTGGAGAGGGCGAGACGGTGATTTACATTACCTGCGGCGAAAAGCAGCTGACTTGCCCTGTAACCTGCCGCTTTGAGGAGGAGACTGAGCCGCCCACAGAGGATTCTCCGGACGCCCAGGCGGAAACCGCCGAAGAAACCACGGAAGCAGCGACGCTGCCTCAGGTGGAGCTGAAGCTGAATAAAACCGACATGCGCCTGATGGTGGGCTACAGCACCCAGCTGGAGCTGGTGGACTGCGGCGAGCTGAAGCCTGAGGACGTGGAGTGGAGCGTGGAACACGGCTACATTGCCAAGGTGGAAAACGGCTATGTCACCGCCCTGCAGAGCGGCACCACGGAGGTCACCGCGAAGTACGGCGATCAGGAAGTCAAGTGCATCGTGCGGTGCTACACCTGACAGAGAACGAAAATGGGCAGTTCTGTACGGAACTGCCCATTGATTATTCCCCTTCAACGAAGGTTTTCCTGCGGAACAGGAAGGAAATGCACCAAAGACCTGCCAGCCCCACAATGGTATAGACGATCCGGCTGAATAAAGAGCCGGCGCCTCCGAAGAGCCAGGCTACCAGATCAAACCGGAAAATCCCCACCAGCCCCCAGTTGAGACAGCCGATGATGGACAGAATCAGCGCAAGGGTATCCATATTCTTACCTCCATTTCACATCCCGGATGAAGATAGGATGCACTCTTTTTCGTATTTTATCAGGAAAGCATTGCAAAATTCCGGTTGTTTCGTTATAATTGCCGTATATGACAGAAAGGACATTTTACAAAATGACGACACTTTACGAAGGCGCCTTCGCCAAGCTGAACCTGACGCTGGATGTTCTGGGCAGGCGGGAGGACGGCTACCATGACCTGCAAAGCGTGATGCAGACCATCTCTGTCCGGGATGATGTGGAAATCGACGTTGGCACGGGAAAGCCCTGGCGGCTGCTGTGCTCCGTGGAGGGCATTCCCACCGATGAACGGAATCTGGCCTGGAAGGCGGCGAAGGTCTACTGCGACGCCATGAAGAAAGACCCGGACGGTTTGGAAATCCGCATTCTCAAGCGCATTCCCTCCGGGGCCGGCATGGGCGGCGGCAGCGCCGATGCGGCGGCTGTGCTCCGGGCGCTGAATCGGCACTACGGCGACCCCCTTTCCGTGCTGGCGCTGGCGGAGCTGGGCGCGCAGGTGGGAAGCGATGTGCCCTTCTGCGTGGTAGGCGGTACAGCCATGGTGGAGGGCCGGGGCGAACGGCTCAGGAAACTGCCGGACATGCCTGACTGCGTATTCGTGGTGTGCAAGCCGGATTTCTCCGTCTCCACGCCCGAACTGTATCAAAAGATCGACGAGGTGGCGATTCCCCACCGGCCGGACAATCAGGCCATGGAAAGCGCCCTGCTTGCAGGGGACTTAGGGAAGGTGGCGGAAAACGTGTATAACGTTTTTGACCCGGTGGTAACCTCGGAGCATCTGGAACTGAACTACATCAAATCCATCTGCAATAGCTACGGTTCTCTGAATCAGCAGATGACCGGCTCCGGCTCGGCGGTTTTTGCCATTTTGCAGGACTTTGAATACGCCGCCGTGGTGTGCAGTATGCTGAAAGATAACTATCCCAATGTTTTTATTGCCAAACCTGTATAATTCCGGCGCAAACCGTCCATACTGGAAGCATTTCCGTATGGACGGTGTTTTTTATGAAGAAACTTGTGAAACGAATCGGTATCTGCCTGATTCTTGCGGCGTCCGTGTGGTGCGGGACGCTGATTGCCGACCGGCAGCGGCTGAATGAAGAATTGATCCGGCTCCATGTGGTTGCCAATTCCGACAGCGACGAAGATCAGGCAATCAAGCTGCAGGTTCGGGATGCGGTGACTGCGAGCCTGCAAAATGACCTTGCCAAAATCGCGGATGTGGAGGAAGCTAAGGCGTACTTACAGGCGAACCTGCCCAAAATTCAGGCAGTTGCCAACAAAACGCTGGAAGCTGCCGGGTGCGACTGCGAAGCAGTGGTGACGCTGTGCAGGGAAGCCTTTGACACTCGCTATTATGATACCTTTACTCTGCCTGCCGGAGTGTATGAAGCCCTGCGGATCACCATCGGCGGGGGAGAGGGGCATAACTGGTGGTGCGTAGCGTTTCCAACGCTGTGCCTGCCTGCAACCTCCGAGGGCTTTGCATCGGAGGCGGCAGGGGCGGGCTTTCCTGACAGCCTCACCGGGGCGCTTACCGGGGAGGAAGCGTACGAGGTGCGTTTTTTCCTGCTGGATGCTCTGGGAGAACTGGAAAATATTTTGTTTGCAGGATAAATCCCGCTCTGTTCATTGGACGGAATCTGTGGTATGATGGAGCAAAACAGAGAAAGGGGTGGGCCTATGCTGCACCTTTTGCTTGGCAGGGACTGGACTGCCAACCGGGATGAGATTTTGAAGCGCATCGCGGCGGACGTGGCCGGGAGGAAGGGAAACCGCATTCTGATGGTCCCTGAGCTGATCAGCCACGAAACGGAGCGGCGGCTGTGCGCCGCGACAGGAGACACCGCCAGCCGGTATGCTGAGGTGTTGTCGTTTACCCGCCTTGCCCGCCGGGTGGAGGATTCCATGGGCAGCGCCGCGGAAGAATGTCTGGATAACGGTGGCCGGGTGGTCGCAATGGCGGCGGCGGCAAGGCACTTATCCAGTCGCCTGAAAGCCTATGCCGCCGTAGAGACGAAGCCGGAATTTCTCACCGGCCTCATTGACGCTTTGGATGAATTCAAGCGCTGCTGCATCACTTCGGGGGATTTGAGCCGTGCCGCCGGAGAGACGGAGGGCAGCCTTGCTCAGAAGCTGGAAGAGCTGGCGCTTCTGATGGAGAGCTATGATGCCCTGTGCAGCCGGGGCAGACGCGACCCGAGAGATCAGATGACCTGGCTTTTGGAACAGATGGAGCAGGGCGACTTTGCCCAGGAGCATGTATTTTACATAGACGGCTTCCCGGACTTTACCCGGCAGCACCTTGCTATTTTGGAGCACCTTATTCAGGCTTCTTCCGATGTGACGGTAAGTTTGAACTGTGACCGGGTGGATTCACACCTGCTGGCCTTTGAAAAGGCAGGGGATACGGCGTCCCAGCTGCTTCGCTGCGCCCAGCATGCCGGGGTGGAGGTGAAGCTCGAGATCATTCCCGAAAAGCATCTGCCCCTTTCCCCGGTGCGGGAGGGGCTGTTTCAGGGCACCATCCGCAGGGGCGGTGCACAGGACTGCCTGCGGGTTTTCCGCACCGGATCACCCTATCTTGAGTGCATGGGCGCGGCGCGTCAGGTGATGGAACTGGTGGCGTCCGGGTGCCGCTACCGGGATATTTCGCTGATCTTGACCGATATAACGGTGTATCAGCCACTGGTGAATCTGATTTTCCATCGCTTCCACATTCCGGTGTACCAGTCCGGCACTGAGGACATTCTGCAAAAAAGTGTCATTGCCACGGTGCTGACGGCGCTGGATGCCGCCCTCAGCGGCTTTGATCTGAAAAATGTGCTGCGCTATCTGCGCTCCGCTCTGTCGCCCATTGACCCGGATACCTGTGACCGGGTGGAGAATTATGCCATTATCTGGGGCATCCGTGGGCAGAAGTGGATAAAGGACTGGGAAAACCACCCGGACGGTCTGAGCGGCGTATGGACGGACAATGACCGGGCGCGGCTGGCAGAGCTGAACGAGGCGAGAAACTTAGCCATGACTCCGCTGATTCGGTTGCAGCAGGGCTTCCGGGATGCAGATGATCTGCGGGGACAGGTCCTGGCGCTGTATGCGTTTTTGGAGGATATTTCGCTGGGGCAGCGCCTTTCCGATCTGGCGCAGGAACTGGACGCATCCGGTGATAACCGGGGTGCGCAGATATTGAACCAGCTTTGGGAAATTCTGCTGGGTGCTTTGGAGCAGATGTATGACGTTCTGGGGGATACCCGTTGGGAATCGGAGCATTTTACCCGGCTTTTCCGTCTGCTGCTAAGCCAGTACGACGTGGGCACCATCCCGCCGGTTTTGGATGCGGTGCAGGTTGGCCCCGTTTCCGCCATGCGCTGCCATCAGGAAAAGCATCTGATTGTGCTGGGGGCGGAAGAAGGCAAACTCCCCGGCTACTCCGGCTCTGCCGGCGTCCTGACGGATCAGGAGCGTGTCACCCTCCGGGAACTGGGCGTACCCCTCACCGGCGGCGCTATGGAGGGCGTGCAGGCGGAATTCGCGGAGATTTACGGATGCTTCTGCGGCGCTATGGAGAGTGTTACCGTATTCTGCTCCGCAGAGCAGCCCTCCTTCGTGTATCGCCGCCTTTCTGATCTGGCAGGCGGGGAGCAGCAGGCAAAGGATATACTGGGCTTTGCCACGGCGGACGCACAGGAGGCGGGGGCATACCTTGCCCGGTGGGACGCTGAGGACGCAGCAAAGCGGCTGAACGTTCCGGATACATACGCCGAAACCTGTCGCCGGCGGGATTATTGCCTTGGAAAAGTGGAACGGGAAAATATCGGAAAGCTCTATGGTGCCACCTTGAATCTTTCCGCATCCCAGATTGACCGGCAGGCAGAATGCCGCCTTTCTTACTTCCTCAAATACGGCCTGCGGGCGCGTGAACGGAAGGAAGCTGTTATCGATCCGGCAGAATTCGGCACCTATGTTCATGCCGTGCTGGAAAATACCGCCCGCTGTATCCGGGACATGGGGGGCTTTCACAGGGTTTCTCTGGAGGAAACCCTGGACATTGCCCACCGGTTCAGTGACGAATACGCCCGGGAGCATTTCAGTCAGATCGAATCAGAACGTGTGACTTACCTGTTTCACCGCCATATTCAGGAGCTGGACATGGTGGTGCGGGAACTGTGGCTGGAACTGAAGGAATCCCTTTTCTCCCCGGTGGGCTTTGAAGTGAGCTTCGGCAGCGACGGCGGACTGCCGCCAATCCCCGTTCCCAACGGCGGCATGAACGCGGTTCTTCGGGGCTTTATTGACCGGGTGGACACCTGGGACAGCGGCGCAAGCCGGTATTTCCGTGTAGTGGATTACAAGACCGGCAAAAAGGATTTTGATTACTGCGACGTATTCAACGGCGTGGGACTGCAGATGCTGCTTTACATGTTCGCTCTGAAAAGCAGCGGGGATGAGATGCTGGGCGACCGCCCGGTGGCTGCCGGGGTGCAGTATTTTCCTGCCCGTGCTCCGTACCTTTCTTCGGACGGAAAACTGAGTGAAGAGGAAGCGGAGCAGGAGCGGAAAGCGGAGTGGAAGCGCAGGGGACTGCTGCTGCGGGACGAGACGGTTTTGCAGGCTATGGAGCCGGGAGATGCCCCCCAGCGGATGTGCTACAGCGTGAAAAAGGACGGCAGCCTCGCCGGCGACCTTGCCGACCGGGACCAGCTGAAGCTGCTGGAAGGGTATGTGTTCCGGGTACTGGCGGGACTGGTAGAGGACATTGCCTCCGGCAATGTGGAGCCAAATCCCTATACCCGGGGCAGCGCCCACGACGCCTGCCGGTTCTGTCCCTATGGCGCTGTATGTCATCCGGCAAGTGTGGAAGGGCGGCGCAATTATAAGACCATGGATGCCCAGCGCTTCTGGGACGAGATCGGAAAGGAGATGGGTGCGCTTGGCGGATAAACTGACACCCCAGCAGCAAATGGCGGTGACGAACCGGGGCGGAAAACTGCTGGTTTCCGCTGCTGCCGGTTCCGGCAAGACCAAGGTGCTGGTGGACCGGCTGCTGGGTTACCTGACGGATGGAACCGACCCTGCCGATCTGGACGAATTTCTTATCATTACCTATACCAAAGCTGCCGCGTCGGAGCTTCGCGGAAAAATTGCCGCCAAACTGACGGAAGAAATCGCCCGACAGCCGGAAAACCGGCATTTGCAGCGTCAGATGCAGCGGCTGTTTCTGACGAAAATCTCCACCGTACACGGCTTCTGCTCCGATCTGCTCCGGGAATATGCCTATAAGCTGGATATTGCCGCGGACTTCCGGGTAGCGGACGAGAACGAATGCCGTGAAATCCGGGAAACGGTTTTGGGGGATCTTCTCGATCGCGCCTACGAAACGGCGGGAGATAACCCGGATTTCCGGGCCTTTGTGGATACACAGGGCGTCGGGCGCTCAGATCGGCAGGTGCCGGAAATCATTGAAAAAGTCTACGACAGTGCCCGCTGTCATCTGAATCCGGAGCTTTGGCTGGAAAAGTGTCTGACAGACGCCGATGCGGAAGGTGTGGAGGACGCCGGAAAAACGGTGTGGGGCGCCTATCTGATACAGGATCTGCACGATTATTTGGACTGCCACATTTCGGTGCTCCGGCAGTGCGCGGGAAGTGCCGGCCGTTGTCCCGGCCTGGAAAAGGCCGCAGCTACGCTGAAGGACGCCCTGTATCAGCTGGAAGAGCTTCGTGCCTGCACAGCCTGGGATGAAATTTCCGCAAAACGGGAGCTTCGTTTCGGAACGCTGCGCTTTCCCACAAAGAATAATCCCGACCCGGAGCTGACGGAACGGATCAAAGCTGCCTGGACGGCCTGTAAGGACGGCCTGAAAAAGAAATTGCAGGGTTTTTCCAACGATTCGCAGCAGGTACTCTCGGATCTGAGCCAGTCTGCCACTGCCGGACGTGGGCTGGTGGCGCTGGTACGGCAGTTTGACCGGGATTACGCAGCGGTCAAACGCAGCCGCCGTGTGCTGGATTTTGGCGATTTGGAACACAGAACGCTGGATCTGCTGCTGGGAAAGTCCCGGAGTCACCCCACTGCCGCTGCGTCGGAAATCGGGCGGCGCTACCGGGAGATCATGGTGGATGAGTATCAGGATTCCAACGGCGTGCAGGACGCCATATTCGACGCGCTGACCCGGGAAAAACAGAACTGCTTCCTGGTCGGCGATGTGAAGCAGTCCATCTATCAGTTCCGCTTGGCGGATCCCGGGATTTTTCTGAAAAAGTACGGCGAATATGTCCCTGCGGAGCAGGCCGAACCCGGGCATGGGAGAAAGATTCTACTGAGTCACAATTTCCGTTCCGGGGCAGAGGTCATCGACGCGGTGAACGATGTGTTTCGCACCTGTATGCGGGAGAAGGTGGGCGGTCTTACTTACGGCGAAGCGGAAGAATTGAAAGAGGGCATTCCCCATACGCCCCTTACCTCCGCAGTGGAGCTTCATGTGATCGAAACCCGGGAAAACCAGTACCCGGAGGAAGCGGAATTTGTGGCGGAGCAGATTGCGGCCATGCTCCGGGAAGGAACCACCGTGCGGGAGGGCGGCCAGCTTCGGCCGGTTCGCCCGGAGGACATCGTGATCCTGCTCCGTTCTCCCGGCAGCGGCGGCAGCTATTTTCAGCAGGCGCTGGAAGCGCGGGGGATCCGCTGCGCCTCGGGAGGCGGTACAGATTTGCTGCAAACAGAGGAGATCGGAACGCTTCGGGCCTTTTTGCAGACCATCTGGAACCCCCGGCAGGATATTCCCCTCATCAGCACCTTGGCAAGTCCCATTTTCGGCTTCACAGCTGACGATCTGGCGGCGATCCGAAGTGTACAGAAAAAAGGCCCATTCTATGAAGCCCTGCTTCTCAGCGGCAGTCCAAAGGCAAAGGCGTTTCTGGATGCGCTGGACAAGCTGCGGCGGGAAGCCAGGATGAGCCCGTTGACCGCCCTTCTGGAAAATTGTTTTGTGCTGACCCGGCTGGACAGCGTCTATGCGGCTATGCCAGGCGGAGAGGCAAAAAGCGCCAACATTCAGCTTTTCTATCAAATGGCGGCGGATTTCGAGAAGGGAAATCTGAAAGATCTGGGGCAGTTTCTGGATTTTCTGGACGCCATGGAGGAAAAGGGCCTGATTTCGGCAGCTTCTTCCGCCGCTGGGTGCGTCACCATCATGAGTATCCACAAATCCAAGGGACTGGAATTTCCTGTGGTGTTCCTCAGCAATCTTTCACGGAAGTTCAATACGGAGAGCCAGCGCTCGCAGATCCTCTGCGACAAGGAGCTGGGACTGGGATTGTCCGTAGCGGACACCGAAAACCGTGTCCGCTACGCCTCCATTGCCAAGCGTGCCATTGCGGCGAAAATGGCGGCGGAAAGCTTGTCGGAAGAGCTGCGGATACTGTATGTTGCCATGACCCGGGCTCGGGACCGCCTGATTATGACCTACGCGGAAAACAATCCAGGGAAGGTGCTGCAGCAGATCGCCCTGCGCCAGGACTTTGACAGGGGAGAGCTCTTGTGTCGGGAGGCGGTTCGACCCGGGCAATGGGTACTGCTGGCGGCAACCCGCCACACTGAGGCAGGGCAGCTTCATGCCCTTGGGGGGCGGCCTGCGCAGACCGGCTTGGGAGAGTATCCCTGGGTGATCCGGGTTTCAGATGCCCCGGAAACCGGGGGCGGCACATCTGTGCTGACGGAAAAAGCTCCGGCAATGCCGGAGGGCGTGGAGAAAACACTGCAATGTGCCTTGTCCTTCCGATATGACCACACTGCCGCAACCCGTGCGCCCTCCAAGCAAACGGCTACAGGTCGCAAAGGGCGGGTTAAGGATGCGGAAGCGGCGGAGGATACCCAGGAGCCGAAATTTCTCACCCGGGATTTTCGCCGTCCCGCATTTCTTGCCGGGAATGGGGAAGGCATGGCTTACGGCAGTGCTGCCCATGCTGCGCTGCAATACCTGCGCTATGAAAACTGCGGCAGTGAGGATGCGGTGAAAGCGGAAATCTCGCGGCTGGTATCCAGGAAGTTTATCACCGAGGAGCAGGGAAAGCTGGTTGACTGCAGGAAGATTGCCCGTTTTTTCGCTACAGAAATCGGGCAGAAGCTGCGCTCCGGAAGGCCCTGCCTGCGGGAGTTCAAGTTCTCCATTCTCGATGATGGCAGCCATTACGGGGATGGCTTGGAAGGAGAGCAGGTACTTCTCCAGGGCGTTGTTGACTGCGCCCTGCTGGAGGAGGATGGCATCACGGTGGTGGATTTCAAAACCGACCGTGTAACGGAAGAAACGGCGGCGGCAGCGGCAGAGCGTTACCGGCTTCAGGTGCAGACCTACGCCGAAGCCCTGAGCCGGATCTATGAAATGCCCGTCAAGGCGAAATACCTCTATTTCTTCCAGCTCGGAAGATTCGTGGAGGTTTGAAAGCGGCTGGGTAGAAATAACGAACGGGACGCCCGTCTTGCGGGGCGTCCCGTCTGCCATCAGCGGCTGTTTCTGTTCTGAGACTGGTTCTCGTTTCGATTCTCGTTACGGTTCTCGTTACGGTTCTCGTTCTCGTTCTTGTTCTGGTTGTTGTTCTGATTTCTGTTCTGATTCTGGTTATTCATTCTTTTCTTCCTCCGATATCTGTCTCGCGGTCTTGCCGCTGACATATCTTACCCAGAAAATCAAGATTTATCCTTGGCCTTGAAAATCAGACTGGCGATCAGACCGGAAAGTATGGCGGCGGTAATGCCACCGGCAGAGGCTTTCAGCCCGCCGGTGAAAATTCCCAGAAAGCCGTCCTCCTGCACCGCCTCCTTGACGCCCTTGGCCAGGGTATTGCCGAAGCCCGTCAGGGGAACTGAGGCACCTGCACCGGCAAATTCCACAAGGGGCTGATAGACTCCAATCGCGCCGAGAAAAACACCGATGACCACATAGCTGACCAGAATCCGTGCCGGAGTCAGTTTGGTTTTGTCAATGAGAATCTGACCGATGAGACAGAGCAGCCCGCCGATCAGAAACGCTTTTACATAATCCATATTACTTTCCTCCTGTAATGCACACCGCGTGACAGACACCGGGAATGGGCAGACCCTGCTGGGTGGAGGTGGGGGAAAGCAGCGCTCCGGTGCCGCAGAACAGGATTTTCTTCAGCTTACCGGCGTTCAGCTGCCCCAGAAGATAGCCGCACAGGGTAATGGCGCTGCAGCCGCAGCCGGAGCCGCCGGCGTGGACATCCTGTTTAACGTTGTCAAAAACCAGCGTCCCGCAGTCTGTCAGCTTTCCGCCGAGGCAGACCCCGTCCCGTTTGGCAAGCTCCAAAAGCATTTCCTTACCCAATTGCCCCAAATCGCCGGTAACGATCAGGTCAAAATCCTCGGGAGCGGTCTTCATGTCGTCAAAATGAGCTTTTATGGTGGCGTAGGCGGCGGGGGATGATGTCAAGGGTAGACCATAAATTTCAATTGGAAATAATTAGGGGAGACAGATACATTCTGCCTCCCAATAATTATTTATGCAGATTCAGTAAACTCCTTGTTCATCTCGATATACTGAACGACTTGCTCGTATGCATCCCTGTATTTCAGTTCAATCTCGATCTTACCGCCTTCAAAAACATAAATGTTTTCGATTAACTCGATAAGCATAGGACGAGTAAGCTGAGTGAAATTCTTGTACTTCAAGAAATGAGATATAAATTCATTCTCACTTGTAATTCCTGACGCATATTCTTGTACGGACTTTTCGAGGTTGGAGATCATGGCGTCCAGGGTTGCAACTTTTTCTTGTAACGATGCCTTAATGCTAAGATATTCTTCCTGAGAAATGATTCCGCATTTCCAGTCAGGATAAAGATCTACCATAGCTCTCATGCATTTCTCGCGCTCTGCTTGCTGTGTTTTCAGCGTTTGCTGTAAATGGGAACATTCTTTTTTCCTTCCGGAGTTTGCGTTGATTTTCTTAAGGAGTTCGTCAAATTCAATTGCTGTGTTGACGGTAGTTTGCAAAAGAACCAGAACTGCTTGTTCCATTTTATCTGCACGGATGGAATGGTTTGTACAAGCACCTTTACTCATTTTCCGTGCGGTAGAACAACGATAATATCTGTAGGTTCCATATGGGTGCTGGTTCGTTTTTCTATTCATCACGCGTTTGCAATCTGAGCATCTAACAAAGCCTGCAAATAGGTGAAGATTCTTTGTATCTGGCGTTGCACGGGTATTCCGATTAAAGATGGATTGAACTTTGCGAAATGTTTCTTCATCAATGATTGGATCGTGAGTGCCTTTTACAATAATCCAATCTTCTTTTGGGATTGCTCTGCACTGCTTAATCTTATAGCTGACTGTGGTATTTCTCCCTTGAACCATGTTTCCAATGTACATTTCATTTTTCAAGATAGATCTCACAGAGGTGTCAGGCCAAAGACCATCGTTACTGGAACCAACCGGATGACGATAGTTGAATCCTTTCAATTTTTTATAGGTGGAAGGATTGGGAATTCCCATTCCATTAAGCAGTTTTGCAATCCCAATGATACTAACCCCTTCGAGAAATTTTTCAAAAATCATTCTTACGATAGGAGCAGTTTCTTCATCAATAATCAGTTTATGATGATCATTTGGATCTTTCATATATCCGTATGTCGCAAATGAACCGATGAATTTTCCTTGTTGCCGATTTACATTCAGCGTACCACGCACATTAACAGAGGTAGTTGCAGCAACACTTTCGTTGATAACATTTGTAACACCAACAGAAATACATTGCGTTGCAGCATTCATATTGTTGGATGCTGTATCAATACCGTTATTAATGGCAATGAAACGCACTCTGTATCGTACAAAAATGTTATCAAGATATTGTCCACCTTCAGATGCGTTTCTACAGAAACGAGAAAGGTCTTTCACGATAACACAGTTGACCTTGCCGGAATAGATGTCCTCCATCATTCGCAGGAAGCTGGGACGATCAAAATTGGTGCCACTCCATCCATCGTCAACATAGATATCGTAGAGTTCTATGTCTGGATGAAGTTTAAGGTGTTCTTTCAGAATTTCACGCTGATTTGTCACAGAGTTACTTTCCTGCTTATCACCATCGTCCTTAGAAAGCCTAATATAGATAGCGGCTTTCCACATAATGAGGGCTTGGGGGACTTGGGATAGGGGAGAAGATGCTCTTGAAAGAGTATTCACGGATCTTGAGTATGCCATAAGCGTTCCTCCATCAAAATTTGATGGCGGCTATGCTTCTATCTTTCACACATCGATATAATAGCATAGAGCCATTTATTCTTCAACGATGTCAAAGTGAAATTATCCTAGTAAATTATTCCATGGATAATATCGTGGATATGGCATCAGAAAATGATTTACCGTTACCATACCGCACTTTCACAATCACATCATCGACTTTGAAAAGATAAGGGTTTTTAACTTGTGTGAAGAAGCTTTCCACACGCTCAATTAAAGGTGCGCTTGTATTGATAGATATATCTCTCAAATCAACAAGTGATTCCGGATTACATGAATTGATTTCAACAGCGCGCATTTTCGATAACTGGGAACTGCTTATCATGAAAAATCACCTTTCCTTTCATTGGATATTGTTTCCAATAACTGCAAAATGCAAACAGAGAATCTTCCCCGGATACTCAGATAAGAAATTGAAGGAAGGGATCTTTTCAAACTTGTGACATAGTACATTTTTGATTACGCTTGTCAAATGCAACATATTTTTTCATACAGCTGCAAGCCAAGCGTACTTCACCTCCTTGAATCTGATTCAAAGTCACATGAATGCGCTGGAAGAAAACTCCTCCAGCGCACGGTATCTGACTTTGATGCAGCAGAGCCGATAGCTTGTTCACATATAAACATGAGAATTCCGGCTCTGTGCTTTTGCAGTACCTTGATGTTATGTCCACCATTTTTGCCACGCATCCCTGGTGGTAGGAATGATACAAGCCGCCTTTGGCATGGCTGTCATAGCTCCACAGTACCGCTGCCTGATGGCTGGCGGATACCGCAGGGCTTCCCCCTAGTCCTTGGGAGAGCGTGAGCAAGTTTCATTGTCACCTATGGGGTTGTGATATGCCCAGAGTGCCGCACTGGGCTAGGAGGCTGCGTAGATCGCTCGGATGACTTCTTGAAAGGCATCTGTCATGGCGGCGCAGCTCCTGCACATCCGCACAGGTGTTTGTGCTTGTACCATTGTCTGTTCAGTTTTCAAGGTTCAGGAAGGTCAGTGAAAACTCCCTTCACCCGTTTCCTCACTTAAACGCCAAATTGTAACCCTACTCAGAAAAATATTTTTTCAGACTTTCAATCGCTGCCTTCACTGACTTCATCACAGCTGGATGCTTGCAGCCCTCCAGTTCTGCAATCTCCTGGTATGTCATATTCCCGAAGTAGTATAGAAGCAGTCTGCGCCGTTGCACTTCCGGCAAGGTGGAAATAGCCCTATGTAGCATTTCACTCTCGATATGCCGAAAGACTGTCTCCTCCACTGTTTCCTGGTGGCACATGGATCTGGTCTCCATGGATGCCTCGGTCTGCATACTTTGTTCTAGGTATCTGTCCCATTCATTGAGAAAAGACAAGTCATCCAGTTCAAAGCTATCCAGCAGAATAAACAGTTCTTTGGAGATTTCAAAGCAATGCTCGATGTGGGAGCCGTCCTTGAAGCGTATATAATACCTTGGGCAATCGGTTTCGATACCTATGGTAAAAATCTCATAAGGGTTGTCCTTATCCCTGCGCCGTTTCGGGCGTGGGTCAATGTTTTTCGGATGGTTTCCATCCATATTCGTATCCTCCATCAAGTGATTTTCGAAAGAGAAAACCACTTGATGGAGGACCACGGCAGCCTGTACCAGAAACGGGCTTATCCAATGCCCCGGCACAATGCGACAAGCAAAAAGCCGCAAAGGTACTGAGACCTTTACGGCAATAAGCATAATTATTTCTATGAAATGGAGATTTAACTTCTACTTGAAATGTAGAAAGGTGCCATGTGCAAACAAGGCTTTTTTTAGCAGTTTTGATAAGTTAAAATTCAGTGGGCTATGCAAAAGCACTGGTGGCACGGAAACCCCCTCCAATGGGCCGTCGTGCCGATTGCTTGGAATAGGATCGAAAAAAGATCCCGATGGGCAAAAAGAAACGACGGCTCTGAAAATTGAGCCGCCGCTTCATGAGCGCATGAAAATGTGTCTGCTGTACGACGGCTTTTTTTTCTTTTGCCATCGTCCGGCAGATAATTCTATTACGATTTCTTTTGTTATTTGGCTTACTAAATGACTATGCTATGTAAGCAGGCTACTTTGTTCTTCTGTCTATGCAACTTAAATTCAGATTTTGCATACGAATGACCGGAACAAACCGGTTTTTCATTTTCCCTTTTCATAGGGAACCTCACGGTTTTATATCCTTTTCACGTTTGTCGGATAAAGAATACCATCAACGTAAGCTTTGGTGGAAAACTGTGGAGTATAAAACTAAATTCAACTATGAGTTTTGATCACCATGATATAGAAATCAAATCTCCTATCACAAGGGATTTCAGACCGTTCAAGAAGAACTTCAATTTCTGTAAAATATGTTGGAAATACTATATTTTACAAGGTGATAAGTTTATGGACGAAAAAAACAACGATTTTGACTTTGATTTTATGCCTATTGGACAGGCAATTAAAAAAGCCAGAACAGCCCAAGGTATGACCAGAGAGCAACTTGCTCGTATCGTTGATTACGATCCAAGACATCTTCAAGCAATCGAAAATGAGGGGCAATACCCAAGTATGGAACTGTTCATTCAGCTTGTGACTATGTTCGATGTGTCAGTTGATGAATACATATTTCCCCCAAAAGAAGTCAAAAAGAGCACCGTCCGCAGACGCTTGGACACACAGCTCGATAAATTAAACGATAGAGAACTGTCTGTTATAGAGGCTACCGTTATTGGACTATGTAAGGTAAAAGAGCCAGTGGAATAATTCTCTGGTTTTCTTTTCCTCTTTTATTAGATACTCAAACTTCCCACCCAAAGAAAATCGAACTTTTTAGCCGACTTTATGAAATAAAAAAGCAGTACAGACCCAATGTATGGCATAATGTAATCGCTACACAACACCAAACACATACAAGGGGGCTGTACTATGAACAGTATAGCATTTGATGTTGAAAATGAAATGCGTTTTTCTTTCAGAATCCAGAAATATTTCAGGCGGTATCAGAGCAGCGGCATTTTGAAGAGGTGTAACGCTTACAAAGAGCAGGGGCTTTCTGTTGTTACGCTGATTCAGCACCTGTTTTGTCTGGTATTCCGCAACCGCAGCATGTTTCCGGATATGCAGTCGGAGAAGGCACCGGAATTTCGTAAGGACACGGTTTACCGTCTGAAAAACTCCACGCATATTGACTGGACGCGCTTTACCACTCTGCTTGCCTCCCGTTCTGCCTTAGAAAAGCCGTTGTCATAATAGAAAGGCAGTTCTGGCCATCATTTTTCACCTGCCAGCCCAAATGCAGCCGGGTCTGTTAGGATTAATGACTCGTGTACGGCTGTCATTGCCAGCAGAATTGCCAGAAAATACCATGGCAGAAGTTCAACGCCAATATGCAGTGCGATCAGACCAAACAGAGGCGGCATGCAGCAGATTCCCGCAAACGCTCCAGCACTTTGCAGGCCGATCACTGCTTGGGATTTATCCTCGCCAAAATGCCGGGGTGTTGCGTGAATCATACAGGGATAAATCGGTGCACTGCCCAACCCCATCAGCAGCAGTCCCGGCAACAGAGCCGGCCCACCCAGCAGCATTGCCAGAATGCCTGCCAGAATCATTCCCTGACCAAGTCGGACAAGGGTCAAATCGCTGAATTTCATGGTCAAAAACCCACCGAGTAGCCGCCCAACGGCAATTCCCAAAACATAGATACCGGCACAGCTTGCCGCCGTTTCTTCTGTCATGCCGCCGTTGAGAACCAGATAAGAGCTTGCCCAAAGAATACAGCTCTGTTCCAATCCACAGTAGCAGGCAAAGGCAAGCACCGCCTTTTTCACACCAGGTATGCGTATGGTCTTCCGAATGCCCTGGCTATGTACAGGGTCGTCACCTGCATTCGCATTTCCTCGTTTCCACAGCGGCAGACTCACCACCAGAAGAACCGTTAACGCAAATTGCAGGATGGCGATAATGCGATAGCCTCCGGCCCAGCCCATCCCGGCACTGATCGCAAACCCCATCAGGTATGGACCCGCACTGGCGCCCAAACCCCACATGCAATGCAGCCAGCTCATATGACGGCTGGCGTAATGAATCGCCACATAGTTATTCAGGCTGGCATCCACACTGCCTGCACCAAGGCCGTAGGGAATCGCCCAAAGGCACAGCTGCCAGTATTCTCTGCTAAGGGAGAAACCCAGTAGGGCAAACGCTGTCATTCCCACGCTGATGGCGGTTACTTTTCCAGTTCCAAGCCATCGATTCATACGCTCTGCCAGCAAACTGGACACCACGGTATGGATGGAGATGATTACAGAAATACCTCCCGCGTAAGACAGCGGTACAAGCAATTCCCCGCACATCGTTGGCCAAGCAGCCCCCAACAGTGCATCCGGCAACCCCAGGCTGATAAATGACAGATAAATGACAATTAAAAGGATATGTACCATGTTGTATACTTCACTTTCTCCGCTTTCTACGGCACATTCTTAGAAGATTCCTCCCAATTGGTCGGGACAGTTTCCGCGGTTTTCGGAATCGCCTACTATGACTGAAACAGTTGGCAGGTCTAAAATAAAGGGTCCTATTCTATAATCAAGAAACGACAACAAGCATCCCTTCTTCGAATGGAATCTTCATCATTTCCAACTCCTTTTTGTTGTCACCCGTGATAATCGCCTGTTGCAGAGTTTACCGCCACAAAGGGGACGAGCTCACCGCCAACTTCTACGTAGACCTGGTAGATTCCATCACCCAGATCCTCATAGTATTCCGGAATCACGCCGTATTTTGCGAACAAGTCTTCCGATAGCGCCACTTTCCACGGTTCGTCCTCTGTGGCTTTTTCCCAGTTGGAAGGGATAGTATTTCCGCTTGCGGCGTCCTCTTGATCGCCATACGCCCAGTAAATTGTCATATCCTTATAATCCATTTCCAGTCCAGCTATTCCACTTTCCGAGGTGATGCGCAAATCCCAATTTTGTGTGGATTGCTCCAAGTCGGAGGTCAGCTGCGCATGAAGGGTATTCTTCTCTACCGAGTATGTACCATGCCAGCCCTCTGCACCGATGTACCAGCTCATTTCACCGTTTCCGAGAATTTCCATACTGGCTCCCCACTCTCCATAACCGGGGAACAAATTCAAAGACTCAGCGAATACAGCAAGATCGTTTTTTTCGATGTCCAGATGCCAAGGCCCAGCTAAATCAATACTTTGTTGAGTGACTTCTTCCGGTTTTTCAGTTGTACTCCCGATTTGGGTCGAATTATCGCTTTGCTGCTGCATCTGCTCAGAGCTTTCCGTATGGGTTGTTCCCGTATGGTTTTCCTTCGAGCCTTGTTCAAACTCAGGTGTCTTGCTGCATGCTGCCAAAGACAGGCACAAGATCACCGTAATCAACAGTGCATTTTTTCTTTTCATATTGAATCATTCTCCTTTTCATAATCCGGTATCCGGATTTAATTAACTTCATTATGTAATCTCCAAATGGCCTTCTGTTTTGAAATCCTTTTACTGTTCTCAGCCGGTTTGAATGCAAGAATTCTGTTTTTAGCATCAATCCATATAGTCTTTTCTTCTTGCATATCATAACATCCTTTTCTTACACATTACCTAGCGTTCGGTAGGTTTGCGGACCCAAATAACGCGGCCATGCCCGGCGGACACAGCCGCATTGCTCTGCACATTGAAATTTATCCTATGCTACATATTTCAATTTGTCTTTCTCTTGATTTCCTATGATTCACATAAACTGTGAATCATTCCAGCCACAGCCTGTCCCTTGACCTGGAGAGGGAACCAAAACAGATGATCAGATAACCTTAACTCTTTATTTTCAATAGTTCTAATCATTCTTTACTGTCATAGAAGCATATTCCATAGCCGCTTTCATATTCTCCTCAAACATTTTTGCAGAAATCAAAGCGATACCATCATGATCGCTGAGAACGATCAGTCTCTGCCCTCCGCTCCAACCGAACTTTTCTCTTGCTGCTTTTGGTATAACCAACTGTCCCCGCTCGTTTATTGTAACACTGCCCCAAATGTTTTTACCTTTTGGTGCAGGCGGAATCATCCCAATTTTATCTTCAGTTGCCGTTTTGAGCAAACTATCAATGGTGACATCATAGAAATCTGCCAAACGCTTACATTTTTCAATATCGGGTACAGTCGCACCGCTCTCCCATTTGGCATACGCCTGTCGGGAAATACCGATTTTCACTGCAATCTCTTCCTGGGACATTCCATACATATTTCGTAACATAATCAAATTATCCTGCAGCATTAGTTTTCTCCTTATAGGTCTATTCTTTCAAAATTCCGACAGGCACATCGATAGGATAAAACGGTGAGTGCAATATATGCCATGGCTCCCAAGACAAAAAGACCAAACTGCAAACCGAAATATTCAAAACCGAAAGCATTGATTGCCTCCAATCCCGGAATGTGGTGCAGCGCTTCGCCGATTCCAATGATTACAAAAGTAATAATGATGTGTGTGACAAAAGGCTTTCCGAATTTATAGGCTGTTTTGAAAAAACCGTCGATAAATATCAGATTGAAAAGACCGAAGATAAACAGCGCCATGCCCAGAGCAAAGAGATTTGCATTCATCATAGCGTTGTTTTGATAAACGACAGCATCTTCTAAAACCGTCATACGCATCAAGGTTGCAATTACCATCAAAAGGATACTGCAAAACTCGATAAAGCAAGAGAAGATGAATTTGCCTTTGACCACATCCTTCTTGGCAACTGGCAGAAGCGCGGAAAAAACAATATCGTTTGCTTCACGCGCACTTTGAAAGCTTTGAAAAATACCAAGTGTCACAAAGAATACACCGCACAAAATCGGATAGCCGGGGATAAAAAACATAAGGCCAAAGAGGATAAACAGATAGGACAAAATGGAGGCACTGAGGGTCAATTCCTTTTTCAATATGTTTTTCATACTGTTTTCTCCTTTTCCAGACGCAGTATGGTTTGCTCCAGGCTCTCTCCGGGCAGAGAATATGCGCAGCGGAAATCTTCCGTCGGCATTGCCGCTTTGATCCTGCCTCCGGAAATGTACACAATATCATCCGCACACTTTTCCAGGTCTGAGATAATGTGGGTCGAGAAGAACACCGCAACACCATCCTTACGCAGTGCCATGAAAATATCCAGCAGTTCATCCCGGGAGAAAGGGTCCAGGCCACTGGTTGGCTCATCCAGAATGAGAAGCTCTGCTCTGTGGGAAAGTGCCAACAGCAGATTAAACTTCACCTTCATCCCCTCAGAAAGCTCCAAAGGCGTTTTGTTCTCATCCAACCGGAACAGCGCAAGATATTTTCGGTAAGCATTTTCATCCCAATTCGGATAAAAGCTCCTTGTAATTGCAACAATATCCTTCAGCGTTTTTCTTGGATACCAACTGACAGTACCCGTGGAATACCCGATCCGCCTCTTAATTTCCGCCTCGTGACCGTTCAGCGACATACCGAAACAGGTAATTACTCCACTATCCGGATGAATCAGATTTAGCATTGACTTTATCGTTGTGGTTTTGCCAGCGCCGTTTCGCCCAGCAAAACCTGTAATTCTGCCTGCTTCAAGATTGAATGAGGCATTGTCTAATAAAAATAACGGGTATTCTTTTTTCAAATTCTTTATTTCTACAATACTCATAATTGCCTCCCGCATTACAATTAGTATGAATATTGTAATATATAGTTGCAGAAACATCCACCAACTGCAGATAACATAATTATTAAAAATGAGTTATGTTTAGTTGCATTAATACATTTGTAAGTGCCAGTAAAAAGAATATGCTTGAATATGAGAAAAACCACCTACCGATGTGTAATCAATTTTTCGTTCATGGTTTCAAAGTGGCTACCAGATCCTTTGCGTCTGACAGCCGCCATTTTCTCAAAATGCAGTTCATGTATATTGCTCCTTGTACCATTGTAAAAATTGGAAAGGTTTTCCGGTTTGACGAAGCTTTTGTCCTTGCTCAGTAGCTCCAGCATTCGATCATCCTGAGCAGAGCTTTGCTTTTGGGAGGCGAGACCCTAATTTGTTAATGATACCACATCTCAAAAGGTTGGTGTTCAACGCTAAATACATAGTATTTAATCCATAAAGACCAAATTGGAATAAACACTATTCTCAGGATTGCCATCTTTTAGGTATTCTGCACCAACAGTTTTTTTATAAAACTGTTCAGCTTCACTTACCCATCCAATAATAGCATACCCATAACCATATTCACGCATGCTTTCAAGTGTCTTTACCAATAACATTTTACCAATATCCTCACCTCTTCGTGCCGGATCCACTCCAATAGGTCCAAAGAAACCTTTTGCTGTAGAGTCAAAGCATGCGAATCCAAGAATTTCCCCATCTTCTGTCGCAATATAACATTTTGAAACAGGTTCCATAAGTGCATGTTCTACTTCATATACCCAATTCTTTTGAAAATTCTTTTTCACAAATTCCAGAATCTCCTCTTTATCACCCACAAACGCTCGTTTTATTCTTATTGTTTTACTAATCTCAACTTGAGGCAGATTGTACAGTCCAACTATCATATCCCCACCAGATAACATATTACTCTTCCTCCTTTTCAAAATGATTACTAAATCAGAATTCATCAACTAGACAAATTCTTAGTTTTTTTAACTCTGTAACTTCAAATTTTCCTATTCAGCCACAACACGTTCTGCAGATATCTCCAAAAATTAAACACATACCTCTGGAATCTCATTACTTTCAATTATCCTTTTCCTGCTTGAGTAATTGGTTAACCTCATCCAATCGCGGTGGATTTAATGGCAGTGGAAATCTTGAAATCGCAACCGCTGAGCAAGCACTGGCAAAACGAACGATTTCCTCATCTTTCATATGATGAAGCAAGCCATATACACATCCTGCCTTATAGGTATCTCCCGCGCCAAGTGTACTGCGCACTTCTGCCTGAAATGGTTTTGTATGGTGCGCCGATTGGCCCTTTCTGCCCCATATCATATCGTTTTCTCCGGAAGTAATGATCACTAGTCCCTCCGTATTTTCTGTCAAAAGCGCATAGATTTCTTCCTTATCCATGCCGGCATAAGCGGTTCCTGTACATTCCTTGGATACAACATTGATTGTTGCATGTCGGTGTAAATAAGTGTCATGCTTACAATCAATCGTAACATATGGTTTTCCATACTTCACACAAAGCTCTGCTACCTTCTGTGTTTCCTCCCGAAAAAAAGGATCAATCGCCGCAACCGTACATGCTGAGATATCCTCTTCCCTCGGCTCATTCCAGCGCTTTGTCCCGGAAGCATACAGTTGTTGAAAAAAACCCATAGGAGAACGCACCATATCAGCGACAACCACATAATCCATCAGCCCTTCATAATCTGTGACATAAGTAAGTGAAGACAGATCAACCGGCTTATCCGCATAAAACTGCTTTAACATACCTGCAACCTCTGTTCCAATATGTGTTCCGTCCATCTTAACCTGCACCTCTAAAGAAGCCAGTACAGTTGCTGCCGTTCCGGTTTCCCCTCCCGGCAGAAAATACTTTTCACTGATTTCTGAATATTCATCCGGCTTCAAAAAACCATCCTTTAACCAAAAAGAATGTGTTCCCAAAATCTGTCCATAAAGATATGCTGTTTGACTCATTTTAATCCCTCCTATATTCGTTCATCATTTCATCCGGTATTCTTGCGTTCAGATATTTTCTCTTATAATAAATGTAATTGGTAATCCCTCTGATCGTCTCGTCCAAAATAATTACCAGATAAATGGCTACCATATCCATATGGAAACCTCTAATCAATATAAAAGACACACTAATCACAAAAAACGAACCAAATATCTGTGAAAGCAGCATCCATTTTGTATTCCCGTTTCCTTTAATTGCGTGTCCACATACGACATTCAGACTCTGTGGCAACATCGTAAGTCCAATCAGCTTCAGATATTTATCGCCCTGTGCAACAATATATGATTCTTTTAAAAACATACTGAGTATATCCTCTGTAAAGAGAAAGAAAGCAACATTGGCACATAGAATGATCAATATATTAATGATCAGGCAATTGTAAAAAACATCATTTGCTTTTTTATAGTTTCGCGCTCCAATGTTTTGCCCGATCAGTGTCAATGCAGCTTTTGAATAATTTGAAAACACAGCATAGACGATACACTGGATTCCAAATGTTACTGTATAGATCGACATACTGATATAGCTGAATTCATTAATGAATCTCACCAGGATCAGATTGGAAAAGTTCCATAACAAATACTCTATACCAGCCGGGGCACCAACCTTTATCACTTTGCTATAGTAAGTAATAGAAAAATCTTCCGGTCTGAATTTTCCAAATCCTAATTCTTTTCGTTTTATAAAACAATAGCTAAGAACAAAGCAAAATGCAAAACAATTTGAAATAAGCGTTCCAATTGCAGCTCCGGCTACATTATATTCTTTAAAACCAAATTTCCCAAAAATGAGTACCCAGGACAAGAAAATATTAAAAAATACTTTGATGATTCCGGAATACATAATGATCTTTGTTTTTCCAAGTCCCTGCAGCATGGCATTTAATGATGAATCTATGCCTATAACCAGGAAGAACAGAGCACAGAATTTTACATAACCCACACTGTGGTTGATGATCAAGGGATCTACCTTAAAAAAATCCAAGATCGGATATGTAAAAATCTCCCACAGGAAACAGACACATACTCCTAAAAAACCGCTGTACAACATGGCACTTTTAACGTAATTGATTGCTTTCTCCTGCTTTTTTGCACCATATAGCTGAGAGACGATAATTGTAATTGCCACTGACAGTGCCACAAGTCCATCCATCGTAGCATTAAGTGGAAGCTGAGCCGCTCCAATTGCCGAAACATATTCCGTTTTCAGATGTCCTAAAAAAGCTTTATCGGTAAGTGATTGTAATTCATAAACAAGCCCCTGTATAATGATCGGAAATGCAAGCAGACTTGTTTCTTTTATAATATTTTTATCTAGTTTTATTAGACTTGTTCTCTCCATATGATTAACAGCCTTTCTATCATAAGTTATTTCCGGATAACCCTCAAATTCATCATTCTCCAGTTGAGAAAGATACTCATAGAGGTCATCATAGTCAAATTCCTCAAATGTTCGTAAAATCAATCTTTCTGTTTCTATTCTCAGAAATTTAGTATTCTTCCTTTCGACAGCCCGTGACCGAATGACCGCCAGATGCTTGTAGCTTACTTAACATTAGGGCGTATCTGAAAACTGTCAAAACGCCCATACAGCGGCTCTTTTTTCCCTGTGCAGCACCGTTTTCCCTTGCAATACGCCCAGTATTCCTGCGAAAAAACGGCTTGCACAGTGAAAAATCCCTCACTGTTGGTCATATTAACAGTTTTCAGATACGCCCTAGAATCAATTTTGCCGTTATCTCCACAAACTGGAAGTTATCGGTGGATATACATTCTGGTCATATTGGGTTCGCCATCGCCCTGTACCATGCACAAAAACTCCCAGCCATATCGTTCATAGAAGTCGGTATGATCTGTGACCAAATAAATAGGAGTAATGCCTTTGGATTTCATATCATCTACGACCATATTCAGCAGATGACCTGCGATTCCTTTGCAGCGGTAGTCTTTTTCTGTATAGACTGCGCAGACATTTGGGGTAAGGTCTTTCCTGTCATGGAAATCATTTTCGATTACGCCCATACCGCCAACAATTTTGTCACCGATCATGCAGAGATACCAACCGTACTCCGTTTCTTTTTTCAGATAAGCCTCCATACATTCCAGATAGGCTTCCGTTGGAACGCCCCATTTACAATGGAACCATTCTGCTGCACTATATTTTAAATCTGCTCTTTCTCTCAATGTGATATAGTCAAAAGTATTCATTTTCTTTTCCTCTATTCATAAACTTCTTAGTTGTTTTAATGTCTTTTATAAAAAACATTTCCATTGGTTGTTCATAGCCGATTATCCCCATCGGGATTCCTTTTAGTTCACCAAGCACCTCAACAAGGCCAGAAAACATATCCGGAATCGTTTTATCTTTTGCTGTTCAGGCCTCCAAAGTCGTCCCGCTTTGTCGAGTCCGCTCTCTGGAATCCCATAGCAATCAGTATAAAGCGCCTGCCAATTATGATAACGATGATTTGCCTCTTGATACGCAACATAACTTTGCAGAGCTGTTCTGATAGACTCTGCAAAACTGCCTGATATGTTTATCTACCAGCTCCATGACCTTCGGCTCCCGTTCCGGCTCCCGGTCGCAGAGGTTAATCCACACGGAAATAGGCTGGCAGAGCTACGCAGACATGATTTCGGGGTCATCCACTGTCAGAACACCTTTGCGAATCGGGCACTTTATCAGTCCGGTGAAATACTGCAGCACATCGGAATAATTCTGTTTCGTTTGCAGCTTCGCCAGCTCCGGATTCTGGAACTGTTCGTGTTGTCATTTTCCACATCATCTTACCCATAAACAGAGGGTGACGATAGCAGAGGTTCATTTGAATAGCTTGGCTAAAGGAATGACAGATCACGAATTTGGGGGAGCCGATATGCTCGGCAAGCCCTTTTCCAACTTTTTGGGGACTTGCCATCATTTCTTTTGGAATGGGAAGTTCCGATGATGAAGCCGTATTCGTAAGCGGGGGATGGAATAAATGAAAGGAAATGCCATATCTCTGATTTTCGATTTCAAGGCATTTCGCCAGGGATTCTATTGCACCCTTTGACGAGGCGTAAGGAGAAATGTTGCCAAATCCAGTAACGCCTACACCCGAACTGGTAAAAATGATGCTGCCAAAACCTTGTTTGCGCATTTCCGGCAAAACCGCTTTTGATAGGCGTAACGCCCCAAAGAAGTTGATATCCATTACTTTGCTGTAAAGCTCGTAATTGCTCTCTGGCTCGCTTTCAAAAGTACAAAGGCAGGCGTTATGTACAGCGATATCAATTTCCCCGAACTGCTTGATTGTTTCGGTTACTCCGTTTTTAATATCTTCGTCTTTCGCCGCGTCTGCTGTAATTGCAACTAAGTTATCGGGATACGCTTCTCTCAATTCCTTCAGATTATCCGTATTAATATCTAAAACCGAAACAAAATCGCCAAGTTCGAGCAGACGTTTTACTAGATAATAACCGATTCCGCGATTTGCTCCTACGATTAAGATTACTCTCGGTATAGCTTGTTTCTTTGCCATATTCCACCTCTAAAATTCAACAAAAACAAATGCTATATTTCTTATCCTATCAGGATTAACAACGCCAATATGTGGTGGGGCAGGGGAGGGGAGTTATCGTTATCCGTGATAATCGCCTGTTGCAGAGTTAACTGCAACGAAGGGGACGATTTCACCGCCTATTTCCACATAGACCTGATAAATCCCATCACCCAGATCCTCATAGTATTTCGGAATCACACCGTATTTTGCGAACAAGTCTTCCGCTAGCGCCACTTTCCACGGTTCGTCCTCTGTGGCTTTTTCCCAGTTGGAAGGGACGGTATTTCCAGTTGCGGCTTCCGCCTGATCGCCATACACCCAGTAGATTGTCATATTCTTATAAGCCATTTCTAGCCCATATGTTCCATTTTCTGAGGTGATACGGAAGTCCCAGACCTTTGAGGTCTGCTCCAAATCAGAGGTCAGATGAGCATGGAGGGTATTCTTCTCTACAGAGTATGTGCCATGCCAGCTCTCTGCGCCGATGTACCAGCTCATTTCACCGTTGCCGCTAATTTCCATACTGGCTCCCCACTCTCCATAACCGGGGAACAGACCGAGGGAATCTGCAAAGGCTGCAAGGTCATTCTTACTTGGATTCAAATGCCACGGCCCGATGAGATCATAATTCAACTGAATGGGTTCTTCCATTGTATCTGTGGCTTTTTCCGTCGTTTCTGTAGCTTTTTTCGTCGTTTCTGTGGCTTTTTCCGTCGTTTCTGTAGCTTTTTTCGCCGTTTCTGTGGCTTTTTTCGCCGTTTCTGTAGCTTTTTTCGTCGCTTCTGTAGCCTTTTTCGTCGTTCCAGTAGCTATTTCTGTAGTTTCTGTGTTTTTGTTAATTGTTTCGGTGGTTTCTTTCATCATTTCGGTAGTTTCTTCCATAGTTTCGGTAGCTTCTTCTGGAGCAATGGTATTGCTGCTTTCCGTTTGGGCTTCCTCAGTTTTTTCCTGTGGGGTTACCTGGATATGGATTTCCTGAGAGTTTGGTACGAGTTCAGCCTTTACGTCGCACGCTTCCAAGCTTAGGCACAGGATCATAGCTAGAAGCAGGGTGATTAGTCTTTTCATAATAAACATCTCCTTCAAGTAATGCGATAGCTGCGTCTTTCTCCCAATTTTCGAAATGACATATGCGTTTATTGCACGCATAGTATGGCAAACTATCGTTTGGTAGCCAATGGGTTTTACAAAGATTTCATAAAGTTTCTATTGCGTGGATAGTGTCTGCCGCATAACGGCTTTTCCATCATGCGGCAGTTGTTAAGATGGGTTATTCGGATTTCTCGTTAAAACGGTTGCAACCGTTTAAGGTACACGGATTATTACGCCTTTCTTCTCACCGGCACCTGGATTTCTGACAGCCACTGGCTCTCATCCTCCTTATTCCAGACTCCATCAATATAGCTCTCCCGGATCTGCCCGGCAATCTCGTACCCGTTTTCCTCGATATAACGCAGCACGGTTTCATAGGATTCCGAAAAGGTACGATAGGAGCCCTTGTGGAAAACACAGGCCGCCTGGATTTCGGGAAGGGTTTTGAAGCGCAGCTCGCCGACTTCTTTCTTCGCCTCCACAACGGACTCACAGATCTCAACCGGAATGTCCCCGTCTTTGTATCCCGGCTCCAGATAGTTTGTAAAGCAGTATTCCGGAAGGGCACAGATACAGCCCGCTTTCTCCATCAGCGCGCCCATTTCCGGCATCCGGTCAAACAGGCAGTCGTAGGATTCCAGCCGGATCCGCATATAGGCCACGGTGGTTTCGGGGATGGTTTTGATCAGGACGGGTGCGGAAAGTCCGGTTTTCTTTTTGGACAGGTATCCGTCCACCACGGCGATCTGTCTCGTGAGATCAGAGATTTTTGCAACCAATTCTGACTTTTTCTTCAAAAGTACCGCTTCTTCATCGGCCCCGGAATGGATATGGGCAATCTCCTCCAGGGTGAATCCCGCCAGCTTCAGGGCGGTGATCTGGTGGAGCACCGCCATCTGGGAGAGGGTGTAGTAGCGGTATCCGGTCTCCGGATGGATCAGCGCCGGCATCAGCAGGCCCTGTTCCTCGTAAAAGCGCAGGGTCTTGACGGTAACATGATTCATGGCCGCGAACATGCCGATCTTATAGAGTGTGTCGCCTGTCTTTTCTTTGCAGGGTCTGTGTTCCTGTTTCATCTCCATAGCGTTACTCCCATCTGAATGTTTTGACGGCGACTGCGCCGCAAATGACCGTAATGGCGATCAGGGCAGCCACCGGCATCATGATATTATCATAGCGTCCCATGGACACGGATTTCAACAGTCTGATTCCCACGCCCAGGGGCATCCACCCGGCAACGGTCCGGAAGGCACCCGGGAATACCTCCGCGGGGATAGTGGCCCCGGAGAACAGCAGCATGGGGAAATAGAGCAGGCTTGTGGCCACATTCATGGATTTTGTGGTTCTGCACAGGCTGGCAACCATGAGACCGATGGAGAACATGGAGACCATGGTCAGCAGCCAAACAGCGAGATAGGCAAACACGTTTCCCGGCATCCGGTAGCCGAAGAAGAACACCGCCGCAACGGTCAGAATCAGGGTGGAAAGCGCCGCAACCACACCACTGCAAATAGTATCGCAGGCTAAGAGTCTCGCGGGGGAACAGGGACTGCAGTACATCCGCCGCAAGATTCCCTGCGACCGCAGTTCCACGACGGTAATGGGGATGCTCATAAACGCGCTGCAGCAGATCCCCACGGTGGACAGGGCTACATAGGAGCTTTGCAGATAGGTAAGACCCGAATCTGCGGCATTTTTCTCTCCGGTGATCATCGTGATCACAAAGAATACTACCAGCGGCATAGCCAGACAAAACAGGATCACATCCGGTGAGCGAAAAAAGATTTTCTGTTCCACCTGATACATTTTCCAAAAACGCCTCATAACAATTCCTCCTCACCCATAAAGAACAGATAAGCTTCCTCCAGATTCCTTTGACCGGAAGCCGCGATAACTTCCTCGATAGTACCTTCCACAACCTTTTTTCCCGACTTGATGATACACACACGGTCACAAAGGGCTTCCGCCTCTTCCATATAATGGGTGGTCAGGAAGATGGTAAGTCCCTGTTCCTTCAGTCCCTTCAGGGTTCGCCATACCTCACGCCTTGCCACCACATCCAGTCCGGTAGTCAGCTCGTCCAGAAAGACCATCTCCGGGTTGCCGATCAGTGCCAGAACAACAGAGAGCTTTTGCCGTTCCCCGCCGGAAAGCTTGGACACAAAGCTCTTTCTCAGGGTGCCTAGTCCGAATTGCTCCAGCAGCCGCGGATAGTCTGCCGGGGCTGCATACAGAGAAGCGTACTCAATACACGCCTCTTCCACGGTGATATTGGGCTGATACTGGGTATTCTGAAGCTGCACGCCAACCCGCTCAAACACCTGTTTTCTGTGTTTGGCGGCGTCCATTCCCAGAATCTTCGCACTGCCCCCGTCGGGTTCCTTCAGGCCCAGAATCAGATCGATTGTGGTGCTTTTTCCCGCTCCGTTGTGCCCCAGCAGAGCAAAGACCTCGCCCTTTTGCACATCGAAGGATAGTCCGTCCACGACTGTGCGGCCCGAAAACGTTTTTGTCAGGTTTCTTACGCTGACAGATGGTTTGTTCATCACAAAAATCCTCCTTGTTTTTCTTTACAAGGAGGATTGTATCATCTCCCCTATAGGGGAGAGTCAAGTGGTTTTTCTTGTTTTTTAACGTACCCGTCGTGGTGAAATGTCGTTGGGCAAAGGAGCCTTTTTCTCCTTGTTACTTCTGACTGAATGGAACAGTTCCAACAAAGCGTCCTCTTTTATGATTGCAATCCCTTGCCCATCATCCCCCAAAACGATCAAATTATCTCCAGGACTGATATCAAAAATCTTTCTTGCCTTGGCAGGGATGATGATTTGTCCCTTTTCGCCAACCTTGACGATTCCAAAAATGTGCTTGCCCTTTGGCGGTACCCCTAAGCCAAAGTTTTCAGACTTTTCATAACGGATCAAATCATCTGTCGTTACCCCAAACAGATCCGCAAGCATCCTGCATTTTTCGATATCCGGCAGGGATTCGCCTGTTTCATACTTTGACAGGGTTTGTCTGGAGACTCCAATTTTTTCTGCCAGTTCTTCCTGGGACCAATTGTGGAGCTTCCGCATCTCAATCAGATTATCCGCAAACATTATTTCTTCCTCCCAATGCCGCATACGCACCACCGCAGGACAGGAATGCGGCTTATGATTTCATACAGCAGATAAGCACCAATAAAGGCCGCTGCTCCTACGCACAAATACATAGCAAACGCCGGCAGGTCAGGATACTTATGTAAATACCAGGCGCAGGCCGCCAGCGGAAGATAGTGGAATAGATAGAGTCCCCAGGCTTTCCGGCTCATAAAACGGGAGAGCGCATTTTCAAAATTTCCCCACTTTTTCATAACCGAGAGAACCGCCAGCGTGGCAATCCAGGCGTAGACATTGCACAGGAAGGTGTCCAGCACCTGATGCTCCGCATAGGGTTCGCCCCAAAAGACGGTCACAAAGCCAACACCCAACCCCAGCGCCGCCAGGGAAAGGGGGAGCCACCATTTTTCCAGCCTTTCCATCACGGCATCGTGGGAAAAGATAAAATACCCCAGAAGGAAGCCCGTGCCGTAGATGCCGAAACGGTACACGACAATCACCGGCGTGTTTAAGATCTGGGCGGCACCCCAAATCACAGGGGTCAGACAGAGTAAAACAGGAAGATTCGCCTTTTCACACAGACCGTAGAGCCTGTCTTTCTCGATTTTGCGGAGGAAAAGCAGGAACAGAGAAAATACCCAGAGCAGCTGGATGTACCACATGGGACCGATGCCGCTGAACGCCATGATGACATACAGAACAGGCCCCGGTACGGCGGACATATTTTCAAACGCACCGCCGATGGCCATGTTGAAATAGCCTGCAATCCACCAAAATACAAACAGGCCTATGGTGGAGGGAACCAGCAGCTTGGTGGTTCTGCTTTTCCGAAATTCTTTCTCGGAATGCCGATTCAGATAATACCTTGCGCTCATGCCGGAGATCACAAACAAAAGCAGCATGAACCAGGGATATAGGAAATACAGGAAGGCGTCCTGATACTGAACCGGTGCGAAGGGCCCGATCACGCCGCTGGTTACCACGCCATTGAACATATACAGCACATGGTAAATGACTACGGCGACGACAGTCATCCATCGGATGTTGTCAATGTAGGTTTTTCTCATAAAAGTACCACCTTTGCCATGATTTTCAACATTATGGTAGCACGAATACAAAAGTAATTCTACCAACAAGAGCGAACATTTCCGTATGGCTTTTGTTAAAAAAAGTGGCATTTATCTATCTGCGCAAGCTGCTTTACGTTATACAGTGTTTGAAGAAACGCCTGCAACAGCTCATTGATCCGCAGGGGCTGATCGTCGTTTGCGTTGTGAGCTGCTCCTTCAATGATATAAAGAGGAAAGCCTTCCCTTTTGTGGAACATTTTGTTGTACGCCATGACTTTGTCTGTTTTATCGTGCTCACCCACCAGCAACCACATGGGGCATTGGATGTTTATCTCACTTTCAGATTCTCCCCTGCAGAAGGATTATTTGTGATGATCTGTCCAACCATTTGACATTCTTCAAAATCGGGACAATCCCCACACGTCGTCACACCTTTTTTCAGTGCACACTGACGAATGGGACAAAGATGGTCGCAGTATACAGTTTTCCTTCCACTAACACGACAGCCCTCACAGTTGATATGTTCAGGCAGAATGGGAGCATGATTTAACTCAGCCCATAACTTTGCAGTTTTCTCACGCAATGCTTGGTCATTATGGATTGTTGCAAGATATGCATCGCATTTTTCACAGTCCAGTCCGCAATAGGCAATCAAATCTCTCATGGTTATGTACTCCTAAAAAACAGTATTATTTGCGAAGCCACTCTGCGCTGCGCAATGACAGCGTATAGGGATGCTCCCAATCCTCGGTATCATAGAACAGGGCTGTCTTTTCCTGCTGGTCATACACCCAGCTCCAGCAGGTCAGCTCGCCGCCGTTTTCGCCGGGGAAGTTGCTCTGAGCCGCAGCCGCCAGGGCGGATCGCACCTGGTCAGGCGTCATTACGCCGTCCGCTGTCTTCCGCAGCGTGGTGAGTGTGTTAAACCGAACATAGGACTGCCCACTGCCGGAGGTGCCATCGTCCTGATAAAGGTAGAAGTTTGTGACCACCGGCGTATCAGTGACAACCATCTTGCCGTCCAACCACTCCACGGCTACGCTCCGGCCAGCAGCATCTGAAATAGAGAAGTGTTGAGCCGCACCAATGGAGAAGTGCATATCGTACTGCGATAACAGTTCCAGTGCCTCCTCCACTGTGGCGGCCTTGTCCAGCAGAAGCCGAATGGCGGAGGTAGTTGTCAAATCGGGCTTTTCGGTATCCTGATCCACGGCCTGCCCATGGCTCACCATCAGATCGGCTACGCACAGTCCTTTTTCATTCATACCGTCCAGTGGGACATAGACTGCCGCTAAGGCCATGAATTGATCCCCAATGTTTCCATCGGGTTTCCAGTTCTCGCCAAAGCCCAGAAAATCCAGGCAGCAGGTAGACACCGACGCATATCCGTTTTTCGGAACAGTATGGATCAGCATGGTATCGCAGTCCTGCCAGTCGAAATTTCGTCCAAACAGAGGGGCTCCATCAGGGCTTTTTACCGCCAGTGTGGAGCAGCCATACTTTCCGCCCGCAGTGGAAGTGTCGGGCTTCCCAAAGCCGTGGGAGAGGTAAGCGGCCAGATAGTCACCCATCTGGGCATCACTGCTCGCGCCGCCTTGGGCTAAAAAGGCATCAAAGCCGTAATCACCCCGGTATTCCATGGACCAAAGGCCTTCATCCTGCTTTTGAATGGTCATTGCCGCCTTAAGCTGGGTGCCAAACATGGCCCACGCCGTCAACAATACCGTCAGCAGAGCCGCCGCCGGAACGAGAAGTACAACGCTGATTCTGCGATGCCTCGCGGAAGAAGGCGAGGCTTCCTTGTTTCGAAAGTAAAAATGTGTATTCATGTTTTTGTCCTTTCACAACTGTTCCCGATGATTACTGTGTACTGCTTTCCGCAAATGGCTTCCTGTATTTCGGCAGAATTGCTATCCAGAGCAGCAGGCAATGGATTACCAGCAATACTCCAAAACATAATCTTGCAATCCACTCAGGGAGCAACAGCGCAATCCCATTCATATCGCCGCCGCCAAAAAGGCCGCACAGAACACTTAAATACAGCGGATCGATCAGCAGCATGGCAATGGTGATATAGTACATACATGCCCTGAAAACCATGGAGCGGGTCCTGCAGATTTGGGGTGCTGTCAAAGTCAATACATAGGCCGTAACGGTTGTTGCGGCAGGGCCGACCAGGCAAAAAATCCCCAGCTGGAGATTGCTCATTCCTTCCGAATAAATTGCAATCTGAACACCGAGTCCCAAAAAGTTGATCCGCTGAAACACATTGATAGACAGTGCATATACAAAATGCGCTCCTTCGTGAACAAAATAATAAGCCAATACTGCTGAAAGCAGTCCTACATATTGCCGAGTTCGTTTATTCATGTTTCCACCTCTATTTTCCCTAACGAATAAAAAATGACATTTTCATAAGCAGTACAGTGGATAAAACTATTCTGCAAATAGCAAATATTGCGTACTACCATCGCTTTCGTTTCATCGGTCACTTGACAGGGACTGGCATCCCAACACCAATTACCATCAAGAAATACGCTATTATGCAATCATCTTTCTCATTGATATGTACCTCCTCAAATTCCGTTTTTTCCTTTGCGTCGCCCCAGATAGCGGAAAACCCGATGCCGATACGCCAGATATTCTGCACCGAATGTAGCGGTCAGATAGCGCTCCTCCTGAAGAATCTGCAGGTGCAGCATTACGATTGCAAAAACAGTGAACATTCCTGTCAGCAAGTTGCAGTACATGAGCAACACACCGATATACTGCAAGTCAAAGCCCAAAAATGCCGGATTTCGGCTGAAAGCGTAAATACCGTCTGTCACAAGTTCTGTTCTGTCTTTGTCCGGAATACCAGCCCGCCAGCTGTCCTTCATGCAGAGAACGGAAATCAAAAAGATCAAGTCGCCCAGCATACCAACGCAGAACCCGGTAAAGCGGGCGTTTGCGGGCAGATGACTCCAGCCAAATCCGATGGACAGCAACTGTGCGGGGATGATGCCCACGGTAGCAATCCCCATTAAGGTTTCAACTTTATGACTTTGTGTTTCCTTTCTGCATCCGATCTGCATGGTCTGGATGCCCCGGCGCTTCTGCCGCCACTGTTTCACAAGATAAATGCCGTAAAACACTGCCAAGACCAACAACGCCAGTATGCGGTAGGGCATGTATTCTTCCAGTGGAATCTTCATCGTTTTCCGCTCCTTTTTGTTGTCACCCGTGGTAATCGCCTGTTGCGGAGTTTACCACGACAAAGGGGACGATCTCGCCGCCCACCTCTACATAGACCTGATAGATCCCGTCGCCCAGGTCTTCATAGTATTCCGGAAGTACGCCGTATTTTTCAAGCAGATCCTTTGCAAGCGCTGCTTTCCACGGTTCGTCCTCAGTGGCTTTTTCCCAGTTGGACGGGACAGTATTTCCACTTGCGGTTTCCTCCTGATCGCCATACACCCAGTAGATTGTCATATCCTTATAATCCATTTCCAGCCCAGTCGTTCCATTTTCCGAGGTGATGCGCAAATCCCAGTTTTGAGGGGATTGCTCCAAATCCGAGGTAAGTTTCGCATGAAGGGTATTCTTCTCTACAGAGTATGTGCCATGCCAGCCCTCTGCGCCGATGTACCAGCTCATTTCACCGTTTCCACGAATTTCCATGCTGGCACCCCACTCCCCATACCCGGGGAACAGATCAGCCGAATCCGCAAAGCGCGCAAGGTCATTTTTGCTTTGATCTAAATGCCACGGTCCGATGAGCTCGAGATTCAACTGGGTGGGTTCCTCCATTGCATCTTTGGTTTCTTCCGGTGCAACGGTATTGCTGCTTTCTGTGCCCTCAGTTTCTTCCTGTGCGGTCGCCTGGGTATGGGTTTCCTGATCGTTTGGTACGGGTTCAGTCTTCATGCTGCACGCTTCCAAACTGAAACACAGGACCATGGCCAGAAGCAGGACAGTTCGTCTTTTCATAATAATAATCTCCTTTTTCGTAAAGTTATCGAATAGAGTTGCTGATCCAATGATCAAGGACTTTCATTTGCTCCGCTGTATGGAACCAGTGTTCTCCGTCCTCCATTACGGTGAGGTCTGCGCCAATTCGGTCTGCGAACCCGGAAATGGTTTCTCTGGAAGTCAGATGATCGTTTTCGCCATACAAAATGCAGGTGGGGATACTCCACTTGATGGGATGCTTTCGCACATAGCACAGATACTCCCAGGATAAGGTTTCTCCAAACTCTGTGGGGACCTCTTTTTTGCTTTCCAACTCCGCCTCTGTTACATTGGAGCACATCATCATATCTGTAATGAGCCGTTCCATGTTTACGATGGGTGAAATAAACATAGCCTGGGAAATGTTCTTTTCAACCAAGGCATTCATTGACAGAAAAGCGCCAATGCTGTTTGCAACCAAAATGACAGAATGGTATCCCTCGCTGTGCAGGTCAAAGAACCTAGGAAATTCGTCTTTTGCTTCCCATGGAGTTTGTGCGTGATAGTCAAAACCGACCACATCACTGTCGGGAAAGAGGAGCTGGTAATGCTTCGCTTCCTCTGCGCTGCCACCTTTACCATGTACATATATGACTAAACGTTTCATTCATTATCCTCCGATACAGATTCTGAACCATCTATTTTTCTTCACTGGTTGCCTCCTGCGAGCTGGACATGAATGGTTCCTTTTGCGTGCCGGGCTTCCACAACAATCGTGTAGACGCCGCTTTCCCGGATGTTCACCGTAAACTCCGTGGTTTCTTTCCCGTTCCCACGGTATAGGCTCGTCCCGTCCGGCGCTTTGATCTCCATGTACAGAGAACCTTTCTCTGTTTCAAATTGGATCTGAAGGACATCCCCCTCGCGCAGCTCCAATGTGTGCAGATCGGTTCCGTTCATCTTCTTAATGTCCAGCAAATAGGCGTCCGGATTTTTCACACGGCTGCCCGTAAAACTTCCCTGATTGGAACAGGACAGGAATACGAGAATCCCTGCAAGAATGAGCAGGGGAAGCACGACAAGAACAGCTTTATTCCTTTTGGTCATTGTCCTGCTCCTCTTTTTTGATACAGGTTCCGATGGCCAGACCGATCAGCATGCCGAGAGAGATACCGATACCAGTGTTGTTCCCCAAGGAGCTGCCGATGGCTGTGCCCAGACACATTCCCAGGCACATACCCTCGGTTCCATAATCGCTGGTTTGTTCTTCCTTCTTTTTCTTTCTTGCACCTCTTGCACAAAGCACCGCCAGCAGCAGACCGACCGCAATCCACGGCAGCGCTGCCAGAAGAAAATCAAATACAGCTTCCATATTGTTATCTCCTTTATTCGCAGATCTCAAACGCGCCCATGCGGCAGCGCTCGTTGACGCTTGATGTATGGGTAATACCCAGCAGTCGATCCATTTCTGCTGCTACGGATCTATAGTCTCCTCTCGTATGGTGTACCAGCACATAGTCCACCGATTTGACTTTACCAGCTGCCTGCCGGCAGAATTCTCGCACCGGAGAGGCAAGAGAGAATACCCAGATGGGGGTACAAATCGTCACATGGTCATAGGTATTCAGGTCAAGGGCAAGCGGCTCGATGGGCATAGCCCAGCGGTGCATGGCAAACCGCCCGCACCACCAGAAGCCCGCCGTACCCTCTGTGCGCTCGGCGGCTTTGATCTCGTAAACCTCCGCACCGGTGCGGTTGGCAGCTTCGCAGGCCTGCTTTTTCACATATCCCATTCGGGAGAAGAATACCACCAGACGGGTGCTGTCCGTTCCTATGTTGGGATAATCTGAACGGTCAACACGGAACGCCTCCTGTCTGGCAAATACCCAGGTCATGTAACCGGTGACCGCCTGACAAAAGCCAAAGATAAAATAGCTGGTGGACATGAAGTTCATCGGGAAGATCACAAACTGAATACAGATCCACAGCATCAACGTAATGCCGAATACCCCGCCCAGAACAACGCCACTTTTCTTTTTCAGCAGGAGCAGCACCGCCGCCGTCAGATTGGTCAGCCCGTTTACGATCAGCAACGCAATGCCGGGGAATATGTAGTCCTGATACAGGTACTCTGCCAGAGGCAGTACCTGAAAATAAGGCAGCATCGCGTCCATCCCCATGGCTTTGCCGCTGGGGTCCAGCAGCATCCCGCTTGCCCCGGCGACTGCCCCGATACCGATGAAAAGCGTCCAGAACAGCAGCCACCGTCCGGCGATTTGTGATCTTATATGCTTATTGCTTTTCATGATCCGCTTCCTCTCCCACGTTATCCTTGTCATTCCGGTCTTCCGCAATGCGGAAATTGCGTGCTGCGAAGAACATACAGGCGGCTGCCGCAAACAAGATGCCACTGTAGGCAATCTTTACACAAATCGCTATGAGAATGCCCGAGATACTCATCAGCGCTCCGGCGCAGGTGAGCATACGGGAAG
>JBJDYG010000016.1:0-20713 GCA_051867075.1 Faecousia sp. | reverse complement strand
CGGAAAATGCAGGCGCTTGTCAAGCCATGGGCTTGATTGCGTCTGCATTTTGCTTACTTGTATTATTACACATTGAGGTTACTGTCAAGGGCATGTAAACCTGCTGCTCCACGGTTATGTTCGGGAGTATCTGAAAAATGTAACAGAGTATCATCCGTTTGAAAACTGACCTCTACTGTTCTATCAATCAGTCATTCTTTCAAGAACAACGCGGAAAAAAAGACGGACAGATTTGGGGAATTCACGCATTTAGAACGCCTGTTTTGGACATCTGAAGGTAATTGTATTCCCGGATCAAAATAGTGTCCAAGAAGCCTTGCTATCAACCGCTTTTTCAACCCCGAAATACGTGAGTGGAAGTGCCTTTTGCATGAGAAAAGGGGCTGTCTCACTAACGCAGTGAGGCAGCCCCTTGTGCATTCCGATGGCGTCACATTGCATCTTCCGCTCTTGCCATGGCGAGCTGGAAGTCTCTGGTATCGGTAAAGACTTCGTTTTTATAGGGATTCTTCTTCTGCTGGATGGAGCGCTTGATAATGATGGCCAGAGCCAGAGTGTTGACAGCTATGGAAACGATGGAAATGACCCCCTGGGGAATCGGATTCACCAGCACGGGGCGAATCGCCGCGTCCATGAAGCCGTCGGCGTACAGGCTGGGAATGGTGGTAAAGACGCTGGCATCCTGGAACAGGGGGAACACCTGAGCGAACATGCACCACAGCGCCAGCGTGTTGGCGCGGTTCTGGATCCAGCCGCCCTTATTCCACAGAGCGTTGGCAACGGTGGGTGCCAGCAGCAGAGCCAGGCCGCAGTACCAGGCATGGGTGGGCAGATTCAGATAGGTGTACTGGAAGTTCCACACATCGTAGGCGAGGATGTACAGCCAGATCATGTCGGGCCAGAGCATATCCTTTTTGTCTTTGGATGCGTAGATGCCCCACCAGCCGGTCATGCAGAGAATATTCAGGATACCGGCAATGCCGTTGAGCCAGTTCCACCAGCCTCCGTAGAGCCACACATTCTCGCTGGACAGCCACCAGCGATCGCCGTATTCCTTCATGGCAAGCGCGCCCTTGATGGCGGACTCAAAATCGCTGGCTACCGCGATGAGAATGTTAATCGCCACGATCAGGAAGGGGAACACCTTGAACCATTCGGTTTTGCCGATGCTCCATTTGTATTTGAGCATCATAAAGCCGATGCAGCCCGCCGTCGCCGCGTACAGCTTGGCGTAGTGGAACCAGCTGTTCATGTACAGGTAAGTAGGATTGTTCAGCGCCCACTGCGCGCCCATGGCGGCGCCTGCGTAAATGGAAATAAAGTAGACTGTCAGTCCCGCAGGCAGCACCAGAAAGCACGCAATGCCGCCGGCTTTGCTGCGCCGCGCGATTTCATTTGCCAGAATCAGTCCCACAAATACCAGCAGCCAGCCCAGAAGCTGATAGCCTGCCTGTTCTCCGTAGATTTGAAATAACATGGTTTATCCTCCTATAATGCCGTGATTTCTTTGATATTCAGTTCGTTTCCTCTTAAAAGCCAGGTTTTTTCGCTGCCGCAATGGGGGCAGATTCGTCCATGGGCGACGGTTGGATATTCCCTTTTGCAACCATCGCACCAGGTTACCGCCGGGAGCCGCTCCACCACCATTTCACAATCTGTCAGGAATGCCTTCTTTTTCACCGCCCAGTTCCAGCAGTCGATGAGATAGTCCGGCAGCACCGTAGATACCTCGCCGACTTCCACCGTCACACTCTGAATCCGTGTCAGGTTATTGTCCCTGGCCGCTGTCTCCAGTGAATCCATAATGTGAAAGACAATTCCCAGCTCATGCATACTTATTTCCCTTTCTTTTTTGAGAACCTGATCTTCAGAGCCTGTTTGGCGCCGTTGGCCAGAATGATGGGGATTTTCTTTTCACTGACCACCATAGTAGAGCACTCAGGACGCTCCCGGTGAAGCGTAATGGCGCCAAATTCGCATTTGGTGGTGCATACGCCGCAGCCGATGCATTTGTTTTCATCCACGACGGAAGCGCCGCAGCCCAGGCACCGGGCGGTTTCCTTCTTCACCTGTTCCTCGGTAAAGACCAGCCTGGTATCCCGGAAGGACTTCCTGCCATCGGGGGAAGGATCGTGACCGGGTTTTTGGCGGCTGGAATTGTCGTAATGCTCGACGCGGATATTGTCCTTATCCAGCTGGATAAAATCCCGACGGTTCCTGCCGATGGTCAGGCTGGAATGGGGCCGGACAAACCGGTGGATGGAGATGGCGCCTTCCCGCCCCGCAGCTATGGCGTCGATGGCAAATTTGGGGCCGGTATACACATCACCGCCTGCGAAAATGTCCGGCTCGGCTGTCTGGTAGGTCAGAGGATCCGCAACAGCGCCGCTGCCCCGGCCCAATTCCACTTTGGAGCCTGCCAGCAGGTCGCCCCACAGGATACTCTGGCCGATGGACAGGAATACATGCCTGCATTCCACAGTCCGGGTATCACTGTTGTCGTAGACGGGGTTGAAGCGGCCATTCTCGTCCCAGACGCTGACACACCTTTTCAGGGTAATGCCCTTGACCCTGCCGTTTTCCGTGAGAATCTCTTTGGGTCCCCAGCCGCAGTGGATGGTAATATTCTCTTCCTCGGCTTCGGTAATTTCTTCATTGGACGCGGGCATCTTCTCCCGTGGTTCTAGGCAGAACATATCCACAGACTCCGCACCACAGCGACCCGCAGTCCGCGCCACGTCGATGGCAACGTTGCCGCCGCCAATGACCACGGTTCTGCCGGAAACATTGTAGCCCTCATCACCCGCCACGGCTCTCAGGAAGTCCACGGCGGTCATAACACCCTCTGCGTCCTCGCCGGGAATGCCCGCTTTTCTGCCGCCCTGACAGCCAATCGCGATGTAGAAAGCCTTGTAGCCCTGCTCCCGCAGCTGCTGCAGCGTAACATCCTTACCAACCTCCACGCCGCACCGGATCTCTACGCCCATGGCCTGAATGATTTCGATTTCCGCTTCAATCACATTCTTTTCCAGCTTGAAGGAAGGAATGCCGTAGCGGAGCATGCCGCCGGGCTTTTCGTTCTTTTCAAAGATGGTGGGGCTGTAGCCCTTCTCGGCCAGATAGAACGCGCAGCTCAGGCCAGCGGGGCCGGAACCGATGATGGCGATTTTCTCCGGGAAGAAGCCTTCCAGAGAGGGAACGATTTTCGGCGGAATGTAACGGTTTTCCGCCTTCAGATCCTGCTCGGCGATGAATTTCTTTACCTCGTCGATGGCAATGGCCTGATCGATGCTGCCCCGGGTGCAGGCGTCCTCACAGCGGCGGTTGCAGATACGTCCGCAGATGGCGGGCAGGGGATTGTCCTTTTTGATAAGCGCCAGCGCCTCCCGGTATTTTCCCTGGGCTGCCAGCTTCAGATAGCCCTGTACGGCGATATGAGCGGGGCAGGCGGTTTTACAGGGAGCGGTACCGGTATCGTAACAGTTGATTCGGTTGGTATCCCGGTAATTTTCGTTCCACATGTGCCTGCCCCACTTCATTTCGGAGGGCAGGGGGACATTGGGGTATTCCACTTCGCTACCATCTTTGGTGCACAGCTTCTGCCCCAGCTTCACCGCGCCGGCGGGACAGCTTTCCACACACTTGCCGCAGGCAACGCAGTCCGCCTTGTTCACCCGGGCCACATAGGCGCTACGGGACAGGTTGGGGGTGTTGAAAAGCTGGGAGGTGCGCAGGGCATAGCAGACATTAACGTTGCAGTTGCAGATGGCGAAAATCTTATTCTCCCCATCGATGTTGGTGATCTGGTGGACGAAGCCGTTGTCCTCCGCCTGCTTGAAAATCGCCAGAGCTTCCTCCCGGGTGATGTAGCGTCCGCCCTTGCCGGTTTCCACCACATAGTCCGCCATGTCGCCCACCGCGATACACCAGCCCTCGGGATCATCTGCGCAGCCTTCATCATAGGTGATGCGGGATTTCCGGCAGGAGCAGGGAGATGCAGCATATTTGCCGTCGTATTTATCCAGCCAGTGGGAGATGTGCTCGATCCCGATAGAGGTATTCTCCGTTTCAATGGCCTTTTCCACGGGAATCACGTGCATGCCGATGCCCGCGCCTCCGGGGGGCACCATGGGGGTCACGGCTTCCAGGGGTAGGCGGCTCATCTGCTCAAAGAATCTGCCCATTTCCGGGTGCTTCTTCAAGATGGTGTCGTTCATGTTGGTAAATTCCGCGCTGCCGGGGACAAACATAGGCAGCACCCACTGCTTTTCCCGCTTTTCGTTTTCCCAGTTGTATTCCAGAACGCCCCGGAAGGACATTTCGTCCAGCAGTTCCTCCAGATGCGCCTTTTCCTTTCCGGTCAGCTTCTGAATCTCCGGGAGGGTTCTGGGCGTGCGCAGACCCATTTTCAGGGCAATCTCTGCCATTTCATCCGTAAGCAGCAGGGAAAGGCCCCAATATTCCGGGTCATATTTTGTCAGCCTTTTCAGCTTCAGTTTGTAGGGAATCCGGTTGGTCACCATGTGGCCAAGTTTGACGATGATTTCCCGTTCTTCTTCCTGTTCGATAAAATCCGGGACAAATTCTGCCATAGTCATCTCCTCCTTATGCTTTCCATTTCGTTACTTCCGCTTCCAGCCATTGGACAACCGCATCCACACCCTCGCCGGTGACAGCGCTGATGGGAAAAATCTTTGCGTTGGGGTTGCGCATATGGATGTATTCCCTGCATTTTTCCAGATCAAAATTGAAATAGGGCAGCACATCCAGCTTGTTGATGATCACTGCGTCACAGACCTGGAACATCAAAGGATACTTCAGCGGCTTGTCGTGTCCCTCCGGCACGGAGAGGATCATCATGTTTTTGACCGCTCCGGTATCAAATTCCGCCGGGCAAACCAGATTGCCCACATTTTCCAAAATCACCATATCCAACTCATCGGGCTCCAGACCTTCCAGACCCTGGCGGGTCATGGCGGCATCCAGATGGCACATTCCGCCGGTGTGAAGCTGAATCGCTTTGACGCCGGTGGCGGCAATGGTTTTCGCGTCCACATCGGAATCGATATCCGCTTCCATGACACCCATTTTGAACGTTTCTTTCATTCTTTCGATCAAGCGGGTCAACGTGGTGGTCTTCCCGGCGCCGGGAGAGGACATGAGGTTGAGAAGAAAGATCTTCTTTCCCTTCAATTCCTGACGCAGCCGCTCCGCCTGGGCATCATTGCCGGCAAATACGCTCTGCTTGATCTGCAATACCTTGACCTCTGTCATAAATCCGCTCTCCTCTGTGGTCATACCAGTTCGATTGTTCGTCTCCCTGTACTTTCAGTTTAATTACAATGCTAAAAAAAGTCAATATTTCTTCATTTTTTCAGCATTTTGCAGAATAGTGCCGGTTGATTTTTGGAAAGTTGCATGGTAAAATCACTTTGTGGCACGTGGTATGACCACAACATCAAGGGGGGGATTGGCATGGAGTTCGAAAGGCTGTACGCGCCCAGTCTGAAGGAGCTGTTCGTCAAGCAGCTGCAGGGAATGATCCTGTCCGGAGACCTGCCCCTGGGCGCCCGGCTGCCTCCGGAGCGGGAGCTTGGACAGCAGATGCATGTCAGTCGGGCAGTTGTCAACGCCGGCATTTCCGAGCTGGCCCGTCAGGGATTTCTGGAAGTCCGCCCCCGGCAGGGGACCTTCGTCGCCGACTACCGCCGCAACGGAAACATGGACACCCTTCGGGCCATTATGGACTATAACGGCGGCGTTTTGGGCAAGGAGGAGATCCGCTCCATATTAGAGGTACGTCAGGGACTGGAATATATGACGGTAAACCGGGCCATTGATTTTGCCACGGACGCGGAGCTGACGCAGCTGGGGCGCTATGTGGACGCTCTGGGAGCAACGCCTGCCCCCTCCCCTGCTCAGGCTTCCGAGATTGCCTTCGGATTCCAGCATGAAATGACCCTTATTGGCGGCAACCATATCCTACCGCTGATCTATTCCTCCTTCAAGGTTCCCTGCATTGCCCTCTGGATCCGGTTCTGCAGGAAATACGGCGTAAATTCCCTGCACTACAATGTGCAGCAGCTCTACCGCCACCTCCTGAACCGGGACAAGGCCAACGCTGCGAAATGGATTGACACATATCTTGGAGAAGCCATCGCCGGCAGTCAGCAGATCTATGAGGCATGATTTCGATTATAGTCACTAAGCGAAGAAAGGGTACCCGGCTCAAAGCCGGGTACCCTGTTATACTTTCTGCGATTTTGCCGACGTTTATACTGATTCTCAATAAAAAACTTTCATTCGCAAGAATTGAAGTTTTTTGTTAGAGAATCATATGAGACGGGATTGGGTGATTTTTCTTTCCCAAAATCACAGAATCGACAACGCCGTAAGGCGGTGTCTTCTTATTAAAAATCAAAGATTTTTAATAAGAAATAGTATTACTCCCCGTAGCCCATGGGGTTCTGGGACTGCCATTTCCAGGAATCCCGGCACATGTCCACCAGATTCTTTTCTGCTTTCCAGCCCAACACCCGCTCGCTCTTGGAAGGATCTGCGTAGCAGGTTGCCAGGTCGCCGGGACGGCGGTCAACAATCTGGTACGGAACCTTGACGCCGTTGGCCTCCTCAAAGGCGTGCACCATGTCCAGCACACTGTAGCCGATGCCGGTACCCAGGTTGAACACCTCACAGCCCGGATTTGCGGCGGCATACTCAACGGCTGCCACATGTCCCTTGGCAAGGTCAACTACATGGATGTAGTCCCGGACACCGGTGCCGTCGGGGGTGTCGTAATCGTTACCATAGATGCTGAGCTTTTCCCGGCGGCCGATGGCTACCTGGGTGATATAGGGCATCAGGTTATTGGGAATACCCCGGGGGTCTTCACCGATGGTGCCGCTTTCGTGGGCGCCGATGGGGTTAAAGTAGCGCAGAAGGACAACGCTCCATTCCTTGTCGGCAAACGCCATGCCGGAGAGGATCTGCTCGGTCATGTACTTTGTCCAGCCGTAGGGATTGGTGCAGTTGCCGGTGCGGCTGCCCTCACGCAGAGGCATTTCGTTGTCGCCGGAGTAGACGGTGGCGGAAGATGAGAAAATGATCTTCTTGCAGCCCGCATCTGTCATGACCTTGGTCAGTACCAGAGTAGAATTCAGGTTATTGTCATAGTAGCGCCAAGGCTGGGCGACGGATTCTCCCACAGCCTTCAGGCCGGCGAAGTGGATGACGGCAGAGATTTCGTTTTCCGTGAAGATTTTACGCAGCAGTGCCTCGTCCCGGACATCTCCTTCGTAGAATTTGACTTTCTTGCCGGTGATGGCTTCCACACGATCCAGACTCTTGGGGTTGGAATTGCACAGATTGTCGATGACCACCACACCATAGCCGCTGTTGAGAAGCTCAACACAGGTGTGGGAGCCGATGTACCCGGCACCGCCGGTGACCAGAATATTCATTGCAGTATCCTCCTTGATGAATTATATTATATGGAGCGCGGGCAATCCGCATTCCGTGCTCTTGTATCAATCCGCATACTTGGCGACAACCGCCGCCATGGCGTCAAATTGTTGTTCCATATCCTTTACCAGTTTGAACTGGGTGCGGGTACGATCCAGATTCTGTTCGGGGCTGCAGGTATGGAAGTAATGGTCGCCGTCCAAATAGTCCGTCAGGAAGCGGATACCGCATTCCAGGGTCATCAGCCGGGCACCCCAGGGAAGGTACTCCAACTCCGTCGGAGTCAGGCTGCCCCGGGAACCCTCCAGAAATCCCCGGGTATACGCTTCATACAGCGAAATGTCAAAATTCACCTTGGTCAGATCCTTCTCATCCTCCTGGGAATGGTTGGCGCCAAAACGGATGGAGTCGCCGAAGTCGTTGATGGCCAGCCCGGGCATGGTGGTATCAAGATCAATGACACAGATGCCCTCGTGGGTATTCCGGTCGATCAGAACATTGTTCAGCTTGGTATCGTTATGGGTGACCCGCAGAGGAAGTTTCCCGTCCCGCAGCGCCTGCTGTGCCACAGAGCAATCCGCCTTTCGGTCAAGGACGAACTGGATCTCTGCCGAAATCCCCTTTGCCCTGTTCAGCTTGTCCGCTTCCAGGGCCGCGACAAATTTGGCAAACCGGTCCTCGGTGTTGTGGAAGTTCACAATGGTTTCGTGGAGGGTCCGGGCAGGGTAGTCGTTAAGCATATACTGGAACCGGCCAAACGCACGGGCGGAGGCTTCAAACAGTTCCGGCGTGGCAGACTGGAAGCAGTCGGTATTCTCAATGAAGGGCATCAGCCGCCATACCTTGCCGGCGGCGTCGGTATAGAAATCCTTCCCGTCTCTGGTTTTTATCAGACTCAGGGTTTCCCGTATGGGGTCGCCGCCACTGGCAAGAATTTTGCGGCGCAGGAAGGATGTAATACCGACAAAATTCTCCATCAGCTCCTGGGGATGGGGAAACGCCGCCGGAGAAATACCCTGCAGGATGAAACGGACGAAGCCCCCCTCCTGAGGCTGACACAGTACACAGAAAGTGTCGTTGATATGCCCCTGACCATAGCGGACGGCTCCCAGCAGCATGGCAGGGAACGCATACGCCCCAAGAACCTCCGAGACAACGGGATCATTTTCGGGAATGTACAGTGGGGGCATTTTGAATCCTCCTTGAGGGCGGGCGGTATTTCCGCCTCGGAATTTCAGTTTTCCCGGTACTGTTCCGGGCTCATGCCCTTTGCTCTTCGAAATCACTGGAAGAAATAACTGGCGGATAAAAAGCCGGTGATCCGGACAATCTGCGGCAGGGATTGGTCCGTGGTCTGCAGCAATTGACAGCTTTCCCACAGCCGCAGAGACAGCAGGTGTATTGATGGGAGAGACACCGTAATCCCAGGTAAGGAAATGGCTCATGTGGTTTTTTTGATATAGGCAGAATTCCGTCATCTGCGGCTATTATAATACATGGATCGGCAACTTTCAATAGCCCCATGTACGCAGGCATGACAATGGTCGTACTGCCTTCGCTGATCCTGTACACCTGTGTACCGTGGAACCTGATGCAGGGGATTCCGTATTAAGGTATATCCGGCATATTCGCTGTACCGTGCTCTGCAACCCAGGAAACCGCCGTCTGGACGAACGCCTCCACAACAGGAAGGGCTTCCCCCTCCGGAACAGCCAGCGCGATCGTACGGCTGGCCCGTGGCTTCAGCGGGCGAACCGCCAGATTCTGCGTCCGCCCCCGGATCAGCAGCTGCGGAACGATGGAAATGCCCAGTCCCTGCTCCACCATGGCAAGAATGGCATAATCGTCCTTTGTCGTAAACTTGATGTTTGGACGAACACCGGCGTTGTCCAGAGCCCGGTGGATATCATGGGCTGAGCTTTGCAGCAGACTGATAAACGGATCTCTGCCCAGTTCCTGAATGGGGATCTCCTCCAGCTCCGCAAGGCGGTGGTTTTTCGGTACGATTGCCACCAGCGGATCCTCCTTCAGGGGAATGGTCCGCACCCCCTGAGGTGCAGGCAGAGTCACAAAGCCCAGATCCACAGTCCCCTCCCGGAGCCACTGCTCGATGTCATGGTAGTCGCCGTTGAACATCTCAAGCTCAGTTTTGGGATGGACAGTCTGAAAGGTTCGAATCATTCCCGGCAGCCAGTGAACCGCCACGCTGGTAAACGCCCCCAGACGCACCGTGCCAGCATCGGCACTTCGGATATCTCCAATCAGCTCCGCCAGTTCCTGATCCTTCTGGAGGATCGCCTTCATTTTGGGGAGTACCATGGCTCCCGCTTCCGTCAGCCGGACGCCGCTCCGGTTTCGGTACAGAAGCGAAAAACCATATTCCTCCTCCAGCGTGCTGAGAACGTGGCTGATACGGGACTGGGTCGATCCCATTGCTTCCGCCGCTTTGGTCAAGCTCCCCAGCTCCACGGTTCGGACAAATGCTTCATATTTTTTCAAGCTCACGGTAGTTCCCTCTCTTTCATGCGATTTTTTCATGTTTTATTGTATATAATAGCATCTTTATTCGAATTTGGCAAGGATTCTTTGTACAATAAAGCATGAAAGTTTTCGTTGCAAAAACTGTCTCTACCCGGTATAATTAATGCATCATATTTTTGCATGAATACATGATATAATTTCATGTATTCAGAAAGAGAGGGATTTTCATGAACTATATTGAGCTTTCTGTATTCGCGGCCTATTTCGTATTCATGGTGGGCATCGGTCTGCACTTCTTCCGCAGGTCCAAAAATGCAGGGGAAAAAGACTATTTCCTCGGCGGCCGCAGTATGGGTGCGTGGGTGTCCGCCCTGTCCGCCGGCGCTTCCGACATGAGCGCCTGGGTGCTCATGGGCCTGCCTGCTTCCATCTACGTCAGTGGCATGGGGCAGACTTGGATTGCTATCGGTCTCGGCATCGGCTACGCGCTGAGCTGGATCTTTATGGCACCCCGTCTGCGCCGGTTCTCCATTGCTGCCAATGACTCCATTACCATCCCCCAATACCTGACCAACCGTTTCCTGACCAAAAACAAATCTCTGCAGATTCTCTGCGCCATCATTTTTCTGGTGGCTTACACTATCTACGCAGCCTCTTCCATCAAGGCCTGCGGCACCCTGTTCAATACGGTTATGGGGATTGATTCCACCGTTGCCATGTACATCGCCGCCCTCATCATCATTGCCTACACCTTCCTCGGCGGCTTCAGCGCAGTGTGCTGGACCGATTTCTTCCAAGGTTTGATTATGCTGGCTGCTCTGTTGGTAGCACCTCTGTTCGCGCTGGCTCTGGTTGGCAGCGGCGGTTCCGCAGCTCCCGGTGCTGCTCTGCCTGACGGTTTCTTCAACTTCTTCACTTCGCCGCAGGATATCATCTCCGGCCTGGGCTGGGGCCTGGGATATTTTGGTATGCCCCATATCATTATCCGCTTTATGTCGCTGAAATCCGAAAAGGAACTGCGGAAGTCCAGCGTCATCGGCATTTCCTGGACCACTGTTATTCTGGTCATGTCCGCCCTGACCGCCGTTGCCGGCCGTCTGTATCTGGGGGAAATTACCGACGCCTCCACCGTGTTCATCACGATGGTCCGCAGAATCTTCCCCGCGCTGGTGTCCGGTCTGCTGCTGTCCGCTATTTTGTCCGCCGCAATGTCCACGGCAGACTCTCAGCTTCTGGCAGCTTCCTCGGCTTTCGCCAGCGATGTTTATAAACCTGTCATCCGCAAGAAGGCCTCCGACGCTGAAATGCTCTGGGCCGGACGCATTGTGGTCATCGTCATCGCCGTGGTGGCTCTGATCATTGCCTCCAACCCCAACTCCGGCACTATTATGGCGCTGGTCGAAAATGCCTGGGGTGTCTTCGGCGCGGCATTCGGCCCCGTCATTCTGCTGAGCCTGTTCTGGAAGCGCCTGACCTTCGGCGGCACAGTGGCGGGTATTGCCTCAGGCGCTGTCGTGGATATCCTCTGGCTCAGCTTCCTGTCCTCTACCGGCATTTACGAGATCGTTCCAGGTTTTGCCGCCGGACTGATTGCCGCCGCAGTGGTTTCCCTCTGCAGCAAAGGCCCAGGCAAGGATGTGGAAGCATTTTTTGACCGCGCCTGTGGTCTCAAAGCATAATTCCGAACCGTTTGGAAAGCTTGGATTCTGTCGATCCACCGGCAGTCATACGGAAATTTGCATAGGAAAAGCGGTGAGTCTCCTTACGGGGACCCACCGCCTTTTGATTTTGGATGTGAATCTCAGAAATCAGAGAGCGTTAACGATACAGGAAACTATAAAAGAAGTTTACGAAGTTGTCAAAGAGGTTGTTTCCGGTGGTGATAAGCTCGCAAACCTCAAAATAGACCTTATTCGTCTGGCCCTTAATGATGTCCTTGGTACGGGATTCACCATCGGCCAGTCTGTAGCCGGTGGGAATGCCGGTGGTTTCGGAAACGGAGAAGGTTCCCTTCTTACCGATGTTGGCAGTCGCCTTGCGGGTAACCTTGCCGCTTTCAATCGTGTTGCCGTTCCCATCGACGAAGAACCACTTGATAATGGTCTGCTGGGGTGCCTGCTCAATCTTGAACTCGACATAGTTCTCTTTGCCCATGGTGATGAACTGGTAATCATTCGTTCCATCGGCGATCTGATAACCCTTGGGCATTTCAAAGACGGTGTCCAGAGAGAACTTGTATCTTGTTCCGGAGTGGTTCTGGAGGGTATCCCAGATCTCAGTATCCCCATCGACAAACTCACCGTCGGCGTTCACGACACTCCAATGGACAATGGTGTAGTTGGAGGAAAGTGTGACCCGGAAGGACACAAAGTTCTCCTCACCCAGTGTAATCCGGGCATAGTTTCGCTGCCAACTGGACATCGTGTAGTATTGGGGGATGTACTCCTCGATCGTAGATGAATAGAAGCGGGATCTGGTGCCGGCTTCGTTCCGGTTTGCCAGAGGCTCCGCCCAGGTACCGCTTGCAACGGCGTCGCCGTCAGAGTTCACAAATGCCCAGTTCACGATGGTATAGCGGCTGGAGGCGTCCACCGTGAAGGTGACTTCGTTCTCCTTGCCAACGGTGATGATCTCCGAATTCTCCTGATCATCGGCAAGGCGGTAGCCGGCGGGAATGCCGCCTGCATTGCTGATGTAGAAGAGATCTTCCTCGCCCAGATCCTTGTCCTCAAAATAGAGAACTTCCGTGCCGCTTCTCAGCTCGTCGCCGTCGGTATTCTCAATGGTCCAGTACACGATTGTGGGCAGGGTGTCAATGGTGCGGTACCGGAACTGAACGGTATTGACATCCTCGCCGGCGCCCAGCGTGACCGTTCTTTCAAGGGTTTCATCATTGGCCGTACGGTAGCCATCCAGCGCCGCTTCAATCGCGTCATTCTCTGCATCCGTGATATCTTCTTTTCTGAGATCAAAGGTGGCAGTCTGACCGACACGGTCAGTGGCCTCCCATACAGTGTGACCGTCAATCAACACTTTACCGCTGCCAATATCCACAAACTGCCAGTAGATCCTGGTCTTTCCGTCAGGGATCCAACGGGCGTACAGGATATGCTTTTCGGTAGTAGCAACGATGTCGTTTTCTGTGACCTTGTTGCCGTCTTCATCCTGCCAACCGTCAAAGATAAAGGCATCCAGCGTGGGGATATTGTTCAGGAGAGCATTGCCATAGGTTCCGGTAACGGTCACAGTCTTTTGGACCTTTCCGTTGCTGAAAGCACCGCCGTTGGCCTTCAGGACGACCTTTGCCGTCAAGGGTTCTGCCTCAACCCACTTGGCATCAAGGGTATGTTTTTTCGCAGTGGACACAAGATCCTCCGCGCTTACGGTCTGTCCGTTCAACGTCCAGCCGCTGAAAATAAAGCCCTTCCGTGAAGGCACGTTGTCCGTCAGCGCCGTACCATAAGGTGAATCGAAGGTAACATTAACAGTTTTGCTTGTGGTTCCGTCTTCAAAAGCACCCTCGCCAGCACTAAGAGTTAATTTATATGTCTTGGCAGTCCAGCTGGCAACCAGTTCACAATCGTCAGTGATTGTGTCCACCGCTTTGCCGTCCAGAAGCCATCCAGCAAATCGATAGCCCGTGCGTTCTGCCGTCTTGTCCAGGTCGCTGACAGGTGTACCTTCATCGACTGTCACAGATGCATCGCCAGTCAGCGTGCCGCCGTTGGCATCAAAGGTCACAGTGACCTTCTTTTTATTCTCCTGCCAATTAGCGGACAGCGTATGGTTAGCCGCAGTTGCCACGGTCGTGTTTTCATTCACTTCCGTGCCGTCCTCCAGAGTCCACTTGACAAAAGTGTGGCCGTCCAAAGTCGGTTCAGGAAGTGTGCCATAGGGAGCGCCGAAAGTCACCTTCCGCGGCGACTCGGTTCCCTCAGGCAATGTGCCGCCCTTCGCGTCAAATTCAACGTCATACTCAATGGCAGTGTAAACAGGGTACGCATTTGCCGCAGCGGAAATCACAGTGTTCTCGGTAACGGGATCACCATCTACCCCATTCAGTGCCCAATAAGAGAAGGTATAGCCGGTCCTTGCGGGGCCTTCGGGAATCGTTACACCTGCCATGGAACCGTTGGTCAACTCTGAAGTGGAATGCGCAGTCCATTCGCCGGCCTCATTCAACTTCATGAACGTGATTGGGATGATTGGGGTCCAGACAGCATACACAGTGGAATCGCCAGCAACGCTGTATGTGGTGTCTGCCGTTACAGGATTACCGCTATCATCTTTCCAGCCGGACAAAATGTAGGTGATGCCGTCCTTCTCGTAGGAATATTGGCTCCCGGTGGAAAGATCGCCAATGGCCAGGCCATAGGTAACACTCTTCTTATCAGGCAATTCGCCGGTGACAGCCTCGCCGCCATTGTTGGGGTTCAGTGTGAGGGTATATGTATTGCGGGAAACCTTAAAACTCACACTGTATTTTCCGCCCCAACTAGGGATGACGGTTTTTTGAGAATCTGACTCTTTCAGCGTATAACCTGCTCTTTCAGCTTCAGGAATGTTTTTGTAGAAGTCGAATTCTGCCCGGATGAGACCAGAACTGGAAACTTGAGAAGAACCCCTATCCACTTCGTTTTCGGATTCATCATAGAGTATCCATTCCACATTTACCAATGCCATCGTACTGGCAGCAGATGCACTCATGACAAAGCCGCTGCTTGGAAGCACGCCAAAAAGCATGACCGCACAGAGAATCAGTGCCAGAACGCGTTTTACGTTTACCATTTTTATCACATCTCCTTTATAGATTTTCCGGTTGATTATGTATTCATCTTTTCCAGATGCTTACAACAAATTGATGGGCGCGGAACCGCAGACAACGGATCCACCTGTGATATCAAGTGCAATTCTTATGACAGCATATGTCAAGCTCCAAAGAAAAAACAGCAACCTTTTTGTAAACTTTCGTCATCTTTATCAGAAGGCCTCTGTAATCTCCCGTACTTAAGACTTGGATAAATGTATTTTAATTGCAAATCTGAAAAATGTCAAGGAAAAATCTGAAATTTTTGTAATATTTTTGAAATTATTTGTTACCACACGTTTCCTGCTGCTTTCGGGCAGAAAAAACCGCCCGCTTTGTCGCTGTAAGCGCGGCGAAACGGGCGGGTAATACTGATACCCAATAAAAAGCAGACATTTCAAAAATTGCTGCTTTTTCATATGGATCATAATGAGACGGGGATCTGCGATTATCTACACCGAAAATCATAGATACTGAAAGTTCCGCATTCACAGAATAATTTCAAACAGATGCCTGCATCTCGCCCCTTACGGGGCAACCGATGCTGATACATCTAAATCCCCATACGGGGTCTGCCTTCATGATATGTGACGCAGATGATCTGCATGGGGATTTATCGTATTGGAGCGTGGAAAAGCGGGAAATGGCGCTGCTCTGTTGCGGGATTTTCTGCTTCTTAGTTCATCGCCAAAGCTGCTTTAATAGCCAGGAGCTCACTTTGATGAATCAAATCCTTTAAATCGGCCTGTGCCGGGGACACGCGTCATTCCTTCTCTCCCCCGTTTTTGACCAGCACCACGGAAAAATACCCCGATCCTTCCGGTGCGTCCGCAAAGTGGGGGTAGACCTGCTCCTGCTCCATGGTGCAGTTTTCCACCATGCTTGCCCCTCCCAGAAGACCGTACGTCCGCAGCGCCTCTTTCAGCGAGCCGATCTCCCGTCCAGCCTTCATAAACACCAGATTGGCATCCGTATGAAGGCTGTCGGTGACATCCTTATGGGAGGCAGGGACGATCATCAGCCGCTGAGAACCCTCGCACAGGGAGGTTCCCAGACGCGCTGCCGCGGCGCAGAAGGAGGGTACTCCCGGCACCATAACCGCCTTGTAACCCCAGGACACGACCCGTTTGTGGATATAGCAATAGGTGGAATACACGCTTGGATCCCCCAGCGTGATATAAGCAACGGTTTTTCCCTGCTCCAGCAGCGCGCATATGCTGTCCGCGATGGCATCGTGAGCCTTGTCCAGTTGGCTCCTGTCCCGGATCATTGGTGCCGAACATGGCAGAATCGATTTTCCCTGCACATATTCCTTTACAATGTTCATTGCGGTTTTGTCTCCGCTGCCCTTGTCCGGCACGGCTATGATATCCGCTTCCTGCAAAATCCGCACCGCTTTCAGCGTCAGCAGCTCCGGGTCCCCCGGGCCAACGCCCAAACCATATAAAATACCCTTGTCCACAGTATTTCCTCCTTTATCCAGCTGCAAAGGCATCATTGCCCACTTACGTATGCCGGTACAGCATGACGTATGGTTGGAATCACAGGCTGAGCCGCCGCGTAACCCGCGGTGCGCGCAGACAAAAAACGCGGTCATCCAAAACAGATGACCACGCTGAACAGCTGCACCCGGGAAGTCCATAGTACCCCCCGGTAAAGCGGTACAATCAATCCCTCGTGATCCGGAACATAAGCAATACATTCCCGTACCAGCAACCGGCAGGTCTCCTGACTCGTAAGTCATCACCCACAACCGTCTTCCCAACTTTCGTCAGTGACTGTCACTTTCTGACACAGGTCATGCGCTCGTTACATACAGTGACGAGATCGTACAGGCCTTTCACCTGTTTTCCTATTATCCATTCCGATGAAAAGAACGGCACCGATTTGCCTGATTATACCAAATTTTCAGTTCCAATGCAATACTTATGTTACAGGAGAAGATCGTGCAGCCTGAACATGCCCTGATTCCAAATTGATCCACATCCTGCGCGGATGTGGATCAATTTCAACCCTTCCTGCTGAATAAACTTCTTCAGCTCGTCACGAATGAATTCCATCATGACCATCTCTCTGTCGTAGAACGGAACGTCAGAATCCTTAAAGAAACCAATGGAACCGGGCTACGAAGTAACAGCTGCCACACCTGTACTGGCTGCCTGATTATACTGATTCTCTTTTAAATAGCCTCCAAGTAGAAGGGACCGTTGATAATTTCAATGGTGTTTTGGGCCTCATCCTGGTTTTCTTCCGGGAAAGCCTCGTTCCGGATGGTGCACATAAGGCCGATGCCGGTGTGGCTGACACCGGTGATGGTCAGCTCAATATCCTCATAGCGAATATCTTCCCCTGTGAGCCTGGGCAGAGACGTAAAGGGGGATTCTGCCTACACATAATGGATTGCCATTGCGCAGCCGGCAAGAGCAAGCAGGGCGGCAATCACCGCCGCGATCAGCAGAAACCTCTTGCGCGGGGAGGCTGCCTTTCGAATTTCGCTGTGTGCATCCGTGATATATTCATCCTGAATCTGCCCAACCGCTTCCAATAATTGCATTGCACGCTTCATCAGATTCCCTCCCGGATCAAATACTTTTATCCTATCCTGTTTCAATCCACGCTCCCCGTGGGGGGAGCGACTAGTATCAATGAGGTAACCAATAATTCTCAGGGTGTTTCAATCCACGCTCCCCGTGGGGGGAGCGACGCGGATGGGGTGTTGTTGATGGTCTGGTATATGAGTTTCAATCCACGCTCCCCGTGGGGGGAGCGACTGTTCTTGCTTTTGGTCTGTCTCACTGTCTTTGTGTTTCAATCCACGCTCCCCGTGGGGGGAGCGACCTTTCCGTTTTGGTCGACCATGATAGCAATACCGGTTTCAATCCACGCTCCCCGTGGGGGGAGCGACCACATGGCGGCTGTTCTTGACGCTGCCTGGCAGGGTTTCAATCCACGCTCCCCGTGGGGGGAGCGACCGAAAGTCTCATGGATCTGGACCTGAGCAAAGTGGTTTCAATCCACGCTCCCCGTGGGGGGAGCGACTCGCACGATCACGGCCAGTGCCGGTGAATTTGCTGTTTCAATCCACGCTCCCCGTGGGGGGAGCGACTTGTTGCCACTTAAAGAATGATATTCGGTATGATGTTTCAATCCACGCTCCCCGTGGGGGGAGCGACCGAGGACGAAAAGAGCGAGCACAACCGATACTTTGTTTCAATCCACGCTCCCCGTGGGGGGAGCGACGTCGGGAGAGGTACGGCAAAATCACCCGGAAAGAGGTTTCAATCCACGCTCCCCGTGGGGGGAGCGACGGCAAACCAACTGCATCTGGTGATGCTGTAAATGTTTCAATCCACGCTCCCCGTGGGGGGAGCGACCAACTTCTGCTGAAATCTTCCCATCTTGTATTTTGTTTCAATCCACGCTCCCCGTGGGGGGAGCGACTTGATGGTTGCTTGTTTGACAGTTGGGATAGCCGTTTCAATCCACGCTCCCCGTGGGGGGAGCGACATTTCGCCACCCTTGTAATATCTTTTCCCGTTGACGGTTTCAATCCACGCTCCCCGTGGGGGGAGCGACGAAACTCCGCTCCCGTTAAACCGAGCTTCATAGCGTTTCAATCCACGCTCCCCGTGGGGGGACCGACGAGTACATCGGCAAGCAGCGAGTGCACTTATTCCGTTTCAATCCACGCTCCCCGTGGGGGGAGCGACTATAACGGCTACCATTCCGCGCGAGGGACTCGAGGTTTCAATCCACGCTCCCCGTGGGGGGAGCGACGATGTTATCCATCACAGGGGTTAACATAGTCTGAGTTTCAATCCACGCTCCCCGTGGGGGGAGCGACTCCAGGCGGCTGAGGAGGTGTCTGTCTGATGGCTGTTTCAATCCACGCTCCCCGTGGGGGGAGCGACTTTTCGGCATAGATACAAATTATGAAATTCACGATGTTTCAATCCACGCTCCCCGTGGGGGGAGCGACAGCGGCCTGTACGGTCTGCCACGCAGCCACTCCGGTTTCAATCCACGCTCCCCGTGGGGGGAGCGACTACCTTGTGTAAGCGTGACCTTCAGCTTTTTTGGTTTCAATCCACGCTCCCCGTGGGGGGAGCGACGCCCGTTTCAATGGCTCTGGCGTTACTTTGGCTGTTTCAATCCACGCTCCCCGTGGGGGGAGCGACCCCACTGTTTGGACAGTTTGGCGGTCAGCAGACAGTTTCAATCCACGCTCCCCGTGGGGGGAGCGACGCGGATATGCGTGAGCAGGAGGCCAGAATACGGTTTCAATCCACGCTCCCCGTGGGGGGAGCGACCAATACTGCTTATCAGCGTGCTGTTAAAGATATGTTTCAATCCACGCTCCCCGTGGGGGGAGCGACGCTGTGGGCATTGGAGATGGTATCAAAGCATCCTGTTTCAATCCACGCTCCCCGTGGGGGGAGCGACCGGCCCAACCTATAGTCTATTGAGCTCTTAACTCCGTTTCAATCCACGCTCCCCGTGGGGGGAGCGACTAATAACGAGCATGTCCCCCGTACTTCATTCGGTGTTTCAATCCACGCTCCCCGTGGGGGGAGCGACGCTGTCAAATTAGCAAAAGCCAAAGGGTAATTGGTTTCAATCCACGCTCCCCGTGGGGGGAGCGACAACTCTCTCCAGTGCTTCCAAACAAGACGGTTGGGTTTCAATCCACGCTCCCCGTGGGGGGAGCGACTTGTCCAGAGTAGCATCACCATATTTCGTCCGAGGTTTCAATCCACGCTCCCCGTGGGGGGAGCGACGCCTGGCCTTTCTGAGGTGCGGGAAGAGCACTGGTGTTTCAATCCACGCTCCCCGTGGGGGGAGCGACTATCACCGGGCAAGACCTCGTCGACGTAAAAGGGTTTCAATCCACGCTCCCCGTGGGGGGAGCGACCGGCCAGATTCAGCCAAAGTCACGCCGGAGCCATGTTTCAATCCACGCTCCCCGTGGGGGGAGCGACGGTACTCGTCAGGGGTAACATTCCGCGAGAGAGGTTTCAATCCACGCTCCCCGTGGGGGGAGCGACGCCGTATTGATAAGGTCTCCGGCAGACCCAAGATGTTTCAATCCACGCTCCCCGTGGGGGGAGCGACAGGAGGATGGAGAAAATGCCGACCCCGCAGGGGAGTTTCAATCCACGCTCCCCGTGGGGGGAGCGACTCGCAATGGTAGGTTTCTGCATCCTGTTCGGATAGTTTCAATCCACGCTCCCCGTGGGGGGAGCGACGTAATCAAGTCCGATCTTGCCAAGAGCAACAATAGTTTCAATCCACGCTCCCCGTGGGGGGAGCGACAGCAAAGATGCACAAATTGTTTGTTTATCTTTGGCGAGAGTTAACAATTTTTATACCGCAAATCCGAAAAAAGGGATTTGTAGGGTTCGGAAAAAGAGGGACCGGCAAGATTTGGTGTCTAAATCCGGTGCGAACCTGCCGGGGGAACGCTGTATACTTGGGCTTCGCGGTCAGATCATCAGGGTGTCCTCCGGCTGGTAGGTGTTCTTGCAGCCAAAATGCTCCACCTTCTTATCGTAATTGTTACCCAGATAATAGAAACGGAAACTATCCTTCTCCGGATCCATGATGGCAAGGAGCTTTGCTTGCAGGCTCCGACACTGGCCGGCATCCAGAAGGCATTCAAATACGGAATTCTGCACCCGCTGGCCGTAGTCCACGCATTTTCTGGCGATTTGCCGCAGCCGTCTTTTCCCGGCGGCATCCTCTGTGTTGACGTCGTATGTAATCAGTACCAGCATTTCGTCACTTCCATAAAAAAGGTGGATATGCATCCAAATCTCCACGGAGATGCCGGGCCAGGAGCAAAGCCTGAACGTAGGGAATCATCCCCCAGCTCATTTTCTCGTTCAAATAGGGATGGGTCAGCGTGTCTCGTTTCCGTTCCTGCCAGGCTTTCAGGAATTTCTTGCGGCCTTCCTCCGTCAGCAG
>JBJDYG010000015.1:0-3994 GCA_051867075.1 Faecousia sp. | reverse complement strand
TGGAAGATACTGGACATTTGTATGGTGTGTATGATATAATTCATGCTGTAATCGTTTGCCAGCAAACGAAGAACAAAAGGATAAGAAGGTGATATTTGGTGGATTATACCAAGTATGTGTTAAAGAGCAAGGAAGAGCTGGAAGGCTTGCTTGCAGAGAAGGACAATTTCTTTGTGATCTGCTGCAACAAGTGCTTCAAGGAGTTCGACACGACCGAAGAGCCGGAGTACGGCAGCTTTGCCGCCATTGTTCAGGAGCAGGGCAAGCACATCACCGGAACTGCTAAGGTGGATTTCCTCTGCAACAAGGTTCAGACCGAGAAAAAGCTGGCGGGTGTTGTGCCTGAGGGCACCGAGAACGTGGTGGTCATTTCCTGCGGTCTGGGCGTGCAGACCGTGGCGGATCTTCAGTCCGTTCCCGTCTTTACGGCAACCAATTCCCTGAACTACATCGGTCATCACGGCATGGCGCTGACGCAGAAAACCTGCGGCGCCTGCGCCCAGTGCTATTTGAACGTTACCGGCGGCATCTGTCCCATTGTGGACTGCACCAAGAGTCTGGTCAACGGCCAGTGCGGCGGCGCGAAGAACGGCAAATGCGAAATCGACCCCAAAAAGGACTGCGCCTGGGAAAAGATTTACCAGCGCCTGGAAAAGCAGGGAAGAACCCGGGAATTCCTGGATCAGCCTGTCCAGCTGCGGGACTACTCCGTGACCAATGTGGATGAGATCAAGGCTTATGTGGCCCAGGCCCGCGCCAAGCGGTATGAGGGCTTCTACGGCGGCGTCCATCCCACGGAGAACAAGGAATACACCGAGCATCTGGCTTTGCAGAAATTCCCCGAGCCTGATACCGTGATCATCCCCCTGTCCATGCACATCGGCGCTCCGGCGAACCCCGTGGTTCAGCCCGGCGATGCCGTGAAGGTAGGCCAGCTCATCGGTGAGCAGGCGGGCTTCATCAGCGCGCCTGTGCATTCCAGCGTCAGCGGCACGGTTATCGCTGTGGAGCCGCACACCCATCCCAACAAGGGCCCCGGCGTGATGAGCGTGGTCATTAAAAATGACGGTAAGAACACCCTCCACGAATCCGTGGTGCCGGGTAAGCCTCTGGAGGAGCTGACTCCTGACGAGATCATCGAGATTGTCAAGGAAAAGGGCATCGTGGGCATGGGCGGTGCTACCTTCCCCACCTATGTCAAGCTGAAGCCCGGCAAGCCCATCGACGCCGTGCTGATCAACGGCTCCGAGTGTGAGCCCTACCTGACTGCCGACCATCGGGTAATGCTGGAATACGCCGATGACATCGTGTTTGGCCTGCGGGCCATGATGAAGGCTGTCGGCGCTCCGGAGGGCGTGATCCTCATTGAGGACAACAAGCCCGATGCCATTGCGCTGATGGAAGAAAAGGTCGCCCCTTATGACAATATCCGCATCTGCGCCGCCAAGACCCAGTACCCTGAGGGCGCTGAGAAGATGCTCATCAAGAAGGTCATGGGCCGTCAGGTGCCCAGCGGCAAGCTGCCCGCCGACGTGGGCTGCGTGGTGAGCAACACCTCTACCGCCAAGGCCATCTCCGACGCCATCCGGAAGGGTATGCCTCTGGTGGAGCGTGTGGTCTCTGTCACCGGCGAATTTATCCGCAATCCCGGCAACTACATGGTGAAGCTGGGCACCAATGTGCAGGAGATCATCGATCACTGCGGCGGCGTAACCGGCGACGATGTGGTGCTGAAAATGGGCGGCCCCATGATGGGTGCTCCCATCAAGGACACCAATGTGCCCATTATCAAGGGTTCCAACGGCATCATTGCCATTGCTGCCGACCACACTGAGGAGAAAGAGTGCATCAAGTGCGGCCGCTGCGTGGATGTCTGCCCCATGGAGCTGGCTCCCCTGGATATCTACAAGTACGCCCAGCTGGGTGACGCGGAGACGCTGCTGAAGCTGAACGTGATGGACTGCTTCTCCTGCAAGTGCTGCGAATACATCTGCTCGTCCAAGATTCCTCTGGTGTCCAAGATCAACGCCGCCAAGGGTATGGTCGCGCCTCTGCTGAAGAAGAAATAAGGGGGATGAAGAAAACATATGTTAATGACGAAATTGAAATCTGAAGAAGCGATTGCTTCCTTGGCTTCCGGCAAGGTTTTCATCCTCAACTGTCACGGCTGCAAAGAAGTCGGCTTCCCCGAGGAAGAGGCGAAGGCCCTGCAGAAGAAGCTGGCTGACGAGGGCAAGGTCGTGGGAACACTTACCACCGACTATATCTGCAATCCCACGGAGCTGGCTCTGCGGCTGCGCGCCCCCATGGCGAAAATCGCCGAGGCGGACGCCGTGCTGGTGTTCTCCTGCGGCGTAGGCGTACAGACCGTCTCCGAAGTGCTGGAGGACAAGCCGGTTTATGCCTGCTGCGATACCGTTGAGCTGCCCGGTTTCCAGGGCGTGACCCCTCTGGAATACGACTGCGGTCAATGCGGCGAGTGCTTCCTGAATCTGACCGGCGGCATCTGTCCCATCACTGCCTGCTCCAAGAGCCTGGTCAACGGCCCCTGCGGCGGCACCAAGAACGGCAAATGCGAGGTCTGCCCCGAAATGGAATGCGGCTGGGAACGCATCATCCAGCGCCTGAAGGCGCAGGGCCGTCTGGACGTACTGCGCTGCCCCACCCAAATGCATGACTTCAACACCGATGAGGCTACCAAGGCCGCCAAAGAATCTGAATAAATTAGGAGCGAATAGAATTATGAGAATTACGGAACTGTTTGATAACGGTGAATTTGTAGTTACTGCCGAGGTCGGCCCTCCCAAAGGAATTCATATTGACGGCATGGTGGCGGAGGCGAAGGAATACCTCTCCGATGTCCACTTTGTCAACGTTACCGATAACCAGTCCTCCGTTATGCGTCTGGGCTCTCTGGCCACCTGTAAGGTGCTGAAGGATGCCGGCCTGAACCCCATCTTCCAGCTGACCTGCCGGGACCGGAACCGCATCGCCCTCCAGTCCGATCTGCTCAGCGCCGCCATGCTGGGCATCGACAACATCCTCTGCCTCACCGGCGACCACACCAAGCTGGGCGACCATCCCCAGGCCAAGCCCGTTTTTGATCTGGATTCCGTTTCCCTGCTTCACACCGCCAGCACGCTGGAAACCGGTGTGGACCTGGGCGGCAACGCTCTGGTGGGCGAGCCTCCCAAGTTTGCCAAGGGCGCGGTGGTGTCTCCCTGTTCCGACTCCGTGGACGCACAGCTGGTGAAGATGGAGCGCAAGGTCAGAGCCGGCGCCGAATACTTCCAGACCCAGGCCGTTTTTGAGCCCGAAAAGTTCATCAAATTCATGGAGCAGGCCAAGCAGTTTGGCAAGCCTGTCCAGGTTGGTATCATCATCCCCAAGTCCGCGGGTATGTGCAAGTTCATGAACAACAACGTGGCCGGTGTTCACATTCCCGACGAGCTGATCGCTGAGCTTCAGGCCGATAAGGAAAAGACCAAGGCCGGTATCACCGGCGTGGAAATTGCCGCCCGGATCATCCGGGAGTGCAAGCCTTACTGCCAGGGCGTACACATCATGTCTCTGGGCTGGGAGTCCAAGATCCCCGCACTGCTGTCCCAGGCCGGTCTGAAATAAAACATGCACCAAGGGGCTGTCTCACCAACGCAGTGAGACAGCCCCTTTTGCGTTCTCCTGATGCAAGGGAAGCTCTGATACTATTTCCGGATAAAAAACTATAATTTTTATCCGGAAAGGCACCGCCTTACGGCGTTGCCGTTTCTATGATTTTCGAAGTAGAAAATCATAGAAACACGTCTCATGTGATTCTCATATAGAAAACTTCAATTTGTTCCAAATTAAAGTATTCTATTGAGAATCAGTATGATACTGGGGCGTGTCTGATGAGCCATGGTTTTTCATAAAACGGTTAAATACCGTTTTATGAGACAGCTATTTCTCAATAAAAATGTTTCATTTTTATTGAGAAGGCACCGCCTGATGGCGT
>JBJDYG010000014.1:0-21121 GCA_051867075.1 Faecousia sp. | reverse complement strand
AGTCCCAATGTGGCCGTTCATCCTCTCAGACCGGCTACTGATCGTCGCCTTGGTGAGCCGTTACCCCACCAACTAGCTAATCAGACGCGAGGCCATCTTTCAGCACATAAAGCTTTGACTTCTAAGTGATGCCACTCAGAAGTGTCATGCGGTATTAGCAGTCGTTTCCAACTGTTGTCCCCCACTGAAAGGCAGGTTCCTCACGCGTTACTCACCCGTTCGCCACTAAGTTAAATACCGAAGCACTTAACCCCGTTCGACTTGCATGTGTTAGGCACGCCGCCAGCGTTCGTCCTGAGCCAGGATCAAACTCTCAAAAAATTGTATCTTAAACCTTTGCAGGCCTAAAATCAAGTTTTTGAATAATTTGCTTCTAGCAATATTACTCAAGAATTTTCGTTGGCTGTTTTTCGCTTACGCTTAAACAATCCATTAATTGTCCAAGGTGTTAAAAATCGTCTTTACGTTATTCAATTTACAAGGTACAGCCGCTTCCCGCTCTCGCGGTTAGCTTGCTCAGTATATCACGCTGTTTTCCATTTGTCAAGAACTTTTTTCGCCCTTTTTCAAATTTCTTTTCGCGTTCCTTACTTTCGCCCGCCCTCTTGGACAGCTTGCATATATTACCATGTCCTGCCTCGTTTGTCAAGCACTTTTTCAGGTTTTACCGCTGGTTTTTCCGGTCCTTTGGATTCAGCTTTGCATCCCTTGTCTTTTCCTTTTCCAAACGCTTTCTCAGCAGCCCGCGACCTCCGGGAAAGGGTGTCAGGTAGCGCACGCCCAGGCATTTCAGACTTCCCAGATGGATTATCAGCAAAGCAAAACCCACTATCAGTCCACTGACACCCAAAAGCGACGCTAGCACCCCCAAGCTGAACCGCCAGACCCGGATGGCCTCCGCCAGATCCCGGTTGGGCAGTACAAAGCCGCAGATTCCCGCAATGCTGATTACAACCAGTACCACCGGGGAAATCAATCCTGCCTCCACTGCCGCCGTTCCCACTACGATACCGCCAATGGTAGAAACGGATTGTCCAATGGCTTCCGGCAGGTGGATTCCCGATTCCTGCAGCAGTTCATAGGCAATCAGCAGCCCCAGCACCTCCGCTGCCGTGGAAAACGGCACCATCTCTTTGTTTGCCAATATAATATTCAGCAGCTGCGCCGGGATCCAGTCCTGGTGAAAACTGACCAACGCAATATAAAACCCCGGCAGCAGCAGTCCCAGCAGCAGCGCACCGTTGCGCAGAATCCGGATACAGGAAGCCAGAACATAGTCCCTGCTGCGGTCCTCCGGGCTTTCCAGCAGATAACCCAGCGTTGCAGGTGCGAGATATGCCAGGGGAAGTCCATCTACCAGCAGTCCGATTCTCCCGTCCAGCAGCCCCTGACAAAACCTGTCCGGACGTTCGGTGTACTGCAGCAACGGAAAGGCCGTGGCACGGGAGCCGGTAACGTATTCCTCCACCGCCGACGGGGAGAGGAAGCCGTCAATGTCAATGGTATCCAACCGATCCTTCATCCGTCTGACCAACTCCGGGTTGGTAATGCCTTCTACCCATACGACCGTAACGTTTGTCAGAGAACGCCTTCCCACCTTCGTTTCATACAGACGCAGATCCGGCGTTCGCAGATGGCGGCGGATCAGGCTGGTGTTGACCCGGATGGTTTCCACGAAGGCATCTTTCGGTCCCTTCACCGTATTCTCCACCTCAGGAGAGGACGGCCCCCGTTTGACGCCGGTTTTTACCTCAAACGCGATGGCACCCACCCCAGGAAAGAGCACCACGCAGAAGCCGTTCACCAGCTTCAACGCCACTTGCTCCATGTCTTTGCAGACAGATGCCGCCGAATTGTAAACCGCGCCGTGGAGCGCCGCGTCGTAGGCTTCCTGCAAGGTGCCTGATAAATTTTCCGAAATGGGCTTGAACACATATTCCGAAATATCCCCACCGGAGGTCAGTCCGTCGATGTAGTAGGCGTACAGGGTATTGCCGCTGCAGTGCAGGGTGCGCTCTACAAAATCCCCCGCCTCTGCAAACATGCCCCGAATGCGTTCGTCAGTCATACGTCCCCCTCCTCCAGGGAAGTATGCCCGGAAAATGGCGGGAATATCATTGCTTTTTTGATTTTATAATGATATAGTAAGGTATTATGGACTGACGGAGGTGCCGGCAGTGAGCCGAATCGGGAAAATCGAAAAGAAAACCAACACCCGTTTTCTGAACTTCTATGAATTTGAGGCCATCCACCGGGACGGGTCGGCAGCTGTTTATTATGTTGCCTCCCGAGCGAGGGAAGTCGGTCAGCTCAAGGCCGTGAACCATGAGAATAAGTCCGACGGCGTGATTCTCTACGGCGTTTACGGCGAAGACAGGGACAAGGTCGTCCTCATCCGTCAGTACCGCTACCCGCTGGGCGGGTATGTTTACGAGTTCCCTGCCGGTCTGGTAGAGGATGGAGAGGACATGCTTGCCGCCGGGATCCGGGAAATGTACGAGGAAACCGGGCTTAGCTTTGCGCCTGTGGAGGCGGGCAATTATTCCCGTCCCTTTTTCACCACCATCGGTATGACCGACGAAAGCTGCAGCACCGTGTTTGGATATTGCAGCGGCGAACCTACAGCCGCCCATCAGGAAGCATCTGAGGAGATTCAGGTCATCCTCGCCGATCGGGCGGAATGCAGGCGTATCTTAAAGGAAGAAAACGTAGCGATTATGTGCGCGTATATGCTGATGCATTTTATCGCCAGTGAAGGGGATCCCTTGAAATTTCTGGAGGCAGCCTTATGAAATTGGAAATTACTGGCATCCCTTGGGTATCAGGAGATTCAGACATTGCTTCTGCCGACACAGTTCGGCGCCTTCCAGCCGGAAGAAACCGACTGGTACTGTATTATTGCAAGGAAAGGATAACCTATGTCTCATACCATCGCCGCCGTATCCACCGGCAATCAGGTTTCTGCCATCGGCATTCTCCGGCTCTCGGGGGATGACTGCATTGCCGTTTCGGATCGTGTCTTTACATTAAATAATCGAAAGTCCCTCTGTGGCATTTCCGACCGCCGTCTGTATCTGGGGTCGCTTCACGACAGACAGGGCCGGGTCATCGACCAGTGTATGGTCGTGGTCTCCCGGGCACCCCACAGCTATACCGGGGAGGACACCGTGGAATTTCACTGCCATGGCTCCCCTGCCGTGCTGGCGGCGGGGCTGGAAGCGCTGTACCTCGCCGGGGCAAAGCCCGCCAAGCGGGGAGAATTTACCAAGCGGGCGTTTCTCAACGGCAAATTGGGTTTGACCCAGGCGGAAGCCGTCATCGACCTTATCGAAGCGGACACTGCCGATGCCGCCGCCAACGCCGCTGGGCAGGTAGGCGGCGTTCTGCAGAAAAAGCTGGCTCCCATATACGACGATCTGGTGAACCTGTGCAGCCATTTTCACGCGGTGTTGGACTATCCCGACGAGGATATCGCGGATTTCGGTCTGGAGAACTACAGTGGGAATCTGCGCAGCAACGCCAAAGCGCTGTATGGGCTTTTGCAAACCTACTCCCAGGGGCGGATTCTGCGGCAGGGCGTGGCCGCCGCCATTGTTGGTAAGCCCAACGTGGGCAAGTCCAGCCTGCTGAATGCTCTGGCGGGCTTCGATCGCTGTATCGTCACCGATATCCCCGGCACCACCCGGGACACGGTGGAGGAAACGGTGATGGTAGGCTCCACCCGGCTTCGGCTGATCGACACCGCCGGTATTCGGGACACCCAGGATACCGTGGAGGCCATGGGGGTACAGCGCTCCCGGGAGGCTGTGGAAAATGCCGATCTTGTGATTTTCGTCTGCGACGGCTCCAAACCCCTGGACGAAGAGGATCAGGAAATCATTGACCTGTGCGAAGAACAGGTCAATGCCGTTGCTCTCATCAATAAATCCGATCTCGGCAGCACCGTGGAACCCGGTGATCTGCCCTTTCTGAACGTCATCCCTGTCTGCGCGAAAACCGGGGAGGGGCTTGACCAGCTTGCGGACGTCGTTGACGTCATGTTTGAGGGAAGCACCCCGTGCGACGGCTCCATCCTCACAAACGCCCGGCAATTCGACGCCGTCCGCCGCGCCTACGAAGCGATGCTCCGCGCTCTGCAGGGGTTACAGCTTGGCATAACCCCCGACGCAGTGCTCACCGATGTGGAGCAGGCCATGGAAGCCATGGGCGAAGTCACCGGGGCAACGGTGCGGGAGGACATTACCGCGAGAATCTTTGATCGGTTCTGCGTGGGGAAATAAAAGCCGAATTAACATAAGGAAGGTAAACTATGATTTATCTTGATAATTCCGCCACCACCAAACCCTGTTCCGAGGCTGTGGAGGCTATAACAAAAGCGCTGACGGAAAACTGGGGAAATCCCAGCGCCCTGTATGGCTTCGGCATTGATACCGCCCGGGAGCTGCGCTCCGCGCGGCATACCGTCGCCGCCGCCATGGGAGCGGAGCCTGACCGGGTGTTCTTCACCTCCGGCGGTACCGAGGCCGACAACTGGGCCATTTTCGGTACCGTCAGGCGTATGGGCAAGCGGGGGAAGCACATTATCACGACCGCCATCGAACACCACGCGATCTTAAACTGCATGAAGGAGCTGGAAGCCCAGGGGTTTGAAGTGACCTATCTGCAGCCCGACGCCTTGGGTCGGGTCACTCTGGACGCCCTGAAAGCCGCTCTGCGGAAGGATACCATTCTCGTTTCCGTCATGATGGTGAACAACGAGGTCGGCTCTGTCATGCCCATCGCCCAGATGGCGAAGCTGACCCACAAGCTCTGCCCTGACGCCATTTTTCACACCGATGCGGTGCAGGGTTTTCTGAAGGTTCCCTTCTCCGCCAGACAGCTGGGCGCGGATCTGATCTCTGTCTCCTCCCACAAGGTTCACGGCCCCAAGGGCTGCGGCGCGCTGTACGTCTCCCCCAGGCTCAAATCCTTCCCGCCCCTGCTGCTGGGGGGCGGTCAAGAGGGTGGCTTTCGCAGCGGCACTGAGGCAACTCCAGCGATTTTCGGTTTCGCCGCAGCCTGTACCGCAGTTTCCGCCACTGTCCGGGAGGACAGTGAAAGAGAAAAGAAACTGGTGGAGGATACGGTTCGCCAGCTTGCAGGGCTGAACGGCCTCACCGTCAACGGTGCCCACGACGCGCCCCACATCCTCTCCCTCTCCGTCCCCGGGGTGCCCACCCAGAACACCATCAACATTCTGCAGGATCACGGCATCTGTGTCTCCGCCGGCTCCGCCTGTGCCAAAGGTCATCGCAGTCACGTTCTGGAAGCCATGCATCTGCCTCCGGAAATTATCGACGGCTCCTTCCGGATTTCCCTGTGTCGGACTACGTCGAAGGAGGAACTGGATGCACTGATTTGTGTCATCCGTCAGGAGATCCTCCCCCGCGCCATGTGAAAAAATGCACAATAATTCCTTCAATATTGCAGCGCCGATTGTGAAAATCGGCGTTTCTTTCTAATTTATGAAATTTTCTCATAAAAAAATTGCATGTACCCCTTGTTTTTTCCGCCCAATTCTGCTACAATTCGGGCATCCTATTCTTTCTTGGGAGGACATTTGTTCATGAGTTATGTAGATGAGACCCTTGCCAGGGTCAAAAAGCAGAATCCCGACCAGCCCGAGTTCAATCAGGCGGTCTATGAAGTTCTGGAATCTCTGCGCCCCGTCATCGAGAAAAACGAGGATGCCTACCGCCGCAACGCTCTGCTGGAGCGGCTGACCACTCCGGAGCGCGCCATAATGTTCCGTGTCCCCTGGGTGGACGATAAGGGACAGGTGCAGGTCAACAACGGCTACCGTGTTCAGTTTAACAGCGCCATTGGCCCCTACAAGGGCGGCCTGCGCTTCCATCCCAGCGTAAACTTAAGCGTTATCAAGTTCCTGGGCTTTGAGCAGGTGTTCAAGAACAGTCTTACCGGACTGCCCATCGGCGGCGGCAAGGGTGGTTCCGACTTTGATCCCAAGGGCAAGTCCGACCGGGAAGTCATGGCCTTCTGCCAGAGCTTTATGACCGAGCTGTGCAAGTACATCGGTGCTGATACCGACGTGCCCGCCGGTGATATCGGCGTAGGCGGCCGGGAAATCGGCTATCTGTTCGGCCAGTACAAGCGCATCCGGGATCTGTACGAAGGTGTGCTCACCGGCAAGGGGCTCAGCTACGGCGGCTCTCTGGCCCGTACCCAGGCTACCGGTTATGGTCTGCTGTACCTGACCGACGAGATGCTCCGCTGCAACGGCAAGTCTCTCGCGGGCAAGACCGTGGTGGTATCCGGTGCCGGCAATGTTGCCACCTACGCCATCGAGAAGGCATGGCAGCTGGGCGCCAAGCCCGTCACCTGCTCCGACTCCACCGGCTGGATCTACGATCCCGACGGCATCGACGTGGAGACCCTCATCGAGGTCAAGCAGGTCAAGCGTGCCCGCCTGACCGAGTACGCCAAGGCACGTCCCAATGCTGTCTACCACGAGGGTAAGGGCGTATGGACCGTCAAGTGTGATGTGGCTCTGCCCTGCGCCACGCAGAATGAGCTGCTGCTGGACGACGCCAAGACACTGGTAGCCAACGGCTGCTTTGCCGTAGCCGAAGGCGCCAACATGCCCACCTCTCTGGATGCCACCGCCTACCTGCAGGAGAACGGCGTGCTGTTCTGCCCCGGCAAGGCCTCCAACGCCGGCGGCGTGGCTACCTCCGCGCTGGAAATGACTCAGAATTCCGAACGCCTCAGCTGGACCTTCGAGGAAGTGGACGCAAAGCTGAAAACCATTATGGTCAACATCTTCCACAATCTGGACAATGCTGCCCGGGAGTACGGCATGGAGGGCAACTACGTTGCCGGCGCCAACATCGCAGGTTTCCTGAAGGTTGCTGATGCCATGAACGCACAGGGTATCGTGTAAAATCAATCTGCCACATCCCACAGCCCCAACCGGAAGGTTGGGGCTGTCTCATACTGATTCTCAATAATTCCCCATGCTAAGTACAGCGTCACCCAAAATAAAAGTTCTCAAAAATGTTTGAATCTTACCATTGTTTTTGAGACTTTCATAGTAAAAATCTAAAACTTTTATCAAGAAACAGTATCAGTCTGTCAAGGAACCCTGGTTTTGACAGACTGTGGGGCTGCAGCAATCTCATTTGCTGCAGCCCCTGTCATTTTATTCTGATCCATGCCCATGTCCGCTGCCGTTTCCATGATGTCCGGATTCATCAGCATGTTCTGACTGTGCCCCGTTTTCGTCTTCATCCGAGCAGGAATTGATGCAGTCCCGGATTTCCCGCATGGTCATATCCCGGATCTTTTCCGGCGTGACTTCCGGGTTCAGCGATTTCAGCTCCAGATACGCCTTGTACTTACCGCAGGACAGTCCCAAGTCATGGGCTGCCACCGCCTCTTCTTCACCGGCAGAATAGCAGTAGGCATTTTGGCGCTCCGCCGTGGAGGATTCCACATCCGACAGAATTCGGACAGACTGCTCCGAATCCGGCCCGATAACCGCGATTGTCAAAATCTCTCCGTTGGACAGCAGCGCCGCAATTTGGTCGTTTTCCAGCACCTGATTGACTGCGTCCCCATAATCCGAAAACTTGATACTCAGTGTATCCGCCAGTTCCTGCCCATCCTCGTTGTACGCAGTCACGGAGACCACTTTGTCAAACCGGTTGACGCCCAGTTCAATTGATGGATTTACATCAATGCTGATTCTCGCCGTCGGGGTAAAATAGAGCCAGCTGCCGCCCATCAGTATGAACAACAAGCATGCGGCAGCGGCAAGGGCCGGGTATCTTGCAGGGTTTTTTCGCGTGTATCCCCGGGTTTCCCGCGCAAGGAAGGCTTTGGTTCTGTCCTTCAGCTCTTCCCTCGCCCGAACGGTGTCAAACGTTTCCTTCAGCTTATTCTTCATATCCTTCACCACCCAGTTTCTCCCGGAGCATCTGTTTGGAACGTGTCAGGAGTGTATAAATCGTATTTACATTTTTTCCTAAAATACGGGCAATTTGCGGAGCTGTATAGTCTTCATAATAATGAAGATATACAACATCCCTGTATTTCTGTGGGAGCGAAAGAACCGCCTCCAGAACATCTCTGTGATCCGGCGGCAACAGAGCTGGCTGATCCATAATCTCATCCAGCGGAACGGTGCGGCTGTGAAAAAAGCTCTTCAGCAAATCCTTACATGCATTGATCGTGACGCGAATAAACCAGGCCTTTTCGTGTTCCTCATTTTCAAACGCAGCAGAACTAAGGACATATTTCAAAAACACGGTTTGAAATATGTCCTCGGTATCCGCATGATTTTTAAGGTATATCATGCAAAGCCGCCGAACTGTATCAGAATATCGTTCAATGGCTCTGTTGGCTTCTTCCTCGCTCCGCATTCTAGCCCCCTATCTGCCGCCCTCCATGACAGCCGCAGCCACGCGTTTTACTCTCTTCATGGCATGTACCTACATTGTCAGGGTCCGCGCAGTTCCTGCCGCATCCGCATTTGCCGGCAGCCTTTCCGCAGCGGTCGCAGATGCCGTCTGCATTCTCATCCGCAAAGGCGCAGGCTTTATAATCGCAAATGCCGTCCTGATCCGCATCGGCGCAGCTCCTGCCGCATCCGCATTCATCAGCATTTTTCGCACAGACATCACATACGCCATCGCCGTCCTGATCCGCAAAGGAGCAGGTCACATGGGCAAAATCGCAGACGCAGCTTTGCTTCACAGCCGCAGTATGATGTCCGTGTCCCCGGCCTGATGCAAACGCCTGCGTTGTTCCTGCCCAAAATACCAGCGCTGCGGCCAAAATACCAGTCATGATTCTTTTCATTTGATTTCCTCCAATTTTGGAATAGTCATTTCCGACTTCATCATGAACACGATTCACAAAGGCGAATCCATTCATTTTTTTCAAAAAATTTCCTGTCCCGATTGGAGCGTCTATACTTCGGTGCTCTGAAGAAACGCCTTGATTTCCTTCCGGTTCTTCAGGATAACCGCACTGGCGTGCTTCGCTTTTGCGATGTACAAATAGTTTTGCACCCGGTTGTTTTTATTAAAATTCCAGATCCACTTCACAAATTCCGGATCAAAACGCTCCGGACAGCCCTTTGCCATGTCCGGGCGGACCTTTCCGTAATTGCCGAATACCCGCTGACACATCCCCCACAGGCACTCCCAGCGGTTAAAGTCCAGGTAAATGATGGTATCACATTTTGCAAGCCGCATTTCCATGGTGCGGCTGTAATTCCCGTCGATGATCCAGCTTTCCATGTTCAGCGCCATGGCAAGCCGGGAGTCAAACTCCTCCCGGGTTACATTTTTCCAGCCCTCTTTCCACCACAGCTGGTCCAAATGCACCACCGGCAGCCCCAGCTTTTCCCCCAAAGCCCGGGCAAGGGTGGATTTTCCGCTGCCGGAGCAGCCAATAATCAGAATTCTCTCCATACTCCTCCATATTATGTAAACTAATGCCCTCAAAAGCAGGTCTGCGCTTCCGCAGACCTGTTCGAACCTTTTGGAGAAACTCTGAACAAATCGTCTGCGGCCGAGCAGCGGATCTTTTTCCCCAGCCCCGCGGCTCCAAAAGCAGAAAATACATACAGTACTCCTCCGCTTTTGTTATCTTCGGCTGAGAAAAAATCTCTCGCTGTCAGCTCTTGCCGATTTATTCAGGATTTCCTTAGTAAGCAACTCCCCAGTAGATCATTTTGCCGGCAGGTTTTCCACAGCAAGCGCAGGTGTCGCCCAGATGCTCCTGCTTAAAGGGGATGCAGCGGGAGGACATCCCGGCCACTTCCTTCATCTTCAGCTCGCACGCTTCGTCACCGCACCACATGGTCTTGATGAACCCGCCGTTTTCCTCCTGCAGCTGTTTGGCCTCTTCCAGAGAATGGGCTTCGTAAATGTGCTCCTCCAGATTCTTTTTGGCCTTTTCAAACATGCCCTGATGCACCAGCTCCAGCTGCTGTGCAACAGCTGCTTCCAGGTCTTCCAGCTTGACAACAGTTTTTTCGCCGTCGTTCCGGCGCACCAGCACACACTGGCCGTTTTCCAGATCCCGGGGACCGCACTCAACCCGCAGGGGCACGCCCTTCATCTCGTATTCGGCGCACTTCCAACCCATGGAGTTGTCGGAATCATCCAGCTTCACCCGGAAGCCGGCCTTCACCAGACGCTCCTTCAGGCTGTTTGCCGCTTCCAGAACACCGGGCTTATGCTGGGCAATGGGCAGAATCACCGCCTGAACAGGTGCCACCTTGGGGGGCAGCACCAGGCCGTTGTTGTCGCCATGGGTCATGATGATACCGCCGATGAGACGGGTGGAAACGCCCCAGGAGGTCTGGTGGGGGTTGACACGCTGGTTGTTCTTATCGGCAAAGGTAATATCGAACGCCTTGGCGAAACCGTCGCCGAAGTAGTGGGAGGTGCCGGCCTGCAGCGCCTTACGGTCATGCATCATGCATTCGATGGTGTAGGTAGCCTCAGCGCCGTTGAACTTTTCCTTGTCGGTCTTCTGACCACGGGTAACAGGCATGGCCAGTACGTTCTCGCAGAAGTCGGCGTAGACGTTCAGCATCTGCTCCGTGAACGCTTTGGCCTCCTCAGCAGTTGCGTGCATGGTGTGGCCCTCCTGCCACAGAAACTCCCGGTGCCGCAGGAAGGGGCGGGAGGTTTTCTCCCAGCGCAGAACGCTGCACCACTGGTTATACTTCATGGGCAGATCCCGGTGGGACTGGATAACCTGGGCAAAATGCTCGCAGAAAAGCGTCTCGGAGGTAGGACGGATGCAGTAACGCTCCTCCAGCTTATCACTGCCGCCCATGGTGACCCAGGCGCATTCGGGAGCGAAGCCCTCCACATGATCCTTCTCCTTCTGCAGCAGGCTTTCCGGGATCAGCATAGGCATGTAGACATTCTCCACGCCCACTTTTTTGAACTCCTTGTCCAGAATGTTCTGGATATTCTCCCAGATGGCATAGCCATAGGGACGGTATACGAACAGGCCCTTAATGGAAGAATAATCGATCAGCTGCGCCTTTTTGCACACATCCGTAAACCACTGAGCAAAGTCTACCTCCATGTCGGTGATCTGCTCAACCTTTTTCTCTTTTGCCATGTATCTTCATCCTCTCAGGTTTCCTAAGGAAGCTCTGAATAAAGCGGCAAGCGCTGGCAGCGAGAGACTTTTTCTCAGACGAAGGCTCCTTTTGGAGCCGCATGGATGAGGAAAAAGATCCGCTGCTCGACCGCAGACGATTTGTTCAGAGGTTTCTTAATCTTGATACTCTATTATAGCACCATTGTCAAGGGTCTGCATAGGATGGAGCAGAGATTTCTCATAAAAATATTTGCCGCAGGAGGCGCTTATGACCAAGGTTACACTGCATTTGGAGCCTGCTGTGGCTCTGTTTTATTCCCGGGTGGCGGCCTGCGCCGGACTGCCGTTGGAGCAGGTGCTTTCTGATGCCCTATATAAGCTGGCAGGGGAGCTGAGTCTGGAGGCGCTGCGGGATAATTATGAAAAATCGTTGTAATTCCCGCCCAGGTCTGGTATACTGATGACACAGTACAAGTTCGGAGGTATCTCCATGAAATCCATCCGCGAAATTTACAAAACAGGCAAGGGCCCCTCTTCCTCCCATACCATGGGACCGGAACGGGCCGCGAAGTATTTTAAAGAAACCCACCCCGGTGCCGACGGCTTCCGGGTCATTCTCTACGGCTCCTTAAGCAAAACCGGCGTGGGGCACGGCACTGACCGGGTACTGCGGGAAGTGCTTGCCCCCCTGCCCACTGAGATTGTGTTTTCCGATGCGGCGCTTCCTTCCTCCGCCCACCCCAACACCATGGACTTTATCGCTCTGAAAAACGGCACAGAAGCAGACTTCATGCGCGTAGAATCCATCGGCGGCGGCGACATCCGCATCCCAGGGCAGAAAGATGCCGAGAGCGAGGAGGTTTATGTGGAGCACTCCTTCGCGGAAATCGCCGATTTCTGCAAGTGGCGTTATATCCAGACCCTCAGCGACTATGTGGAGCTGAACGAGGGGCCGGAAATCTGGGATTTTCTCATGGATGTCTGGCAGACCATGAAAAAATCCATCGACGAGGGGCTGTCCAAAACCGGCGTGCTCCCCGGCGGCCTGAACGTCCAGCGCAAGGCAAAATACCTTTATGAGCAGAACCCCCAGGTGGACGAGCCTGCCCTGAAGGAATTCCAGATGATCGCCGCCTATGCCTATGCCGTTGCCGAGCAGAATGCGGACAACGGCACCGTGGTCACTGCCCCCACCTGCGGTGCCTGCGGCGTGGTGCCCGCAGTTCTGAAATACGCCCAGGTCACCAAGGGCTTCACCGATGAGCAGATTTGCCGGGGTCTCGCCACCGCCGGCATCATCGGGAATCTGACCAAAACCAACGCCTCCATCTCCGGGGCAGAGTGTGGCTGTCAGGCGGAGATCGGTACCGCCTGTTCCATGGCAGCGGCCGCGCTGGCGGAGCTGTATGATCAGAACCTTGACCAGGTGGAATACGCGGCAGAAGTTGCCATGGAGCATCATCTGGGCCTGACCTGCGATCCGGTGTGCGGCCTGGTGCAGATCCCCTGCATTGAGCGCAACGCCGTCGCTGCCGTCCGGGCTATGAACGCATGCAACTTAAGCTATTTTCTCACCGGCTCCCGGAACATCAGCTACGACATGGTATGCCGCGCCATGCGGGAGACCGGTGTCAATCTGGACCACCGTTTCCGGGAAACCAGCGAAGGCGGGCTTGCCAAGCTGTATAACCGCAGAAGAAAGCAGCACTGATACTAGGGCGTATCTGTGAATAAATCGTCTGCGGCTGAGTGGCGGATCTTTTCCCATCAGCTCTTGCCGATTTATTTAGAGAATCATATGAGACGGGATTGGGTGATTTTTCTTTCCCAAAATCACAGAATCGACAACGCCGTAAGGAGGTGTCTTCTTATTAAAAATCAAAGATTTTTAATAAGAAATAGTATCAGAGCCCGCTCCTGTGCTTCAAAAAACGCTGTCATCCAAAGGCCGCAAAAGCCAAAGGATGACAGCGTATCTCTTTTATTTTCGTTTCTTCCCGCAGCCGCCGCACTTGGAGCAATCGCCACAGCAGCCGCACTTTTTCTTTTTGCGCAGCAGTAAGTACAAGCAGTAGCCGCCGATCAGGGCAAGCAGAAGATAATCGATCCAGCTCATATCAGCATCAGCCCCACATGATACACGGCAAATGCCGCAAGCCAAGCCACCGCGCACTGCGCCATTACCACTCCCACAGTTTTCCACCCGGATTTCAGCTCCGTCCTAATGGTAGAGACGGCAGCCACGCAGGGGGTGTACAGCAGGCAGAAAGCCAGAAAGCTCGCCGCCGACGCGGTGGTGAACAGGGAATGCAGGGCCGCACCAAGCTGCTCTGGGCTGACGCCAAGAATCACGCCGAAGGTGCTGACCACCGCCTCTTTCGCTGTGAAGCCGGACACAAGCGCCGTCACCATACGCCAGTCACCGAAGCCCAGCGGGGCAAAGATGGGCGACACCAACCGTCCCAATGCAGCAAGAATGCTGTCGGCGCTGTTTTCCACCACATTTAAACGGATGTCAAAGGTCTGCATGAACCAGATAATGACTGTGGCCATAAAAATCACCGTAAACGCCCGGGTCAGAAAATCCTTTGCCTTCTCCCACATCAGCAGAACCACAGACTTGGCCGAAGGGAAACGGTAATTGGGCAGTTCCATCACAAAAGGAACGGGATTGCCCTTGAAGGCAGTATTCTTCAGCAGCAGCGCCACGAGGATACCCACCGCGATACCGCCAAAGTACAGCGCCAGCATCACCACCAGCTCCCGCCCCGGGAAGAACGCGGCGGCAAACAAGGTGTAAATGGGGATTTTCGCTGAGCAGCTCATGAAGGGCGTCAGCAGAATGGTCATCTTCCGGTCACGGTTGGAAGACAGGGTTCTTGTCGCCATAATGGCAGGAACGGAGCAGCCGAAACCTACCAGCATGGGCACGAAGCTCCTTCCGGAGAGGCCGATTTTTCGCAGCAGCTTATCCATAACAAAGGCCACCCGGGCCATATAACCGCTGTCCTCCAGAATAGACAAGAAGAAAAACAACGTCACGATCAATGGAAGAAAGCTCACCACGCTGCCCACGCCGGAGAAAATGCCGTCAATAATCAGGCTGTGCACCACGGGGTTGATGCCGTAGGCCGTCAGAGCCCGGTCTGCCAGAATGGTCAGCCCGTCGATAGCATAGGCCATCAGGTCGGACAAAAACGCACCCACCACGTTGAAGGTCAGGAAGAACACCAGTCCCATAATCGCCACAAACAAAGGGATTGCGAAAATGCGGTGGGTCAGTACCCTGTCGATCTGCATACTGTGCCGGTGCTCCTTACTCTCCTTCGCCTTCACCACGCACTCGGCGCAGACCCTTTCAATGAAGTTATAGCGCATATCCGCCAGCGCTGCGTTCCGGTCCAGCCCGGTTTCGAATTCCATTTCGATGATGGTGTGTTCGATCAATTCCTTCTCATTCTGGCTCAGCTCCAGCATATCGAAGAAGTCATGCTCGCCTTCAATCAGCTTCATGGCACAGAAACGGCGGGCCACATCAATGCGCTGGGCGTGATCCTCGATAATGTGGCACACCGCATGGATGCAGCGGTGCACCGGGCCGTCGGGGCAGAAATCCAGCACCTTGGGCAGCACCCGGTGGGAAGCGGTATCCACAAGAATATCCACCAGCTCCGTAATACCCTGGTTTTTCGCCGCGGAAATGGGCACCACCGGGACGCCGATGGCGTCCATCATCTTTTTCACATTCACACTGCCGCCGTTGCCCAGCAGTTCGTCCATCATGTTCAGGGCGATAACCGTGGGAATCTGCAGTGCCAGAAGCTGCAGCGTCAAATAAAGGTTTCGCTCAATGTTGGTGGCGTCCACGATATTGAGGATGGCGTCGGGCTTGGATTTGAGAATGAAATCCCGGGTGACGATTTCCTCCTGGGTATAGGGACGAATGGAGTAAATACCGGGCAGATCCACCACCTGATGGTCGGTTCCCTTGATGATACCGGCCTTCTGATCCACCGTAACGCCGGGAAAATTGCCCACATGCTGGTTAGAGCCGGTGAGGGCATTGAAGAGGGTGGTTTTGCCGCAGTTCTGGTTGCCTGCCAACGCGAAAATCATACCTGCCCCTCCTTCAGTGTGATTTTCCGGGCGTCCTCCCGGCGGATGGTCAGCTCATAGCCCCGCACCTGAATCTGGATAGGGTCGCCCATGGGTGCGATCTTCTGCAGCATTACCCTCGTTCCGGGTATCAGCCCCATGTCCAGGAACCGAAGGCGCAGCGGCCCCTCGCCTCCCACCTGAGAAATGACCCCGGACTGGCCGATTTTCAAATCGTCAATGGTCATCTGTATGTACCTCCAGGCAATAAGTTTGCGCAGACTAACTGCGCCATATTATATACCATCTGTTTCCGGTTTGCAATACCCCGGTGCGTATCTTCTGTCAAAAAGTGCAGGTGAAGTACATCGCCGCAGCGCCTGTATTCCTGAGCTGAATAATCCCCGAAATGGTATTGAGGATCCGCCTCAGCTATGTTATAATAAGACTGGGAGAACTGATAAACGGAAACAAAGGAGAAACACCGGAATGAAATTAGGTATCGTTGGATAAATGAACTTTTCATATCTCAATATTCCTCTATAAACCTCAATATATCCTAATTTACCGAACTTTTCCGTTACATAAATCCATGTATCTACATATACTTTCATGGCACTTTGGTGCGGAATTGGTGCGGTGTATGGGAATCGACTATTCGGGAAACGGGGTTCATCACGACAAATCAAGAAATTTTTTGATGATTTGAAAGGAACCATATGATGAAGCTGATTCACGCTTTCTTCAACATGGATACCAACTCCGTGGAGCTAACCTACAACGACGGCTCCATCCTCACGATTGACTGCGAGGAAGTGGAAAATTACTACGATATTACAAACGGACAGATGGCAGACCTGGATTGGCTGCTTTACAATGCACCAATGGAGTACGCCAGCCTGGCGCTGTCTTGGGAGATGGAGAACTACTTGAAAGGCCCTGCGCTCCACGGAATAGAAGATTAAAATAGTTTGACGGTGTATCGTGATTTGCGATACACCGGCGTAATTATTTAGTGGCTGCCCCTATGGTGATTGGAGAATCATGCTCTGTGTCTTTACGGCTGGCTTAATTGCTTTCGGCTATTCTCAGTTGCATGACATCAATTCGGGTTCCTTTTGCACTTTGGGCAGTACAGCGGATATTGGAACATCACCATATCCGCATATACTTTTGTCCGGGTTTTTCCATTGTAGATCGAGCAATGAATCCACCGCGAATTTTCTTGATTACCATTCACTATTTTCGTACCCCCTATAATGAAACGCTCAGCGTTATCCGTCTGTCTTTATCATTATCTTGGTCAGTTTTTTGTGATTTTTCAATAGTAAAAAGGGTTGTCGGGGAAATCTATTGGCATGCATGATCGCCATTAAAAATCTTTCAAAATCTGAATATACATCAGGGATTTATCAATATGTATAACGTGTAGCGAGTCAACTTTCAAGTATTTACAGTTTGGGATTAATGTAACGATGCGGTCAGCTTCTTCCTGGCTCATAGCTCCATTCAGCGTGCCGTCTTCCATAATTTCGGTTTTGGCGTGGAGCACTTGTCTTGCCAGTCGTCAAAAGTGGTGGGAGAAGGGGACGAAAAGGTCAGGTGATCACCGAAGTTAGCGATTCGTTCAGTAGAAATCGGAACCGCAGACCGCTTGCGGAGCGAGTGGAAGATCTCCCACCAAAGAAAACTGAAGAATAAAAGCGAGCCGTCCATGGCAACATGGGCGGCTCTGTTATACAGCGTGGCAGTCTTCAAAACACCCGTTCGTGTTCGGACGGGTGTTACAACTTTAGATCGTCATTAAGATCATGTTGCCTCAGGGTTAGAAACGGTAGCGTACTTTTCTGCGTTTTTATGCTGCTGACGCCATTTAAGCGGGGAGCATCCGTTGGCTTCAGTGAACCTTCGGATAAAAAAGCTAATACCGGAAAAACCGCATTGGATTGCGATTTCTGTAACACTTAGGTCCGTATTTTCCAAAAGCTCCCGGGCATGATCCATCCGAATCTGTCCGATATACTCCGAAAATGTCAAATGAAAATGCTCCTTAAAGTACCTGGAATAGTATTTGGATGACAGATGAAACTGTTTTGCCATATCCGAAAGGGTAATTCTGTCTTTATAGTGAATCCGGATGTACTCCAGCATTTCCCGCTGAAGCTTCCCTTCTTCATCTGTATCTGCCTGTACCAACGGACAAATTCGCAGTACCTCCATTAAGAAACGCAGCAGAAGAAGTCTGGTCTCCAACTGATACATAGAGTTCTTACGATCATTGATCTGCACCACTCTATCCAGAAGTGCCAGATTCTCCGGAGTAAGAACCGCCTCCAGCACTTTGGTATGTAGCATCAGCTTACCGGTTCGCAAAGGGTGGAAAACGGTCTGCTCCAGTTCATCCTGGGACTGAAATGAAATCAGTTCAACCGGGAACAGCAACGTATGATAGCAGACAGACATATCATCAGAGCCCATCAGATGCAGTTGCCGGGGGTTGACGATCACCACCTGTCCACCGGTCATGTTGTAGACTGTCCCGCCCACATTGACCCACAGCTTTCCTTGCCGCACATAGATCACTTCCAGTTCATCATGCCAGTGGACCGGCATTTGAAAACTGTGGCGGAGATTGGAAATGGTATAATGGGAATAGGGATATTCGGGGGTTCCATGGCTTTTGCTTTCCCGCAGCATGTAGTTCATAACGACACATCCTTCCTATCTATCTTTCATTGTAGCACAAAAAGGAAATCGTGCAACTATTAGTTGAAAAATGACAAGAATTATCAGTATCAGGAGGATATAATGTAATCAATGAAAAAGGAGTGACTGCTGTGACCACCGATAAAAAGAGCTTGCCTCAACTGTTTTTCCCAATCTTCTTTGAAATACTCTGCTCCATGCTCACAGGCGTTGTGGATACGCTGATGCTCTCGTCGGAAGGAGATCAGGCAGTGGGAGCCGTAGGAACTGCCAATACGTATATCGGTATATTCGTGATCATGTTTTCCATCATTTCTTCAGGCATGATCGCTGTGATGACACAGTACATCGGCGCAAAACGCCCAGGAGTTGCCCAGCGAGCCATGCATTTGGGTCTGCTGTTCAATCTGGTCACCGGTATTATGATCAGTGCGGCACTATACTGCTTCGCTGGTTCTATTCTGAAGGGGATCGGAATAGCGGACCAGCTTTTGCAGCCCGCAAAAACCTATCTGCAGACGGTTGGATTGTTCTGCATCTGTAATGCGATGATCCCTATATTCTCCAGTTATCTGCGTGCCTTCGGCCATACGGCCCCCACACTCAGCGGAACTGTTCTGGCAAATGCAGTAAATGTGATCCTAAACGCACTGTTCCTTTTTGTGCTGCACTGGGGGATTATGGGAGTGGCCCTCGCTACTGGAATTTCACGCGTGATCCATTTGCTTTGGGTATGGCTTATTTCCCGGCGGCGCATCCGCCCGGTATACGAGGCAGATCCTCCGGAAAACCGGGATATTCTGCGCAAAATCATTCGGGTCGGTCTCCCTGCTGCAATGGAGACATCACTGTATAATCTGGCGGTTACCATAGTTATCAGTTTGCTGAATGGGATGGATGACACCGGGATGCAGGCGACAGCTCGAGCATACGCAGTTCAAATCGCTAACTTTTCTTTCAGCGCAGGTGCTGCACTGGCGCAGGCCAACGCTATCATGGTGGGTTGGCACATAGGTGCCGGAGAACTGAACTCCTGTGATCGTGATACCCGCAAGGTTGCCATAATCGGCATATGCCTGGGCGTCAGCATAGCGGGATTCTTCGGTTTATGCGCCCACCCTATTTTGAAATTGTTTACCGATGATCCGGAAATGATTCGTCTAGTCAGCAAACTGCTGATCGTGGATATTGTTTTGGAAATTGGACGCATGACAAACTTGGTTTTCGGCAGTGCGCTGAAAACCAGCGGTGATGCGATGTACCCCATGGTCATTGCTGTAGTTTTTGCCTTTGTCTGTGCAGCAGGCGGAACATGGTTCTTTGGTGTCCATCTGGGATGGATGGTTGTTGGTGCCTATGCTGCTATGGCATTGGACGAATGTGTTCGGGCAGTGTTTATGTTCCTGCGATGGAACAAAGGTTACTGGAAATACAAAAATCTGTTATCTGCAAAGTGAGGGCTCCACCATGAATCTGGCCGCAATCCACCATGAAGCTACGCAGGAATATTGCTTTTGCATGGAACCGGGGAAATTTTTGTTCCGATTGCAAACTGGTAAGAATGATCTGTGCAGCGTGACACTGCATACCCGGGATAAGTATATTCCTTTAAAAATCAAGGACACACGGCGGACAACACCAATGAAATGGGTTGCCAGCGATGGTCTCCGTGATTATTATGAGGCGGAACTGGAATTTCAGGTCGTATGTTTGCGCTACTGCTTTGAACTGGAGGATCATGCAGGGCACCGGGTGTATTTCAGCAACTGCGGTTTTACGGATTCGATTCCGGAGGATATAGAGCGGTTCTTTGACTGCCCCCAAACACTTCGGGAGGAGGAGTGCTTCCGTGTTCCGTCCTGGGCCGCGAATAAGGTCATATACCAGATCTTCCCATCCCGGTTTGCTGCCAGCAGAGCGGTAGAGGAAAGTGTCTGGTATCAAGCACCCATTGATTCGAAAGTAGATCTGGGTGGCTCACTGAGGGGTGTCATCTCCCATCTGGACTACATCCATGATCTTGGTGTGGATGTAATTTATCTGACACCTATTTTCCAGTCCAATTCCACCCATAAGTATGACACCATTGATTATTATACGATCGACCCTTCCTTCGGCACCGCAGACGATCTGAAGGAACTGGTGGACCGGGCGCATGAAATGGGGCTCCGGGTGATTCTGGATGGTGTATTCAATCATACCTCTCGAGATTTTTTTGCCTTTAAAGATATTTTAGATAATCAGGCAGAGTCAGTATATAAAGACTGGTACTATGTGGATCAGTTTCCCCTTTGCTTGACTCCCGGTTCGCACAATTACAAGTGCTTCGGCTATTTCGCGGGTATGCCAAAGGTGAATCTGCGCTGCCCTGCGGCCGCAGCCTATTTCACCGATGTGGCACTGCACTGGCTCCGAAAGGCCGGTGTGGACGGTTGGCGGTTGGATGTGGCAGATGAGATTTCTCACGACTTTTGGCGCAGCTTCCGCAAGGCTGTAAAGGCTGAATTCCCGGAGGCGCTGATTGTTGGCGAAATCTGGCACCATGCACCGGACTTTTTACAGGGTGACCAGTGGGACAGTGTAATGAACTATCCCTTTTACCGGAACATCCTGGACTTTGTAGCAACAGGAACCGCAAAAGCGTCCACATTTGCAGGAAATCTGGGCTTCCAGCGAGGCAACACCCACAGCGCAGCCTATCCGTTGCTGTGGAATTTGGTGGGAAGCCATGATACAGCCCGGTTGCTTTACCTGTGCGGTGAGAACAAGCAACGACAAAAGCTGGCGGCTGCACTGCAGCTTCTGATGCCCGGTATGCCAATGATTTATTACGGTGATGAAGTGGGAATGACCGGAGCACATGACCCGGATTGCCGCCGAGGCATGCTCTGGGATGAGAAGCGTCAAGACAAGGATATGCACTGCTGGTATCGCCGCCTTTTGAAGCTGCGCCGAGAACAACCTGTGATTCTCAACGGTCAAATTACATCTGAGGAAGTAAGAGACGAGGATGGGCTGATTTGCGTGCACCGCAGGATGAATGGGCAGAACATTACCCTCCTTTTCCATGTGAAGGAAGATCGTATACATATTCCTGAACTGGCAGGCAAACGAGATCTTTTGAATATGAATGTTTTTGATGGTACTGTAAACGGAATTGCAGCGATGGTTCTGGTATAAAAACCATGTC
>JBJDYG010000013.1:0-4110 GCA_051867075.1 Faecousia sp. | reverse complement strand
ATGATTTTCGGAATAGAAAATCATGGAAACCCGTCTCATTATGATCTTCATATAGAAAACTTCAATTCTTGCGAATTAAAGTTTTCTATTGAATATCAGTATAACTATTGATATATTTCCAACATAAGAAGAAAAACTGTCGCATTTGCACATGCCAGCCACATTGTGCTGTTTCATCGGTACTGGTGATGGGTGGTAAACAAATACCGGATTATAGAGGATTTAGAAACAATGGGGGATACGGATATGTCAAGACATATTCCAGGGAAAGACAAGATGCAACATCAAAAAATCCCGGCAGGAGCGTGGGCAAAGCGGATACTAAGCGCTCTGTTTGCCGTGGTTCTGCTGTGCGGCGGAGGTGCGATGGCTTTCCCGGTATCAGCTTCTGCCGGCTATCCGGTTTATTTTGCCGCTCCTGAAAGCTGGTCGAGCAGCACCATTCATATGAGTGGCCGTCAGGGCGAAGGTGAATGGACAGCTTGGGAAATGACAAAATCCGATGAAAAAGCTTATTCCTCAGGGGAAAATACCTATCAGATATGGAAAGCGGAAATCGAGGAATCCTATGAAGGATTTTCCGAGATTCAATTTCAGCGGTATGAAGAGGACGCGTTGACAGCCCAGTATCACCTGAGCGGAAATCTGGTGCGTTCTTCTGTGGAAGGTATGCTGTGGGTTCCTGATACGGTCGAAGGCGACGGAGACCTTGACAGCAGCGGCAATTGGGTCGCATACATCCCCGATGACACTCCCAAAGCCTCCTCAACGACCACTGACGATGAAAATACCAAGGCTGGCGAAGTTTCCGATCCCGATAAAATCGTTCCCTCTGCCGCAGACAGCGAGCTTTTGAGCATTACCCCCTTGGCTGCCGGCAGTTTTCCCGACACCCTCTATCTGGATATCGGTTCTATTGACTGGGGAAAAGATGGGGCGCGGATTGTGCTGGCATACAGGTCAACCGATAACGGCAACTGGTATTTCGCTCAAATGACCCATAAATCCGGCACTATCTATGAGATCGTTTTGCCAGACAATATGGATATGGCAAACAGCGAGTTCAAGTTTGTGCGGATGAATAGTACGGGCGATTTTAGCTGGGATGCTAATATTAAATTGAATGAAGCGCCAAGCGGGTTAGGTAAAAATTTATCTTTGCAGGAGGACAAAAACAAGTTCAACTTGACTGCTGACGACTCCGGTGAATGGGACAGCAATTGGTACACGCCCTCCGGCGGCTCCAGTGCAATCACACTGACCCTCTATTTGGACACGTCTGGTCTAGCGAATTGGAGAGACGCCAATGCGGTTTCCGGTCTGCTCTATTCCAGCAATCAGGTGCAAAAAACGGCATGGCTTACCCAGGTCGAGGGTACCGGCGACCTTTATACCGTTACTATAAACGATTTGGATTCTGGCAGTAAGCTCAAATTCTTCCGGGCCAACCCCAATAATCGTGACGAGATCTGGAACTACACCGCAGAGCTTGACCAGCCGGAGGAGGGAAAGAATTGCTACCATCTTACCGGTTGGACTGACAACGAGAATAAAACCGCAGATGGAAACTGGGACTCCACTCCCTCCAGCGGCTCCAGTGCAATCACACTGACCCTCTATTTGGACACGTCTGGCCTTGCGGGTTGGAGAGGTGCCGATGCGGTTTCCGGTCTGCTCTATTCCAGCAATCAGGTGCAAAAAACGGCATGGCTTACCCAGGTCGAGGGTACCGGCGACCTTTATACCGTTACTATAAACGATTTGGATTCTGGCAGTAAGCTCAAATTCTTCCGGGCCAACCCCAATAATCGTGACGAGATCTGGAACTACACCGCAGAGCTTGACCAGCCGGAGGAGGGAAAGAATTGCTACCATCTTACCGGTTGGACTGGCAACGAGAATAAAACCGCAGATGGAAACTGGGACTCCACTCCCTCCGGCGGCGAGGACACCGGCGAGACCCGGACTGTTTATTATGACGCCACCTTCTCCAAACTGAGCTACCAGGGCAGTACGGATAATGGAACCAATACGATCCCTATGGCCAACGGCATCGGCGAAGGTGACAAGGTCTACTGCCACTGGTGGATTGGCACTTCCTCCGGCAATGTAGAGATGACCAGAGGCGAAGGCGATGTGTATCAGGCAGATATCCCGAGGGACGCAGCCAGTGTTTTGTTCTATTCCAGCAGTGACGGCAGCGTTCCGGGCAGCGGATCCGGTAAAACAGAGAACCTGACCATTCCGGCTAATTTGGAACGTCCCTGCTTCTACGGCGACACCAGCGACAGCGCGATTTATGATAACAGCAGCCGGAGCGGCTACTGGGCGGAGCTGGGCACGGTTCGGGACGCCCAGTCGGGGAAAAAGCAGGACGCCGTGAACATCGCCTCCGGTACATTCAGCGCCCAAAAGGATACCCTGTATCTGAAAACGACTCTCTACGATTATTACTCCGACTACGAGCTGAACGGCTCCAACCGGGACAGTTATCCGAGTAGGTACAATTCCAGCCAGCGAGATCTTGTAAACTTCCGTCAACTCGATCAGGCGCTGAGCGACTACTATAGTGGCAATTCCGTAACATATCCCCTCTATGTTGGCCACTTCCAGCCTGACGTAGGCTGGACGCAGTTCAGCGGTGTTGCTTCTACCCTGAACCTCTATGGACATACTGATTACAACAAGTTCTTTTCCATCAACAACAGTATCCGCAATGGATACGGCACTGAAAAATTCCTTGACTACGCCACCCAGGGCCTGGTGAACGGTTCGCTGTCCAGCGGCGCTCTATGTACTTCCTCCGGCGCATCCTTCCCCCTGTTTAACAAGGCGTTCCTTCGGGGCGATAACAGTAAGAATGCCGTCCTGGGCGAAGTCTACGAGCAGGTTCTGTTCCCCTTCACCAAGCAGGATATCAAAGGAAACGGCATCAAGTATTGGGTGTTCGACAGCAGCCAGACGACCCTGGCCATGCGTCAGGATTCCTCCCGGGGGTATTTTCTGACGGATGTGGGAAATCAGGAGTGGACGAAGAACAGAGAAACGGACGGCTCGAGCCAAGGCTACGGTTTCTTCCCCTTAAACGACGCAAGCTGTACCGATGTGAACAAGTATAACTACGGTTTCGGTACGCGGGTTGATCTTACCTTCCGCCTGACAGAGACGGGAACGGTAATAGATAATAACGGGAACGCGCAGCCCATTGAATTCAATTTCTCCGGCGATGACGACGTATGGGTCTTTATCGATGGGATGCTGGCGCTGGATATGGGCGGCGACCATTCCCAGACCAGCGGCAAACTGAATTTTGCTACCATGGAGGCTACGGTATCCAAGGTCAAAGCCGGCGGCTCCGTTTCTGGGGATTACGGCAGCGGAAAGACGGATTCGTTTACCATCTCAGGAAGCAAAACCGATGAACACACCTTGACGATGTTTGTAATGGAGCGGGGCATGTGGGGATCCAACATGAAGATCACCTTCAACTTCCCGGACGAGAATCAGTTCGAAGTGCAGACCCATGTGGATACCACAGGCGTGAACAAACTGTTCCAGGATAACTTCAGCAGCCAGTCCTTTGATTTCCTCATTCAGAATCAGGCGACCCACTATGGCGCGAAAGCGGTTGGGGGCAATTCGTCGTTCGGCTTCATTGAGGATCAGCGGGACATACCCGATTATGGCTCGGCAGCCAGCGGTAAGCTGGAAATCCCCACCGGCGCGAAATATACTTATGTGGGCAGTTCCGATACGGCCTATACCATAGGCAGCGACGGGAAGTTTGCCCTGACCGATGGCAAGACTGCCACCTTCCACGACCAGTTCCGCCGGGGCAGCTACCTCTACCTGGAGGAACAGGTGACGGAAGCGCAGAAAAAGTTGTTTGATACCACCTGGACCATGTACGCGAATGACGCGGCGGTATCGTATTTCGGAACCGGCGGCACGGTTCAGAATCCCGCGGGCGTTTCCCTGAAGGATGTGGCCTCCTATACCATCAACGATGGCAGAACGGAAAAAATAACAACGGCTGACCAGCAGACGGACAACACCTATAACGGCTCGCGCCCCACTGCTGACAGTGTTGTATTCCGTTCCTACGCCGCC
>JBJDYG010000012.1:0-21472 GCA_051867075.1 Faecousia sp. | reverse complement strand
TGCGGACGGAGGTCTTGCCCTTCTTGGTCTCGGTCATCTGGTCGGCGTTGCCGTGATCGGCGGTGACAAGGACGGTATAGCCGTACTTGTCGGCGGCCTCCAGAATGGCCTTCAGGCCGTTATCCACGCACTCCATGGCGTAGACAACCGCGTCCATAACGCCTGTGTGACCCACCATGTCGCCGTTGGGGTAGTTGCAGCGCAGGAACTGGAACTTCCCGGACGCCATGTTCTGCACCATCTTCTCGGTGATCTCCTTGGACTTCATGGCAGGCGCCTGCTCAAAGGGGATCACGTCAGAGGGAACTTCCTCGTAGACTTCCAGATTTTCGTCCACCTTGCCGGAACGGTTGCCGTTCCAGAAGTAGGTCACATGACCATATTTCTGAGTCTCGGACAGGGCGTATTCGTGGACACCGGCGGCGCACAGCACCTCGGTCAGGGTATTTTTGATAACGGGAGGCTGCACCAGATAGTGCTCGGGGATATTCAGGTCTCCGTCATACTGCAGCATGCCGGCAAACTTCACGCCGGTGTAGTCGCCCCGGTCGAACTTGTCAAAGTCCTTGCGGTCAAAGGCCAGGGAGATCTCCTGTGCCCGGTCGCCCCGGAAGTTGAAGAGAATCACACTGTCGCCGTTTGCAATTCTGGCGACCGGCTGACCATCCCGCTCCACCACGAAGGCGGGCAGATCCTGGTCGATGCAGCCGGTTTCAGCACGATAGGTTTCGATGGCCGCTCTGGCAGAGGGGAACATCCGGCCCTGACCCTGCACGTGGGTGCGCCAGCCCTTCTCCACCATGGCCCAGTTGGCCTCGTAGCGGTCCATGGTGATCTGCATACGGCCGCCGCCGGAGGCGATGGCGTAGTCGCAGCCCTCGGTATTCAGCTCGGCAAGCACCTTCTCCAGCATGTCCACATACTCCAGTGCAGAGGTGGCAGGCACGTCACGGCCATCCAGCAGGATGTGGCAGTAGGCTTTCTTCACGCCCTCAGCATGAGCCTGCCGCAGCAGGGCAATGAGGTGGTGGATGTTGGAGTGGACGTTGCCGTCAGACAGCAGACCCAAAAAGTGCATGGCCTTGCCGGAAACGGCATTGGCAGCCAGATCCTTCCAAGTGGCGGAAGCATACAGCGCACCGTTTTCAATGGATTCTCCGACCAGCTTGGCGCCCTGAGAGTAGACCTGACCGCAGCCCAGAGCATTGTGACCGACCTCGGAGTTACCCATATCGTCGTCGCTGGGCAGGCCGACGGCAGTGCCGTGGGCTTTCAGGTAAGTATGGGGACAGGTGGCGAGGAGCTTGTCCAGCGTGGGAGTCTTAGCGACCGCGACTGCGTCGCCGCTGCCGCCGTCACCCTTGCCGACACCGTCCATGATGACCAGAACAATAGGTTTTTCCATGAGAGTTACCTCCAAAAGCGAGTAGTTCGCATAAATTTGCATTCTATTGGATTGTATTATTTTACATCATTTTTGCCGAACTTACAACCACTTTTTTATTTTTTCCGTAACAGACAAAAATACTTCCGGGAAAACCAGAAAATAAGTGATTTTCCCGGAAGTTGTTAAATATGTTTTAAGGAAAGGCTCCTGAGCCGCCGGATACAGATCAGTCAGAGTAGTTTCCGTCCCGTTTGCCCCGGTAGATGAGCAAGCCGATGAGCAGCAGGCTCAGGGTGCCGGAAACGATGAGAACGCCGATGAGGACACCCATAAGGGGGGAGCTGTCCTTCCGGGCATCCTGCTCCGCCGGCTGGGTGGCCGCCTGGGTTGGCAGAGTGTCCGGTGCTTGCGTCATTTCCGTCGCCTCCGTCGTCACAGGAACCGTGGCAGGCTCAGTTGTGGGGACGGTGGCAGGCTCCGTCGTGGCCTCCGTGGTGGGCTGCGTTGTGGGCTCCGTTGTGGCTTGAGTGGGAGCTTCCGTCTCCAGATTGAAAGTGTAGGGATCGGAGCCGCTGGCGGTGAGAACCTGAAGCCGCCCGTGGAAATTGGTTTCCAGTTCCTCCACATACTCACTGGGCCAGACGTTGTTCACCGGGCAGTAAATCGTAATGTCATTGCCGTTCCACAGACAGTTGGCGTTGAAGGAGGGCATACCGCCGCTGCAGTAGACCTCCGTCAGATTGGTGCAGCCCTCAAAGCAGCTGGGGCCGAACCGGCGGAAGGACGCCGGCAGGGAAATCTTCGTCAGCCCCACGCAGGACTGGAACGCGCTTTCCCCAATCTCCTTCAGGGAGCCGCCGAAGTCCACCGCCGTCAGGTTTTCATAGCCGGTAAACGCGCCCGCACCCACGCTGGTCACGCCGCCGGTGAGAATGACGGTGTGGATATCCTCCGCGCTGCCTGCCCAGGGAGCGCCGCCCTCAAAATCCTTCATGGCGCCACTGCCGGAAATCGTCAGAGTGTTGCCCTCCAGCGACCAGGAAAGTCCATCGCCGCAGCTTTCGACGGGGGTATCCGTCTCTGTCTCTGCGGCGAAGCCCCGGGGAACAAGCAGCGTCAGCAGCAGGCAGGCTGCCAGAAAATGTAAAACGAGTCGCTTCATTGTATGTATTTCCTTTCTGGCAACCTCAAAAGCCACTTTTTGATGGCTTGGCCGAGAGATTTTTTCTGACAAAAAATACGGCCAAACTGCAAAGGGTCGTTTTTCGAGGTGCCCTTCTGTATCGTTGTCTCCATCATACCAGATCCAGCCCGCGAAATATGTCAAAAGGCGGCCCCGGAAAGGCTCCGAAGCCGCTTAGACCCCTTTCCGAAGTCTGTCAGGATTCGTCCTCCACCCGGCTGATGTCCGCGCCGAGAGAACGGAGCTTTTCTACCAGTTTTTCGTAGCCGCGTTCAATGAAGTGGATATGCTCAACGTAGGTGGTACCCTGCGCCGCCAGGCCCGCGATAACCAGCGCCGCGCCGGCCCGCAGATCGTGGGCGCAGACGGTGCTGCCCGTCAGGCGATCCACACCGGTAACCGTGGCGGTCTTTCCGTTGATGCGGATGTTCGCGCCCATGCTTTCCAGTTCCGTGCAGTAGCCGAAGAACCGGGTTTCGTAGACGCTCTCCGTCAGGCGGCTGATGCCGCCCGCCAACGCCATGCACACGCAGACCTGCGCCTGCATATCCGTGGGAAAGCCCGGATAGGGGCGGGTCTTGACAGTGGTCTGCCGGAGCTTCCCGGTGCGCATGATGCGGATAGAATCGTCGTAATTGATAACCCTTGCGCCCATTTCCTGCAGCTTGCTGGTAATGCATTCCATGTGCTTGGGGATCACGTTCTGCACCAGCACGTTGCCGCCCACGGCGGTGACCGCCGCCAGGTAGGTGCCCGCTTCAATCTGGTCCGGGATGATGGCGTAGGTGCCGCCTCTCAGGGAATTGACGCCCCGGATCTTCACGGTATCCGTTCCCGCGCCGGTAATCCGGGCGCCCATGGTGTTCAAAAAGTTGGCAAGATCCACGATATGGGGTTCTTTCGCAGCGTTTTCAATAACAGTCTGACCGGGCAGCAGCGTCGCCGCCAGCATGATATTGACGGTGGCCCCCACGGAAGCCATATCCAGACTGATCCGTCCGCCCCGCAGTCCCTCCGGGCCGGGAGTCAGGGCGACGTACTCCTCCGTCTCGTCCACGTCCGCGCCCAAAGCGAGAAATCCCTTGATATGCTGATCAATAGGACGGGAGGCAAAATTACATCCGCCGGGCAGCGCTACATGCGCTTTGCCAAACCGTCCCAGCAGCGCGCCCATCAGATAATAGCTGGCGCGCATCTTCCGGACGAGGTATTGATCCGGCTCACTGCACTGGATCTGGGTACAGTCGATCTCCACCACGCCGGGTTCCGGGGTAACAATCTTCGCGCCCATCCTGTCGAGGATACTCATCAGGATTCGGACATCGGAAATATCGGGTACATTCTCGATCCGGCACTTGCCGCTGACCAGCAGCGCCGCAGGCAGGATCGCCACAGCCGCATTCTTCGCACCGCTGATCGTGACGGTACCGTTCAGTGGATGACCACCGTTAATTACATATCTGGCCAAGGAATATCCTCTCCTTGTGATTAGATTGCTAAATCGTCGCACATAGGCTAGAGTATTATATCACGCAAAGCGAATCTTGTAAAGTACATTGTTCCCGGGTCAAAACCGGGAAGCAGGATGTGAGGGGACTCCTCCGGCAGCCATTCCACAAATCCGGACTTGATGTCGCAGCGCCGTACCCCCTCGATGGATACCTGCTCATCTTCTCAAGCCTTTGGGATAATGGTTTTTCAGCACCCGTCCGTCGCCCTTCCCCCAGCCTATGGAATAGTCGTCTGCGCATACCAGGCACCAGCCTTTTTGCGGGGATGGCACCACGTCGCCGTGGAGATAAGCGCTTATCTCCACGGAATCGGCTTCGTACCGCTGGACGCTGCGGCAGGTTTTCAGCCACAGCGCCAGGGCGTGGGCAGGCTCAAACCGGTCCTTTTTCACCGTACCCAGTTCCAGTCCGGGCCGCAGAACCTTCAGCTTCCGGATGTCCGGCAGGTCGGGGCTGACCCAGTACAGGGTATCTCCAAACGTGACCGCCTTGCCTTCCGGCAGGACGATGCCCAGCTCCTTCGCAAAAGGCTGCCAGGGCTTTGGCAGCTTCTCACCGGCGGGGATGGAAACGTCATCTTCGTTTCCTTCCATCTTACGCAGCACAGCGGCAAAATGTCCCTCTCCCAGCAGCTTGTGGGGCCACATGCGGTAACTGCCGTTTTCTCCCGCTTCGAACCAGGGCGCGTCCACGGTTTCGGGTACAAAGTCCGGATGGGCTTCCAGGAACCGGGCCACCGCTATCTCGTCCTCCTCCGGGGCAAAGGTACAGGTAGAGTACACCAGCCGTCCCCCGGGGCGCACCAGCGCCGCAGCGGAATGCAGGATTTCCCCCTGCCGCCGGGCGCACATTTCCACCGTCTCCTGGCTCCAGTCGGTGACGGCTGCTTCCTCCTTGCGGAACATCCCCTCCCCGGAGCAGGGTGCGTCCACCAAAACCCGGTCAAAAAAACCGGGAAACCGCTGCGCCAGTACCGACGGGTGCTCATTGGTCACGAGGGCGTCCGCAACACCCATCCGTTCGATGTTCCGGGAAAGGATCTTTGCCCGCTTGGGGCTCCACTCGTTGCACAGCAGGAACCCTCGTCCCAGCATTCGCCCGGCGATCTGGGTGGTTTTTCCTCCGGGAGCGGCGCACAGGTCGCACACCCGCTCCCCGGGCTGGGGATCCAGAAGGGTAACCGGCGCCATGGCGCTGGCCTCCTGCAAATAATATACGCCCGCCTCGTGGTAAACGTGCAGCCCTGGCCTGGCTGCGGGATCGTAATAATACCCCATAGGTTCCCACGGCACCGGCTCCCCCACAAAGGGCAGCTCCGGTGCCTTCCCCTTCAGGGGGTTGAATCGCAGCGCCACCGCCCGGGGGCGCTCCATACTTTTGAGGAAATCCCCATATTCCTCTCCCAACTGGCGCTTCATGCGCTCCAAAAATGCTTCCGGCAGCATACGTTACCTCCACAGTCCATTTTGCGGCCCATTATACCACATCAAAAGCCGTTTTTCCACCGGAATTCTTCGGGGAGTTTCCGGTTTTCTCAGGAGCGCAAAACGCCGGCGCGACAAAATGTCACGCCGGCACCTTTGCTCCTATTCATCCAACAGTCCATACAGCCTGTACAGCGTCAGAATGTTCTGATACATCAGCTTATCGCCCATCATCTGACGGAAGGTCACCGATTTGGTTTTGTCCTCCGCCTTCAGCTTTTCCATCTTTCGGAGGGTATCGGCATACTTCTGCTGCACGAAAGTGAGCATTTTCTCAAATTTCTCTTCTCTTTCGGACATGTTCGTCAGAACTCCCGATTGCTATTGTGGGTGTTGAAGCTGCCCTCAAATCCGATAATCAGGCCGCCCATCTCCGCGTAGTAGCTGCACAGGGCGGTGGTGGTTTCCAGCACAAAATGGGTATGGGGGAACAGCGCAAGCACCGCGTCCCGGAGCGCAAGGGCCGCTTCCTCCGCGAAGCAGTGGGCAACCCGCAGATACCCGCCGTCCCGGAAGCCCCGCTCCTGGATCATTTCCACCAGCGTCTGGATTGCCTTTTTCGCGCCCCGGGGTTTATGAACCGGCGTGACCTGGCCACCCTTGGCCTCCCCTGCCACCCGGATGCCCAGCATACCGGCCAGCTTCGCCACCGCGATATTCACCCGTCCGTTCCGTGCCAGATTGTTCATGGATTCCAGGCAGAACAGGGTGTGCAGATGATTGTGGTAGTCCAGCACCTTTTCCTTCGTGGTCTCAAAGTCATCGCCTTCGGCTTCACACCGGCGGATCTTTTCCGCCATCATCATCATTTCCGGGCCGGTTGCCAGGGAGTCAAAGATGAACACCTTCCTGTCAGGGTGCTCTTCCATGTAAGCGTCGGCAGCCTGCTTTGCGGCATTGAAGCTTCCTGAGAGATACTTGGAGATGGTGATGCCAAAAACCTCCGCCGCGTCGCCGAAGGACTCCAGCCATTCTCCCACGTTGGGGCAGGAGGAGCCGGACTTGCCTTTATATTGCTTCAGATCCTCCACCATTTGCGCCACATTCAGGTTCGCGTCGTCCACATATTCCTTTTCCGCCACGATTTTCATGGGAACCGCGGCAAAATCCCCGGCTTCCCCGGTCAGGACATTGCAGGAAGAATCCGCTACAATTTTATACTTCATAACAATCCCTCTATTGATTCTCTATTCATCGGTTTTTTAATAACCGATTTTATTGTATCAGTAACCGGTAAAGATGTCAAGGGAATCTTAAGATAAGATTTCGAGATTGACATTTCCGGGTTTTTTCAGTATAATACCCCATGGTGATATGGATGAAACAGGAAATCAAACGGCAGATTGCCCAGTCCGTTCAGGACTTTCGTCTGCCCCATTATCAGGAGATCCCCGACGTGGGTCTGTATCTGGAACAGACCACCAAATATATCTGCCGTCATTTGTCACCCCTGCAGGAAAATGCCCTCACCGCGTCCATGATCAGCAACTACGTCAAGCGGGGGCTGCTGTCCAATCCGGTGAAGAAGCAGTACAGCCGGGATCAGATCGCGTATCTGTTTTTCATCGCGGTGGCGAAGAATGTCCTGTCGCTGGACGCGCTGGCGTGCTTCCTGCGGCTGCAGCAGCGCACCTATCCGCTTCAGCAAGCCTATGATTATTTCTGCCGGGAGCTGGAAAATCTCCTGCTGTTTCAGTTTGAGCTGAAGGAAACCATTGAAGTTTCCGACGAGGACTCTTCCGACGAAAAGCGGCTGCTCTACAGCTGTATAGCGGCGGTGGTGCAGAAGGTCTATCTGGAAAAGTGCCTGGAGGCCATTTCCAGCGAAGAATAACCCAAAAAGGCGGTATCCGCTGCCGGGCTCCATGTCCCGGGCGGATACTGCCGTTTTGCTTTTTTGCGGGTTTGCACTCCGCTTTTTCCATCCGCAAATTCCTTGCTGCGAAACATTGACTTTTCTCCCGGTTTGTGGAATAATAGACGGGTTAAAATAAGAAACCACCAGATATAAGAGAGGTTTTCATCTATGATGCAATCCAGAACCCATAACTGCGGCGAGCTGCGTCTATGCGACGCCGGCAAGTCCGTTACCATTGTCGGCTGGCTGGAGAATGTCCGGGAAGTCGGCGCCAATTTCGCTTTCTGCGTCCTCCGGGACTTCTACGGCACCACCCAGGTGGTCATTGAAAACGAAGAAATGATGAAGGCTATCAAGCCCATCAACAAGGAGTCCACCATTTCCGTTACCGGCACCGTCCGGGAGCGGGAAAGCAAGAACAGCAAAATCCCCACCGGCGAAATCGAGGTCGTCCCCCAAAAAATCGAGGTACTGGGCAAGTGCGTTCACAACCAACTGCCCTTCGAGATCAACAAGAGTAAGGACGCAGACGAGAATACCCGTCTGAAATACCGCTTCCTCGACCTGCGCAACCCTGCGGTCAAAAGCAACATTGTCCTGCGCTGCCAGGTGGTTGCCGAGCTGCGGCGGCTGATGACCGAGAAGGGCTTTTTGGAGATCACCACGCCCATCCTCACCGCCTCATCTCCCGAAGGTGCCCGGGATTATCTGGTCCCCGCCCGGAACCACCCCGGCAAGTTCTACGCCCTGCCCCAGGCGCCCCAGCAGTTCAAGCAGCTGCTGATGACCTCCGGCTTTGACCGTTACTTCCAGATTGCCCCCTGCTTCCGGGATGAGGACGCCCGTGCCGACCGTACCCCCGGTGAGTTTTACCAGTTGGATATGGAGATGGCCTTCGCCACACAGGCCGATGTGCTGAGCACCCTGGAAGACGTACTGGTGCCTGTTTTTGAGAAGTTCGGCAAGTACAAGCGGGTCTCCCCCGCCCCCTTCCGCCACATTCCTTACAATGAGGCTATGGAGCGCTACGGCTCCGACAAGCCCGACCTGCGCATTGATCTGGAGATTCAGGACATCACCTCCGAGGTGCAGGGCTGCGGTTTTACACCCTTTGAGGGTGCAACCGTCAAGGCCGTGGCTGTGGACAATTTCACTCAGGCAAGAAAGTGGATCGACAAGCTTCTGGCTGACGTGGAAGTCCAGACCGGCAATAAGGTCTGCTGGGTGAAGGTGGACGAAACCGGCAGCCTCACCGGCGGCGTTTCCAAGTTCCTCGCCGACTGCAAAGATGCCCTTACAGAAAAGCTGAATCTGAAACCCGGCAGTTTTGTCTGCATGGCAGCGGGTAAGAAAGCCGCCGCCCAGAAAACCGCCGGCGTCGTACGCACCATGCTGGGCAAGCGTGTCCCCGGTCATTTTGACGAGGAGCAGTACGCCATGTGCTGGATCGTAGACTTCCCCATGTACGAAATCGGAGAGGAATCCGGGGCTCTGGAATTCTGCCACAACCCCTTCTCCATGCCTCAGGGCGGCCTGCAGGCGCTGATCGATGCCGAGGGTGACACCGAAAAGCTGCTTGCTATCAACGCCGACCAGTACGATCTGGTAGTCAACGGCTACGAGAGTGCCTCCGGCGCCGTGCGGAACCACGATCCTGAGATCATGGTCAAGGCCTTCGAGATGGTGGGTCTGGGCGAAGAGGATGTCAAAGCCAAGTTCCCCGCCATGTACAACGCCTTTACCTATGGCGCACCTCCGCATGCCGGCGCTGCCCCCGGTGTTGACCGCCTGATTATGCTGCTCACCGGTGAGGAGTCCATCCGGGAAGTCATCACCTTCCCCATGAACAAGAACGCCCAGGATCTGATGATGGGCGCCCCCACCACCGTGGACAAGAGCCAGCTGGACACCGTTCACATCGCGCTGATCGAAGAGTAAACACGCTGTGCCCCGCCGGAGGAAAACGGCGGGGCACGTTTTATCCGGCAAAGGAGCCGCTCGCGCAGAGGCAAGCCTGCACACAAATTGCATTTTTTACCCTTCCCTGCAACCGGATGCCGAATTTGTCGAGATATAGGGAAGCTCTGAATAAATCGGCAAGAACTGTGGGCGAGAGATTCCGGCCACAGCCGCAGACGATTTCATCAGAGGTTCCATATCTGTAGAGAGGAGTGACGCAAATGGAAGATGAACAAATCGTCACATTATACTGGGACCGGGATGAAACTGCCATCCGGGAAACGGAAACCAAATATGACCGCTACCTGACCAAAATCGCCTACAATATTCTCGCGGACATGGAGGACAGCCGGGAAAGCGTCAACGATACATACCTTGCCGCCTGGAATTCCATGCCGCCCCAAAGGCCGTCGGTGCTTTCGACATACCTTGGCAAGCTGACCCGCAGGATCTCCATTGACCGCTTTCGCTACCGTACCCGGGACAAACGGAAAGCTTCCCAGTACGCCCTGTCCCTGTCCGAGCTGGACGAGTGCGTATCCGGGGGCAACACCACCGAGGAGATCGTCAACGTCAAGCTCCTTGCGGACACCATCGGTATCTATCTGCGGCTGCAAAGCGAGGAAGCCCGGAACGCCTTCATCGGACGGTACTATTTTCTCGATCCTCTGAAAGAAGTCGCCGCCTATTGCGGCATGTCGGAAAGCAAGTGTAAGAGCCTGCTCTACCGCACCCGGGTGGGTCTGAAAGAATATTTGGAAAAGGAGGGCTTCTGCGTATGACTGCCGAAAAACTCCACGATGCCCTGAATTTGCTGCCCGGCGACCTGATTGCCGAAACCGACGCTCTGAGAAGCCGTCCGGTGAAACAGAAGATCCATTGGAGCCGCTTGTCTGCGCTGGCAGCCTGCCTTGCGGTGATGCTGTTTACAGGTGTGCTGTTCCGGATCTCCATGTTCCGTGCCGGAAGCTCCAAGGACACCGTGACCGAGATGGCGATGCAGGCACCCACCGCTGCCGAAACCTTCGCCGTGGAGGAGGACGCCCCGGAAAGCCCGGCGGAGGAACGGTCTCAGGACAGCCTGTCCAAGGGCGCAGGCCCGGATACCGGTCACGCCCACACCCCTGCCGCCGAAACCGGAACGGCAGAAGACGCGCAGAATGGCTACTGCGGCAACACCTCCGCCACCGTGTACATTGATGGCGAAGCCTACACTATTTCCGGCAGCTACGCCATTGCCCTGACAGACATTCTGGAGCATCTGCCCTACGACCCGGAAAAAATCTGCCGCTGCCTGGCAGAGTTTACCGTGGATACCGAGTTTAGAGATGGCTATGAAGTCAGCCTGACAGAGTATTTTGTCCGCTGCGCCAATGGTCAGGCCGGCCTGACGGAGACTCAGGCCCAGACCATCCGGGAGATTGTTGAAAGATTGAAAAGCAGGTCATGACGTTGCCGTTTTCCCTGAAAAAATTTCGGTTCCTTGTTTAACCTCCGAATTTCCAGTCAATACTCAGCTTCGGAGGTGCTTAACAAATGAGCAACAACAAACACGCCGGCCGCGGCGGGAAGGGCTACTACATAGCCCTGATCCTGTGCGCAGCCGCCATCGGGATCACCAGCTATGTATACTATCGAAACGCCAATCAGGCGGAGGAGGTTTCCATCCAGGAGACCTTCGGAGAGGACATCCTCGTAGGGACCATGGAAGCCGAGGACGTGCCGGCGCTGGCTACCCAGCCCCAGACCCAGTCCACCACCCCCGCCGCCCAGGGCACGACACCCGCGCCCACGGTGAAAAAGCCTTTCAAAACCGCTTCTCCGGTCTCCGGGGAGGAGATCTCCGCCTACTCCATGGAGGCGCTGAGCTACAATGAGACCACCCGGGACTGGCGCGTCCACAACGGCGTGGACATCGCGGCGGAAGCGGGAACCGAGGTCTGCGCCGCTGCGGACGGCGAGGTCTACACCGTCTATGAGGACGACTCCATGGGCTACACCGTGGTCATCCGCCACGACAACGGCTATCTTACCCGGTATGCCAGCCTCAGCGAGGATGTGACTGTCCAGTCCGGAGACATCGTAAGCGTGGGACAGGTCATCGGCTATGTGGGCAGCAGCGCTCTGGTGGAAACCACCTTGGGCGACCATGTCCACTTCAGCGTCACCTGTCAGGACGAACCCATGAACCCGGCGGATTTTCTGGCGCTGGGCGAATAATACGGATTCTCTTTTAAAATGTTTCATCAATTTTGATTAAACATTTTCATTAGAGAATCCTATGAGACGGGAATATGTGATTTTCTATCCCGAAAATCACATATTTGGCAACGCCATCAGGCGGTGCCTTCTCAATAAAAATGAAATATTTTTATTGAGGAATAGTATAAGAAGCGATTCCTTTCCTCTTTGATAAGAGCCGCCGGGATTTTTCCGGCGGCTCGCCTTTTGGGTGAATAAATTGCGTATACCCTCATGGACAATTTGAAGTGAACCCTGCATGGTGCCGTCACGCCATTTATCGCCCACTCATTTCAGGATTAGGGAAGCTCTGATTAAATCGACAAGAGCTGACGGCAGAAGACTTTGACTTAGCCGAAAGTTCTAAAAACGAGGGAATACTGTATGTATTTCCCGTTTTGAGAACTGAACGGATAAGGCAAAAGATTCGCCGATCAGCCGCAGACGATTTATTCAGAGTTTCCTTAGCGTTTTCTATTCCTGCTTTTCCTTTGTCACATGTACTATATATACCACATAGGCCAGCGAAACCAGGCACAAAAACATGCTGCCCGCTACACCATGCCATATCGGCGCTCCTTCTCCGTTTGCAAATGCACTTAGGCTGTTGATAACACTATGCGTAATGATACAAGGCCATAGACTTTTTCCTTTGTAAAAAATAATTGTAAAAAGCAATCCAACGGCAACTGCATAACACATCTGCATCATAGTTTCCGGAATATCTCTTCCGTTAAGTAAATTCACAATATGGCCTATCCCGAAAGTAACGCTGGAAATCATAACCGCTCGTTTTTCATTCGTCTTACATAATGCCTTAAACAGGAAGCCTCTGAAAATCACTTCTTCCAAAAATCCTACACACAACATGCTGATAACAAATAAAACAGTTTCAATGAAAGAATAATTCAGTCGAAATCCCCACCAAAGATTGGTTGATGCTAATAACACGAGCGGAACAAAATACAGATACTTCTTTACGCTTGCTTTAAATGGACAAAGACCATATTTCTCCTTCAGCTGATTTTTACTGATCCAAAGGTACATTGTAAGCACTAATCCTGCACAAATCGGTGCAGTCACTATTTTTGCGATTCCGATTGCCCCTGAAACGCTATCCCCCACGCTCATCAGCACAACATAAATACCTATCCATATCAGGGCAAAATTCAATTCATTTTTATCGTATATCTTCCTCATTTTTGAACTCCTTTGCAGCATAAACAGCACCCAAAAATACTTTTTTTAATGATATTGCCAAGAGCTTCTCTTCAAACTTCATTTCATTATCTGCAAGCATACTGGCATATCCATGAACAAAAACAAATAACGCAGTAAATATCTCCCTGGCTTCATCTTCCGTCACATCTGCCTCCCGCTGCAAAACCTGCATAATGGGTTTTAGCTCTTCTGACGAAACCAAATCAATCAAGCTGGCCCCCGAAAATACATCAGACTGAAACAGAAGGCGGAACAAATTCCGCTCCTCCGCTGCAAAACGAACATAATTCATCCCGATGTTAAGCATTGGGTTGCCATAATCATGCTCCATATTCATTAGCCAACGGGTATGATAATCATTCGCCTGCTGATAAACGGCTGCTTTTATTTCCTCTACAGTTGCAAAGTAATATAATACTGGCTGTGTGGAACACTTTAATCGTTGTGAAATACTGCGAGCGGTTATCTTGTCAGCTCCTTGCGTTCGTGCAATCTGGAACGCTTCCTCCATAATCATTTCTTTTGATATTCTTGCTTTCGGCGGCATAAACAATCCCCTCTTTATATAACTTATGTTATATAAAGTATATTATATTTTTAGTTTTGTCAACTATAAATGAGCAAATTTGTGATATTGCACAATTTCGGTATACGCACTGGAGCGGCAGCGCCCAAGGCTCCCTTGTGCAAAGGGAGCTGGCACGGCGAAGCCGTGACTGAGGGATTGCCGCGGTAAAATGTTACGTATTCGCCGGAAATGGGCGAATTCGCAGCTACATGCTGCACAATCCCTCAGTCGCTTCGCGCCGGGCTCCCTTTACACAAGGGAGGCTTTGCGGTGCTCCCACACCAGGGTCAATGAGAAATTGTGCAAAACGTAAAATATGCTCATTTATTGTTTGTCAAGCCCGATGCTGCAAAAAGGGCGCACTGTTCGTGCGCCCTTCCCTGTTATTCTTCCGGCTTCTCCGCCGCTTCCTCCGCAGGAGCGGGAAGCGCGTTCCTGTCCGCATTGACGTAGGCCATCAGCTCGTCGCCGGTAATGGTCTCCTTCACCAGCAAAAATTCGGAAATCTCGTCCAGCAGGCTCCGTTTTTCCGTCAGAATCCGCTTGGCGTCGGCGTAGGCCTGCTGCAGAATCTCCATGACCTCCTTGTCCACCCCGGCGGCAGTTTCCTGCGAGCAGTCCATGTAGGCCTGACCGTCCAGATACTGATGCTCCACAGAGGCCGTGGTCATGAGGCCGAATTTCTCGCTCATGCCGTACTGGGTAACCATGTTCCTCGCCAGCGCGGTGGCACGCTGGATATCATTGGCGGCACCGGTGGTCTGCACGCCGAACACCACCTGCTCGGCAGCACGTCCGCCCACAAGCGTGCGCAGCTCCGTGCGCAGTTCCTCGGCGGTGGACAGAAACTTTTCTTCCTCAGGCATCTGCATGGTGTAGCCCAGGGCGCCGGAGGTATGGGGTACGATGGTGATTTTGGACACGGGCTGGGAATGCTTTTCCAGCGCCGCCACCAGGGCGTGGCCCACCTCGTGGTAGGCAACCAGCCGCTTTTCCATATCGGTCAGCACTGTGTTTTTCTTTTCAGTACCGGCGATAACCGTCTCAAAGGACACCAGAAGATCCTCCTGATTCACCGCCTGACGGCCCTTGCGGACTGCCCGGAGAGCGGCCTCGTTGACCAGGTTCGCAAGATCCGCGCCCACCGCGCCGGCTGTAGCCTGGGCGATCTTGCGCAGGTCCACGTCATCGCTGAGCTTGATCTTCCGGGTATGCACCTTCAGCGTATCCAGACGGCCCTGGAGATTGGGACGGTCCACGATAATCCGGCGGTCAAACCGGCCAGGACGCAGCAGCGCCTTGTCGAGAATTTCGGGACGGTTGGTGGCAGCCAGGCACACAATGCCCTTGGAAGGCTCAAAGCCGTCGATTTCGCTGAGGAGCTGGTTGAGGGTCTGCTCCTGCTCGGAATTGTTGCCGTAACGGTTGTCCCGGGAGCGGCCCACGGCGTCGATCTCATCAATAAAGATGATACAGGGCGCTACCTTTGCCGCCTGCTGGAACAGGTCCCGGACGCGGCTGGCACCCATGCCCACAAACATCTCCACAAAGTCCGAGCCGGAAATGGAGAAAAACGGCACGTTGGCCTCGCCTGCCACAGCCTTGGCAAGCAGAGTCTTGCCGGTTCCGGGGGAACCCACCAGCAGCGCACCCTTGGGCAGTTTCGCGCCAATGGCGGTGTACTTCTGGGGATTGTGGAGAAAATCGATGATTTCCTGCAGGGATTCCTTGGCTTCATCCTGACCGGCAACGTCTTTGAAGGTCACGCCGGTCTGTTTTTCCATATATACCTTGGCCTTGGACTTGCCGAAGCCGCCCATCATGCCGTCGCCGCCCATCCGACGTGTCAACAGGTTCATAACAAGGAACAGTCCGCCGATCATCAGGGCGTAGGACAGGATCATCATAATCAGGGAATTGTCCTCTACGATCTCCTTGTTGACTTTGACGCCCATGCCGTCCAACTCCTGAGAAAGGGCGATCAGATCACCGCCGCCGGGCAGGCCGGTATAACAGGCTTTCTGGGCTGCCGCAGGCTTGGCTGCTTCCTCTTTTGTCATGTAGATGATGCGGTCGGACTGCAGCTCAACTTCAGCAAGCTGGCCCGCATCCTTTGCCGCGAGAAAATCCGAGAAGGTGGTTTCGGTGTATTGGCTTTTGGAAATGCTGCTGTAGATCCAGTTGAACAGCAGCACAATCACCAGCGTAATCATCAGCGCGGTGCCAATGCTGCCCTTTGGCCGGTTGCCGCCGGGTTTTTTGTCGTTGTTGTTATTGGGGGAATCGTTGCGATTGAGATCCATGTCCCTCGCCTCCTGATGCCTTACATTTTTGCTATCATATCACATTTTCTCGCGGTAGGCAATGAACGATTCTCTTCCGTGCAGTAAATTTTCTGTGAATTTCCGCCATAATGGGACATTTCATCCTTCCTGTCAGAAAAATAGGAGTTGTGAAATCGGGAAAAATCTGATATAATAGTACAGTCTATGAGTATATGCAGACACATTCCCCAGGAAAGGAATTTGGATTTATGAACGAAAAACGCCGTCCTCAGGGACGGAACCTGCCTCCCCGCCGCAGCGAAGCGGCGGCTATGGAGGAAACCGAGGGGCAACTGGAAGGGCGCAACGCCCTGCAGGAAGCTTTGAAAAGTGGCCGCCCTATCGACAAGGTATTCATTGCCGACGGCGATACCGACCGGGGTCTGCAGCGCCTGGCTGCCCAGGCCAAAGAAGCCGGTGCTGTGGTTGTGAGCGTTGACCGCCGCAAACTGGACGCCATGTCCTTTACCCATGCCCATCAGGGTGTTATCGCTCTGGCTGCCGCCCATACCTATTACGCCATCGACGATATTCTGGAGGAAGCCGCCTCCCGGGGGGAAGCGCCCCTGATCGTCATCTGCGACGAGCTGTCCGACCCCCACAATCTGGGCGCGATCCTCAGAAGCGCCGAATGTGCCGGCGCCCACGGCGTCATTATCCCGAAGCGCCGCAGCGTGGGTCTCACCGCCACCGTTGCTAAGGCCTCTGCCGGGGCCGTGGAGTACATGAAGGTCGCCCGAGTGACCAATATCAACACCGCCATCGCTGAGCTGAAGGATAAGGGCGTGTGGATTTTCGGCACCGCCGCCGAGGGCTCCATTCCCATGAATCAAGCCGATCTCACCGGTCCCGCCGCCATTGTCATCGGCAACGAAGGCGAGGGTCTGAGCCAGCTGGTTCGGAAAAACTGCGATGTCATGGTGAGCATCCCCATGAAGGGAAAAATCAGTTCCTTAAACGCGTCCGCCGCCGCAACCATTCTGCTGTACGAGGCGGTACGCCAGCGCATCGGCTGAGAAATGCCGAATTTCACCAGGAGGAATCCATATGGACAACATGAGCGAACCCCAGGAATTTGACCTTGACGACATTTTAAAAGAATTTCACGATCTCCCCGACGAGGACACGAAGGATACGGAATCAGACGCGGAGCTGAGCGCGCTGCTGGAGGACGAAGCATCCTCCCCCGAACCAGCGGCGGAGCAGGCACAGGCCGCTGCCGGGGAAGCCGAAAACGAGGAAGCGTCGGAGCCCTCTGCGGCCTCCGACGACGCAACCGTCCGCTTTGCCCCCGCTTCGGAGCACCTCCCGGAGGATCCCGAGGCTGCCCTTTCGCCGGATGAGGACACCAAAGCCATTGACGATCTGATTGCCGAGGCCCTTGCTGCCGAAAACGAAGAAGCCGGGGACGCTTCCTCTCCCGAGTTCCACGCGGAGGACTTCACCCCGCCCATCCGGTTCGATCCCCGCCAGCGCCTGCGGGAGCTGAAAAAGAAGCTGGTTGCCGGCCCCGAAAAGCGGTACTACGAACTGGCAGAGCTGGGAATCGGCAAGCTGCAGGCCGCTGTTCTGCTGAACGTCATCATCGTACTGGTCTGCGCCGGAATTACCACTTTGCTTGCTTTGGATATGGTGCCCGAAAACCGGATGCGTCTGGTGATTTTCAGTCAGGTGCTGGCGATGCTGGTGTCCGCGCTGCTGGGCAGCCACCAGATGCTGGACGGTCTTTCCGAGCTGGCAAAGGGCCGGTTCACCGTTAACACCCTGCTCAATCTGACCTTTGCCGCCTGCTGCGTGGACGCCGTATTCTGCCTGATGGAGGTGCGGGTCCCCTGCTGCGCCGCCTTCAGTCTGGAAATGACCATGGCACTGATCGCCCGCTGCCAGCGCCGCTCCACCGAAATGGGGCAGATGGATACCCTGCGAAAGGCTGTCCGACTGAACGGCATCGCTGCGGCGCCCGGCTATTTCGAAGGAAAGACCGGCCTGGTCCGCACCGAGGCGGAAGTGGAAGACTTTATGGGCACCTACAATGTCCCCTCTGCTCCCGAGAAAGTGCAGAGCGTTTACGCGTTTTTCAGCCTGATCGCCTGCCTTGGCATTGCCGTGTTTGCGGGGCTGCGCCACGGTGTCAGCCTCGGCGTGCAGATTCTCGCCACCAGTCTGCTGGTGGCCGTCCCTGCCAGCTTCTTCATCTCCTTCACCCGCCCCATGGCTGTGCTGGAAAAGCGGCTGCACATGGTGGGCACCGTGCTGTGCGGCTGGCAGGGTGTAAAGGGTCTGAGCGGCAAGGCCGCTTTCCCTCTGTGGGATGAGGATCTGTTCCCTCTGGGCAGCACCAAGCTCAACGGCGTAAAATTTTACGGCAAGCGGGATCCCGACGAAGTGGTATCCCTCACCGCATCCCTGATTACCGCCGCAGGCGGCGGCCTGGTGCCGGTGTTCCAGCAGCTGCTGAAGAGCCGCAGCGGCGAAGAGCACCCGGTGAAAAACTTCCAGAATTACGGCACCGGCGGAATCGGCGGAGAGGTCTGTGACGAGCCGGTTCTTCTCGGCAGTCTGAATTTCCTGCAGGACATGGGCGTAGTGATTCCCGAGGGTACCATGGTAAACCAGGCGGTGTATGCTGCCATCGACGGTCAGCTGTGCGCAGTGTTTGCCATTTCCTACGCAAAAATGCGCTCCGCCGCCGCAGGTCTTGTGACTCTGTGCGGTCACCGGAAGGTAACGCCCGTGGTCTTGTGTGGGGACTTTATGCTCACTGAGAGCTTCCTGCAGACAAAATTCGGAATCAAGTCCCGCCGGGTTGCCTTCCCTACCCGGGAAGCCCGGGCGGAGCTTTTACGGCGCCAGCCCGCCCCCGACGCTCCCACCCTGGCGATCACCACCCGTGAGGATCTGGTGAGCGCGGCTTACGCCGTCACAGGCTCCTGCAGCCTGCGTGCCGCCACCCGGTTGGGTACGGCCATCCACCTCATCGGCGGCATTCTGGGCCTTCTGATCATGCTCACTCTGGGCTATCTCGGCTCCACAGAGCTGCTGACCCCCACCAATGTACTGCTGTACCAACTCATCTGGATGATCCCCGGCTTCCTCGTCACAGAATGGACAAGAGCCGTGTAAGATTCCTGCGGAAAATGCCGGTGTGACGGACTGTCACGCCGGTTTTTTTCACGTCGGCGGGAAGCGGGTTGTCACTCCGGGTGAATCAAATCTGATACTGTTTCTTGACTAGGGCGTATCTGAAAACTGGCAATATGACCAACAGCGAGGGATTTTTTCGCTATGCAAGCCACTTTTCCGCAGGAATACCTGGTGTATTGCAAGGAAAAATGGTGCGGCATAGCGGAAAAGGACCCGCTGCCTGGGCGTTTTGACAGTTTTCAGATACGCCCTAAAATGATCACAGAGGAAAAGACCCGCTTCGCGGGTGTTTTGACGGCTTCCGATACGCTCTGCCGGCGGATTGCTGCGTGAGCGGATCCTTTGTCCCCATTTCACTGCGCGCTCCGGGTTTCTTGTGCAAGATGCTGGAATATCTCACCACGAATTAGGTGTTTTGCACAGAAATACAAGTGTCCATCCACCAATTTACACAATTTTGCAATGTGACGAAAATAAGCATTGCATTTGAAGCGCCTTTCGTGTATAATGTCGCTATTCGGGTGTCCGCGCCCCAAATGGAAGGAATTCCTTCCCGAAAGGAGTATTGACCACAATGTACACTGTTAATTCCATCCGCAACATCTGTCTGCTGGGTCACAGCGGCAGCGGCAAGACCGCTCTGGCTGAGAGCCTGCTTTACATGACCGGCGCCATTGACCGCATCGGTAAAAACGCCGACGGCAACACCGTCTGTGACTACGATCCCGAGGAAATCCGCCGCCATATTTCCATCTCCACCTCCGTTGTGCCTCTGGAATACCACAACGTGAAGATTAACCTGCTGGATACCCCCGGTGCCTTCGACTTCTCCGGCGCTGTTATGGAGGCGCTGCGGGCCGCCGATGCCGCGATTCTGGTGTGCTCGGCCAAGGACGGTATTACCGTTGGCTTTGAAAAGGCCTGGAAATACTGTGAAGAGCGCAATATGCCCCGTTTTGTCTACATCTCCAAGGTGGACGAGGACAACTCTGACTACAACGCCACTTTCAACGCGCTGCGTGAAAAATACGGCAATAAGATCGCTCCTGTGGTCGTTCCCATCTGGAATTCCAGCCGCAGGGTCACCGGCATCATCGATGTGCTGAACAAGCGCGCCTATGAGATGCAGAATCTGAAGCGGGTGGAGATCGACGTTCCCGAGGATAAGCTCTCCGTCATTGAGGAATTCAACGATGCGCTGAAGGAAGCCGTGGCTGAGACCGACGAGGCACTGATGGACCGCTTCTTTGAGGGCGACGACTTTACTTACCGGGAAATGATCACGGGCCTGCATCAGGGCGTGAAGGAGCTGAGCCTGTTCCCCGTGCTGTGCGGCTCCGGCATCACCTGCCTCGGCAGCCTCATGCTGATGGATCACATCATCGACCTGCTGCCCAACCCCGTTCAGGGCAACTACCACAAGGCTACCACCGCCGACGGCAAAACGGAGGAATTCGTGGTCTCTCCCGGCGGCGTGCCCTCCGCTTATGTGTGGAAAACCGTCTCCGACCAGTACGGCAAATATTCCTATGTTAAGGTGCTCTCCGGTGAGATCACCTCCGACACCACACTGGTCAATGCCCGCACCGGCGAGACCGAGAAGCTGGGCCGCCTGTACAGCATGTGCGGCAAGAAGGCATCCGAAGTCAAGGTGCTGGGCTGCGGCGATATCGGCGCTGTCGGCAAGATGGATAAGGTCAAAACCGGCGACACTCTGTGCGACCCCAGAAAGGTGGTCTCCCTGAAGCAGATCCCCTACTCCGCTCCCTGCTATTCCATGGCGATCGCTCCCAAGGTCAAAGGCCAGGAAGACAAGGTCGGCACCGGTCTGAACCGCCTGAACGAGGAAGATCCCTCCTTCACCCTGACCAACAACGCCGAGACCAAGCAGCAGGTGATCTCTGGCGCCGGCGATCAGCAGCTGGACGTTCTGGTTTCCAAGCTGAAGAGCCGTTTCGGCGTGGACGCCGTGCTGTACCCGGCGAAGGTTGCCTACCGGGAGAAGATTAAGAAAAAGGTGGAGGCTCACGGCCGCCACAAGAAGCAGACCGGCGGCAGCGGTCAGTTCGGCGACGTGTGGATCCGCTTCGAGCCTCAGGAGGAGCAGGACGGCCTGATCTTCGCCGAGGAAGTCTTCGGCGGCTCCGTACCCAAGAACTTCTACCCCGCCGTGGAAAAGGGCATTCAGGAAGCCGTTCAGAAGGGTCCGCTGGCCGGCTATCCCATGGTCGGTCTGAAGGCAACGCTGTACGATGGCTCCTACCATCCCGTTGACTCCAACGAAATGGCCTTCAAGATGGCTGCCATTCTGGCCTTCAAGGAAGCCATGCCCAATGCCAACCCCACCATTCTGGAGCCCATCGGTGCTCTGGCTGTCACCGTGCCCGATACCTATGTCGGCGACGTGATGGGCGATCTGAGCAAGCGCCGGGGCCGTCCCATGGGCATGACCCCCGATCATGACGGCAACACCGTCATCGAGGCAGAGGTCCCCATGGCGGAGATGAGCAGCTACGCCATCGATCTGCGGGCCATGACCCAGGCCCGGGGCAGCTTCACCCTGGAGTTCGTCCGCTATGAGGAAGTCCCCAA
>JBJDYG010000011.1:0-4174 GCA_051867075.1 Faecousia sp. | reverse complement strand
CGCCAAAGGCGGTGTCTTTCTGATAAAACTTTATAGTTTTATCAGAAAACAGTATGAAAAAAGCCCCGGCTTCAATCAGCCGGGGCATTCTGTCTTTCATTTGCGATTTTCCGCTTCGTCCAGTCATTGATCTCCGCTTTCAGAGCGCGCATGTAGGGAGAAAACTGCACATTCTCCTCGCCATAGGTCAGCTGCAGGTCATATTCCAGCGGCAGCCATGTGGAAATATCCGACTCGTTGTGCTGGATCACCGCTTCCATTTTATCCAGTGCCTTGTAGATTTTCGCCTCCCGGGTTTCCAGAGCGTTCATCTCTGCCAGCAGTGCGGTAAATTCCTCCCGGACATCCTCCGGCAGCGTTTTCACCCAGTTCAGCAGCACATTGTCCTCTTTCCGGGTGTCGGCGGCGGTTTTTTCAAAGGTCGGGATATCTCCGGTAAAGGCTTCTCCCAGATCGTGAATCAGGCACATACGGATCACCTTGTCCATATCCGCTTCCGGAAATTCCCCGGTAATCAGCATGGCCATCAGGGAAATCCGCCAGCTGTGCTCCGCCACGCTTTCATGACGTCCGGAAGAGGTGAAGCAATGCCGGGTATTGCACTTGAGCTTCTCCGCCACAGACAGAATTTCCAGTAACTCTTTGGGCTTCATCCGAATCCTCCCGGAAAATCGGGGCACGCAAGGGACGCTCTGATGAAATCTCGCTGTGGACGATTTCACCAGAGCTTCCCAAGGTTTGCGTGCCCTGTTGATCGTATATCAGGAAAGCAGCAGCTTGTCGTCGGCTTCATCGGAGCCGGAGGCCTTGCTGAACAGGTTCAGCAGCTGCTCCACCGTCAGATTCTTCTTTTCCTCGCCGGAGACATCCACCACAACATGCCCCTCATACATCATAATCAGCCGGTTGCCGTAGGCAATGGCATCACGCATGTTGTGGGTAATCATCATGGTGGTCAAATGACTCTTCTCCACAATCCGCTGGGTGGCTTCCAGCACCTTGGCGGCAGTCTTGGGATCAAGCGCCGCGGTGTGCTCGTCCAGAAGCAGCAGCTTGGGCTGCTGCAGCGTCGCCATCAGCAGTGTCAGTGCCTGGCGCTGACCGCCGGAAAGCAGTCCCACCTTGGTAGTCATCCGCTCTTCCAAACCCAGGTCGAGAATTTTCAGCTGCTCCCTGTAGAATTCCCGGTCGGCTTTGGTAATGCCGGGGCGCAGAGTCCTGGGCTTGCCCCGGCGGGCTGCCAGCGCCAGATTTTCCTCAATCTGCATGGTGGCGGCGGTGCCCATCATGGGATCCTGAAACACCCGACCGATGTACTTGGCCCGCTTGTATTCCGGCAGATTGGTCACATCCGCCCCGTCGATGAGGATCTTGCCCGTATCCACCGGGAAAACACCGGCGATGGCGTTGAGCATGGTGCTCTTGCCGGCGCCGTTGCCGCCGATGACGGTGACAAAATCGCCTTCCTCCATGGTCAGATTCAGACCATTCAGGGCTACCTTCTGGTTCACCGTTCCGGCGTTGAAGGTCTTGCTGACATTCTTCAGTTCCAGCATCGTCATACCTCCTTCTTTCTGGGAAGCACGATGGACTTCCAGTAGGGGATCGCCAGGAACAGCGCCACAACCAGAGCGGTCAGCAGCTTCAGGTCATTGGTGTTCAGGCCCAGCTGCAGCACAAGCTGGATGACCATGTAGTAAATGACAGCGCCGATGACCACGGCCGTCAGCTTCAGGGCAAAGTTGCGGAACACCTTTCCCAGCAGAACCTCGCCGATGATGACGGCGGCAAGGCCGATGACGATGGCGCCGCGGCCCATATTCACGTCCACCGCGCCCTGATACTGGGCAATCAGACCGCCTGCCAGAGCAACCATGCCGTTGGCAAGCATCAGGCCAAAGGTGATACCCGACTTGGTGTTGATACCCTGTGCACGGGCCATGTTCTGGTTGGCGCCGGTGGCCCGCAGAGAGCTGCCGTACTCGGTGCCGAAGAACCAGTACAGCAGTGCAATCAGAACCGCGAGAACCACAATCACCAGGGGAATGGGATTGTTCAGTGTCAGCTCCCGGACATAGCGCTGGGACACCAGCAGGTCATACTTATCCACGCCGATAGGCTGGTTGGCCTTGCCGCCCATAATCCGCAGATTCACGGAGTACAGCGCCAGCTGGGTGAGAATGCCGGCGAGAATGGCAGGGATGCCGCAGCGGGTATGCAGAAGGCCGGTGCACAGTCCCGCCAGCACACCGGCGAGAAACGCGCACAGCAGCGCAATCCAGGGATTCCACCCGGCGCGCATCAGCATGACGCACACCGCGCCGCCGGTGGCAAGGCTGCCGTCCACCGTCAGGTCAGCCACGTCCAGAATGCGGTAGGTGATGTACACGCCAATGGCCATGATGCCCCAGAGCATACCCTGGGTCATAGCGCCCGGCATGGCGTTGAAAAGGGATAGGAAGAAATTCATATCTTGGTACCTCTACTGTTTTGAACTGAAGGCAATCTCCAAAAGCTGCCTTCTGATACGCCCTAACTTTTTGAGACCGCTAACAAGCGGTCAGCTTGGACGGGAGATTTTGGGCTGACAACCACCCACGCAGCGCAGGGGCAGCAGTGCGCTTTTCACGCCAAGACAGGACAGGGCAATAAGCCCTGCCCTGTCTGTAGTTTTTACAGAAAATCAGCCTTCCATGGGCTCATAGTCGTCGGGAATGGTGACGCCCAGTGCCTCGCAGTTGGCAACGTTGTACATCTTGGTGACCTCGGGAGCGTACTCCACAGGCATCTCGGAGATGCTGGCCTCACCGGTCAGGATCTTGGCAGCCATCTTGCCGGTGGCGTAGCCCAGATCATAGTAGCTGATGGACAGAGTCGCGACGCCGCAGCCGGCGCAGATGCCGGCCTCGCCGACAACAGCAGGCACCTTAGCGGGCAGAACCACGTTGGCAATGGCCTCAGTGTTGGAGGCAGCGGTGTTGTCGGTGGGGATGTAAAGCACGTCGCTGGCATCGCAGGCGGCCTGCGCCACAGACGCAACGTCGTTGGTGTCAGTGAAAGCGAAGGGGGTGCCGGTCATGCCCAGATCAGCCAGGTACTTGACCATCTCGTCCACCTGATACTGAGAGTTGGCCTCGGCGGAGCAATACAGCAGGCCCACGTTCTTGGCATCGGGGAACAGCTCCTGGATCATGGCAGCCTGCTGATCCAGAGGTGCGAGGTCAGAGGTACCGGAGATGTTGCCGCCTACGGTGCCGGTCCAGTTGTCCAGCTCCAGCGCGGTGGCGTAGTCGGTTACGGAGGTGCCCAGAATGGGAATCTCGCCAGTAGCGGAAGCGGCAGCCTGCAGGGCGGGAGTGGCGTTGGCCATAATCAGATCCACCTTGCTGGCGACAAAACCGTTGACAATGGTGGTGCAGTTGGCAGGCTCACCGGAAGCGTTCTTCTCCTCGAAGGTAACCTGATCGCCCAGGACCTCGGTCAGGGCGTCCTTAAAGCCCTGAGTAGCGGCATCCAGCGCGTCATGCTGAACCAGCTGGCAGATGCCGACCACATAGGTCTCTGCGGGAGCGGCCTCGGTCTCGGCAGGGGCAGCGGCAGCGGCGGTTTCGGCAGGGGCAGCTGCGGTGGTCTCCGGAGCGGAGGTGGAAGCACCGCAGGCGGTCATGGACAGCAGCATCACAGCCGCCAGAACGATGGCAAGGATTTTTTTCATATTCTATTCTCTCCTTTTGTTTTTACTCGGCGCACCTTTGTACGCACGCCGAGTACTTGATTGTCCTACTATACCACCATACAGCCCAAAATGTCAACAGGAAATTGCGTAAATCCCGAAAAAACCTCCGTCTTTTCCCCGGCGAAAAAACAGGGCAGTTATTTGGTTGTACCTGAATCTTTCGTAAAGATGGGGCATACCCCGAAGGGTATGCCCCAAAAGCAGTGCGGTTTATTCGTGGGGGTTGTGCAGCAGCTCGTGGGCCTTGCCCTTGAAGCAGCCGTTGTAGAACACGTCCATCAGTGGGTTCTCGTTGGGCTTCTTAATCGCCATGTCGCCGTCCGCCGCGTACAGTCCCTTTGTGCGGGTCTGAGCCCGTCTTACCTTGGTGCCGCCGGTGGGTTGACCGCCGCCCATGACGCAGCCGCCGGGGCAGGCCATGACTTCGATGAAGTGGTA
>JBJDYG010000010.1:0-21592 GCA_051867075.1 Faecousia sp. | reverse complement strand
TCCAATATGCGCTCCATCAGCGCCATCGACCGGGCAGACGTGTGCCTGATCCTGATTGACGCAAACGACGGCGTCACCGAGCAGGACACCAAAATCGCGGGTCTTGTCCACGAGGCCGGCAAAGCCGCCATCATTGTGGTCAACAAGTGGGACGCGGTGGAAAACAAGGAAACCAACACCATGCGGGATATGGAAAACAGTGTCCGTCAGGGCTTAAGCTACATGCTCTACGCCCCGGTGATGTTCCTCTCCGCCCTGACCGGGCAACGGGTGGACAAGCTCTTTCAGGCGATTCAGGATGTATACACCCAAAACACCAGCCGCATCACCACCGGCGCTCTGAACAGCGTTCTGGCAGACGCCACCGCCCGGGTGCAGCCGCCTACAGACAAGGGCCGCCGCCTGAAGATCTACTACATGACCCAGGCGAGCACCAAGCCGCCCCATTTCGTCATTTTCTGCAACGACGCCCGGCTTTTCCACTTCTCCTACCAGCGGTATCTGGAAAACCAGATTCGGGAAGTGTTCGGCCTGAAGGGCACGCCCATCCGCATCACCATCCGTCAAAGAGGCGACAAGGAGGAGCAGTCATGATTCTATCCGTGATTCTCGCCGCAGTCATCGCTTACCTGCTGGGCAACCTGAACGGCGCGGTTGTCATCAGCCGTCTGGTAGCCCATGAAGATGTACGCGCCAAGGGCAGCGGCAATGCCGGTCTGACCAACTTCACCCGAAACTACGGCGCCGCCACCTCCGTGTTCGTCATTCTGATCGATGTGGGCAAAGCCGTGGCTGCCTGCCTCATCGGCGGACTGCTGCTGAAGCACTTCGGTCATTACACGGATGGCATCGCCCTTGGCGGTCTGTTCGTCATTCTGGGCCATGATTTCCCCGCTCTGCTGGGCTTCAAGGGCGGCAAGGGTATCCTAAGCGGCGTCACAGTGGCACTGATGATGGACTGGCGTATCGGCCTGTTGGTATTCGGCATTTTCCTGGTAGCCTATCTGCTGACCAAATATGTTTCTCTCGGAAGTGTCCTGTCCTCCGGTTCCTTTGGCTTTTTCTACGCCTGGATTCACCGGGGTGAGGGCTGGTTCCCCATTGCGGTAGGCTTCTTCCTCAGTTGCCTGATCGTCTGGATGCACCGGAGCAACATTGTGCGCCTTGTGAAAGGCGAAGAAAGAAAAACCAATCTCTTTGGGAAAGGAAGCAAAACATGAAAGCAGCAGTTGTGGGCAGCGGCGCCTGGGGTACCGCCCTGGCAGTCCGCCTGTGCAAGAACGGTCACGATGTGACCATGTGGACCTATGAAAAGGACCTGATCCCGGAAATGCTGGAAACCCACCGCAATCCCCGTCTCAGCGCGGCAGTTCTGCCGGAGGAGCTGAAAATCAGCGGCGACTACGCCTGCGTCAGGGGCTGCAAGCTGGTGGTCATGGCAAGTCCCTCCTTCCCTCTTCGCTCCGTCTGCCGGGGTGTCGCCCCCTTCATCGACGATGACGCCGTGGTGGTCTCCGTCACCAAGGGCTTGGAGCAGAACACCCATCTGCGGATGAGCCAGGTGGTAGCTCAGGAAACCGGAAAGGAAGTGGTGGCCCTCACCGGCCCCAGCCACGCCGAGGAGGTCTGCATCAACCTTCCCACCGGCCTGCTGTCTGCTAGCACCGACCAGGCTCTCGCGGAATTTGTGCAGGACGCTTTTATGGCGGATACCCTTCGGGTGTATACCAGCCCCGACCCTGTGGGCGCGGAGCTGGGCGCAGCTCTGAAAAACGTCATCGCCCTGTGCGCCGGCATCACCGACGGCCTTGGCTTCGGTGACAACACCAAGGCCATGCTGATGACCCGGGGCCTCACCGAAACCGCCCGGCTGGGCGTGGCGCTGGGGGCGAAAAAGGAGACCTTCGCAGGTCTTGCCGGTGTGGGCGATCTGATCGTCACCTGCACCTCCATGCACTCCCGGAACCGCAGGGCGGGTATCCTCATCGGTCAGGGCAAGGATCCCCAGACCGCCATGAAGGAGGTCGGCGCCGTGGTGGAAGGCTATTACGCCGCCAAATCCGCCTATGAGCTGGGCAAGGCCCAGGGCATCGACATGCCCATCACCGAGGCCGCCTACAAGGTGCTTTACGAGGGCGCGGATGTAAAGGAAGCGGTGCAGAGCCTGCTGTCCCGCCAGCGCAAGGCCGAATCCGAGGACCCCGGCTGGCTGTAACGAAAAACAGCGAATGGCATCCCGAATGGGATGCCATTTTTGCTTTGGTACTCCAATACACAGAGATACTCTGATTCAATTTCTCAATAAAAATGTTTCATTTTTATTGAGAAGGCACCCCCTGATGGCGTTACCAAATATGTGATTATTCTTTCCCAAAATCACAGAATCGACAACGCCGTAAGGCGGTGTCTTCTTATAAAAATCAAAGATTTTTAATAAGAAATAGTATTAAATCCCCATGCGAAGCCATCGTGTCCCAAATCATGAAAGCAGCTCATGATTTGGGATTTGTTCCGAGGTCGACCTCAAAAACTGCCTTTTAAAGGTTTGGCCAAGAGATTTTGTTCTGACAAAGGTTTTGAAAATTCCGGAATACTTTGTGTATTGCGGAGTTTTCAAAACGCATTGTCAGGGCAAAAATCCGGCCAAACCGCAAAAGGGTAGTTTTTCGAGGTGCCCGGAGGTTCCTTAATCCAGTTCCGCCATGTCCAGAACCTCGCCGTCATTGGTCAGCGGTTCCAGAACGCCGTCGCGGAGGATGTAGCTTTCTCCGAAGAGCAGCAGCTGCCTGTCATCCTGATAGAAATAGCTACCGTCGGGAATGGCAAAGAAGGTGTTGCCCATACTGTCGGCATAGGTGATATCCTCAAACAGGCGCAGGCCGTCAAGCATGGTATCCTTTACCTTCTGATAGTGGGGCAGGACGTTCACATCCGTAAGCGCCAGGCCGGGGACAAAACGCCGGAAATCCGGATCGGACTCCCCTGCTTCCTCCGGCTGAACGTATACCGTTTCGGCGCAGTTCATGGAGCCCGCGCTGATGCCCATGACCACACCCTCGTAGCCCTCCAGAAGCTCCCGCAGACGGACGTCCCGGAAGAACGCGTTCTGGGTCGGCACATGGCCGCCGGCAAGGACGATAAAATCGCTTTCGGCCACCAGCGCCTCCGCTTCGCCGGCGCTCCAGCCGTCCAGCACGGCGTAGCGGCTGAAATACATGCCCGCGTCGCCAAAGGCCGAGACAATATCCGTGCCGAACCGGCAGGTCAAATCATGGCGCTCCGGATCGGAGCAGACAAACAGGCAGCGGCAAAAAGGCGGCAGCGCCTCCCGAATGCGGTCAATAAAGCCGTTGGCATTGGAAAGCACAGCCCGGTCAGCCCCCTCAACAAAGGGGCTGCTGGTGATGAACAGGGTCATATGGAAATGTCTCCTTCTTCCTATTGGTATGGGAGGGGCGCCGCCCCTTACGATGTGGTCATATGGTTACGCCGGGAAAGTACTCCTCCACAAAATCCACCTTCTTTACCTGAAAGGATCTCCCGTTCAGGTAAGCAAGCGCCCCGGCATCGGTGGTGAAGGTGAAGGTCAGCTTGTAGGAGTACAAAGCCTGATAATTCCGATCAAAGCGCTTGTCCAGCCTGCCGTATTTCCCGTCCCCCAGCAAAGGGTGTCCCGCGTGGGCAAACTGGGCGCGGATCTGGTGGGTCCGCCCGGTAATCAGCTCGCACTCCACCAACGACAGCCCTCCCGCGCTTGCGACGGTTCTGTAATTGGTCTGGCAGGTTTTGCTGCCGGGCTGAGGGGTATCCGTAACGAACACCCGGTTTTTCTTGGCGTCCTTAAAAAGATACCCCTTCAGGCTCCCCTCCTTCGGTTTGGGCGTACCCTCCACGATGGCAAGATACCGTTTGTCTATCTCCCGGTCTTTGATCTTCTGGTTCATCACCCGCAGGGCTTCTGCGGTCTTGGCGGCGATGACAATGCCGCCGGTATTCCGGTCTATGCGGTTGCACAGGGCGGGGGTAAAGGCGTTTTCCTCCCGGGGACGCCATTCCCGCTTCTGGTACAGGTAGGACTGAATGTGGTCGATGAGGGTGCGTCCGTACTCCGCGCCGTCGTGGGGGTGCACCGCAAGACCGGGACGCTTGTCCACAAGGAGGATATGCTCGTCCTCGTAGACGATGTTCAGTTTCGGATCGGCTACGGTGAGATAGGCGTTGTCCTCCCGGGGCCTGTCAAAAAACTCGTCGTTGATATACAGCTGCAGCACATCCCCCTCCTGCAGCCGGGTATCCCGGTCAATGCGCCTGCCGTTGCACTTGATGCGTTTGATGCGGATGTATTTCTGCGCCAGAGAAGCCGGCAGCAGGGGGACGGCCTTCGCCAGAAACCGGTCCAAGCGCTGTCCCGCGTCGTTGATTCCGATGGTAAATTCTTTCATCAAAGTTTTCCCATGTTTTCGTCAAAATGGTGGTTGACCTGTTCTGTAAATTCCGCAGCGGCGTTGTAGCCCAGCTTTTTCTGGCGGTTGTTCATGGCAGCCACCTCCAGGATCATGGCAAGGTTCCGTCCCGGGGTGATGGGAATGGTGTTCATGGGCACCTTGACGCCCAGAAGCTCCATGTACTGCTCCTCCAGTCCCAGCCGGTCATAGACCTCCTGGGTATTCCAGGGGACGATATTCACCACCAGATTGATCTCATTTTCCGTGCGGACAGCGCCCATGCCGAACAGCTTCGCCACATTGATAATGCCGATGCCCCGCAGCTCGATGTAGTTGCGGATCAGCTCCGGGGCGGTGCCCATCAGGGAGTTTGTGGAAATTTTGCGGATCTCCACGGCATCGTCGGCAATCAGCCGGTGACCGCGTTTGAGCAGCTCCACGGCGGCCTCGCTCTTGCCAATGCCGCTGTCGCCGATCAGCAGGATCCCCTCGCCGTAAACCTCCACCAGCACGCCGTGCCGGGTGATCCGTGGCGCCAGGGCAGCTTTCAGATAGGTGATGATGGTGGAGACGACGGTGCTGGTGGCCTCCTTGGAGCGCAGGACGGAGACGTTGTGCTTCTGCGCCATCTGCAGACACTCGGCGTGGGGCGGAATGTCCCGGGCAATGAGCAGGGCCGGAAATTTGTAGGAAAACAGCCGGTCAAAAATAGCCGCCCGCTCCTTCGGATGCATCTTATCCAAATAGCTCATTTCCACATTGCCCATGACCTGCAGGCGCATGGGCTCATAGTGGTCAAAATATCCCGCCAGCTGCAGACCGGGTCGGGCCACATCCTCCACGGTGATGCGGATGGCGTCAAAGTCCGCAGAGGCATAGGTGACCTCCAGATTCAGTTCCCTCACCAGGGTTTTCAGCGGCACACTGTATGTATCGATCATGGTTCCCACCTCAAAAGACAGGTTCTTTGGTTCATTATACCCATGCGGCAGGGGAATATCAATACATTTTCAAAAAAACAAAAATATTTGAAAAAAATGCTTGCATTTTCACGGAAAGTCTGGTATCATATCTAAGCGCCTGTGAATGGGCGTATTCATTGAGTCATTATCGGATGGGAGGTGCTAGAAAGTGGCTAAGTGTGATTTTTGTGGTAAGGGCGTGACCTTTGGTATTAAGGTCTCTCACTCCCACAGACGTTCCAATCGTGCATGGAAGCCCAACGTTAAGCGCGTCAAGGCTGTCGTTAACGGAACCCCCTGCCATGTGTACGCTTGTACCAGATGCCTCCGCTCCAACAAGGTTGAGCGCGCCATCTGATTTCCCCACATGATAAATCCGCCGCTGAAGGTTTTCAGCGGCGTTTTTATTTTGCCTGCGTGTTTTTCGGCACCTCCGCTGGTAATGCCGTGACGAGCCCTGCGCCGTGTCGCTGCGTCATTGGGTTGCGCTCGGTTCTGTACATGGTGCTAACACTGGGGCGTTTCTCCGATGCCAAAACAACCGGCAGCGCTTTCATCCTGAGCGAGCGAAGGGAGCCGAAGTATCTTCGCATTTTGTTTCGCAACATACAGAAATCGGTGCCGGAATTCCCCGGCGCGCTTCGTTTACCCGGAATGACTGCATCAGCGGAGTTGTTCACACAAATAGCAATTTACCCAAATCTAAGGAAGCTCTGATTCTGCAGCTGCTCCGGGTACGCGCAGGCGTACCCGGCATAGGTCTCCCCCCGGCTTCCGGCCCCCAGCACAACAGCCGTGGGCTTCACCCGTTCTCCTCCCGCCATGCCTTGCATACGTCCACCCAGTCGGTGAAACCCGAATACTTCTCCAGCTCCGGGATGGTCAGCTCGATGGCGGAATTGCTGCTGCCCGCCGCGGGGAATACCGTCGTAAAGCGTTTGATGGATTCATCCAGATAGACCCTGACGCCCTCCCTGACGGCAAAGGGACACACGCCGCCCACGGCGTGGCCGATCTTTTCGGCGGCGTCATCGTGGGACAGCATCCGGGTCTTCACGCCGAACCGGGCCTTGTATCTGGCGTTGTCCACCCTGGCATCCCCGGCGGCGGCGATGAGGATGGCCTCGCCGTTTACATCAAAGGACAGGGTTTTCACAATGCGCTTCGGCTCGCAGCCGATGGCCTGCGCCGCAAGCTCTACTGTGGCGCTGGATACGGGAAACTCCCGGATCCGGTCTTCCATGCCGAAGGAGGCAAAATAGGCTCTTACTTTTTCGATGGACATGGCTTTTCTCCCGTTGTCCTTTCCGGGAGCTATTACAGCAGCGCCATGACCGCGTCGGCATAGGCTTCGGCGGTTGCCGCTGTGCCGTCGCTTCTGACCTCCACGGCGCACTCCGCCATGGCCTTTTCCAGCTTCGCGGCGGCATCGGCACGGCAGATGTGGCGCAGCAGCATGGCAGCAGCCTTGATGATGCTGGCAGGGTTGGCATACTGACCCATGCCCCGCTCGATCATCCGGGGGGCGGAGCCGTGGATGGCCTCAAACATGGCGTAGCGGTCGCCGATGTTGGCGCTGCCCGCCGTACCTACGCCGCCCTGAATCTGGGCAGCCTCGTCGGTGATGATGTCACCGTAGAGGTTGGGCAGCAGCACCACCTGGAACTGCTGGCGCAGAGGATCCTTCAGCAGATTTGCCGTCATGATGTCGATGTAGTAATCGTCCACGGTGATGCCGGGATAGTCGGCGGCAACCTCATGGCAGATGGCAGTGAATTTACCGTCGGTCTTTTTCATGATGTTGGCCTTGGTAACCACAGCCACATGGGTCTTGCCGTTGTTTTTGGCGTAATCAAAGGCGGCTCTGGCAATGCGGCGGGTGCCCAGATCGGTGGTCACCTTGAAGTCCACCGCCATGCCGGGCAGCTCTACGCCCCGGCTGCCCAGAACATACTCGCCCTCGGTATTCTCCCGGTAGAACATCCAGTCGATGTTCTTCTCGGGGATGCACACGGGACGGCAGTTGGCATACAGATCCAGCTCCCGGCGCATGGCTACGTTGGCGCTTTCCATCTTGCCGCCCATGGGGGTGGTGGTGGGGCCCTTCAGAAGTACGTCGCAGGTTTTGATCTCCGCGAGGACATCATCGGGAATGGGCTTGCCGCAGGCCAGACGGTTTTCAATGGTCAGGCCCTCGATCTGCTTGATGACGATGGAGCCTGCCGCGATTTCATCAGCCAGCAGCTTTTCCAGCACCCGGCTGGCCTGAGCCGTAATGATGGGGCCGATGCCGTCGCCGTCAATGACGCCGATGGTTACCTGCTTTTTGGTGGTGAAATCTGTTTTTTCACCGTTCATGTTCCGGATTCTCTCCAGCTGCTCTTCCAGCAGCTTCTGAAATGCCTCGCAGGCCAGTGTGATTTCCTTCATTATTGTCCACCCTCTCTGGTATAGTTCAGCAGTCCTCCCGCCAGCAGAATCGCTCTCTGGCGCTCCGTCAGGCTGCAGTTTACATAAAACTGGAATCCGCTGTCATCGGTGACGGCAAGCCGTCCGCGCTCCATGCCGCTGGCGATATCCGAAACCGTCAGCACAGCGTCCTGATTCAGCTTGTCGTAATCCTCAGGATTCTCAAAGGTTACCGGCAGAATGCCCGCGTTGATCAGGTTCGCCACATGGATCCGGGCAAAGGACTTGGCGATGACACAGCGGATGCCCAGATACATGGGCACCAGCGCCGCGTGCTCCCGGGAGGAGCCCTGACCGTAGTTGCTGCCGCCGACAATGACGCCGTCGCCCGCCGCCTTCGCCCGCTCCGGGAAGGTGGGATCGCAGACCTCAAAGCAGAATTTGCTTAAGTACGGGATGTTGGAACGGTAGGGCAGGATCTTCGCGCCGGCAGGCATGATGTGGTCGGTGGTGATGTTGTCGCCCACCTTCAGCACAAGCCTGGCGGTGAGGGAATCGGAGAAGGGCTTGCTCTTGGGGAATTCCTTGATGTTGGGGCCCCGGAGCACCGGAGCGCCGGCTGCTTCTTCCGCGGGGATGGGAGGCAGCACGGCGGAGTCGTTGATCAGGAACTTCTCCGGCATGGTCACATTCAGCGCTTCGGCAACGGTGGTGGGATCGGTGATATAGCCCGTCAGCGCAGAGGCCACGGCGGTTTCCGGGGAAACCAGATACACCTGCCCATCCCGGGTGCCGGAGCGGCCCAGGAAATTGCGGTTGAAGGTTCTTAAGGAGACGCCGCCGGAATTGGGGGAAAAGCCCATGCCGATGCAGGGGCCGCAGGCGCATTCCAGTACCCGGGCGCCGCTGGCGAGAATGTCGCTTAATGCGCCGCAGTCAGAAAGCATGGTCAGCACCTGCCGGGAACCGGGGGATACGGACAGGCTGACGGAGGGGTGAATGGTCTTGCCCTTCAGCATGGCGGCAACCTTCAGCATATCGTAGAGCGAAGAGTTGGTGCACGAACCGATGCACACCTGATCCACCTTTACGTCCTTCAGGGTTTCCACCTTTACCACGTTGTCCGGGCTGTGGGGGCAGGCGATCATGGGCTTCAAAGCGCTCAGGTCGATGTCGATGATCCGGTCGTATTCCGCGTCGGGATCACTGGCCAGGGGGACATAGTCGTCTTCCCTGCCCTGGGCGGCCAGGAATTTCCGGGTGACCTCGTCGGAGGGGAAAATAGAGGTGGTAGCGCCCAGCTCGGTGCCCATGTTGGTGATGGTGCCCCGCTCGGGGACGGACAGAGTGGCAACGCCCTCGCCGCCCCACTCAATGATGGCGCCCACGCCGCCCTTCACCGAGAGGATCCGCAGAAGCTCCAGAGAAACGTCCTTGGCGGTGACATAGGGATTGAGCTTCCCTGTCAGATTCACCTTGAACATTTTGGGCATGTTGATGTAGTACGCGCCGCCGCCCATGGCCACCGCCACGTCCAGTCCGCCGGCGCCGAAGGCCAGCATACCGATGCCGCCGCCGGTGGGGGTGTGGCTGTCGGAGCCGATGAGGGTCTTGCCGGGCTTGCCGAAGCGCTCCAAATGCACCTGATGGCAGATGCCGTTGCCGGGACGGGAGAAGTACACACCGTGCTTGGCGGTGACGGTCTGCAGATAGCGGTGATCGTCGCTGTTTTCGAAGCCGCACTGGAGGGTGTTGTGGTCAACGTAGGCGATGCTCAGCTCCGTTTTGACTCTGGGAATACCCATCGTCTCAAATTCCAGATAGGCCATGGTGCCGGTGGCATCCTGGGTCAGGGTCTGGTCGATGCGCAGCGCCACCTCACTGCCGGGGGTCATATCCCCGGATACCAGATGGGCCGCAATAATTTTCTGTGCAATGGTCTTACCCATGAGTTTTCAGTCCTCCGATCATATGTGCTTTCGCGTTTTCGATGTGCTGCGTGGTCAGCTTGCTTGCCAGCTCCGCGTCTCCGGCGGCGATGGCCTTGTAGATTGCCTCATGCTCCCGCCGGGTATTGGTGGTGCGGGACCAGTCCTCCATGGAAATGCGGCGGTAGCGCCGGGTTTTCCGGTGCAGAGGGATCAGCGTGTCCATAATGACGGTGCGCTTGCTCAGCGTGCAGATCAGGTCATGAAACTGGTCGTCCACCTGCCGCAGGCGCTCCGCGTCGCCCTTTTCAAAATAGAATTCCTGCAGATCCACCACATGGGTCAGCTGGGCAAGCCCTTCCGGGGTGATATTCACCGTGGCATAGTAGGCGGCAAGCCCCTCAATGCGCTGGCGGATGTTCATGATATCCTCCAGGTCGTCCTCGGTGATGCCCACCACCCGGGAGCCCTTGCCGGTGTCCTCAATAAGCCGCTCCTGCTCCAGGCGGCGCAGCGCCTCCCGGATGGGGGTGCGGCTGACACCCAGCTGCTCCACCAGCTTCAGCTCCGTCAGGATTTCGCCCCGGGGATACACGCCCTGAATGATGTCGTTTTCCAGCTTCTCAAATACCTGATCCGCCAGAGACGTGGTTTTGAATTGATTCATATTGTCCTCTCCTTATCCCTCGCGGTACTGTCCCGGCGCAAGCTGCCGGATTTTTTCCTTCAGCTCCCGGTCGGTCATGACCGTCTGACGCCCATCCTCATACTGCTGATCCACCCACTCCTTCATGGCGGTCACCAGCGGCGACTTCTTGTCCAGCTTGCTGTCGCCCTCAAGGCCGTAGGTCTGGTTGATCCAGTAGGCGATTCCGGCAAGGCCGGAGGTCTTGCTGATCTGAACCGTAGCGGGCTTGTTCAGGATCTTTTTCGTGTCAAAAATGGTATAGATTTCCTCATCCTTCATCAGCCCGTCGGCATGGACCCCCGCCCGGGTGACATTGAAGGCGCTGCCCACAAAGGGTGTCATGGGCGGAATGTCATAGCCGATTTCGTTCTTAAAGTAGTCGGCAATTTCCGTGATGACCGTGGTGTCCATGCCGTCCAGAGAGCCCCGCAGAGACGCGTACTCAAATACCATGGCCTCCAGCGGCACATTGCCTGTCCGCTCGCCGATGCCCAGCAGAGAGCAGTTCACCGCGCAGGCGCCGTACAGCCACGCAGTGGATGCGTTGGCGACACCCTTATAAAAATCGTTGTGCCCGTGCCATTCCAGATGCTCGCTGGGCACGTCGGCATAGTGCTGCAGGCCGTAAACGATACCGGCAACGCTTCGGGGCATGGCAGCCTCGGTATAGGGCACGCCGTAGCCCATGGTGTCGCAGGCGCGGATCTTGACGGGGACACCCGCCTCCCGGCTCAGCCGCTGCAGTTCGTTGACGAAGGGAACCACAAAGCCGTAGAAATCCGCCCGGGTGATATCCTCCAGATGGCAGCGGGGAATGACTCCCGCGTTAAAGGCTTCCTTTACCGTCGCCAGATAGTAGTCCATGGCCTGTCTGCGGGTCATCTTCATTTTCTTGAAGATGTGGTAATCCGAGCAGGAAACCAGGATGCCCGTTTCCTTAATGCCCAGGTCATGTACAAGCTGGAAATCCTCCTTGGTCGCCCGGATCCAGCTGGTGATCTCCGGGAACTTCAGGTCCAGAGACATGCACTTTTCGATGGCCTCCCGGTCTTTCTTGCTGTAGATGAAGAACTCCGTCTGGCGGATGATGCCGTAAGGGCCGCCCAGCTTGCTCAGCAGCTTGTAGATATTCACGATCTGGTCAACGGAGTACGGCTCCACGGACTGCTGGCCGTCCCGCAGGGAGGTATCTGTGATCCATATCTCCTCAGGCATGGACATGGGCACCCGGCGGTGGTTGAACGCCACCTTGGGGATCGTGCCGTAGGAATAGATATCCCGCTGCAAATTCGGCTCCGCCACGTCCTGCAACGAGTACTTGTAGGACTTCTGTTCCAACAGGTTGGTCTTGCTGGAAATCTCTAACATAGAGAAGACTCCTTTCTATTGCTGCTTCTTTGTCTTAATGTATACAATTATACGTTGGTGCATCAAATTGTCAATACACAAATACCAACAAAAAACGGCCTGCCGGGGCAGACCGTTTGGTATTCTTTTCCGCAAAAAGCCGTTCTCTTTGGAAAGATCCGCAGCTACCCCAGCATCACGTCCAGCAGCATCATCACGGCAAAGCCCAGAATGATGCCCATGGTGGCGCAGTAGGGCTGCTCCTTCTGATTTTGCTGACACTCCGGGATCAGCTCATGTACCGCCACCAGGATCATGGCTCCGGCAGCAAAGGACAGGGCGTAAGGAAGAACCGCCTCCACGGAAACCACCAGCAGCGCCCCGATCACCCCGGAAACCGGCTCCACCAGGCCGGAGGCCTGCCCCAGCAGGAAGCTCTTCCCCCGGGAATACCCTTCCCTTCTCAACGGCACGGAAACCGCGGCCCCTTCGGGGAAATTCTGCAGCCCGATACCCACGGCAATGGATACCGCGCCCATCAGTCCCTCCGGGCTTCCGCTGGTTCCCAATGCCCCAAAGGCCACGCCCACCGCCAGCCCCTCGGGAATATTGTGCAGCGTAATAGAGAGAACCAGCATAATGATGCGGTTCAAGCGCTCATCGGGCTTCATCTGTGATGCGCTGGCCTTTCCTCTCGCGAGGCAGACCACTTTGTCCGATCCCCACAAAAACACCGCTCCGAACAGGAAGCCGGACGCCGCCACGAAATACGCGGGCAGCTTCGACGCCGCCTCCGCCCGCTGGATCGCCGGCTGGAGCAGCGACCAGAAGCTGGCGGCGATCATGACCCCGGCGGCAAAGCCCAGCATGAGATTCAGCGCTTTGCGGCTGGGGGATTTGAAAAAGACCACCGTGGCAGCCCCAAGGGCCGTCACGAACCAGGTACCCAGCGTCGCGCCAAGCGCCATCCAAACATAATGTTCCACATCGCACCTCCTGTATCCATTATATTTTTTTGGGGATTTTCGGTGCGCTTTCGGGAGGTTTTTTTCAAAAAAGTTTCATATATTGCTTTGCCTGCTTGCCCCGGTTAGCCAAAAAAGAGAAGGACGGCACAAAAGCGTCCTTCTCTTTCGTAATGAAACCTTCCGGCCTTTATCCCCGGGCCTCGTCCGTCATGATGGCGGCGGCGACGGCATTCATACCCACATGGCAGGCAATGCTGCAGGGCAGATTGACACTGGAGACTCTGGCAAAGGGGAACGCCTCCTGCACCTGCTGGCGCCACAGTTCCGCCTTCTCCCGGCTTTCAAAGGTGCCTCCCGCTTCAACCAGCAGGCATTCATCCGGGACATGGCCAAAGCGGCCGGCGCGATCCTGCTTCAGCGCCTCGATCATTCTGGCCTGGGCCTGCTTCATGCCCCGCACCTTGGCAAAGGCGTCCAGCTTGTCCCCCTGAATGGTCAGCACCGGCTTCAGATTGAGCACCGTCGCCAGCATGGCGGCAGCCGGGGTGACCCGCCCGCCCTTTTTCAGGTACTCCATGGAGTCCACCGTTATGTAAATACTGGCGTCAAAGGCGCGTTCTTCCAAAAAGATCTTGATCTGCTTTGCATCCAGTCCCCGCTCCGCCAGACACAGGGCGCTGAGCACCGACTCCTTCTGCGTTACCGAGATCCGGTGGTTGTCCACCACCTGCACCCTGCCGTCATAGTCACCGGACAGCAAACTGGCATTACCGCAGGAGCCGCTGAGGCCGCTGGACATGGGAATATACACGATCTGCTCGTACCCCTTTGCCAGAATGCCGTCCCACAGCTCCATAAGCTGTCCCGGCGACGGCTGGGAGGTGGAAACGGCGGCATGACGGCGCATGGCATCGTACAGCTGCTCATGGGAGATATCGATTCCCTCAAAGAACACGCCGTCTTCCACATTTACGGGCATTGCCAGAACAAAAACGCCCAGTTCCGCGCCCTCCTGAGCGGTGATTCCGCTGTTGGTATCCGTTGCGATTGCGACTTTCATACCTTTTCTGCCTTTCTTCAAATCGGATGATACAATATAGTATTGTATGGATATGGCTGATACTGATTCTCTTTTAAAATGTTTCATCAATTTTGATGAAACATTTTCATTAGAGAATCCTATGAGACGGGAATATGTGATTTTCTATCCCGAAAATCACATATTTGGCAACGCCATCAGGCGGTGCCTTCTCAATAAAAATGTAACATTTTTATTGAGAAATAGGGAAACTCTGATTAAATCGGCAAGAGCTGATGGCGAGAGATTTTGTCACGGACGAAAGTGTTAAAAACGAAGGAATACTGGATGTATTTCTCGTTTTTAACACTGCACGGATGTGGCAAAAGATCCGCCACTCAGCCGCAGACGATTTATTCAGAGGTTCCATAGTATTACGCCCCGGTTTTGTCCCGTTTGGGCAGCTGTACCGTGAAGGTGGTGGCGCCGCTTCCGCTTGTTACAGATGCCGAGCCTCCGTGCAGCTGCACCACCTGTTTCACCACCGCCAGACCAATGCCGTTTCCCTCAGAGCCGTGGGACTCGTCCACCTGGTAGAACTTCCCCCAGATTCTGCCGAGCTTATCCTGAGGAATGTCGGGGCCGTAGTTTGTAATGGCAACCGTCAGCGTCTCCGGCTTTTCCGAAATGCGCACCCGGATCTCGCCGTGATTGGGCGAATACTTGATGGCGTTGTCCAGCAGGTTGATCCAGACCTGCCTGAGCATTTCCTCGTCGGCGCGGATGGTGTATTCCGGAAATTCCAGATCCATATCCAGCTCCTTGCGGCTCCACTTTTCCTCCAGCAGCAGCACGCAGGAACGAATCTGCTCGGAGAGGTTATAGGTTGCCAGGTCCGTCAGGATCGTCTGATTCTCGACTTTCGTCAGATTCATCACATTGGAAGCCATCGCCGCCAGACGCAGGGATTCCTCCTCGATGATGGCCAGGTATTCTTCCTTCTGCTCCTGCGTGAGATTGCCCCGGCGCAGCAGCTTGGCAAAGCCTGCGATGGAGACAATGGGCGTCTTGAACTCATGGGAAAAATTGTTGACGAAATCGCTTCGCAGCATCTGGGTGTTCTCCAGTTCCTCCGCCATGGCATTGAAGCTGTCCGTCAGTTCCCGGAATGCAGGATTGCTCTTCATGAGCCTGCCGTAGCGCATCCGGGCCGAATAGTCTCCCCCTGCCAGCCGGTTCATATTGTTGATGAGCCGGTTGAACGGGCGAAGCGGGATTTTCACGGTGACGATGGAGATCAGAATGCCCACCAGCACGCTGATCAGCAGCATCACAAGCAGCAGCGCCGTACCGGTTTGCTCCTGAAAGCCGAAGCTGCCCAGAACCCCCAGCTTGGAGAGCAGAAATGCCAAAACCGCCGTGATCAGCACGGCAATAAGCTGTATAACAAAAAACGCGCCGGCATACAGCAGCGTCAGCGACCAGCGCTGCTTTCTCGCCACCTTGTTCATACCTTTTTCACCGCCTTATACCCCAGTCCCCGGACGGACTCGATGGCGAATTCCGGCCAGTCCTGAAAGCGCTTGCGCAGACGGCCCACATGCACCGTCACGGTCTCCCAGCCGGTGTTGGAATCCGCGCCCCAGATCTCGTCCATGAGCTGAATGCGGGTGAAGATTTTGCCGGGATAGGACAGGAGCTTATACAAAAGCAGAAATTCCTTCTGGGGAAGCTCCTGCACCTCCCCCTTCCGGCTCACCGTCAGGCAGTCGTAGTCCAGCACCACGTCCCCCACGACAATCCGCCGCTCGCTGGCGATCTTCGCCCGGCGCAGCAGCGCCTTGATCCGCCAAAGCATTTCCTCTTCGTCAATGGGCTTGGTCATATAGTCGTCGGTGCCAACGAGAAAGCCGTGCTTTTTGTCCGAGGGCAGTTCCTTGGCGGATACCATCAAAATGGGCAGATTGTTGTTGGTCTCCCGCAGGGTCCTGGTAAATTCGTAGCCGTCCATTTTGGGCATCATAATGTCCAGCACCACCAGATCGATGTATTCCGCATCCATAAGGGCCAGGGCTTCCTCCCCGTTTTCCGCGGTGACCACCTTGTAACCGTCTGCCTCCAGCACCGCCTGCAGGAGCCTGCGGGTGTTGCGGTCATCGTCTACGACCATGATCTGAAACATACGCCTTTCCTCCCCAATTCTTCAGGATTCCGCCAGCCGCCGCTTGCCCCAGCGGACATGCCAGTAATCTTTGCCGTAGGCTATCCCCTCCGCCAGCAGACAGACCGGCAGTGCCGCAAAGAAATCCACGGCAGAATGCTGCTTGATAAACATGGTTGCAAGGCAGATAGTTGCCGCCGCGAACACGATGAATGCCTTGAACCATCCGGACACCCCTTTTTCCTTCAGCCACGCCGACGCGATGCCGATGGAATACGCCACATGCAGCGACGGACATACGCCGGTACTGGTATCCGCCCGGTACAGCAGGCCGATGCACGCCGTGAGGAAATTGTCCCTTGGGAACACCTCCGGCCGCAGATCCTGACGGTTCGGGTAGACAATATAGATGATCATTGCCGCCGCCTGGGTGACGATGATAAAAATCTGCAGTTTTTTGAAGCTGTCCACATGATACAGCAGGAAGTATCCCAGGGTAAACACGATCAGAAAGTACCAGAACACATAGGGGATCAGAAACCACTCGCAGAATGGGATCCAGTCGTCGATCCGGCAGTGGACAACGTGGCAGCTTTCCGCGGGGATCAGGTTCTCCGTCAGAAAATACATGATAAAGTAAACAACCCAGCCCAGCAGCAGCTTCAAGTGGGCAAACTGGGGATCGTTGAGCCTGGACAAACGGAAGGTGCGGTAGTCAATTTCCGGTTTTCTCATAGGGGACCTCCTGCGGGATATTCGACGGGTACTGCTTTTTGGGGATGTTGGGATAGGGCACCACGGTATGCTCCGGCAGCGCCCGGGCCATATCCGTGACCTGCTCCATCAGATATTCACAGATGCGCCTGCGCTCCTGCTCCATAGGCGCGTCCGCCCGGAACCGGATGGGCTCGCCCAGATACATGGATTTCAGCCTGGGGGCAAGATACAGCGGAACAAAGGCCAGCTCCCTGCCCGTGCGCTTATAATAGAGCTTCGCCACATCGATGAACCGGTCCTGAAATTCGTAGATGATATTGTTTCTGGGCACATTGTGCTCCGGAAAAATCACCACGCTTGCGCCGCCTTGCAGCGCCTGCACCGTCTTTTTGAAGGTGGAAACGATCCGGGTATCGTGGTAAACACCGATGGTGTTGGCGTTGTTGAAAATCAGTTCAGACAAAGGCGCGATGATGTGGGAAAGCAGCTTATAAAACCAGCGGACAGATTTCGGCTTACCCGACCAGAAATCCTTGTACGCGTAAGCGGGCACTTCCTCCCGGTGCATCATTTCCCCGGCACACCAGGTATAGTGCTCCCCGGGGATGTACAATTCGCAGGCAATGGGGCCGTTCATCTGGCTGTGGTTTCCCACATACACCACCGGCTCTTCCGGGAGCTTTTCTGCGCCCACCACCTCTATTTTGGGATAAATCATCCGCACGGCCGCCTTGATGATCCGATACAGCGGAGAAATCTTCCTGTCTTCCACCTGATTACTTCCCTTCGGTAATTTTCGGAAATCAATTTACCGGAAAAATCTAAACCGAAAATAAACAAAGTTTCGTTTCAGTTTAGATTCGCTCAGTCCGCAGATGCTATAATTATGCGTGAAAGGGCAAAAACTTTCAAGAATTTTTTGGGAAGAGTGTGTACCTATGGCAAAAAAATTTGGAGACAGAAAAGACGGCGTGAAACTGAAAAACATTCACGCAATGCATCTGGTCATGCCCCTGATGTACCCCAACCGCTGCGACAATGAAGCCTTCATCAGCGAGCGGATCGACCTGACCAACGTCATGGCCTATCTGGAAAAGAAAAACGCTTCCGATCCGGCATACAAATATAACCTGTTTCAGGTAATGGTCACCGCCATGCTGAAAACCATCACCCTGCGCCCCAAGATGAACCGCTTCATAGCCAACAAAACCATGTACCAGCGCAATGAGGTTTCGGCAGCGTTCACGGTAAAAAAGGAGTTTGCCGACGACGGCAGCGAGGCCCTGGCGCTGATCCATTCCAAGGGCAGCGACACCATCGACACCATCCATGACGAGATTTTCCGTCAGATTTCCCTGTGCCGCAGCGACGAGGTGGATAAGGGCACCCAGAGCCTGAACGCGGTGCAGAGCCTGCCCGGTTTTCTCATTCAGGCCGTGGGCGCGGCCGCCCGGTTTCTCGACCGCCACGGCTGGATGCCCCAGAGCGTCATCGCCGGCGATCCCTACTATTCTTCTGTGGTGCTGACCAATCTCGGCTCTATTAAGCTCCACGCCGGCTATCACCACCTGACCAACTGGGGCACCACCTCGGTATTCTGCGCCATCGGAGAAATGAAGAAGCGTCCGTTCTTTGAAGAGGACGGCACCGTCAGAATGCTTCCCAGCGTGGATCTGGGCCTGACCATTGACGAACGCCTGGCAGACGGCTATTACTATTCCAAAACCGTCCGGCTGCTGAAAAAGCTGCTGGAGCACCCGGAGCTGCTGGACAGGCCCCTAAGTGAAGAGGTAGAATATTAATATGAATACCATTACCGCGAAAACGCCCTGGAAGAACTGCATGGGGGATCTTCCCATGCACCTTACCTATTTTGAAGGCTCCATGTTCGAGGCTGTGGAGGCCATCGCCGAAAAATACCCCAATTATGTAGCCTTCGACTTCATGGGCAAATCCACGACCTACAAAAAACTGGTGCAGGAGGTGGAAACCTGCGCCAGGGCGCTGAAAACCATCGGCGTCCGGGAGGGTGACAAGGTGACCATCGCCATGCCCAACTGCCCCCAGGCGGTGTACCTGTTCTATGCCGTCAACCTGGTAGGCGGCATCGCCAACATGGTGCATCCCCTGTCCGCCGAGAAGGAGATCGAATTCTATCTCAACGAGTCGGAAAGCGTCACCGCCATCACCCTGGATCAGTTTTACCACAAGTTTGAATCCATCCGTAAAAACACCAGGGTCGTCAACATCATCATTGCGAGCATCAAGGACGCTCTGGCCCAGCCCATCAAGGCAGGCTACATGCTCACTCAGGGCCGGAAAATCGAAAAAATCCCCGAGGATGCCCCGGTGATCCGCTGGAAGGACTTTATGAAGCTCAGCCGCTGCTGCTTCTACGATTACAAGGTCAAGCGCACCGGCGATGACAGCGCCGTCATCCTCTACTCCGGCGGCACCACGGGCACCACCAAGGGCATCGTGCTGACCAACCGGAACTTTAACGCGCTGGGCCAACAGGTCATCGCCGCCAACCCCATGTTCCGTCCCGGGGACAAAATGCTGGCTGCCATGCCCATTTTCCACGGCTTTGGCCTGGGCGTGTGCATCCACACCATGCTGACCCAGGGCGGCCGGTGCATTCTGGTACCCCGGTTCACCCCCAAGAGCTACGCCAAGGATCTGGTCAAGCAGCGCTGCAACTTCATCGCCGGCGTACCCACCCTCTACGAAGCCCTGCTCCGCCTGCCGGATATGGACGGAGCGGACCTCAGCTGCCTGAAGGGCGTATTCTCCGGCGGCGACTCGCTGTCCATTGAACTGAAAAAGAAGCTGGACAAGTTCCTGTATGACCACAAGGCCTCCATTCAGGTGCGGGAGGGCTACGGCACCACCGAAACCGTCACCGCCTGCTGTCTGACCCCCAGCCATATGCATAAGGAAGGCAGCATCGGCCTGCCGTTTCCCGACACCTACATCAAGATCGTGCGTCCCGGCACAGAGGAAGAGCTGCCCTACGGCGAGGAAGGCGAGATTCTGCTGGCCGGCCCCACGGTGATGAAGGAATACATGCACCATCCGGAGGAAACCGCCAAAACCCTGCGCACCCACGCAGACGGCCTGACCTGGGTCTATACCGGCGATCTCGGTACCATGGACAGTCAGGGCTTTGTCTACTTCAAGGGCCGGGCCAAGCGGATGATCGTCACCTCCGGCTACAACGTCTACCCTGCCCAGCTGGAAAACATTCTCGACGCCCATGAGTATGTGCAGATGAGCTGCGTCATCGGCGTGCCGGATTCCTACAAAATGCAGAAGGTCAAGGCGTTCGTCAAGCTGGTGCCGGGCGTGGAAAAGAGCGATGCCACCCGGCAGGCCATTATGGAGCACTGCCGGAAGTACGTCGCCAGGTACGCCATGCCCTACGACATCGAGTTCCGGGACGAAATGCCCAAAACCCTGGTTGGCAAGGTTGCCTACCGGGTTCTGGAGGAGGAAGAGCTGAAAAAAACCGGGGAACAGGGGCCTGTCAAATGACACTCAGAGAACTGACCCCCGGCGAGCTCAGCGTGACCCTTTTTAAGGATTTCCGCCGCCATCAGCAGGTGACAAAATGCTGGCGGAAGGTGGACGGGCGGTGGACACTCATCGACAATCCCTTTGTGGAGGATTGGACGCAGGCAGAGTATGCTTTCCTGGTGGAGTGTCTGAAAGGCACCCTTTCGGGGGGCGGCGCGGTGTACGGCGCCTTTGATAACGGCGTGCTGAAGGGGTTTGCTTCCGTGGAGGCGGAGCCCTTTGGGAGCCGGAAGCAGTACCGGGAGCTGACCAGCATCCACGTTTCTGATACTATTTCTTAATAAAAATCTTTGATTTTTATTAAGAAGGCACCGCCTTACGGCGTTACCGATTCTGTGATTTTAGGAAAGAAAAATCACAGAATCCCGTCTTATATGATTCTCTAACAAAAAACTTCAATTCTTGCGAATTAAAGTTTTTTATTGAGAATCAGTATGAGGAGCTGCGCGGTCGCGGTATCGGACGGCGTCTGATGGACGCGGCAAAAGCCTGGGCGAAAGCCCAGGGGGCGGAAAAGCTCTACATCTCCGCCCATTCCGCCGTGGAAAGTCAGGCATTTTACAAGGCCATGGGCTGCCGGGAAGCGGAGGAGTATAGCTCCGCTGCCGTAGAATTAGAGCCCTTCGACTGCCAGCTGGAAGTCTCCGTATAACGCTTCAAACAGAAAACGGCACGACAGGCCAAGCATCAGCAAGAATTGCCGTCGAAAGCCATCGAAGAACGGAAATCTTTATGGTATAATATGGAAAATGGGTATGTGCATCCATACCGCTTTTTCAAAGGAGGAGCCCACCATGCGAAGATCCGTTCTGGCCCTGCTGCTGGTTTTTCTGTGCCTGCTGTCGGCCTGCAGCTCTGTCCCCCAGGAAACATCTGCCCCAACCACCGAGCAGACTATTGAAACAACCGCCGCCGAAACCGAACCTTCGGAAACCACGCCGGACATTGCAGTCGAAAAGGAAGTCATCGTTTACTTCGCCAACTGGTATCTGGATACCAAAACCGCGGAGGAGGGCGCGGAGGTCTGCAGCATTCCCTGGGATAAGGTGACCTGCATCAACCACGCTTTCTGGGCACGAATATTACTGCTGGTACTTCTCCTACGAAAACCCGCTGCCCCTTCAGGACAAGTATTTTTGAGAACTTTCATTTTTGGGCGGCGCTGTATTCAGCATGGGGTTTTATTAGAGAATCATATGAGACGGGATTGGGTGATTTTTCTTTCCCAAAATCACAGAATCGGCAACGCCGTGAGTGAAATGCACCCCATTTGTTAGACGGTATGATATACTATCTAACAAATGGGGTGCATTTCACAGCGGCTGTCCCTTTTATTTTCGTTTCACAAGCTCCAGAACCTCGCCCATCTTCCC
>JBJDYG010000009.1:0-74286 GCA_051867075.1 Faecousia sp. | reverse complement strand
AATGTGTTCTGATGTCCAAAACATCTATCCTATCCATCCCATCTGTCCCGGGGATACTTGGGATGGATGGGGATAGATGTTTTTGGGTTTGAAAGATTACAGTTCTCAAAAACGAAAAAGGTATCCATAGCAACGCTACTGTGGATACCTTTAATCATTAATAATCGTTTAGAGATTATTGGCCAATTCAGAACAAAGCAAATGGACTTTTATCCCTGGTCAGGAACAACCGCTTTTATATCCACCAGTGTATAAAGGATTTTCTCTGCACGAGTCATTGTATCCTGGCCTATCCGCATTTCCACAACGGCTTCTGCAGTTTGAGGAATGGAAAAAACACTGTCGCGAATACTGGCTGCAATTTTACCACGAATATGCTCATTACCGGTAGTGACAAATTCAAAGGTGTTTCGTTCAACATTGACACCCACCAGTTCTCCATAAAAAGATTGCGTTTCTACAATTTCTTCAATCTCAGCTTCAATTAACGCGAAGCTCTTCGCCAGTTCCTTTGTGGAATAGTGCTTAGTATAACTGTTCTTATTTGGTGAGGCGGTGTTAAGTTTTATTCCAACTCTACCATGAATCAATGCTGCAAGCAGTGCCCTGAATCTATATGCAACGCGAGGGTTTTGTTCGGACAAAAACGCCTTTAAACTGTCTTTGTCTGCTGCCACATCAAACAATTGGTTTAAGTCTTTGAGTGTAGCGGTTAACGGAGTTTCGAAGTACATGTCACACAATTCATCTGACTTTAAACGAATACCTACCGATGCGGCAAACATTCCGGTCATTGATAGCTGGCAATCTTCTTTAATCTTCTGGGGAATTGCACCACGAATGCCGCCATTTTTGTATGCGAGAGCATAGACTAGCTGTTGGATGTTATCAATCGCATCGACAACAGTTAAACATGGCAACTCATGTGCATGACCGTCATCTTTTTCGAGAGATATTTCGATGACATCACGCATCTCGACAACCGCTTGCTCCACAGGTGCCTGCGCTGATGGAAGTAACTCCAGTGTCGGGCGATAGTCCAAGTATTCTCCGGCTTCTGGCAGCATTTCTTCGGTCAATGCAGAAGGATCAATAGTATTTGCGAAAATCTCCGATCCAATACGATCAACCTGGAAAACGACCGTCTCTGGATTGACAATGATATCTCGTAATTCAATTGCGTTTTTTTCTGCTTTGCTCAGTTTGCCGGATGAGATCGGAACCATTAACCATGTTTCATCAGAGGAAGGAGCAGAAGGAACCGCAAGTACGAAGTAATACTGCATGGCCTTAGTTGCACATGAGAAAATAAGCGGTTCATCATAAAACAAATACGTGTGGTGATAGTAAAGCTCGCCTACGGATGGGAGCCGTACAAACAACTCATTCATGCTCTACACCACCTTTATAATAGCTTTCAAAAAATGTTTGAGGTTCTATCCCCTCATAAACCCACCAAGTAATATGAGCAGGGTTGGCCTTACTGGGTGTCCGCAGAATTTTTCCCTTTTCTGCATCAACTTGTCCGCAGGCAATGCCTGCATATGCATTTCTCAAACGAGGAGATTTCCGTTTGGCGCTTTCGCAGTCCTCGGCTGAAGGGTAAGTAGATAGGCCGTAGGCCTGAATGTTGCCCTCATACTTCTCAGGGTTAATTTGATAAAAGGATAGGAAGTCATCTGCTGCAGGTACAGTTGTTTTGCACAGGCGAAACAAAACAATTTCCTCACTCTTTGCATCAGCAGGAGGACAACCTTTTGGAAAATAAGCAGGGAAGCTCCTTGCGTTGTTCTCCATATTTTCGCCTCCTGTCTCTAAAATGATGCTACCATGTTATCACCGATTGCGGGTTTGTGCAAGGAAAACATACTCGAAAGCATAATCGGTACGGTTTAATAACAGACCTCAATATGATTCAAAACTGCCTCGAAGTCGTTTTCGGGAAGATCTTCAAAAACGGGTTTTCTCAGACCTACAGCCAGAACATGGGTAAAGCAATCAAAGCTGTAAATCACAGGCACCCCAGAGGTTCCCAGGATATTCTTCTTAATGCTTTCCGTTTTGCAGATCAGGCACAAATACTGGAAGTCCCGATCCACCACCTGGGTATTTCCTTCAGGATGAGCCTTTTGCAGGTGTTGGCCGGAAGTCAACGCAATCAGATTCTCCAGATAGTCTGCAATCTCCTCAAAATCGCTTTTGGGGAAAATATGATGGATATGGGTTGCAGAAGTGCCAATCGCCATCGTATCCGTAACCTCAGAACGAGATCGGTTATACTTATCGTTGAACTGCCGCAGTTTCTTGATGGCCCGGTTAACACGATACTTATAGTAGCCGTTGTCACCAGAGGGCGCAGGAACATAATCGCGACGGGCTACATTCTTTTCCTTGCCGCTCAGCTCATCTCTCCAGTTAACCTGATTGTACATAATCTTGTCAAAGGTGATGAAAGACTTGGAAATGTGGCCGCGCTCGGTACCACGCTTACGATATTTGCACGCAAGGATATTTAACACCTTTGTAAAAATACGGTATGCTTCCACATTGGTATTGATTTTTGTGTAGCGAATGGAGAACTCCGCAAAACGATCCTTCACGCGCTGGTACTCCACTTCGTCCTGTGCCTGGAAGAAACGCTCAAAAGATCCCCAAAGGCCGCTGTCACGCAAGGTTTTCTCGATGTAAGCACACAAGAAATTATACGCATTCTTCTCACGGAGTGCGATATACTCCAGTACCTCTATGTTCTCCACCGAAAACTGGATTGTGTTATTCTTGCGCCCATTTTCACGCAGCACACCAGCGGCAGCCAGCATCTTCATAGGCTGACGGAAGAATTTGTTGAACTCGTCATGTGCAGAGTAATTCATAGGATCTGGTTTTCCAAAGAAGTCCTGCACACTCTGGACGGCATAGGGAGAACGCCAGATATCAGGGGACTGGAACGGCTGAGAACCACCATTCTGGATATAGTCCACAATACAGTCTGCAACAAAGCACACCACATCCATGGTGCATTTCTGATCAATCCAGCGGCCATTTCCGGTCATTCGGATATCATAGGTATGCTCGTTGATAAAATCCTGAATAACATCATTGGTCATTTTTCAACACCCCATAAAAGAACACACTGGTTTTATCCACATTTATCGACTGCGTGGACAAATTCCGTGCAATGCCATAAAAACGTCTATACTCCTGGGTTGAGAAATACTGCATCTGTTGCTCGGTTAATTTCATCGGAACACGAGGGATCAACACTGCAACGGAACCATCAGGGATGGTGTTGGGGATATTATTGATGACTCTGGGGTTATATGTCATGTTGGGAGTCAGGTAAATGCCCATGTCATTCACATATCTGTATGCAGAGAGGTCTTTTGCTTTATCTGCCGGAATGTAAACATCATAACCCTCAATGTGAGTTACACCCTGCCCATCATCGTCAATGTTTCGGGCTTTGATCACCCACAATGTGTCAGGCGTCTGCTGTTCTGTAGTTACTGCCTTGGTAATCTGTCTGTCCCTGAAAACCGAAAATACATCAAAGTCCAGCTTTTCTGCAACAGCGTCAAAATCCGCATCTCTGTATATCACGAAATACGGGTAGGCAGGATCAGTAATATATGTCTGTTGCTGCTCCAGCTTCATGTTGTATTTCATATTCAATACGGTGGTTGCTTTAGGTGACTGCCCCGGATAAATCATCAAGCACATCGTTTCAATGGAAACACCCGTGAATCCATATCTGCCGAAATCAATGATTGAGTCTATACGCATCCGGGCCAGAAGATCCCGTGTATCTTTGAATTCATCCGTGCTAAGGATAGTTTTATTCAAAACCAATGCCACACAATCACTACAGCGAATGCACTTCTCCAGGAACATTTCCGAGAGATTGCTGGTACGCTTATTGTGGTTGTTATGCAAATATCCAATCACCTTCTTATCTCCAAGTTTCAGTTTGGAGAAAGGAGGATTGCCCACTGCTAGGTCAAAGCGGTAAGGGAAATCAAGTGTAAGGAAATCATGGCAGTGAATATGGATTTCGAAGTTTGCAGGAATAGTCAGCTTTGCCATTATCAATTTGAGCATAGCAATGCTGTCCTCGTCGATGTCAACCACATCCAGAATCACTTTAGAAATACCTTCGTATTTCTTGAATAGGAAAGGGAGAAAACTGCCTGTTCCAACTGAGGGTTCCAGAATACGGATTGTATCCTTGGAGAAATTGGGGAGCCTGCCCATAATTTCATTGACGATAAACTTATTCGTGTAGAAAGCGGCATTCTCCTCGCGTTTGGCATTGCAAAGTTCAGTAATGCGCATCAATGTAGCAACATCTAAATCCTCTGGATTCTGTGCTACAAAGCTGAACAGGTTCTCTTTCTGATCCAACGAATACTGTGCAATGATTTTGTTAATATCGATGGACTCCAAGTGCTTTCGTGCCAGGCTGGTACGAATGTTATATGCAACTTGCCGCATAATTTCTGTAGGTACCGCTTCACCCAGGCACTGCCTGATATTCATTTCATGAGCCTTATAGATCGCGCGCTTTTCTTTTTCAGGCAGCGCATTCAACTCATCGATACCCTTATCTATCCATCTAAAGCTCTTGGGGATCGTCATCATTTCCATGAGCTCACGGATGCTGAATACGCGATCTTCTACAGGATGAATTGTGTTCTGTGCGGCAAGCTGATCGTTTCGAGTATGTACACACTGAACAAAGCGATCCCAAGGCTGGCGTGTATACTTGTCTCTGTTTTTTCGTGTATTTTCAACAATCTCTCCGTTGACAACCTTATGGGGGCGCTTTCTAGGGTCGGGATTGTCAAACGCAGATTCATATTCTTTTAGATCATGAATCCACTCCCGCATTTCAGACCTATAGGTTCTGAATGCATGGTAAAAATCAGAATCGCAAATTTCACCCCACTCCAAACTAGGCAAACCAGCAATCACATCACGAAGAGTTTTCTCAGGCCGGTAAGCGGGATAAATATCGTAGGGAGTAATGGTATTCCTATACTTCTTGTGTACGCCAACCATCAAGGTTCTAGTTCTGGAAGAATTCGATCCATAATTCATAAAATTGAGTATTCTACCAGTAATGACATAGTCGCTACCCAAAGATGTTCTGATGAAGTCTCCAATAGGTAAGGCACGACCATTGCGGTCAATACACAGCGTCTTTTGGAAAGCCATAACATTTTCCATAATAAAGAACTTAGGCTTAATCTGCTGGATGATTTCAACAGACTCAACTACCAAGCTGTTACGATGGATATCATTATCATTCTTCTTGTGATTGATAACGCTAATACCCTGACAGGGCGGCGTAGCAACAACTACATCAACACCATCATTGCCCAACAACGCCCACCTATCAATTTCTTTGTAAATTTGCTGCTTTACTTCCTGGGATGAGATATCTCCGGGGATGTACCCAGTATCATATTCACACTTTTTATTGGCTCTTTGCACCTCAATGCGTCTATCCAGCAACTCATTCGTTGCAATACAATGGAATCCTTCAAGATGAAAACCATAACAGCCCACACCAGCGGAACTAAAGAGCGATATATAGGTTAAGCTTTTATCTTTAAGCATAACTTATCCTCATTTCTGTAGAGTTATCCTTCGTTGCCACCTATAGTTTAGCAAAGCAACTGTCCAATAAAACGGACTTGTCCTGCGAGCGTCATTTTCATTTTCTCTATATGGGCACACCAATCTATAATAATCATATCATGAGACAGCAAATATCTCAATAAGAATTTCGATGCAGGCATATATCATATTCACAAAAAAGGAGCACTACCGATTTTTGATAGTCACCCATAGATTTAGATCGCAGCATCAAAGTCTTGCGGGCAGGGAGCACATGGATGCCGTGGATTATTACGGCATTGCCACGGGCTATAAGATGCCGGATAAGTTCGCAAAGTCCGGCTATAACGCGGAGAAGAGCGCTTTGTAAACGCGCCGATCATCACGGAGTTTCCGGTGGCTCTTGAATGTGAGCTTGCGGAGCTCATCGAGGCGGAAAACATCCATGCAGTCGTTGGAACAATCGAAAATGTCAGTGCAGACGAGAAGGTGCTTTCCGGGAACGGGAAGATCGATCCTTTGAAGCTGAATGCGCTGATCTTCAACCAGTTCCAGTCCGGATATTATGTGGCAACTGAAAAAGCCGGTCAAGTGTGAAATGCCGGCAAGGAAATGATGAAAGCGGCACAGGGAAAATAACAGGAATTTACATTACGATATCCACCCCATCTGTCCCAGAGATTCCTGGGATGGATAGGAATGGCAGCAAAAGACCGTCCCCATTTGGAGACGGTCCATTTGCTTATTCCCAAATTTCCTGAGCCAGTCGGATGCCTACCTGAACGCCGTGGATAAAGCCGGACTGTTCATGATCCCGGCAGAGAGTACAGACGGGATTGACGATTTTGTCCAGTTCTGTCAATGGCATTCCATTCAGAAGGCGGTACAGCTCATGGAAATCTTCCTTAATTTGCCCGCTGCTGCACCCCTGCAAATCCTCATAGCTTTCATACAGGAGCGCCAAAACTGATTCGCCATCCCCCAATTTCAGCGGATGGGAGGCAATGTGCTTGTCCAAGACAGCAAGGTAATCCGCGTACTTCATGCGTAGATCACCTCCGCAAAGAGGATTTCCTCCGCAGCATTGCGGATGTTGTTCATGGCACCGACCCATGCCATGGGGTCACGGGCTTTTAGCTCCTCTGTGATACCCCACTTTTCCTTCATGCCGAGAATAAGCACATCCAGACGATCCTTGCAGGTCTTATCGACTTCAGAAAGGTGGTTCCAGAGTGTTCCATCCAGAATCATCGCGTTGTAAAGCACCCTGCGATGCTCCTTCAGGTAGCGCTGGCGCATACGACCATATTTTCCAAGAGGGTTTTCATGCGTGTCGGGTAAGGCTATCTCTGGGATCAAGAAATCCCCACATTGCCGATATGTCCCACCCATAGTGTCAAATACAGATTTCATTGCAGACTCCTTTCGTGGATGATGATTGCAGCTTATGAAAATCTCCTTTCTCACAAAACTGCAATTCAATTCACCACAAATGAGCCGCAGTCATGTGTATTTTGCGAAGGGGGAAAACCTTCCTTTACAAAATACACCCTGACGCAGATGCTCATGGGATTGGTGAAGTTCAGCACCCATGCGTTGGGGCAGATGTCCCGGATTTTCCGGGCAAATTCCTCATAAATGGGGACGGTGCGCATGGCCCGCAGCACGCCGCCGGGGCCGACAGTGTCCCCCACGGACTGGTAGACGCCGTATCGTTCCGGGGCGTGTACATCGCTGCGCATCTCCCGGAAAGTACCGGGGAGGATGGAAATAATGACGAAATCGGCGTTTGCCAGCGCGTCTTCCAGCTGTTGGCAGACGGTATACCGAAAGACGGATCGAACAGCGCTGCAGCGGTTGATCCGCGCGCCGATCTCGGCGTTGCGGCGGGCGGCCTCCAGATCGGTGTCGTACAGGGCAATCTCCCCGGAAAGATCCCGGGTGAGTGCCAAATCGGACATGAATACTCTGGCCCACTGCTTGGAGCCGCCGCCGATGTAAGCAATTTTGATGTTCTTTTGCATATAGGTCTCTCCTTTTGCTCCGGAATTTTGTGAATACCGTATAAATGAGGAAGAAAAAGACTGTTGATTTCGCACAATCGAAAAAGGTTGACGAAACCACAATAATATTTTATTATAAAGAAAATAAGTACAAAAGAACATAGACGATCTGATTTGCCATATGGATAATACGGATGCGTAATTTCCGAATTTTTAGCAGGTGATACAAAACGTGGAAATGAAAATTGTGAGTTTGTACCAATACTGCGGTCTTTCACCGGATCCGGAGGCGAAAGGACAGCTTACCTGCTGGATTCCGCACACGCCCGCCGAGGTCAGCCCAAGCCGCCGCAGGCCGGCTGTGCTGATCCTTCCCGGCGGCGCCTATGGCTGGACCTCTCCCCGGGAAAGTGAGCCGGTGGCGCTGCGCTTTGTGAGCCGGGGATACGCAGCCTTCGTTCTGGACTATTCCTGTGCACCTGCCGGGTTTCCTGTTTCGCTGCGGGAGGCCGCCATGGCGATGCGCTATATCCGGGAAAACGCGGAGCGCCTCGGGGTGAATCCGCAAATGACAGCGGCGCTGGGTTTTTCCGCAGGCGGGCATCTGTGCGGCTGCCTTGGAACCATGTTTGACTGCCCGGAGGTTTCTGACATCGCGCCGGCGGCGCTTATCCGACCGGATGTGCTGGGGCTGTGCTATCCCGTGGCGGTGGCCTGGGGACGAACCCACGACCTCAGCTTTGAAAACATCACCCGGGGAGACGCCGTCCTGAGAAAACGGCTGTCTCTGGACGCCCTGGTACGGCCGGACATGCCCCCGGTATTCCTGTGGCACACCCGGGACGATGCTTCCGTGCCGGTGCGCAACAGTCTGGTGCTGGCTCAGGCGCTGGAGGAGGCGGGCGTGGATTTTGCCGTGCGGATTTACCGCCATGGACAGCACGGCCTGTCCACTGCGGATGAAATGGTCTACCCGGTGGATGGTGTACCGGACATCAGTCCGGACGTACCGGGCTGGGTGGATGCGGCAATGGGATTTTTCTCGGAAATTGGGATGAAAATACAGGATTTTTGAGGTAAATTCAGTGAATACGATTCTATTTGTTGGAGAGCATCCGAAGACGTTTGACGTCAGGTGGCATACCCATGAGCATTGGGAGCTGGTGTACTGCACCAGTGGGCAGGGGTCATTCCGCTTTGAAAACGGCACGGTTCTTCCCTACCGGGCGGGTGAAATGGTGGCGATTCCGTCCCGGGAGGTGCATGCCAATTCCAGTCAGGACGGATTTACCAACATCCATCTGACCATGGCTGACCCTTCCTTTCCGTATAAGACCGCCTTCCGGGTGGCGGATGACAGCACCGGCAGTCTGCGCTCCGCCTTCTGCCAGGCCAAGTTCTATTATATGACCGACATCCGCAGACGGGAGTTGGTGCTGGAAGCGCTGGGGGCACTGATTGCCAGCTATATTGTGGTATTCCGCAGCAATGCGGAGTTTTCCGAGCCGGTGGAGAAGATCCGGGAAAGCATTATCCAGAACTATTCCCGGGCGGACTATGCCCTGGACGAAGTGATCCGGCAGATGCCCTTCCATTATGACTATCTGCGTAAGCTCTTCAAAAAAGAGATGGGTGTGTCGCCGCTGGAATACATGACGAGCCTGCGCATGAAGAGCGCGGAAATGCTGCTGACTGCCATGTGGGCCAACGAGTATACGGTGTCGGAAATCGCCCGGATGTGCGGCTTTGATGACGCACTGTATTTTTCCAGAGTGTTCAAAAAGCATTACGGGTGTTCTCCCTCCAGCTATGCGAAAAAGCGGGGAGAGATCCACGACACGGATCCCGGCAGGAAAGAAATCAGCATCGAATCTGCTGATGAAAACGGGAAAAAACCGTAAAAACCATAAAAATCACACTTTTTTCGGCCTTTTGACAGAGAAGAGACCTTTTCTGTGATGCCCGTTTATATCCGTTTTTTGAATATATGGGGCCGAAAAAGATATAGGAACGAGCATTATGCTGAGATATAATGTTCTTATAATGACCAAATTGGTAAAAATAACCAATATGCGGGGAGGCGCAAATGAAAATATGCATTCGTGCCCACGATCTGGGCGTTAAGGGAACCGCGGCGATTCTGGAAAAAATTCAGGCTCTTGGAATCGACGGTGTTCAGCTGGTCTGCTACAAGGCCTACGACGATATCCCCTACCAGCCCGGCGGTATCACCGACGGAAAGGCAAAGCAGATCGGTAAAGCGCTTCGGGATGCCGGTGCGGTTGTGCCGCTGGTGGGTGCTTACTTCAATCCTGTGCATTCCAACCGGGAAAAGGTGGAGCGGAGCATCCGGGTGTTTGAGGACTACCTGCGGCTGAGCCGGGAGCTGGGAAGCGGCGTTGTCGGTTCCGAGACCGGTTCGTTCAATGACGACAAGTGGACATACCACCCCCGCAACCGCACGGAGGAGGCGCTGCAGGCGGTGGTGGGTACCTTCTCCCGGCTGTGCGACTACGCCCGGGACTATGGTGCCACCGTAGCCATGGAGGGCGCCGCCGGTCATGTGTGCTACGACGTGGACACCCTGGCAAGGGCCAGAAAAATGATGGGCAGGCCCACCCGGGTCATTTTCGACCTTTATAATTATCTGGACGAAACCAATCAGGGCGATTATCTGTCCATTCTGGATAAGGGATTGGATACCTTTGCCGGAGAGATCCTGCTGTTTCACATGAAGGACTGCCGTTTTGTGAGCGGGCAGCGCCCGGAGCAGGTGCCCTTCGGAACCGGTGAAATGGACCTTGAGAGGGTAATCGGCAGGATCAAGGCGTACGACAAAGATGCGGTGCTGACGCTGGAGGGAACCACCGGCGAGCACATCGCTGCCGCAGTAACGACAATTAAAACAATATGGGAGCGTGTTTAATATGAAATTCGATGTTCGGTACGCAAACCACCCCGACGACTCCAGGCACTACGATACCACGGAGCTTCGCCGCCACTATCACATCAGCAACTTGTTTGAAAAAGACAGCATCAACCTGACCTATTCCCATCAGGACCGCATCATTGCCGGCGGCATTATGCCGGTGGATGAGGTTTTGGTGCTGGAGAGCTGTAAGGAGCTGGCTGCCCCCTATTTCCTGGCTCGCCGGGAACTGGGAGCCATCAACGTCGGCGGCGACGGCGTGATGGTTCTGGACGGCGTGGAGTATTCTGTGAAGAACCGGGACGGCATCTATGTCGGTATGGGTACCAAGGAGCTGAAGTTTAAGTCTGTAGACAAAGAAAATCCCGCCAAGTTCTACATCAATTCCTGCCCCGCCCACCGCACCTGCCCCACAGTGCTGATCCCTATGGACAAGGCAAGATACAATCATCTGGGCGCTCAGGAGACTGTCAACGAGCGTATTCTGCGCCAGTACATCCATCCCGCTGTCTGTGAGAGCTGCCAGCTGAGCATGGGTATGACTGCCCTGCTTCCCGGCAATGTGTGGAATACCATGCCCAGCCACACCCACGAGCGCCGCATGGAGGTTTATTTCTACTTTGACATCGCCCCCGATCAGGCGGTGTTCCATATGATGGGCCAGGGTCAGGAGACCCGCCATATCGTTATGCACAACGAGGAAGCCGTGATTTCTCCCAGCTGGTCCATCCATTCCGGTGTGGGCACCGCGAATTACACCTTTATCTGGGGTATGTGCGGCGAGAATCAGGACTTCGACGACATGGACGGCATCCCCACTCAGGATCTGCGGTAACAAAAACCCATGCCGGTTTTTGCCGGCATGGGAATGGGAAACTTCTTATTTCCGATTGATCCAGCTTACCCGGCCGGGAAGGCTGGGAACCTCATAAAATCGGGCGGTTTGATCGCGGTTCGTGTCGTTCCATTTATCGAAGCCGCTTTGAGCAATGTGAGGGCCGTAAACGCAGTTTTCAAACCGGGCCAGTCCGTAATCCCGCCATGGGCGGGCAAGGTAAACGCTTCCCGGCGTGACGCCTTCCCCACAGGTGAACCGGCAGCCGCGGAAGGTAAACCCTTCCGTCTGCGCAAGACTGTGGGCGGGGGCGGCGGCATAACCTACATCCCGGGCATCTGCCGCGGAGCGGATCTCGCACCGGTCAAACAGGGCGCTGCCGCAGCCGAAGATAAAATCCACGGTTCCTTCGATCCGGCAGCGGATAAACCGCTGGCGCATTTCCCCGCCCCGACGCAGTTCGTCGGCAAGAAAGCCGTCGTAGCGTTCGATGAGATCCGGCGGCAGCGGGCCGGCAAAGAGGGTGTCCTGGGTAGAGATAAGCGCGCAGTCCGTCATGGAAAAATCGCTTCCGCAGACGCTCAGCGCCACCTCCTGGCCCTTGATTTCCGGGTGCCGGGCATCGTTGACGATGGCCAGATCCTCCATGGAAACGCCGTCGGCGCACACTGCCAGGGTGTAGGTGCGGAAGGTAACGTAGTCTCTGCCCTGCTCGTCTTTTTTCAGAGCGTAATCATCCCAGACGATGCTTGTCCGGTCGGCGCCTGCGCCGATCAGAGTCAGGCCCGGGGTGCGGATAACGGCTTTGCACCGGTATTCCCCGGCGGCAAGGCGGATGACGGAATTGGCCGGGGCGGCGTCAAAGACGGATTGCAGCTCCTCCCCGGGAGATACGGAAATGATGTTCGGCATGGGATTGCCCTCCTGAATCTGGAATTTTCCATATGATAGCAGGGAAGATCGGGAAAAGCAAGGGGACAAAAAATTTTTTCTGGGTAACAAAAATGAAACGTCAAATCTCTGTCGGTCAGTATCGGGCCATTGATCTGACCATTCTCACAGCTGTTCTGGCGGTGAGCCAGTTCGTCATATGTGCCGCCGCTTCCGTCTGGTTTCCGGATCAGCTGTATGTGGTTTCTCCGGCGGCGGCGGTGGTTGCCATCGTAATGATGCGCTGGAGCAGCTTTGCGGCCATCCCGGCTGCGCTGGGCGGCCTGCTCTTTGCCGTGCTGTCCGGCGGTACATGGCAGCATTTTCTGATTTACGGAATCGGCAATCTGGCGTCGCTGCTGGCGCTGGTGCTGTTTCGGATTTTCGACAAGGAACGCATTCGCACCGATGTGCTGCTGTCACTGCTGCTGGCGCTGTGCGTCCAGCTGTTCATGATGCTGGGAAGAGCCGGCATCGCGGCGGTGCTTGGATTCCCGGCAGAGGCGTGCCTGGGCTTTATTACCACGGATATCCTTTCCGGACTGTTCACAATGCTCATCGTCTGGGCAGTCCGGCGGATAGACGGTCTTTTCGAAGACCAAATACACTATTTGCTTCGCTTGGAAAGCGAACGACAAGCTGAAGGGAGAGAACAGTTTTGAAACAACCGATAGCTGGAGATTTCCTCATCTACGACGCTGCCTCAAAGACATACCGCGCCAACCCGGAACAGGTTGTACGCGACGATGTCGAAAAGCACTATTGGAAAAATGTGGTGCGTACGGTGGCGAAGGACTGGCGCCTGTACGTGATGCTCATACCCATGATCCTGGTATTCCTGTTCTGGAGATACTTCCCCATGTACGAGCTGCTGGGATGTTTCAAGGTCTCCGACGAGGTCAAGCCCGTCGCCGATCAGTTCTTCTCAGGCTTCTCCTACTTTAAGCGCCTTCTGGTCAGCGGTGACAGCATGTCCACGGAATTCTGGCGGGCGCTTCGCAATACCTTCCTGCTGAGCTTCTACGGACTGGTGTTCGGCTTCCCGGTGCCCATCATCCTGGCGCTGTTCTTCAATGAGATCAAGTCCAACATCTTAAGAAGCGTCTATCAGGTGCTGACCTACCTGCCCAAGTTTATTTCTACCGTCGTTATGACCTCCCTTGTGACCATGCTGGTCAAGCAGGGCTCCCTGACCTCCAATGTGGGCATCCTGTCCCAGCTGCTGTCCTCCCTGGGTGTCATCAGCGACGAGGTCGCCAACGCGGGCCTGCTGAACAATCCCAGCTTCTTCCGGGCCATCTACCAGATCAGCGGCATTTGGGAAACCGCCGGCTATGACAGCATCGTGTTCTTCGCCGCCATCATCGCCATTTCTCCCACCAGCTACGAAGCCGCCCAGATTGACGGCGCCGGCAAGATGGCGCAGATGAAGTACGTTGTTATTCCCTGCATCCTCTCCACCGTGGTCATCATGCTGATTACGAGAATCGGTTCTCTGCTGCAGATCGGCTACGAGAAGGTCCTGCTGCTGTATAACCCCAACACCTATGTGACGGCTGACGTGGTATCCACTTTTGCCCAGCGCTACGGCCTTGGTTCCTCTTCGGCGCAGGGTCTTGCCTCCGCGGCGGAAATGATGAGCAACGTCATGGGCATGCTGCTGGTGATCGGCGCCAATACTATCGCCCGCAAGGCGTCGGATGTATCGCTGTACTAAAAGGAGGCGGCTTTAAGTGAAAAGAAAGCTTGAAACTTCGGAACTGATCTTCAAGATCATCAGCTATACCTGCCTGACCATGTTTGCGCTGTGCTGCCTGTACCCGTTTGTGTACGCCATCTCTGCGGCAATCAGCGGACGGCACGCTGTTGACTACAGCGAGATCGTTCTGTTCCCCAAGGACATCCAGTTCGAGGCCTTCTCCCGGATGTTCAACGACAACATGTTCTGGAACGCCTACTCCAACACGCTGTTCCTGACCGTCTACGGCACCGTCTGGGCGCTGGGCGTTTCCATTCTGGGCGCTTACGCGCTGTCCAAAAAGCGACTGCTGTTCCGGCGGTTCTTCAACTTCTTCCTGGTGTTCACCATGTGGTTCTCTGCCGGTATTGTTCCCCAGTACCTGAACTACCTGAATACCAAGACCGTGTTCAACTCCATCGGTATCATGGACGACAAATGGCTGGTGGTCATTGCCATGGGTATGGCAGCCATGAACATCATCCTGCTGAGAAACGCCTTTGAGGGCGTTCCCTCCGATATTGAGGAGGCGGCTGTGGTGGACGGCGCCACGGAATTCCAGGTGCTGTCCAAGGTCTACATCCCCATGTCCAAATCCACCATCGCCACGGTTGCCCTGTTCTTCGCCATCTCCCGCTGGAACGGCTACTTTTGGGCGCGGCAGATGATCTCCAACTCCAATGAGCATCCCCTGCAGGTGTTCATCCGTCTGAGACTGGAGGAGTTCACCGATCCCGAGGCCATGGCAGGCTGGAACGAGATGTATTCCTCCGACTCTGTCATCTACGCGTTGATCGTATGCTCCATCGTGCCGATCCTCATCATCTACCCCTTCATTCAGAAATACTTCGCCAAGGGCGTCAACGTCGGCGGCGTGAAGGAGTAACCACCTGTATATCCGCCGGTTTTCCCGGCAGATTATAGCATACTCACAATCATAACAAAGGAAAAGGAGATTACAATGAAAAACTGGATGCGTTTGATTTCCGTAATTCTTGTGCTCAGCCTCGCTGCCGCATACTTTGCTGGCTGCAACAAGATGGAGGTTGCCGAAACTGCTGCCCCCACCCAGGCTGCTGGTGGGGAGACCGCTGCCGCCACTGAGGCTGCCGCTGCCGAGCTGACCTTTGCCCCCGGCACCGTGCTGCGTATGGCTACCGGCTATAACAGCGCCAAGACCGGCCTGTTTTTCAGCGCCGACGTTGCCGGCGAGGGCATCACCCTGGCTGACGGCGTGACCTATCAGACCGGCGACCTGAAGCCCACCTGGGTCGAGGTGCAGAACCGCCTGGGCATGGTCTTTGAGGACAAGTATCAGGGCAACAGCGCCATCAAGGAGTTTGAGTTCTGGAAGGATCGCCTGAATGAAGTCGACATGGTCAGCGGTACCGCTGTCACCCTGAGCGAGTATGGCGCAGAAGGCAGCCTGATCAACATTGCCGACTACCTGGATCAGATGCCCAACTTCAAGGCCTACCTGGAGGCCAACCCCATCGTCCGCCTGTCCATCACCGGCGACACCAACACCGGCGCCATCTACTTCTCCCCCTACTTCGACGGTGTCAACGACATCGAGCGCATGCCCCTGATGCGTACCGACTGGGTGCAGAAGCTGCTGGACGGCGAGGGTGAGTTCACCGCCGAGAAGAGCGGCAGCCTGAAGCCCGCCGCTTATGAGCCCTATATGCCCACCTCCGGCAAGGTTACCGTTGACGTGGTCACCCTGGACGGCACCGCTACCGAGACCGTTACCAAGGACTATGACACCGCCGGCAACATCGTAGCAAAGATGAACGAGGCTCTGGCCGCCGGCACCGTGGACGGCGTCACCGCTGTCAACATGCTGCGTACCTATATTGACGAAGCCTATGCCGGTTACTACGGCACCACCCGTTCCAACCTGTTTGTTGGTCAGAACGCCGCCTGGGACGCCGACGAGCTGGTCGCTCTGCTGCGCTGCGTAGTCGCCAACGCCCAGACCCTCAACGGCACCAACTCCATCCAGGGCCTGTTCTCCCGTGAGGACAACAACAACCAGCGTCGCGTGGATATGTTCCGCTTCGCCGGCACTCTGTTCGGTGTCCGCGGTCTGGAATCCCGCCAGGACTACCTGTTCGTCGGTACCGACGGCAAGCTCCATGACGCCCGCACCGAGGCCGACACCTATGAGGCCATGGACAAGATGAACGCCATGGTGAAGGAAGGCCTGATCTCCAAGTCCTTCATCGATATGTCTGAAGAGTCCACCGCTACCATGCTGGAAAATGATCTGGGCTTCATGCACTACGACTACAACCAGACCCAGACCGTTTACAACGAGACCAAGCTCCAGGAGGGCGAAAAGTACATGGCGGCCATGGTTCCTGTGGCCCGCTGGTACGACGGCTCCAACGCTGACGGCGTCTATATGCGCTTTACCGAGTCCTGGCGCTCCGTTAAGACCGACGGCTGGGCCATCTCCGCTGCCGGTGTTGCCGGCAATACCGACAAGCTCAACGCCGCTCTGAAGCTCATTGACTACGCTTACAGCTACGAAGGCCAGATCCTGATGTCCTACGGCCCCGACGCATTTATCAAGACAAACGCTGACGGCAGCTATGTCACCTTTAACTTCAACGGTACCGAGATGCCTGTCATTGCCGACGCCACCTACGCCGAGCTGTGGGAGAAGGCTTCCGGCAACTACACCAACTACGCTCGTCAGTTCCTGGGCTCCACCCTGTCCTTTGCCAAGAGCCAGGCCTTTGAGTACCAGTGCACCCACGAGGTCGGCAGAGAGGGCGCGGGCTACATCTCCAACGCCATTGCCCTGGGCACCATTAAGCATGTGGAGCTGGCGCTGACCGAGAATCCCTGGTACACCTCCGTTCCCACCGTTCTGCCCAACACCACCGTTGAGAACGACAAGATCAACGAGTACACCGACCTGAAGACCAAGTTCTCCACCTCCAAGGGTGAGGCCAACGTCCTGGTCGATCAGATTGTCGCCGGTTACGCCACCGAGGGTATGGGTTCCGCTGCGGAAGCCGTGGAGACCGTTGCCAACACCTGGGGCGGCACCCAGTATCTGGCTCTGAAGCAGATGGCCTTTGACCGCCTGACTGCTTACTACGATACCATCGCCGGCTGACCGATTGCCTGAAATCATGCCGCGGCTGGACATAAGCCGCCAGCCGCGGCATATCACCTATACCAGATCAGCTGATTCGCGGAAGCATCCGCTCCGGCGGGCACCGAAATCAGCGGGGAGGGCATTATGTACAAAAAACAGTTGCGCTATCAGAAAATGGTATGTCTGTTCAGTGTGATCGCCGCCGCGATTTGGTTTGTCTATGCGCTGGGTATCATCACGGATATTTATGACAGCTTATATTCCACCATGATGAACCCGAACGATCTGACCCAGACCTTTGTTCCCGGCTCGATCATCTACTATGACATGCAGGGCTTTAACAAGCTGTTCCTGAATGTGAGCATCGGCCTGATCCTTTTGGCCTGTGCTGTTTTCCTCACCAACACCCACGTGCGCAGAAAATACTACGTCGGCAATTATGTCACCGTAGGACTGTACTGCGTCGCTACCGTCGCGGTAGCCGTTTGGAGCCACATCGAGATCTCCGCCTTTAAGACCCAGTATCTCACCACTGTAGATTTTGAGGCGCTGAAGGCGTTTTCCGAGATGTGGAAGTCTCCTTACATCGAGTCCACCTTTATGCTGGATCTGCACTATGCTGTCGCAGCCATCGCGGTTTTGTCCGTGATTGCCCAGATTGTCAACGTTGTGTGGAAGGTTAAGCTGATGCGCGGTGAAGACGCGCTCCTCGAGGCCGGAAAGGAGGTAGCCGTATGACTCCCGAAGAACTGACTGTTCGCGATGACCGTATGCGCTATACCAAGGACAAGCTGTCCTCCGGTCTGATCTTGCTGGCGATCGTATTCGACGCGCTGTACTTTGTCAGCATTTACAAGTCCGACGTTGGCTCCTATTTCTACACCTGGGTGATCGGTGCGTCCATCATCTACAATCTGGTGTTCATGCTGGCGGCGTTTCTGGCCTCCGAAGGCGTGAAAAGCCGAAAAAATGGGTATACCCCGCTGCTGATCGTGATCGCAGTGATGCAGGTTGTCCGTATTTTCTATGTTCCCTGGCGGGCACACAGCGCCGTCGCCCTGGTCAGCGGCCAGGAAGTGGCGGTGATGGGCAACGGTCAGTTCTGCTACACGGTGGTCTGTTTGGCTGTTTCCGCAGTCTGCTGTGCTGCTGCCGCGTTTATCAGCCTGTACAACAACCGGCGGCTTGCCCAGCATATGCGTACCATCCAAAATCAATCCGCGTGAGAGGTAGAATGTTATGGCAGAACTGAGTTTACAGCATTTAGAAAAAGTCTATGACAATAACGTTCAGGCCGTATATGACTTTAATCTCGACGTGAAAGACGGAGAGCTTATCGTCCTGGTCGGTCCCTCCGGATGCGGTAAGTCGACCACGCTGAGAATGGTCGCTGGACTGGAGGATATCACCCGCGGCAAGATGCTGCTCAACGGCAAGGATGTCACGGATGCTCCGGCAAAGGACCGGGATATCGCGATGGTGTTCCAGAACTACGCGCTGTACGGTCATATGACAATTTACGAAAACATGGCGTTTTCCCTGACCATGCGCAAGGAAAACCCCAACGTCATCCACAAAAAGGTGCTGGCGGCTGCCGAGGTGCTGGGTCTGACCGAGCAGCTCAACAAGAAGCCCGCCCAACTTTCCGGCGGTCAGCGGCAGCGTGTGGCTATGGGCCGCGCCATCGTCCGCAACCCCCAGCTGTTCCTGTTTGACGAACCCTTGAGCAACCTGGACGCCAAGCTGAGAAGTGCTACCCGGCGGGAGATCCTGCTGCTGCATAAGCGCCTGAACGCCACAATGCTCTATGTTACCCACGACCAGACCGAAGCGCTGACGCTTGCGGACCGGATTGTGTGCATGTCCATGGGTCATGTGCAGCAGATCGGCACACCCCTTGAGCTGTACGATTCCCCGGCGAACCTGTTTGTCGCCAGCTTCATCGGCCTGCCCCCCATGAACTTCTTCGATGTGACGGTGGAAGCGGACAAGCTGGCTGCAAAGCACTTCACTCTGCCCCTGACGCCGGCTGAAAAGAAGGCTCTGGCGCCCTATGTGGGCAAGGAGATCGTGCTGGGTATCCGTCCGGAGAATACCGCTGTGGGTAATGATTTTGAAATGAAGGTCACGTCCAACGAAAACCTGGGCATGAATACCCTGGTGCACGGACACCTGGGCCGGGAAGGCAAGGGCGAGAAGATCACCTGCAAGCTGAACGGCTGGTGCAATTATAAACCCGGTGATGTGGCTTCCATCTCCTGCGTCAGAAAGCACTTCTTTGACAAGGAGACCACCTGCGCCATCAGAATGGAGGAAGAGGCATGAGCGAAAAGAAAAAATCTTCCGGCGGCGTCAAGGAATTTTTCCGGAAAAAGATTGTCGTCCTCAAGCGGAATCCTCAGATGATTCCCATGCTGATGCTTCTGGCGACATTTCTGGTGTACTCTTTCAACCTGACGGCCATGTCCAATACCACGGCAAAGATTCAGGGCAGCGGCATGGGACTGTGCCAGTTCTGCATTATGCTGTTCTCCCTTCTTTCCATGGTGTGTATGCTCAACGCCTTCCCTCAGCGCAAGAAGGCGAACATTCCCATGGTTGTGCTGATGTTCGTTATGTTCGGCATCATTCTTTACTGCGACGTGCACTATATGAACGCCATCACGGCTGCACTGTACCGGGCGGAGAGCCCCATTAAGCTGGACTCCACCACCGCTTACATTGCCGACGCCTATAATATGCTCAATACTCTGATGGTCATGCTGGGCGTCACTGCCGTACTGGTTCTGCTGCTGCCCGTCTACCGGAAGCTGCTGAGAAAGATTAACACCTCCGTTGAGGTGGAAGACAACGGCTCCATGGATGAGATCGAGCTGAACGATTGAGCACCCACAAACCTTGACCCTCCCGCAGGAGCGAACGGACGAATTTATCAATGAAACAGAATCACAAAAACACGGAAGAACAGAAAAAAAACAACGCGCCTTCCACCAATTATGAGCTGAAAAGCAAAGCGGTGGAGGATCTGCTCAGCGCCCAGTCCGGGGAGACCCCCGAGTATTCCCAGGAAGAGCTGGACAAGTACCGCTCCCGGAAGGGAATCCGTCTCCCCCAACTGTTAAAGATCGTGCTGATCAAGGCATGGTTTGCCGGTGCGGTGTGCTACTTTATCCTCTGGGGACTGGGGATTTATACCTCCAGCCTCATCGACATGATGTTCATTCTGGGCATCGTGATGGGTATGGTTACAGACCTGCTGGTGAACAATGTGCTGCGGTTTCTGGAAAAGACGCCGGGGGAAAACGAACAGTGGCTGATGGTTCGCCAGAAAGGCGTCGTTGGCTTCTTCCTGAATATTTTCTACGGATTTGTTGTGCTTTTCTGTGTTTTTATGCTCTATAACCTTATCAATTACGTGATCATCGCGGTGACCGGAAAAACGGATACGGTTCCCCTCGGCGTGGAACCGGTGCTGTTCGGCACCTTCTGCATGGCCTTTGATATGCTGTTTGTATCCATCAAGCAGCGCATCAAACGGGCGCTGGACAAAACCTGAGCACCCGGGGCCGAAAACATATTATGATTCGATGATCCCATCATTTGGGTTGGTCGGATGAAAGGGAACCCCGTGGATTATCGATTGTTCAAAGGAGTATCGGAATATGGCTTACTTGACGCTGAAAGGAATAAATAAGATTTATCCGAACGGCTTTCACGCGGTACATGATTTTAACCTGGAAATTGAGAAAGGCGAATTCATCGTATTCGTTGGGTCTTCGGGCTGCGGTAAATCCACCACGCTGCGCATGATAGCCGGTCTGGAGAATATCAGCAGCGGCGAACTGCTGATCAACGGGGTTCGCGCCAATGAAATGAGCCCCCGGGAACGGGAAATCGCCATGGTATTCCAGAGCTATGCGCTTTATCCGCAGATGTCTGTGTATGATAACCTCGCGTTTGGTCTGACTCTTCAGGGCGTGGACGAAGACGTCATTGACCAGAAGGTACGGAATGTGGCACACATTCTCGGCCTTACCGACTATCTGGATCGTATGCCCCGTGCCCTTTCCGGCGGCCAGCGCCAGCGTGTTGCCGTAGGCCGGGCGATCATCCGGAAGGTTGGCATCTTCCTGATGGACGAGCCCCTGAGTAACCTGGACGCAAAGCAGCGTGTTACCATGCGTGCGGAAATCGCCCAGATTCACCGGGAAACCGGCGCTACCACCATCTATGTTACACACGACCAGATCGAGGCCATGACCCTGGCGGACAGAATCGTCATCATGAAGGCGGGCTATGTCCAGCAGGTCGGCACACCCTATGAGCTGTACTTCAAGCCTGCCAACCTCTTTGTCGCGGGCTTCATTGGTGAGCCTCCCATGAACTTCATCCGCGCGGCGGTGAACGGCGGCTGCATCGAGGTGGGCGGCCAAAAGCTGGATATCACTGCCAATCTGGGTAAGTTTGCTGCCGACTACGAGGGCAAGGAAGTGTACTTCGGCTTCCGGCCTGAGGCCGCAGTGCTGGGCAAACAGGATAACGCCTATGTGCTGAACGCTTCCGTAGAGTTGACGGAGATGCTGGGTGACAATACCAACGTCTATGTCAACATCGGCGAGAACAACGCGATTCTGAAGGTCAACCCCCATGACGCCCCCGAAACCGATGCGGAGATTAGTTTCTCCATCCCCGTTGAGAGCGCCTACCTGTTCGACGCTGAAACGGAGAATGTCATTTCTCTTGATTAAGCGATCAAAGAAAATGTGAGGAATCAAAATGAAATTTCATGTTCTGTATGTTTCCTCCGTTTCGGCCTGCCTGGAACTGGAAAATACATCCCCGTATTATGCGGAAAATGCCTTTGACGTAACTGTGAATGGTGCGCCCGCCCTAAAGGGCGTGCGCACCAATGTTTTTTCCCTGTTCGATCTGTGCCCCGGAACGGAGTACCAAATCGGCGTCGGCGAAACCCAGCTGACCGTTACCACCAAAACCGAGACGGCATGTCTGGATGTGCGCGATTTCGGAGCCAAGGGCGACGGTGTCACCGATGATACCCAGGCCATCCAGAGCGCGATCAACGTCTGCCCCATGGGCGGCCGTGTCACGGTGGGCGCGGGTACTTATGCGGTTCGTCCTCTGGTGCTGAAATCCCACATGACCCTGGAGCTCAAGGAAGGCGCCTGCCTGCTGGCGGACACCTGTGAGGAGCACTACCCCATTCTGCCCGGCGAGCTGAAAGACGCTGCCACCGGCGAGGCCATTCAGGTGAGCACCTGGGAGGGCAATCCCTTTACCTGCCGCCAGAGCTTCATCGGCGCGTGGCACGCGGAGGACATCACAGTGGTGGGCCGTGGCGTCATCGATGGAAACGCCCCCAATTCCACCTGGTGGAACAATGTCAAGACCCGGAAAATCGGCCGTCCCCGGCTGGTCTTTCTGAACCAGTGCCGGGATGTAGCCTTCCACGGCATTACCGGAAGAAATTCCGCCTCCTGGAACTTCCATCCCTTCTTCAGCAAGCACATCCGCTTCTACGACATTGCCGTGGAAGCTCCCAAGGACAGTCCCAATACCGACGGTACCGACCCAGAGTCCTGTGACGACGTACATTACATCGGCGTGCGTTTCTCTGTGGGAGATGACGCCATTGCAATCAAATCCGGTAAGATGTACATGGGCATGAAGTATCAGACCCCCGCGACCAATCATCTGGTGCGAAACTGCCTGATGGAGTATGCCCACGGCGCCATGGTGCTGGGCAGCGAAATGTCCGGCGGTGTGAAAGATCTGACGGTGTCTCAGTGCTATTTCAAGCACACCGACCGGGGCCTTCGCATCAAGACCCGCCGGGGCCGGGGCAAGTACGCGGTAATCGACGGCGTGGAGTTTTCCAATATCAAAATGGAGAACGTCATGGCGCCCCTTGTGATGAACATGTACTATTTCTGCGACCCTGACGGTCATGAGGAAATTGTATGGAGCAAGGAGCCCCATCCCGTAGACGATACCACCCCTTATCTGGGCTCCTTCTATTTCCATGACATGCAGTGCACGGACTGCGAATGGGCGGCAGGCTATTTCTACGGCCTGACGGAGCAGCCCATCGGCAGCGTGTCCATTGAAAATGTGAACTTTACTTTTAAGCAGGACGCCTCCTCCGGCAGACCCGCCATGATGGACTACATCGAAAATGAGTGCAAGCGGGGCCTGTACTTTAACTGTGTGAAGAAGGTCTCCCTGAAAAACGTCACCATGTCCGGCCAGGACGGCCAGAGACTGATTACGGTGAATGTGGACGAGGTGACGGACGAATGAACAATATTGAACGCTATGTGGAGCGGATTCTGGCGGAATCCACCCCGGCGAAGCCTCTGTGGAACATCGAAAAAATCAAGGAGGGCAAGATCAACGGCTGGAACTACATCGACGGCTGTATGATGATCGCCCTGCTGAACATGTACCGCATCACGGGGCAGAAGCGCTACTATGATTTCGCTGAGCATTTTCTCGACTACTATGTCTTTGAAGACGGCAGCATCCGGGGCTATAAGGAAGAGGACTACAATCTGGACAACATCTGTGAAGGCCGGGTGCTGTTCGATGTGTATGCCATGAGTGGGAAGGAAAAATACCGCCGTGCCATGGAGACCCTACACGGTCAGCTCCTGCGCCAGCCCCGCACCTGCGAGGGCAATTTCTGGCACAAGGCTATCTACCCCAATCAGGTCTGGCTGGACGGGTTGTACATGGCGCAGGTGTTCTACGCCCGGTATACCACCGAGTTTGAAAACGGCGCTGCCTACAAAGACATTCAGAAGCAGTTCCAAACCGTCCGGGAAAAGATGTACGATCCTGCTACGGGGCTGTACCGCCACGGCTATGACGCCAGTAAAAAAGCCTTCTGGGCGGACGAGACCGGCCGCTCGAAAAATCCCTGGCTGCGCAGTCTGGGCTGGTTCAGCGCGGCGCTCATCGATGTCACCGCCGAGATCGCTCCGGGCCATGAAGACTTCCGGGGGGGGATGACTGCCATCGCGGCGGAGTTGGCAAAAAACCTGCTGCCCTATATTGACAAGGAAAGCGGAATGCTCTGGCAGGTGCCCAATCAGGTAGGCCGGGAGGGCAATTACCCTGAAACCTCCGGCTCGGCCATGGTGGCCTACTTCTATCTCAAAGGCGCGAGACTGGGAATCCTGGACAAGTCCTACGCCCCTGTGGGTGAAAAGATCTTTGAAAGCATTTGCGACAGGTACCTGACGGAAACCGACGGAAAGCTGAATCTGGGCGGCATCTGCCTGGTGGCAGGGCTTGGCCCTGAAACCAACCGCCGCCGGGACGGAAGCTACGAATATTACATCTCCGAACCCATCGTGGAAAACGACGCCAAAGGTCTGGCGCCCTTCCTGATGTGCTATACGGAACTGCTGTTATCTCAAAAGGAGGAAGAATCCAAATGAACATGTTTGACTTAACGGGCAAGGTGGCGCTGGTCACCGGCGGTGCCCATTCCATTGGCTTTTCTCTGGGCCTGGGCCTTGCCCAGGCCGGTGCAAAGGTGTGCTTCAACTGCTCCAGTGAAGGCAGCCGGGAAAGGGGTATGAAGGCCTACGCCGATGCCGGCGTGGAGGTTCACGGCTATGTTGCCGACGTGACCAAAGAGGATCAGGTCAAGGCCATGATTGCCAAAATCGAAGAGGAAGTCGGCACTGTGGATATTCTGGTGAACAACGCCGGTATTATCAAGCGCATCCCTATGACGGAGATGAGCGTGGAGGACTTCACCCAGGTTATTGACGTCGACCTGATTGCCCCCTTCATCTGCGCCAAGGCTGTCATCCCCGGCATGATCGCCAAGGGTCACGGCAAGATCATCAACATCTGCTCCATGATGAGCGAGCTGGGCCGGGAGACCGTCTCCGGCTACGCAGCCGCCAAGGGCGGACTGAAGATGCTGACCAAGAATATCTGCTCCGAGTTTGGCGGAGCGAATATCCAGTGCAACGGCATCGGCCCCGGCTACATCGCCACCCAGCAGACTGCTCCTCTGCGGGAGCGGCAGGCGGACGGCAGCCGGCATCCTTTCGACCAGTTCATCATCTCCAAGACCCCCGCAGGCCGATGGGGCACCACGGAGGATCTGGTCGGCCCCACGGTGTTCCTGGCCAGCGACGCCAGCAACTTTGTCAACGGCCACATTCTGTATGTGGACGGCGGCATTCTGGCCTACATCGGCAAGCAGCCCTAACCCGCATGTAAAAAGAAAAGAGCCGCGATTTTCCTCGCGGCACTTTTCCTGGGGAACCTCTGATGAAATCGTCTGCGGCTGAGTGGCGTATCTTTTGCCACATCCGAGCAGTGTTCAAAACGAGAAATACATCCAGTATTCCTTCGTTTTTAACACTTTCGTCTGGAACAAAATCTCTCGCCATCCGCTCTTGCCGATTGGATCAGAGCTTCCCTCAATCCCTCATTGATTTCATTCCGGGCTGCGTGAGCGGGTGCTGAGGATAAATTCACGGGGAGAGGTGCCATACTCGGCCTTGAAGGCACGGTAGAATCCGGCATAGTCGCCGAAACCGCACTGGGCATACACTTCGCTGGGTTTTTCTCCTTGGGCCATCAGCTGACGGGAGATCATCAGGCGTTTTTTCTGAATGTAGCGGTATAAGCTGGTGCCCATCTGACGCTGAAATGCGTGGCTCAGGTGGTACTTGCTGACGTAGAACTGCTCTGCAAGGCTGTCCAGACTGAGCGCCTCACCGTAGTGCAGGCTGATGTAGCTCACCACCTGGGCAACCGCCCGGCTGGTACGGGGGTCTTCCTCCGGACAGGCACCCTGCTGGAGTACCAGACGGTTGACATTGACCAGCAGCTGCGTCAGCAGGCTTTCCCGCAGCAGCTCCGCGCCGTAATATCCGGAGGAGATCTCCTGATCCATCGCCGCAAGCAGATTCTGGGTGGCAGTCCGATCCTCCGGCTTTAAGCGCAGCAGGTTTCCCTGCCCCGGCCGTGTGGGATCCAGCCCTGCGGAAAGATCTGTTTTGGGGGAGGAAAGCCGGGCGACAGTCTCGGGAGCAACCCACAGTACATACCGCTCATACACGGACATCTCCGGCTTGATACGCACCTGATGCAGTTCTCTCGGGCTGATGAGCAGCAGGTCTCCGGGCATCACATGAACGATTCTGCTCTCGATCTGGTAGGTCACATCCCCAGACACGAGAAAGTAGATTTCAAAGAAGTCATGGTGGTGCAGCTCCACGTTCTTGAGGTAGGAATCCCGCTTGTACTGGAGCTCAAAGTCCCGGTGGAGCATCTCCTGCCGGGGGTCAAACCGCTGAGGCTGTGACGCCATGGGTCATCGTCTCCTTTCGGGATCCATGATACCGGAGAGAATGCGGAATGTCAAGAAAAGAACAGCAATAATCACAATGTTTTATAGCAAATTTCGCTATTTCCTAATGGAAACGCTGCGCTTATAATAAAGGAGCAAAAACAAAAATACACATGGAGGAATCGCAAACATGGAAAAGCTCAATTACGAAGTCCTGAAAAAGTCCGGCTACAAAGGCTATATTCTGGAGAAGGCACCTGAGAAGGTGCTGCAGTTCGGCGAGGGCAACTTCCTTCGCGCCTTCGTCAATTACTGGTTTGATGTGTCCAACGAAAAGGCCGGCTGGAACGGTAAGTGCGTTCTGGTTCAGCCCATTGCGCCCGGTCTTGCCAAGCTCATCAATGAGCAGGAAGGCCTGTACACCCTGTATCTGCGGGGCACGGAAAACGGCGAGAAGGTGGACCGCAAGCGTGTGATTTCCTCCGTTTCCCGCTGCCTGAACCCCTATGAGAAGGCCGACTTCGACGCCATGATGGAAGTTGCGGTTTCCGACGATCTGGAGTATGTTGTCTCCAACACCACCGAGGCTGGTATTGTCTACGATCCTGCCTGCGCTCTGACCGACGAGCCTGCTTCCTCCTTCCCCGGCAAGCTGACCCAGGTGCTGTACCGTCGCTGGCAGGCCGGTAAGGGCGGCCTTGTGATCCTCTCCTGCGAGCTCATCGATAATAACGGCAAGGAGCTGCTGAAGTGCGTCAACCAGTATATTGACCAGTGGGGCCTGGAAGCAGACTTCCGCGCTTACGTCAATGAAAAGTGCACCTTCTGCTCCACACTGGTTGACCGCATTGTTCCCGGTCGTATCCGCGATGCCGCCGAGGTCGCCCGGCTGGATGCCGAGAACGGCTACAGCGATCCTTTGACCGACGTGGGCGAAGTTTTTGGTGTGTGGAATATCGAAGGACCCGCATGGCTGGAAGAGCAGCTGCCCTTTAAGCGCGCCGGCGTCAACTGCATCGTGGTACCCGATGTCACCCCCTACAAGAAGCGCAAGGTTCGCATCCTCAACGGCGCGCATACCGGCTTCGTACTGGGCGCGTACCTGGGCGGCTACGACATCGTCCGGGACTGCATGCACGACGACGCGGTTCGCGGCTTCATGAACAAGATGCTCCATGAGGAAGTCATCCCCACCCTGCCTCTGGCGAAGGAGGACGTGGAAAGCTTCGCGGCCGCCGTGCAGGACCGCTTCAATAACCCTTTCATTAACCATGAGCTGATGAGCATTTCCCTGAACTCCACCTCCAAGTGGCGCGCCAGAAATATGCCCAGCTTCCTGGAGTATATCGACCTCAAGGGCCAGCTGCCTGTGTGCCTGACCATGAGCTTCGCCGCCTACATCGCCTTCTTCTCCAATGACATTCAGGAACTGACCGACGCCGGTCTGGTCTGCCGCCGTCCCAAGGGCAACACCTATGTCTGCTCTGACGACCGCTGGGCGCTGGAATTCTACTATGCCCACAGAAACGACAGCGTGGAGGACCTGGTGCACGCCGTCATGACCAACGAGCAGATGTGGGGTCAGGATCTGACCAAGGTTCCCGGCTTTGAGGCTGCTACCGTGGCGAACCTGAAGAAGATTCGCACCGAGGGCGCCATCGCCGCTTACGCTTCCTGCCTGTAAGATCAATCGCAGCGGGTCTGTCGCTTTCCCGCGGCAGATCCGCTTTTCATACGGATTCTCTTTTAAAATGTTTCATCAATTTTGATTAAACATTTTCATTAGAGAATCCTATGAGACGGGAATATGTGATTTTCTATCCCGAAAATCACATATTTGGCAACGCCATCAGGCGGTGCCTTCTCAATAAAAATGAAATATTTTTATTGAGAAATAGTATCAAAAGAAAGGAAGGAGATCCACCCATGCCTGATTTTATCCATATCCATCCCAGCGACAATGTGGCGGTTGCCCTGAAACCCATCCCTGCCGGTACTGTCTTTGACGGCATCACCGCCCAAATGGACATCCCTCAGGGCCATAAGATGGCGCTCTCTGCCCTGGCGGAGAACGACCAGGTCATTAAGTACGGCTTCTCCATCGGTCACGCCACCGCACCCATCGCCCCCGGCGAGTGGGTGCACACCCACAACATGAAAACCAACCTCTCCGGCGAGGTTGCATATACTTACCATCCCAACCTGAACTACCCTGCCCCCCGGAAGAGCCCCACCTTCCTTGGCTACCGGCGGAAAGACGGCAAGGTGGGCATCCGCAACGAAATCTGGATCATCCCCACCGTTGGCTGTGTCAACGACGTTGCCAAGGCGTTGGTGCGGCAGAATCAGGATCTGGTGCAGGGCAGCATTGACGGACTGTATACCTTCACCCATCCCTTCGGCTGCTCCCAGACCGGCGCGGATCACGCCCAGACCCGCAAGCTGCTGGCCGCCCTGACCAGACATCCCAATGCCGGCGCGGTACTGGTGCTGTCCTTGGGCTGCGAGAATCTGACCCATGAGCAGTTCGTGGCGGAGTTGGGTGACTTCGACGAAAATCGGGTGAAATTCCTGACCTGCCAGCAGGTAGAGGACGAATTTGAGGCTGGGCGGACGCTTCTTGAGCAGTGCGCCGCTTTTGCAGGGCAGTTTGCACGGGAGGAAATTCCTGCCTCTGAGCTGGTGGTCGGCATGAAATGCGGCGGCTCCGACGGCCTGTCCGGCATCACCGCCAATCCCACTGTGGGCCGGTTCTCTGATATGCTGGTATCCATGGGCGGTTCCACGGTGCTGACCGAGGTGCCGGAAATGTTCGGCGCAGAGGGCTTCCTGATGGACCGCTGCGTGAATGAAGAAGTGTTCCACAAAGCAGTGGACATGATTAATGGCTTCAAGAACTACTTCCTGCGCCACAACGAAGTGGTCTATGAGAACCCCAGCCCCGGCAATAAGGCGGGCGGTATCACGACCCTGGAGGACAAGTCCTGCGGCTGCGTCCAGAAGGGCGGCAGCGCCCCCATTATGGATGTCATCGGCTACGGCGACGCGGTCACCACCAAGGGACTGAACATGCTCTACGGCCCTGGCAATGATCTGGTTTCCGCCACGGCTCTGACGGCTGCAGGGGCCCATATGGTGCTGTTCACCACCGGACGGGGCACACCCTTCGGTGCGCCCGCTCCCACCATGAAGATTTCCACCAACACTCCGCTTGCAATGAAGAAGTCCGGCTGGATCGACTTCAACGCCGGTGTCGTCGCTGACGGGACCCGGACGCTGGATGAGGCCGCTGCCGATCTGATGGCGCTGGTGCTGGAGGTTGCCTCCGGCGTTCAGACCAGAGCAGAACAGAAGGGCTTCCGGGAGATTTCCATTTTCAAGGACGGCGTGGTGCTGTAAGCCATGAATACCATTTTCTATATCGGGGACAGCACGGTGCAGTTCAACAAGATTGACACCTATCCCCAGACCGGCATGTCTCAGGTGCTGGAGCTGTACACCGCTGAGCATGTCCGGGTGATTTCCCGGGGTAAAAATGGGCGGAGCACCAAGTCCTTTCTGGATGAGGGACGGTTTGAGCCTGTGCGGCGGGAGATGACGGAAGGTGATTTCCTGTTCATTCAGTTTGGCCACAACGATGAAAAGGCTGACCCTGCCCGGCACACCGATCCCTGGGGCAGCTTTCAGGATAATCTGCGCTATTTTATCCGGGAGGCAAGAAAGACAGGGGCGCATCCCGTACTGATCACTCCCATCGCCCGGCGGCTGTTCGATGAGAACGGCGTATTCCGCCCCGGCAGCCATGGCCAGTATCCCGACGCCGTGCGGCAGGTGGGAGAACAGGAGCAGGTTCCCGTAGCGGATCTCACCGCGCTGACCGAGGCGTACATTGCCAGGCTGGGGGATGAAGCGTCGAAGCCACTGTATGTCTGGCCTGTGGACAATACCCACCTAAAGACGGAAGGTGCCGTCCGGATGGCGGGCTTTCTGTGCCAGGAGCTGAAACGTTTCGGCGGAGTCTATGCCGAACTGCTCTTTGTGCCGGAAACGGAAACAGAGCAATTCTAAAAAACAGTAGAAAGGCAAATCCCATGGCCGGTTTTTCCAAGAAAGACGAACAATTTCGCAACTATGCCCTGAATGCCCCGCCGCTGCGGGTGGTGCTCGCCGTCTGTACGCCTCTGGCACTGTATCAGGCGCTGCAGCAGATATTTAAGATTCTGGATTCTCTCATGGCGTCCCACATCGGTTCGGATGCGGTATCGGCGGTGTCCTGTCTGAGCCAGATCACATTGATGATTACGGCGTTGGGCAGCGGTCTGGCCGTGGGCGGCAGCATCAAGATTTCCGAAGCCTATGGCCGGGGGGATTATGAGCTGGTGCGCCAGCGGGTTGCCACTGTGTACGCGCTGGCAACCGCCGTCAGTCTTGTGCTGGCTGTGACACTGGTGCCCTTCGCGGTGCCTTTTCTCCGGCTTCTGAAAACGCCGGAAGACCTGATCGCCACCGGCACCGGATATTTCCGGGTGGAAGTTCTGACGCTGCTTGTCAGTTTTTTCAACACGGTCTATATCGCCATTGAGCGAAGCCGGGGACATGCCCGGAAAATCCTGATTTTGAACCTCGCCATGATCACCGTGAAGCTGAGCCTGTCCGCGTTTTTCGTATATGTGCTGAACGGCGGGCTGATCCTCATTGCCCTTGCGACGCTGGCGAGCCAGATACTGATCCTGCTCTACGCCCTGGCCACCATGCCCCGGGACGAAGGCGCGTTCCGATTCTCCATGGGCAGCATCCGCACGACAAAGGATGTTGTGCTGCCGCTGCTGAACCTGTCCTACCCTGTAGCGGCGGAAAAGATGCTCTTTGCCGCGGGCAAAGTCATTGTCAACGCCATGTCCGGCATGTACGGCGCGCTGACAGTGGGAGCTCTGGGCATTTCCAATAACATCGGCGGCCTGACCACCTCCTGGCATGTGGGCTTTACCGACGGCACAGCGCCGCTGATCAGCCAGAACCGGGGCGCGGGGAAATACCGCCGCACGCTGCAGCTGTTTTTCTCGCTGCTTGCCGTCAATGTGCTCATCGGTTTCGCGGGGCTGCTTCTGGTTTCCAATACGCTGCCGTGGCTGGCGGGGATTTTTGCCCAGTCAAAGAACAACTTTGACGGGGAATTCCGGGATCTGATTATCTCCATCCACCGCTGGGAAATGCTGGGGTATGTAACCTTAGGCATCAATTCCGCTACCGTTGCCCTGCTGCTGGGGTACGGCTATTCCAAGCGAACCATGATCCTGAATGTCACCAGAGTGTTCGTATACCGGGTGCCGGTGCTGTGGGTTTTTCAACACTTCACGACCCTTGGCCCCGAGGCGGTGGGTTTGACGATGATGATCAGCAACATCTGCACGGGTATTGCTGCCATCGGATTCGCGGTTCCCGTAGTACTTAAAATCCGCCGGCTTTCCCGGGAGGAAACAGAAACTATGCCGAAAGGCAATGAACAATAAGGAGGAAAACGCGATGACACCCTTTATGAATTCGGACTTCCTTCTGAAGTCCGAAACGGCAAAGAAACTCTACCACGAGCACGCAGAGGTAATGCCCATCATTGACTACCACTGCCACATCAATCCCATGGAGATTTATGAGGACAAGCGGTACGCTTCCATCACGGAAGTCTGGCTGGGCGGCGATCACTACAAGTGGCGTGCCATGCGTTCCTGCGGCGTGCCGGAGCGTTATATCACCGGGGATGCCACTCCCGCCGAAAAGTTCCAGAAGTGGGCAGAGACCATTCCCAACCTTATCGGCAATCCTCTGTATCACTGGACGCATCTGGAGCTGCAGCGCTATTTCGGCATCACCGAGCCCCTCAACGGCGACAATGCCATGGAAATCTATGACAAGTGCAACGCCATCCTTGCCCAGCCGGATATGTCTGTCCGGGGCATCATCCGCAAATCCGGCGTCAAGCTGATCTGCACCACCGACGATCCCGTGGACGATCTGAAAGCCCACGAGCTGCTGGCTGCCGATCCCACCGCTCCTGCTGTGGTGCTGCCTGCCTTCCGGCCCGACAAGGCTATGCGGGCAGATAAGGAGACCTTCCCCGATTACGTTGCCCAGCTGGAACAGGTGGTGGGCTATTCCATTAACACCGCTGAGGATATGCGCAGAGCCCTCTGCGACCGGATTGCTTACTTTGCTGACCACGGCTGCCGTGTCTCTGACCATGCTCTGGACTACTGCTTCTGCGTGGACGCCACAGAGGAAGAACTGAATGACATTCTTGCCCGCGCCAAGGCCGGCAAGGGCATTACCTGGGATGAGCAGCTGGCTTACCACACTGCCATGCTGATTGCCGTGGGCAAGGAATACTACAAGCGCGACTGGGTCATGCAGCTGCACTTCGGCTGTCTGCGGGACAATTCCCGCAAGATGTTCCGCAAGCTGGGCCCCGACACCGGCTTCGATTCCATGAACGACGCTGCCAACGCTGTGGGCCTTGCCAGGCTGTTGGGTACTCTGGAGGATGCGGGTGCTCTGGGCAAGACCATTCTCTACTCTCTGAACCCTGCGGACAACGGCGTTATCGGCACCATCATGGGCGGCTTCCAGACCGACAGCCCCATTCCCGGTAAGATTCAGCAGGGCTCCGCCTGGTGGTTCAATGACCACAAGCCCGGTATGGAGGCACAGATGGTGAGTCTCATGAGCCTGGGTGCCATGGGCAGCTTCAACGGTATGCTCACCGACTCCCGGTCGTTCCTCAGCTATACCCGTCATGAGTACTTCCGCCGGATTCTGTGCAACCTCTTCGGACAAATGGTGGAGGACGGCGAGTATCCCGCCGATATGAAGCGCCTGGGCCAGATGGTGGAGAACATCAGCTACTATAACACCCTGCACTATTTCCGCTTTGACGAAGTCTTGAAATAATATCCCACAGGAGGAATTTAAAAATGACTGCAATGGAAAGATTCGCAAACTCTATCGTTGTCCCTGTCGTCGTTCTGGATAAGGTTGAGGACGCCGTTCCCACCGCCAGAGCCATGGCTGCCGGCGGTGTCGACACCATGGAAATCACCTTCCGTACCGCCTGCGCTCCCGAAGCGATCAAGGCGGTGGCCGAGAACTGCCCCGAGGTTCTGGTGGGTGCCGGCACCATCGTGAATCTGGAGCAGTGCAAACTGGCTCTGGAGATGGGCGCCAAGTTCATTGTCTCCCCCGGCTTCAGCGAAGAGGTGGTTGGCTACTGCGTGGAGCATGGCGTACCCGTGGCCCCCGGCTGTGTTACCCCCACCGAGATCATGGGCGCGCTGAAGTACGGCCTGAAGATGGTCAAGTTCTTCCCCGCCAACGTCTATGGCGGCCTGAATGCCATCAAGAACCTGGCCGGTCCCTTTGTGGGCCTGAAGTTCCTGCCCACCGGCGGTGTGAACAACGGCAACATCAAGGAGTTCATCGACGCTCCCTTCATCTATGCCGTAGGCGGCAGCTGGGTTTGCCCCAAGGCAGACATCGCTGCCGGTAACTGGGACAAGATCACCCAGCTGTGCATTGACGCCCGCAAGGCTGCCAAAGGCGAATAATTCAAAAAATACTGAATGAACGGAAAGGAAAGAAAATTATGGCAAGAATTGTTACTTTTGGAGAACTGATGCTGCGGCTGCAGCCCTATAACTACGAGCGCTTTGTCCAGTGCGACCATGTGGAGTTCACCTTCGGCGGCGGCGAGGCCAACGTTGCCGTTTCTCTGGCCAATTACGGCATGGATGCCGCTTTCGTCACCAAGCTGCCCGCCCACGCCATCGGCCAGGCTGCTGTCAACTCCCTGCGCCGCTACGGTGTGGATACCTCGAACATCGTTCGGGGCGGCGACCGTGTGGGCATCTACTTCAATGAGAAGGGCGCTTCTCAGCGCGGCTCTGTGTGCATCTATGACCGTGCCCACTCTGCCATTCAGGAAGCCCAGCCCTCCGACTTCGACTGGGACAAGATTTTTGAGGGCGCCGACTGGTTCCACTTCACCGGCATTACTCCGGCTCTGGGCTCCAATGTGGTGGAAATCTGCCGTCAGGCCTGCAAGGCCGCCAAGGCGCACGGCTGCAAGATCTCCTGCGACCTGAACTACCGCGGCAAGCTGTGGACCCGCGCCCAGGCCCGGGAAGCCATGACCGACCTGTGCCAGTATGTGGACGTATGCATCTCCAACGAGGAGGACGCCAAGGACGTATTCGGCATCGAGGCTGAGGCCACCGACATCTACGGCGGCAGCCTGAACCACGAGGGCTACAAGTCCGTTGCAAAGCAGCTGGCAGACAAGTTCGGCTTTGAGATGGTTGCCATCACCCTGCGGGAGAGCCACTCCGCCTTCGACAACGGCTGGAGCGCCATGCTGTATAACGTAGCCAAGGACGAGTACTGCTTCTCCAAGAAGTACAACCTGCACATCGTCGACCGCGTCGGCGGCGGCGACAGCTTTGGCGGCGGTCTGATTTATAGCCTGCTGTCCGGCAAGGACACCCAGGGCGCGGTGGAGTTTGCCGTGGCGGCTTCTGCGCTGAAGCACTCCATCGAGGGCGACTATAACATGGTCACCGTTCCCGAAGTGGAGAAGCTGGCCGGCGGCGACGGCTCCGGACGGATTCAGAGATAACAGTCAGAATCGATAGTTTTCCTGCAAAGGCCGTTGGCGTGGTTCCCTGCGTCAACGGCCTTTGCAGCAGAATCGGTAACACATAGGAGGAAACCCAATGGCGCTTCATGTCATGGATGAGGCTAACCGCTGCCTAGGCTGTAAAAATCCCCAGTGCCAGAAAGGCTGCCCCATCAACACACCTATCCCGGAGGTCATCCGTCTGCTGAAGGACAATCAGCTGGACAAGGCAGGATGGCTTTTGTTTGAAAACAACCCACTGACAACTGTTTGCAGCCTGATCTGCAACCATGAAAAACAGTGCGAGGGGCACTGTGTGCTTGGAAGAAAGGGCGCGCCCGTCCATTTTTCCGTCATTGAAAATTATATTTCCAGCACGTATGCCTCCAAAATGACCCATGGCCCCCATCCGTCCAACGGGATGAAGGTGGCGATTGTGGGTTCCGGCCCTGCCGGTATCACCATCGCCATTTTGATGGCCCGCAATGGCTATCAGGTTACCATTTTTGAGACCAAAGAGCAAATCGGCGGTATGCTCCGCTACGGTATTCCGGACTTCCGTCTGCCCAAAACCGTGCTGGATGACATTCAGTACCGCCATCTGGAGCTCAAGGGAATCCGGATCCGTCCCAATACCCGCATCGGCGACGCCATCGGTGTGGACGACCTGTTCCGGGACGGCTACAAGGCGATTTTTATCGGCACTGGTGTCTGGAAGCCCAATACCCTGGGCATCAAGGGCGAGACCTTTGGAAATGTCCATTATGCCATCAACTATCTGGCCAATCCCGACAGCTATAAGCTGGGGGAGCGAATCGCCGTTATTGGTGCAGGGAACGCGGCTATGGATGTGGCGCGGACTGCCATGCGAAAGGGCGCCCGGGAGGTCACCTGCTTCTCCCTGCGCAGGAAGGTGGCCGCCAGCCAGTATGAATTCAGCTATGCCCAGCTGGAGGGCGTGGAATTTGAGTATAACCGTAAGCCTGTGGAGATTGTGGATGAAGGCGTGATTTTCCGGGACCTCACGGAGCACGAGGACGGCACTGTGGAAGAGATACCGGACAGCGACCGGCTCTTCCCGGCGGACAGCGTGATAATCTGCATCAGCCAGGGTCCCCAGAACGCCATCGTCACCACCACCACCGGCCTGGAAGCCAGTGACCGGGGACTGCTGGTAGCGGACGATTGCGGACGCACCAGCCGCCCGGGGATCTTCGCCTCCGGCGACGTGGTGAAGGGCTCCCGTACCGTTGTGGAAGCCGTTGCCTACAGCAAAAAAGTGGCTGCCGCCATGCACGAGTATATTCAAAGTCAGCTGGAACCGGAAGAAAAGATCTGACCGGGGAACGTAGTGTCTGTATTCGGTGGGGATTGTGTGTACCTCTGCACGGATAGCCCGGGGCCGAGACGGCGGCACCGAATATGCAATCGAAACCGCAGATCCAAATGGAAGCGGATGGAAAAACGATCTTTGTCTTGACACAGCGTCTGCCGGGATGGATAATTGTGTTGAGCTCATCGAAAAAGCTGTTGAACTCAAAATTGGTGTCATCTCTCATTTGAGACAAAAGGAGTGCAGAAACATGAAAACACTTGCGTATTACGACGGCAAAATCGGTACCCCGGAAGAAATGACGGTTCCATTCAATGACCGCATCCACTTTTTCGGCGACGGCTGCTATGACGCTACCGTGGGTGCCAACGGTAAGGTATTCCTGCTGCAGGATCATCTGGACCGGTTCTACACCAGCGCGAAGCTGCTGGATATCCACATCCCCATGGAAAAGCAGGCGCTGGGAGAGCTGCTCACTCGGCTGCTGGGCATGGTGGACAGCAAGATTAACTTTGTCTACTGGCAGGTGACCCGGGGAGTGGAGGACCGCAGCCATACCTATGCTGAGGATCTTCCCGGCAAGCTGTGGGTACTGATCCGTCCCCTGCATCTGAACGATCCCAGTGTCCCCGTCAAGCTCAACGACGAGGAAGATACCCGTTTTTATCACTGCAACATTAAGACTCTGAATTTGCTGCCCAGTGTGATGACCGCCCAGCGTGCCAAGCGCGCGGGCTGTTTTGAAACGGTGTTCCACCGGGGAGACATTGTGACCGAGTGCGCTCACGCCAACGTGTCGGTGCTGAAGGATGGCATTCTCTACTCCCATCCCAACGATGAATTCATTCTCCGGGGTATCGCCAAGACCCACATGATCCAGGCATGCTACCGTCTGGGCATTCCGGTGCTGGAGAAGGCCTTTACGTTTGACTTCCTGAAGGAGGCTGATGAAATCATTGTAACCTCCTCCTCTAACTTCTGTATTTATGCCTGCGAGGTGAGCGGGCAGAAAGCCGGCTGTAAAGATCCTGCCACCCGCAAAGCCATTCAGGCAGAGGTGCTGAAGGAATTCTGCGATTACACCGGCTGCACCGGTCTGCGGGGATAAGCAGGCAGGGGGGCTTCTGCCGTTTCCCGGCTTTCCCAAAGGGAAAGTACTGTGACGCCTCTGCCAAACTTCCTGTTTCTTTCCAAAATTCAAAAAGGCGTGTGCTGCATTTTCGCGGCACACGCCTTTTATCGGTTTGCCGTCGCTGCGAAAGAACCCTGTGCATGGCCTTAAGGGCAATACCCTCCTCCCTTTGCAGCGGTGCGCCGTTTTGCTTTCGCCCTGGGGACGGGAGCGGATCAGCTTTCGGTTTTCTTTCCGGACCCGGAGGACGGTGGAGATATGTGCGGAAGCCGCGGAATGCTTCGGCATGGACTTTCGGGAAGAATATTCTTCATTCCCAAGAATTTCGCCGTGAATAATTTTACCATTACTGGCAAACAATACCACCGGAAATCTTGGGCGTATCGGAAAACCCTCAAAACATCCGGACGGCAGGTTCTTTCTCCTGTACCGCACTTTTTTACCCTGTAATATACCGAGTATTTCAGCGGGAAAAGGTCTGTACAGCGGAAAAGCCCGTGCTGTCCGTCATGCAGCGGGTTTTCAGATATACCCTAATTTGGAGGTATTGCCATGTTCCGAAACCGTTTGTTTGCCCTGCTTACGGCTGTTTGCTGTTTGGTCGGGTTATCCTGCAGCGCGGCCGCCGCTGAGGTGGACTGCGACAGTGTTTACTGCTTCTCAGATGCGGATTTTTCCGGAGAGACCGGCATTGCCGGCATCTGCATCACCAGCCTTCCGGACAAAGCCGTGGGCAGCGTGATGCTGGGCAGCCGTGTTCTTGCGGCGGGAGACGTACTCACTGCCGGGCAGGTATCGCAGATGACCTTTTCGCCCCGGCTGACCGGGGCAGATAAAACCGCCGAGGTGGGGTATCTTCCCATTTACCCGGAGGGTGTGGCAGCAGCCGCAGCCATGACCATCGGCATCCGGGGCAAGGAAAACAAACCGCCTGTTGCGCAGGACGCCGCTTTGGAAACCTATAAGAATCTTGCTGTCGACGGTAAGCTGAAGGTTACGGATCCGGAGGGGGAAGCCATGACCTTCGCCGTTACCCGGCAGCCTAAGCGCGGCGCCGTGACTCTCCGGCCGGACGGGGGCTTCACCTACACCCCCAAAAAGAATAAGGTTGGTGTGGATTCCTTCACATTCACCGCCTCTGACGCTTCCGGAAAAATCTCCCGGGAAGCAACAGTAACCATCACCATTCTCAAGCCCACCGATTCCACCCAGTACACCGATACAGTGGGCAGGGAATGCCGGTTTACCGCAGAATGGATGAAGAACACCGGGATTTTTGAGGGGGAGAATGTGGCGGGGAACACTTGCTTCAGTCCGGACAAAGAGGTGAGCCGGGGAGAGTTCATCACCATGCTGGTAAAGACGCTGGATATCCCGGTGGAGGAGGATCTTACCGGCACCGGGTATACCGATGAGATCCCCGGGTGGCTGCAGCCCTATCTTGCCGCCGCAATGCGTGCCGGTCTGACGGCGGGGCTGCCCGACCAGCAGACCTTCGGCGCGGATGAGATCATCACCGGAGCGGAGGCCGGGGTGATGCTGAAAAACGCCCTGGATCTGACGGCAAGCGTTTCGGCGGAGGCCGGGGAAGCCGCCATGGAAACGGACGTTGGGGAAGATGAAATTCCTGCCTGGGCACAGAACGCGCTGACAGCGGTTACGGAAAGCGGCTTTGTTTTGGAAGCCAACAAACCCCTGACCCGGGAAGCCGCCGCAGAAATTTTGTACCATGCGGCACAAATGGATAGTGAGAAAGCAGCCATGGGGAGAATGTAATAACAATTATTACTGATTCTCACGCCATCAGAGAAAACAACACCCCCGCCGGAGCATTCCGGCGGGGGAACAAATTAGCTTACCTTGACTACGATTTTCGGTACCCGGGCAATCAGCTGCGCCGCGATGGCGGTGAGAATGAGCTCGGGGATCATGTAGAAGCCGTTGTACACAATGGAGTACACCAGGCCCAGCATGACGGGACTGAGACTTTCCACCAGACCGGCGCCCCAGGCGGGGAAGCCGTCCTGAGTGAAGAACCACTCTGCCCAGCCGGAGAACAGAATGTAGCCGGACACAATGTGGGCTACATACCGTGCGCCCAGCGCCACCAGAGAGCCGCACATCAGAGCAGTGCCGGGATCTTTGATTCTGTCGCGGAAGATGCCGCCCAGACCCATCATGGTGTAGGCCAGCAGGTAGTCGAGCAGGCACATGAGAATTGCATTGAAAATCATGACGCTGTCGCCGAAGTAGCCGGGCTGGAAAGCGGCAGCGACGGTCTTGGCACCCAGTGCCATTTCCAGCAGAGCATAGCACAGGCCGGACACGAAGCCCCATTTCACACCGTGGCGGTAGGAGATCAGCACTACCGGGAGCATGGAAACCAGCGTCACCTGACCGCCGAAGGGCATTTCGGGGATGAAGGCCTTGGACACCAGCTCCAGGACGATGGCCAGCGCCAGCAGCATGGCACTTTCCGTCAATCTTTTGGTTTTGGTTTGCATTTTGGAAACCTCCGAATGTAAAAAGTATCGCATTGCAAACCGTCCAGGTGCAATGCGATACCGAAGCATCTCATATATGCATCTTTCCCTCCGACGGTACTAGCCGTATCAGGTTCACGGGTCAGGGCACGCATGCCCAATCTCAGCCGGATGCGTCCGGCCCCCCGAAGACTTATTTGTTATGCGATCTGAAGACATTATAGCGAAAAAAAGAGAAAAGTCAAGTAGGGCGGGGTCAAGACCCCGCCCTGCGATTGCATTATGCCATTTCCAGTGCCAGAACCTTGCCGCCGAGGATATGGAAGTGCAGATGCTGCACGGTCTGACCCGCGTCAGCTCCGCAGTTGCTGACCACACGGTAGCCTCCTGTCAGACCCTCAGCCTGGGCAATTTTGGGTATGACCTCAAAAATGTGGGCAACCACAGCACTGTTTTCTTCGGTGACGGCGTTGCAGCCGGCAAGGTGCGCTTTCGGAACTACCAGAATGTGGGTGGGCGCCTGAGGGGCGATGTCCCGGAAGGCGAATACGGTCTCATCCTCGTAGACCTTAGTGGAGGGGATTTCTCCCGCGATAATTTTACAGAACAGGCAATCAGACATGTTTGTTTCCTCCTCACAGTCCAAAAACATGGACGCCCGCCATGCTGGCGGCTCCCATGATGATTCCGGCCATAATCACACCCAGAGAGACGGATAAAGACGTGGTTTTGATACCCATATCCAGAAAACTGGCTGCCAGCGTCCCCGTCCACGCGCCGGTACCGGGAATGGGAATACCCACAAACAGCATCAGCGCCAGAAACAGTCCGCCCCGGCCGGCCTTCGACATCAGCTTGCGGCCGCCCCGCTCGCCCTTCTCCAGACAATAGGAAAAGAATTTCCCAATGTATTTTTTGTCCGCGCCCCAGTGCAGCACCTTCCGGGCAAAGAAATAAATCAGAGGCACCGGCAGCATATTGGCGACGACGCAGACAGCCAGAGATGTAACATAGTCCAGTCCCATCCCCACCGCCATCATAATGCCCACCCGCAGCTCGACCAGCGGAACCATGGACACAAAGAAAATCAGCAAATACTGATAGAACATCTCATCACCTTAACACAAATTTTTTTCCATTGTAGCATAGAATATTCCGGTTTGCAATGAAAAAAGCCAGGGTATTCTTTAAGTTTCGGTAAACTTTCTCACAAAATGCAAAATCCGCGGCTCATCGCCGCGGATTTTGCAACAAGAAAAGAGGAGAGGAAAAATGAAAAAGATGAAGATAGGTAGCGGATTTATATATCGCCCCATGTGCCTTGCGGCGGGGCCGTTGCTGTCTTGCTTTGTATGGCTTCATTATACCGATAAAATATTAACGATTAAAGGGGGGAAATATTAAGTTCCTATGAAGTTCTGTGACGGAATTCCGTACTTGCTGGGTGTACGCCGGGGCGGCGACTGCGGCGCTGAACCTCGCTGCCCTGATGCGGGGCAGACGCAGCCGCTTTTTTACCGCCTGTATTCCGAAACCAACCGACTGTTGAAAAACGGTTGCAGGCAGCCGCTGTTTTTCCTATAATGACATCGAAGAAAGGAGATGGCTGCCATGCAGGTAGAAATTAAAATTGACAGTTCCTGTACCGAGCCCAGAATTGTGATATTGACTGCATCCATGACGGAAGATGTCAACGAGATCGTGAAAAAATTGTCAGAGGATGCTCCGCAAATCATTTCCGGCATGAAGGATGAGAAAATCGAGGTGCTGGAACAAACGGATTTGATTCGGATTTATGCGAATGCCGGAAAGGTTTACGTGGCTACGGGGAAAGGTGAATACGCCCTTCGCCTGAGGCTGTATGAAATCGAACAGCGGCTGAATCCCCATCAGTTTGTCCGCATTTCCAATTCAGAGATCATTAATCTGAAGAAAGTCAATCACTTTGACTTGAGCTTCACCGGCACAATTTGTGTGAAGCTGTCCAACGGGACGGTAACCTATGTTTCCAGACGCTACGTTTCCAAAATCAAAACAATTTTAGGAATATGAGGTGGGAAAAATGAAAAAGAAACTGATTTTACGCGGTGCTTTGGGGGTTCCCCTCGGGATCGCTTTGGGGTATGTTATTACAATACTCATTTCTCTTATATGGGCAGATGGATATTATTCTCCCTGCGTGCCGGAGTTGGTAGAAACCTTGGGAAATGAAATCAAAGCGGTGATTCTGCAAACCCTGCTCTGCGGGCTGCTGGGCGCAGGCTTTGCGGCAAGCTCCGTGATATGGGAAATCGAGCATTGGAGCATTGTGAAGCAAACTGGAATTTACTTTCTGATTGTCTCTGTCATCATGATGCCGATTGCGTATTTCACATACTGGATGGAGCACAGCATTGCAGGCATCTTAAGTTATTTTGGAATTTTCGTTCTGATTTTCGCGGTTATCTGGATGGTGCAATTCGTGATTGGAAAACACAATGTCAAAAAGATGAACGAGAAAATATCTGAAGAAAAGCAGGATGACAGCTTTTGTTGAAGTGTCCGGAAACAGAACGTCCCCGGGAGACGGCACAGGCCGCTTCCCGGGGACTGCGTTATATCCCGGAAGAATTATCCGTTTTCGTCTGTGACAACCATATTCGGCCAGCGGTTTTCCATCCACTGATCGTCGTAGGTGATGTCCAGAAACGTGTCGATGACGTTCCCGGGGGCGGGATTTTCCTGCCGGGTGGTGTAGCGCGCCATGGCGGCAGCGGTGAGCAGGCCGTCGCAGACCATAAAAAACACGATTACCCAAGTCATGACCTTTCCCAGCAGGGGCGGCAGCTTTTCGATGCCCTTATCCATGGGCGGATAGAGCACCTTGATCCACACCACTGCAAGCAAACCCCAGAAAATGCAATACAGCACGTTGGTGCGTCCGCCGATGTTCAGGGGCATTTCGCTGTAATCCCAAAACACCGTGCCGAACACCAGCTCGGTGAACACGCTGCAAAGATACTCGTAAGCGCCGCCGATGACAAACCCAGCCAGGAAAATCCGGCGGTCAGGCTTGTCGGCGATGCGCTGCAATGTCACGGTGAGCACCACCGCGCCGAAGCCCCACACAAAACTGAAAGCGCCGTAGAGCACGCTGGAGCGGCTCATCCACTGCCCAGCTGTGACACGGCAGAAGGCCATTTCAATCAGCGCCCCCAGGAACGAGGACATCAGAAATACCCATACCAGCTTGTCGAAGCAGATGCCCTTGGCGAAGATGTATTTTTCCGGCCCGGGATCCTCCGCCGCTCCGATTCCGGGGTAAGCCTTCTGTAAGCGGCGCCAGATGATACCAGTGATCCGGTCAGCAAGACGCTGGGTGGTTTCCTTCCGGGCTTCTCCCAGCGGAGTGGAAGTGTTGGTCCGCAGAGCATGCAGCACGCTGACGAAGTCCGCGGCAACGAGCGCCCCCACCGCAATGACCAGCACCCGCACCAGTATCTTTGGCATCAGGGAAGCCAGACCGAAGATTACGGGATGCACCACCAGATACATCACAAGATAGACCCCGGCCACAATCATGGCGGAGAATATATCCCGCTTCCCCCGTGCTGCGGGGACAACGGCCTCTCGGCTGACCCCACGGACAAACTGATCGGTCAGGCTCTTAATCAGAATGTAGACGATCAGTGTCATGAGGTATTGCAGCAGCGTTTTATGGGTCAGGGTGGCGAGAACCGGCAGCAAAAGGGCGGCTGTGATGCCATAGGGAACATTCAGGGGCAGATTCAGAAAACCCTGATTGACGAAGCGCCGGTTTTTAACAGCGCTGCAGCACACCTGAATACCCCAGCCGAGAAAGGAATAGAGCAGCAGATAAAAAAGCAGATCAAAGACGGTATAGGAAATTTCCATGGGGTTGCTCCTTCTTTTTTGTATTGGGCACCTTCATTTTAGCATACAATCCCAAATTGTCAAAGAAAAAGCGCCTGAAAAATGCGGCAGCCTGCCATGCACGAAGCATTTTTCGTTCCCCGTTGGTACCGCCCGGTAAATAATCGGAAAAACGTCAATACCGATTGACCAGGCAGGGCTTTTGTGCTATGATGCATTCACCTGCCAAACAGGTAAGTTTTGGAAATGGACGACTTTCTGAGGGCAGGGGCAGTGTCGGAGAAGCCCACTCCCGGCTTTCCCCCGAGAAGCTGCCGGATCAGGGCATCAAGCCCAACACCATTTGACAGAATCCATGGATGATATTATTGCAGAGCTGCAGCGCGGCTTTGACGCCGTGAAGGAGGCAAAATTATGGCAAACATTTACACTTCTGCTGACCAGCTCATCGGCAAGACCCCGCTTCTGGAGCTGACCAACATCGAAAAAACCCTGGGGCTGAAGGCCAGAGTGCTGGCAAAGCTGGAGTATCTCAACCCCGCCGGCTCCGTCAAGGACCGGGTGGCTAAGGCCATGATTGACGACGCCGAGGCCAAGGGCCTTCTGAAGCCCGGCTCTGTCATCATCGAGCCTACCTCAGGCAATACGGGCATCGGCCTTGCCGCTGTGGCGGCAGCCCGGGGATACCGTATCATCATCGTCATGCCGGACACCATGAGCATAGAGCGCCGGCAGCTGATGAAGGCTTACGGTGCAGAGCTGGTTCTTTCCGAGGGGGCCAAGGGTATGAAGGGCGCCATTGCGAAGGCTGACGAACTGGCGGCGCAAATCCCAGGCAGCTTTATCCCCGGCCAGTTTGTGAACCCGGCCAACCCCAAGGCGCATTTTGAAACCACCGGTCCGGAAATCTACGCCGACACTGACGGCGAAGTAGACATCTTTGTAGCAGGTGTGGGCACCGGCGGTACCATTACCGGTGTGGGTGAGTATCTGAAGTCCAGAAAGCCCGGGGTCAAGGTTGTGGCGGTAGAGCCCGCTGCCTCCCCGGTGCTGTCCAAAGGCACAGCAGGCGCTCATAAGATTCAGGGTATTGGCGCGGGTTTTGTCCCCGACGTGCTGAATACCAGGGTTTACGATGAAGTGATTCCCGTTGCAAACGAGGATGCTTTTGCCATGGGCAAGCAGATCGGCAAGGCGGAGGGCGTTCTTGTAGGCATTTCCTCCGGCGCGGCAGCCTGGGCGGCCATCGAGCTGGCGAAGCGCCCGGAGAACGAGGGCAAGACCATCGTGGTGCTCCTTCCGGACACCGGGGACCGGTATCTGTCTACGCCTCTGTTCGCGGACTGATACTGACCTGCGATCAAAAGCAGTGGATAAGGGGCTGTCTCCAAAATACAGCGATAGCAAAAGTTCCGATAACTCTCTTCTTTGAGAATTATCGGAACTTTTTTTCAAAAAGCTGGAGGTTCTTTCCCGGATTCCTATTTTGATACGGATTCTCTTTTAAAATGTTTCATCAATTTTGATGAAACATTTTCATTAGAGAATCCTATGAGACGGGAATACGTGATTTTCTGTCCCGAAAATCACATATTTGGCAACGCCATCAGGCGGTGTCTTCTCAACAAAAATGAAATATTTTTGTTGAGAAATAGTATGAGACAACCCCATTTTTCACGCTGGTATCGGTTTTCAGTCAGCTTGCCGCCTCTGCCTTTTGGGCCTCTATGACCTCCGCCGCGTTCAGGGAGCGGATAACACTGTAATTGTCAAATCGGGTGTCATTGGTGGCGGCGAGGAATACCAGCTGAACCGCCGGATCGTCTACCGTTACCTGAGCGGCCTTGGCCTCTACACTGGCAGCGTCTACATCCTCCAGATACAGGCGGCACCGCCCGTCGGGAAGGGTGAAGGCCGGATTGTCTACGGCGAAGGACAGGGTAAAATCACTGCTGCCGCAGGTACTCATCAGCTTGGCAGCGGCCTCCTGCAGTGCCGCGTCCTTGTCGCCGTTAAAAATGTATTGGTCGGAGTTGGGAAAACGGAAATCCGCCAACAATACCTCGTCAAAGCCCATTTCCTTGAGCTCCAGCACCACGGAAGTGATCCAGCTGGTGGTGGTGGCGTTGGTGGGGTCCAGCCAGAAATAGCCCTCGGAGTCCAGCCATAGACCCGCCCGGCTGAGCATATACAGGCCGGTGGTGACGTGATTGTTGCCGAAGTTCCAGTCCCGCAGGGAGCAGACCCGGGCGATGGTGTAGAATTTTTTGTTCTTCAATGTGTCCACAAGGGCACCGACGGCTTCCACGTCCGTGCTGGCGGAATGGAGGGCATCGTCTAAGTGCGAGGGATAAAAGAAGGAGCCGTAAGGTCCCTTCATGTCGATCATGATGGGTGTGCCGGCGGCAAGCCGCTCGATTTTATCCAGAACCCCGGTAATATCGGTTTGCAGCATGTTGCTGGAAATATAGTAGCCGTTGATCTGGGTTAGTTCGTTGCCGGTGTCCAGTGCGTCGCTGCCCTCGTTATAGTAGATGGAGATGTTCTGCTCCGCCACGGGGGGCATGGCAACCTCGCCGACAATGTCCTGGGAGGACTGTTCAAAATCCAGGCTGGCGCCGTCGGCGGTGTAGACAACATACCGCTCCAGCCAGACAACCCAGCACAGCCATGCTATAATGCCCGCCAGCAGAAAAATCAAAAGAACAGTTCCGACGCGGTTCAGAACCCGCCGGGTGCGATAGGGGATACTCATAATACACTCCTTAGAATTCGTCGTTTATGCTGATGCAATGAAACATTTTCATCGTAGCTATTCAGTCGTATCCCAAATTTCTCATACAAATGATTGTTCAGCGAATCAGTTAAAGGTGGAAAATTGAAAGTGGAAAGTGAATGGTATTTCCTGCGGAAATAATTCAAATGGGCCGCAAAGCGACATCTAAACTTTGAACATTCCACTTTTAACTTTCAGTTCACACGGACGAGCTTAAAGCAACCATCGCAGCAAAAACGATCATTTAGGCGAGAGATTTGGGCGCGACTAAATAGCTGCGTTTAATCAGGAAATAGTATTGCATGTCAGGCTCTCGCGGTAACGCAGCGCCAGTCTTCTTTTGTCTTGACCCCGGTGACAGTAAGCCCGGCGGCGCTCAGCGCGTCCAGAACATCGGAAAGCCGGGTGTCCAGAATACCGGAGCAGATCAGGGTGCTGCTGCCTGTGAGAAAGTGAGGCAGTACCGGTGCAAGCCCGATGATTACGTCCGCCACAATGTTCACCAGCACCAGATCGTAGTTTTCCGCCGCAAGGGCGGCCATCAGCTGTTTATCCTCGGTGACGTTGCCTGTGAGGGCGGTGAAGGCCGGGGCGGAGAAGCCGTTGTAGGCCGCGTTTTCCCGGGCGATGTCCTCTGCCTTGTGATCGATATCGATGCCCACGGCGGTTTGCGCCCCCAGACGGAGGGCAGTGATGGACAAAATTCCGCTGCCGCTTCCCAGATCCAGACAGCGGAAACCCGGCTTTACCACGCTTTCCATCGTCTCCATGACCATCTGGGTAGAAGGGTGGGCGCCGGTCCCGAAGGTCAGGCCGGGATCAAGGATGACCTTCAGACGGTCCGTGGGTTCATCCGCCAGCCAGTAGGGAAGCACCACGATTTTTTCGCCGACCTCCTGGGGCGGATAGTTGTCCTTCCAGCTTTCCTCCCAGTTGGTTTCGGGCAGCACCGCGGCGGTCATGGTCAGCCCCAGCGCCTGAACCGCGGCTTCCAGACGTTCCCGTCCGGCAGTGTCGGTATTTTCCAGATACAGCCTGATGCGGGAAAGCCCCTGAAGCTTTGCCTGCAGGTCTTCGTCAATATAATCCCAGTACGCACGGTTTTCATCCAGAAACGTCTCAAATTCCGCCTGATCCTCAATGACCAGATCGGAAAATCCCCGGGCGGTCAGGGCGGTGACTGCGGAGTCGATATTCTCCGGTGTGGTGTCGATGGTAATTTCCAGCCATGCCATGGCGGTGTTCCTCCTGATCCATACAAATCCAAGATACATTCTACCGCAAACAGAGGAAAATGACAACCAAAAATCTCTGAATTTTTTATGTACTGACTTCCTATTTTGGGAAAAGTGGTATATAATATCCTTTACATGACCTTGTGGACAGGAAAACCTCTGGACGCTTTCCTGCTTTCAACCTCTTCCATCAGGAGCAAATTATGATCGAGACAAAGACACTGCTTCCCGGGGTGACGCTGCGGTGCTGCCGGGAAAACCGATTCAAGCAGGGCTGTCTGAGCTTTCAGCTGGTGCGGCCCATGACGAAGGGAGAATCTGCCCGGAACGCACTGATCCCCGCCGTGCTGCTCCGGGGTACCAAACGCTGCTCCGACCTTCGTGCCATTACGGAGCACCTGGATGAACTGTACGGCGCCTCTGTCAGCCCGCTGGTGCGCCGGGTGGGGGATTACCAGACCACCGGCCTTTACTGCGGATTTATGGATGACCGCTTTGCGCTTCCGGGAGATCAGGTGCTTGCCCCCATGATCCGGTTTTTGGAGGAGATCCTGCTGGATTTCCCTACAGAGGGTGGCGGCTTTCTGCCTGCCTTTGTAGAAAGCGAGAAGAAAAACCTGATTTCCACCATTGAATCCGAGCTGAACGACAAGCGCGCTTACGCTATGGGTAAGCTGCTGAAAACCATGTGCCGCGCCGATACCTTCGGTCTGCCCCGGCTGGGAGAGACGGAGGATGTGGCGGCAATTGACCCGGTTTCCCTGCTCCGGCATTACCGGACGATTTTACGGGAGAGCCCCATTGAGATTTTCTACGCCGGCAGCGCTTCGGCAGGGGCCGTGGCGGCGTATCTGAGTCCGCTGCTGTCCCGGCTGGATCGAAGCTGCGGAAAACTTGCGCCACAGACGCCCTTTACCACCTGCCCCGGGCAGGATGCGACGGAGACGATGGAGGTCTCCCAGGGAAAACTGTGCATGGGCTTTGTCACGCCCGTTACCAACCGCGACCCGGAATTTCCCGCCATGCAGGTGCTTAACACCATCTTCGGCGCCGGCATGACCTCCAAGCTCTTTCTTAACGTCCGGGAAAGGCTGTCGCTGTGCTACAGCGTGGGCTCCTCTTATTATGGCACCAAGGGTATCATCACCGTGTCTGCCGGAATTGATTTTGACAAGGAGCGGTTGACGAAAGAAGAAATCCTGCGCCAGTTGGATGCCTGCCGCCGGGGTGAAATCAGCGAGGAAGAGCTGAACGCCGGGAAAGAGGCCATCCTCAGCAGCCTGCGCTCCACACATGATTCCCCCGGCGCCATCGAGGGCTATTACGCCACCGCTGCGTTAAGCGGCATGAACCTGACTCCGGAAAGCTACATGGCGGCAGTGGAGTGTGTAAACGCTGCGCAGGTGGTGGCGGCAGCCCGGACGGTGACGCTCCACAGCACCTATTTTCTGAAAGGAGAGAGCCAATGACCGCGTTTCAATACCCCGAACTGGACGAGACCCTTTACCGGGAAACCCTGGAAAACGGCCTGACGGTGCTGGTGGTGCCCAAGAAGGGCTTTACCAAAAAGCTGGCCTATTTCGTCACGGACTATGGCTCCATCCACACGGATTTCCGGTTGGACGGCAAGGAATATCATGCCCCTGCCGGGGTTGCTCACTTCCTGGAGCATAAAATATTCGATCTCCCCGGAGACCGGGATGTGTCGGCGGAGTTTGCCGCTCTGGGCGCCATTGTAAATGCCTTCACCAGCTACGACATGACGGCCTATTATTTTTCCTGCACTGACCACTTTGATGAATGCTTGAAGCTGCTGCTGGAATTTGTGTCGATTCCTTATTTTACGGAAGAAAGCGTGGAAAAGGAGCGGGGTATCATCGATCAGGAAATCGGTATGAACGAGGATTCTCCCGACAGCGTGGTGTTTGACAGACTGATGGAGGCCATGTACGCCGTCCATCCCATTCGCGTGCCGATTCTCGGCACAAGCAAAACCATCCGGGAGATTACTCCGGAGGTGCTCTATACCTGCCACCGGGCCTTTTACACACCGGGAAATATGCTACTGTGTGTTATCGGCGACGTGGACCCGGAGGCGGTGGCGGACGATGCACGGCTGGTGCTGGGCAGTGAAAAAAAGGAAGTGGGCGTCAAACTGTGTCCCTGGCAGGAGAACATGACCTGCCTGACTCCCGAGGTGGAGGGCAGCATGGAGGTTGCTATGCCCACCTTCAATCTGGCCTTCAAGTGCGAACCGCTTACCGGCGGAGATGCTGCCGTCCGCCAGGAAATGGTGGCGGATCTGGCGGCGGAGGCCCTGTTCGGGGAATCCTCGGAATTGTACCTGCGGCTTTATGAGGAAGGCATCATCGATTCCTCCTTCGGCGGCGGCTTTGAAACTGTGGACGGCTGCGCCATGCTGCTTTGCTCCGGCGACTCTGATGACCCCAGAGCCGTCCGGGAGGCGCTGCTGAGGCAGGCAGAGAAAATCGCAGCGGAGGGGCTGCAGGAGAATGCCTTTCTGCGGATGAAACGCAGCGCGCTTGGGCGCCGCATCCGGGGACTGGACAGCTTTGATTCCACCTGTTTCCGTCTCTGCGCCTACCATTTTTCGGACTTTGACTATTTCCGCTTCCCGGAAATTTACCGGAGCATTGGTTCGGAGGAAATCCGCGCTTTCCTTGACCGGACGGTCAGGGCGGAGCGGTGCAGCTTGTCCGTGATTTACCCTGTCAATAAGGAGGCTTCTTTATGAATCCCGGCGATTATTCATCCATTTCCTTCCCCTTCCTCGGTATCGAGGTGAACCCCGGCCGCACTCTGGCGCTGGGGCCGCTGACCGTTCACTATTACGGTCTTGTGATTGCCGTGGGCCTGATGCTGGCGGTGCTTTACGCGTGCCGGCGGTGCAGTCAGTTCGGTGTGAAGCAGGACGATCTGCTGGACGGCGTCCTGTGGGTCACCCCCTTTGCCATTGTGTGCGCCCGGGCGTATTACTGTGTTTTTTCCTGGGCGGATTATGCAGACAACCCCATTTCCGTACTGTACATCTGGAACGGCGGCCTTGCCATTTACGGCGGCGTTCTGGGCGCGGCGCTGGGCGTGGTTATCCTCTGCCGGGTTAAGAAAATCAGAGTCAGCACGCTGCTGGATCTGGTAGCGCTGGGCTTTCTCATCGGGCAGTCCATCGGCCGATGGGGCAACTTCTTCAATCGGGAAGCCTTTGGCGCGGCGACGGACAGCTTTTTCCGCATGGGACTTTATAACACGGTCACCGGGACGTGGGAGTATTACCATCCTACCTTCCTGTACGAGTCGGTGTGGAACGCCGTAGGCTTTGTGCTTCTGCACTTCCTGTCCAAACGGCGGCAGTATGATGGTCAGATTGCTCTGGGGTATGCGGCGTGGTACGGTCTGGGGCGTTGCCTGATCGAGGGCCTGCGGGTGGACAGCCTGTACTGGGGCTCCTTCCGGGTCAGCCAGCTGCTGGCGGGAATCAGCTGCGCGGCGGCGGTAAGCGTGCTGGTCTGGCAGAGCTTCCGTCCTCACGACAAGGCGAAGCTGCTGGTCAACCAGATTGCCGCCCAGACAGAGCTGGAAGCAAAGGATGAATAAAAGCAAGAGGCCGGTGCACCGCACCGGCCTCATACTATTTCTTAATAAAAATCTTTGATTTTTATTAAGAAGGCACCGTCTTATGGCGTTGCCGATTCTGTGATTTTGGGAAAGAAAAATCACGCAATCCCGTCTCATAGGATTCTCTAACAAAAAACTTCAATTCTTGCGAATGAAAGTTTTTTATTGAGAATCAGTATCAGTTTGTACATACAGCCAGGAAAACCTCCCTGCGAATTGTCTGCGGCTGCAGTCAGATAGAATGCCCTGCCGGTAAAAAGCGGATTTGGTAAAAATCACGTTGATATTCCTATTGCCGGAATTGCGTTTTGTGCTATACTAATAGATAGAATCCAAATATAACGAGGAGGAATTTCCCATGCAGTACTTAGGCATCGAATACAACATGAAGCGCGCCCCCAAGCTGGATCCTCAGTTTATTCCATTTGGCGTGTGGCGTGCCGCCTACCTGAAGGACGCAAAAAAGCCCATTGCCATCGCCGTTGAGCGAGACAAGGGATGCGTCTCCGTCCATCATACCTGCATCCACGGTACTCCCGAGATGGCGGAAGCGGACTACCGCTATGTGGAACGCTATGTCAAGTTCCTGCTCTGGTCCACAGGCGGCTTCCGGGTGTCCATCTGCGGCTGCAGCGATCTGGCGAAGCGTCTGCAGAAGGCGTATACCCCTGAGGGTGAGCGCCATTTTGACTATACCTTCGTCAACCAGCTCTACGAGCGGGATCTGGAAATCCTGGATCTGCCGCTGGAAAGCTGCCCCGCTTCCAACGAGGTCGCGCAGCCCATCGGCGGCTATATGGATGGCTGCCGCATCGGCTTCGACGCCGGCGGATCTGACCGGAAGGTTTCCGCTGTTATCGACGGCGAATGTGTCTACTCCGAAGAAGTGGTCTGGTTCCCCAAGCTGAACGAGGACCCCGACTACCACTTCGGCCACATCGTGGAGGCATTCAAGACGGCCGCCTCCAAGATGCCCCGGGTGGATGCCATCGGCGTTTCCTCCGCCGGTACCTTCATCGGCAACGCACCCATGGTCGCCTCCCTGTTCATTAAGGTTCCCCGCTCCAACTGGGACAAGGTCAAGACCATCTATGACCGCGCCGCCAAGGAAATCGGTGACGTGCCCATCGTGGTTGCCAATGACGGCGACGTTTCCGCTCTGGCGGGCGCCATGGGCCTGGGTGTGGGTAATATCATGGGTATTGCCATGGGCACCTCGGAAGCTGTAGGCTATGTTGACAAGGATCAGAACGTGTTGGGCTGGATCAACGAGCTGGCCTTTGCGCCTGTTGACCTCTGCGAGAACGCCATGCAGGATGAATGGTCCACCGACTATGGCGTAGGCTGCAAGTACTTCTCTCAGGACGCGGTCATCAAGCTGGCTCCCGCCGCGGGCATCGAGCTGGACGAGAATCTGTCCCCTGCCGAAAAGCTGAAGGTAGTGCAGGGTCTGATGGCTGAGGATGATCCACGGGCACAGGCCATTTTCGAGACCATCGGCGCGTACCTGGGCTACACCGTTGTGCTGTACTCCCAGTTCTACGACATCGAGCACATGATGATGCTGGGCCGTGTCATGTCCGGCAAGGGCGGCGACACCATCCTGCGGGTGTGCAACGAAATCCTTGCTGACGAGTATCCCGAGTTGGCAAAGAAGTGTGCAGTCTCCCTGCCCGACGAAAAGACCCGCCGTGTGGGTCAGTCCGTGGCAGCGGCCTCCCTGCCCAGAATCAAGTAATACTGATTCTCTTTTAAAATGTTTAATCAATTTTGATTAAACATTTTCATTAGAGAATCATATGAGACGGGAATATGTGATTTTCTATCCCGAAAATCACATATTTGGCAACGCCATCAGGCGGTGCCTTCTCAATAAAAATGAAACATTTTTATTGAGAAATAGTATAAGATGCCCACCCAAAATACCCTGTACAGATTTCGTACAGGGTATTTTTTCGGCATAAAAGGCCAGCAGTCCGAAAATGGACTGCTGGCCTGAACGTTTTTCAGTGTTACCGCTTAGTACATACCACCGGCCTGGTTGGCGGCGGCAGCTGCGGCAGCGTCGGCGGCGGGATCGGGCTTGTCAACCACCAGAGACTCGGTGGTCAGCACGCAGCCGGCGATGGACGCGGCGTTCTCCAGAGCAGAACGGGTAACCTTGGTGGGATCGACAATGCCTGCGGGGATCATGTCCACATACTCTTCGGTGTAGGCATTGTAGCCGAAGCCAACCTTGCCGGAGTTGCGGATCTTCTCGTAGACCACGCTGCCATCCACACCGGCGTTCTCGGCGATCTGACGGATGGGAGCCTGCAGAGCAGCGGCGATGATCTTCGCACCGGTCTTCTCGTCGCCGTGGAGGGTGGCAATCAGCTTTTCAACGGCCTCAATGGCGTTGACCTGAGCGGTACCGCCGCCGGCCACAATGCCTTCCTCGACAGCGGCGCGGGCAGCGTTCAGAGCGTCCTCAACCCGCAGCTTCTGCTCCTTCATGGCAACCTCGGTCTGAGCACCGACTTTGATGACGGCTACGCCGCCGCTGAGCTTTGCCAGACGCTCCTGCAGCTTCTCCCGGTCATAGTCGGAAGTGGTGGTAGCAATGGCGGAGCGGATCATGTGGGCGCGGTTCTTGATGGCCTCGGGAGTGCCGTCGCCATCGACGATGGTGGTGGTGTCCTTGGTGACCACGATCTGACGGCAGTGGCCCAGGTCGCTCATCTGGGTGTCAGGCAGCTCCATGTTCAGCTGGCTGGAGATCACGGTGCCGCCGGTGAGAACGGCGATGTCCTCCAGCATCTCTTTGCGGCGGTCGCCGAAGCCGGGGGCCTTGACGCAGACCACATTGAAGCGGCCCTGCAGACGGTTCAGCAGCAGAGTGGCCAGAGCATCGCCCTCCACGTCCTCGGCGATAATCATCAGCTTGCGGCCGGACTTGACGATGGGCTCCAGAATGGGCAGGATCTCCTGAATGGAGGAAATCTTCTTGTCGGTGATGAGAATGTAGGCATCGTCCAGAACGGCCTCCATCTTGTCGGTGTCGGTGACCATGTAGGGGGAGATATAGCCCCGGTCAAACTGCATGCCCTCGACCACATCCAGACCGGTTTCGGCGGTCTTGCTCTCTTCGATGGTGATGACGCCTTCCTTGCCCACCTTCTCCATGGCCTCGGCGATCAGCTTGCCGATGGTCTCGTCGCCGGAGGAAACGGTGCCTACACGGGCGATGGCGGCGGAGTCGGACACGGGAACGGAGTTGGCCTTGATGGCCTCAACGGCAGCGGCCACAGCCTTGTCGATGCCCTTGCGCATGACCATGGGGTTGGCGCCGGCGGACAGATTCTTCAGACCTTCGTGGGTGATGGCCTGAGCCAGCAGCGTGGCGGTGGTGGTGCCGTCACCGGCAACATCGTTGGTCTTGGTAGCAACTTCGCGGATCAGCTGGGCACCCATGTTCTCAAAGGGATCCTCCAGCTCTACTTCCTTGGCGATGGTGACACCGTCGTTGGTTACCAGGGGAGCGCCGTACTTCTTGCCAAGAACCACGTTGCGGCCCTTGGGACCCAGGGTAACCTTAACGGTATTGGCCAGCTGGTCAATGCCGGACTGCAGCTTCTTGCGGGCGTCTTCGCCGTAAACGATCATTTTGGACATGATTTTCTTCCTCCTTAGTCAGTGACGACAGCCAGAATGTCGTCCTGCTTGACAAACTTGTAGTCTTCCTTGTCGATGGTCACGTCAGTACCGGTGAACTTGCCGACGACGACCTTCTCACCGGCCTTGACGGTCATGGTGACGTCCTTGGTGCCGGGGCCGACGGAAACAACCTCGTAAATTGCGGGCTTTTCCTTGTTGGTGGTAGCCAGGACGATGCCGGAGACGGTGGTCTCAGGGGCCTCGTGGGCTTTGAGCAGAACGTTATCTGCCATGGGTTTGAGTTTCATTTGTGATTCCTCCATACAAAATTGTATTTAGACCGCAGGTATCGGAAAGGTCCTTCCTGCCTGTATCTACGTGGTTTAGCACTCATCATCATTGAGTGCTAATATAATAGCGCAGCTTGGCAAAAAAAGCAAGAGGGAAAATGGAATAATCCGTAAATAATTTATGAACCTGAAAAGAAGGAAAAATTGTCGTGCGGTTCCCGGGAAATATGGGCCGTTTTCGCTGGTATTCCCGTTTTGCGGAAACGTACAATGGTGCTACATACTATTGAGGGAGGACGGGCAATGCAATGTCAGAAGCTGAAAACCTACATGGAAACCGGACGGGTGGTTTTCCTCCCGGCCCGCTCCATCCGCCCCAATCCGGCGCAGCCCCGGAAAATCTTCCGCCCGGAGGCGCTGGACGAGCTGTCCGATTCCATCCGCCAGCACGGAATCCTGCAGCCCCTTTCCGTCCGTCGGAGCGGGAACGGCTATGAGCTGATCGCGGGGGAACGGCGGCTCCGGGCGGCGGAGCTGGCGGGAATCACGGACATCCCCTGCATCATCATGAGCATGGATGACCGGGAATCCGGCATGGCTGCCATGGTGGAGAATCTGCAGCGGCAGGATCTGGACTTTATTGAAGAAGCCATGGGCATTGCCCGGCTGCTGACCGACTGGAACATGAGTCAGGAGCAGGCGGCGCGGCTGCTGGGAAAAAGCCAGAGCGCCGTTGCCAACAAGCTGCGGCTGCTGAAGCACAGCGAACCGGTGCTGAATGCTCTGCGGGAGGCGGGACTGACGGAGCGCCACGCCCGGGCGTTGCTGAAGCTGCCTACGGAGGAGGGAAAGTTGGCGGCAATCAGGGAAATTGTCCGGCAGGGTATGAGTGTAGCCCGGACGGAAAGGTACGTCGAAACCCTGCTGTCTGCCCGGGCGGAAAAACCGGTGAAAGCCAATGTAGGCGCGTTTCTTAACAGCCTGACCCAGTCCTTGCAGAAAATTCAGTCCTCGGGTATCCCCGCCGTATCCGAGCGGCGGGAGACAGACAGCCAAATCGTGCTGACGATTACGATTCCCAAGTAATGCGTGTAGAGCGGCGCAGAATCTCCGAGACTATCCGATATTCCCCACTCCTGCAAGTCGTACATAAAGACATCAATAATACGGATATTCAATTAAAATGTTTCATTCGTTAGAATGGAACATTATAATATGAAGATCATAATGGGACGGGTATCTATGATTTTCCTTCCCGAAAATCATAGATACGGCAACGCCGTTAGGCGGTGTCTTCTCAATAGAATTGCACAATTCTATTGAGAAATAGTATAAAATATGCCGGGCGCATCTTCCGGTGCGCCCGGCATCGCAGTCACGCGATACCCACCTGATAAAAAACGTCGATTTTCTATCGGATGTTATCAAAGGAATCATTTGTTTTCTTCAGGTGGAATGTCCTGGGGCGGGGTTTGCCAGGGCTGCTTGGCCGCCTTTTTTTCCTTTTTGTTCTTTTTACGTTTTTTCACCACCGCGACAACCGCTGCGGCGATACCGCCTAAGAGCGCCAGATAGGGAGATTTTGCCAGCACCCACACCAGAATGCTAAGCAGCCCGCTGCCAAGACCCTTCAGGCTGGCGATAAAGCCGCCGCTGATCCGCTCCCACAGGGTGGGTTCTTCCACGGGGGTGTACTCCTGCACCTCCTCAATGGATAAGTAGATGGTGGCGTAGTCCACCTGATTGTCGTACAGCCTGAGTTGAGAGGCGCGGTTTTCCAGCTCGTAGCGCACGTCTGTCAGCCGCTGCTCAATTTCCAGCAGATCTGCCATGGTTTCCGCTTTCTCCATCAGCTCCAGCAGACGGGTCTCCTCGGTCTGGAGGGCCGTGACCCGGCTTTCCGTGGCGACGTAGCTCAGGGTGATGTCCTCCCGGCTCAGGTTTGTGGACACCACGTTGGCGATCCCGGCGACCTCGGTGGTGAATTCGTCCACCCGCTCCGCGGGGATCCGCACAGTGAGACTGGTGCTGCGGTAACGGCGGGAGGAATACATACTGCCGTTGTAGCTGTTCTGATCCTCCACATAGCCGCCCAGCGCGGTGATCTTCCCGTCCAGCGACGCCATCAGAGCATCCAGATCTTCCGTTTCGGCGGACATGCTCACGGTGATGATCCACTTGCGGCCCTCCGGCAGGGCGGCGGACTCCCCGGCGCCGTTGTCCGACAGGGAACCGGCTGCCGTTTCCGCCGCTGAATACTCCATTTCCGCCATAGCGGGAGCTTCGGCGGCATCGCAGGCAGCGGACATCCTGGACGTGGAGCCGCCGCACCCGGAAAGCAGAGCCGCCAGCATGCAAAGGGTCAGGAAAAGCGCGGTTATCTTTTTCATGATTGTTACCTCCTCGTTGTTTTTGGACGCTTACTCATATACTCGACAAATCCCGGAAAAGGTTTCACGGCTCCGGCATTTTTCCTGCGCAGCCCGGAGGCGGACGCGTTTCTCTTTGGTTACCAGTCTATCACACTTTCTTCCGCGCCGCAAGGTTGCCGCTGTGAAAAATGCATGGGCACTTTGAAAAACTGGCCTTTTGCGGCTTGGCAGGGTCTTTTGCCCTGGCTATGCGTTTTGAAAACACCACAGTGCACAAAGCATTCCGGTATTTTCAAAGCTTTTGTCAGGACAAAATCCCTCAGCCGTAGTTTTTTGAGGCCGCCGCATGAATGAGGGTTGCATCCTGTGCCTTTTTTCGGTATAATGAAAGAACGAACGGAGGTGGAAAGAATGGCAAAGCTCTATTTCAAATACGGCGCCATGGGTTCCAGCAAGACGGCTCAGGCGCTGATTACCAAGTATAACTATGAAGAGAACGACTTAAGCGTCTGGCTCATCAAACCCGGTACAGACACCCGGGACGGGGAAAAGATTCTGCGCAGCCGCATCGGCCTGCAATCCCCGGCGGACGTTATTGCCCCCGGCACGGACATTTATCTGCTGTTTCAGGATACCCAGGAGGGGCGCTGCGACGTGATTATTGTGGATGAGTGTCAGTTCCTGACGGAGTGCCAGATTGATCAGCTCCGTTCCCTCGTCAACGATTACAATATTCCGGTCATGTGCTTCGGCCTGCGCACGGACTTCCAGACCCGGCTGTTCCCCGGCAGCCGCCGGCTTATGGAGGTGGCGGACACCATTCAGGAAATCAAGACCATCTGCGACTGCGGCGCCAAGGCTACGGTTAATGCCAGAATCGACAGCGACGGACATATTATCACCGAGGGCGCTCAGGTGGTGCTGGGAGGCAACGACAGCTATATCGCCATGTGCCACAAGTGCTACATCCGGGGCATCCGGGAGCACAAGGTCATCCGGCTCCATGGGCAGAACTGACCGCTTTTACGCAGGACAACCGGCGGAGCACGGCCCCCGTACCGCCAACAATAAGGAGTGAAAATACCATGGAATTACAGGACATTCTCGCAAGATGCGACCACACCCTGCTGGCTCAGACTGCAACCTGGGCGGAAATCAAAGCCATCTGCGACGACGGCATTAAGTACGGCTGCGCCAGCGTGTGCATTCCCGCGTCCTACGTCGCGCAGGCCAAGGAGTATGTGGGCAGCGCTCTGCCAATCTGCACCGTCATCGGCTTTCCCAACGGCTATGACACCACCGCCGCCAAATGCTTCATGGCCTCCGATGCTGTGGACAACGGTGCGGAGGAGGTGGATATGGTCATCAACATCGGCTGGGCCAAAGACGGACTTTGGGAGCAGATCACAGAGGAAATCGCCGCCGTGAAAGCCGCCTGCAAGGGAAAGCTGCTGAAGGTCATCATCGAGACCTGCCTGCTGACGGACGAGGAAAAGATTGCCCTTTGCAAGTGCGTCTCCGACTCCGGCGCGGATTATATCAAGACCTCTACAGGCTTTTCCAAAGCCGGAGCTACCTTTGCCGATGTGAAGCTCTTTGCTGCCCACGTTGCGCCCCATGTAAAAATCAAGGCCGCCGGCGGTATTTCCAGCATTGCCGACGCGGAAAGGTTTATTGAACTGGGTGCGTCCCGCCTGGGAACCAGCCGCATCGTCAAGCTGGCAAAAGCCATGGAGGCGGGAACGGAAGCAAAAAACGACGGAAGCTATTGATTTCAGAGTGGAGTCGAACCGCGTTTGACTTTCCGCTCCGGTACCGAAGTAAAGGGAAAAAGCGGGAACGGGGAAATTTATTCCCGAACTTCACACCCAACTTACGTCACTCTCAGAAAAAAGGAGGAACCAACCATGTTCACTACTCCCACCCCACACATCTCCGCCAGGCCCGGGGATTTCGGTAAAACTGTTCTGATGCCGGGCGACCCCCTGCGCAGCAAGTTCATCGCTGAGAATTTCCTGGAAAACCCCGTTCTCGTCAACAATGTCCGGGGCGTACAGGGCTATACCGGCACCTATAAGGGTGTGAAGGTCTCCGCTATGGCTTCCGGTATGGGTATGCCCGCCATCGGCATTTACTCCCATGAGCTGTTTAATGGCTACGGCGTGGAAAACATCATCCGCGTCGGCTCCGCAGGGGCCATTCAGGAGAATATCCACCTGTACGATCTGGTCATCGCGCAAGGCGCCTGCACCGATTCCAACTTTGCCAGCCAGTTCCATCTGCCCGGCACCTTTGCCCCCATCGCTTCCTGGGAGCTGCTGAAGGAGGCCGTCAGAGCCGCTGAGGCCAACGGCGCGGTTTACCACGTGGGCAACGTCAACTCTTCCGACGTGTTCTACGGCGACCATGTGGATGTTCCTGCAGGGCTGGACAGCCTGTACGGCCTGAAGAAGATGGGCGTTATGGCGCTGGAAATGGAAGCTGCCGCCCTGTACATGAACGCTGCCCGCTACGGCAAGCGGGGTCTTTGCATCTGTACCATCTCCGACCATGTCCTCACCGGCGAGGAAACCACCTCCGAAGAACGCCAGACCGCCTTTACCACCATGATGAAGGTAGCGCTGGACGTGGCCGCGGCGATGGAAAACAAGGGAACCTCTGAATCAATCGCCTGCGGCTGAGCGGCGGATCTTTTGCCATCAGCTCTTGCCGATTTAATCAGAGCATCCCAAGGAATGAAATGCGGAATGCAGAATGTAAAAAAATGAAGGCGACCGACTTTTTGCATGCTGCATTTCCCAATCAGGGGTGATTTTATGAAACGTGTATTTCTGATTGTTCTGGATTCCTTTGGCATCGGCGCCATGCCGGATTCGGAAAAATTTGGGGATGTGGGCGTCAATACCCTGCGCTCCTGCGCCGCGTCCGCCAGACTGCATATCCCCAACATGATTGCCGCCGGGCTTGGAAATATCGACGGCGTGGACTGCTTGCCCAAAACCACGGCTCCCAGGGGCGCGTTTGCCCGACTGACGGAAAGCTCCATGGGGAAGGATACCACCATTGGCCACTGGGAGATTGCCGGTGTGGTTTCCCCTGAGCCGCTGCCCACTTATCCCGACGGCTTTCCCCGGGAGGTTATGGACGCGTTCGAGAAAGCCACTGGACGGGGCTGCCTGTGCAATAAACCCTATTCCGGCACCGATGTAATCCGGGATTACGGCCCGGAGCAGCTGGAAACCGGCAAGTGGATCGTCTATACCTCCGCCGATTCCGTGTTTCAGGTGGCAGCCCATGAAGAACAGATTCCGCTGCGGGAGCTGTACGATGCCTGCCGCAAGGCCCGGCAGATTCTGCGGGGAAAGCACGGCGTTGGCCGGGTCATTGCCCGCCCCTATGTGGGCAACGCGGCGGGGGGCTTCCGGCGCACTCCCAACCGCCACGACTACTCCCTGGAGCCGCCGAAAACGACCATGCTGGACGCCGTCAAGGCTGCGGGGCTGGATTGCCTGGCAGTGGGCAAGATTCACGATATCTTCGCAGGGCGGGGGGATACGGAATTTGTGTTCAACAAGTCCAACGCCGACGGAATGCAGCATACCGTGGACTTTGCCGCCCGGGATTTTCACGGGCTGTGCTTTGTGAATCTGGTGGACTTTGACATGCAGTACGGTCACCGCCGGGATGTTGACGGTTACGCCGGTGCCCTGACGGAATTTGACCGCTGGCTGGGCGCGTTCCTGCCTGCGCTGGGGGAGGATGATTTGGTGATGATTACCGCCGACCACGGCTGCGACCCCGCCTACACCGCCACCACCGACCATACCCGGGAGTATGTTCCCCTGCTGGTTCTGGGGCAAAGGGTAAAGCCCGTAAACCTCGGCACCAGACTAACCTTCGCCGACATCGCGGCAACGGTCACGGAGCTGCTGGGCGTACCCTACGACACCCCGGGAAAGAGCTTTGCTGCTCAGATTACATGACAATCCGATCGCAGGCCGGGGCAAGCCCCGCCCGACAGTGGACAGGAGGTTTTTTATGCCGCCAGAAGAATTATGTAAACTTGCGAAAAAAGCCATGACCCATGCCTATGTGCCCTATTCCGGGTATAAGGTGGGCGCGGCGCTGCTGTGTGCCGATGGCACAGTGTATCAGGGCTGCAACATTGAAAACGCATCCTTCACTCCCACGGTCTGTGCCGAGCGCAGCGCCTTTTTCAAGGCGGTATACGACGGACACCGGGATTTTGTCTCCATCGCCGTGTGCGGCGGGAAGGATGGTGTCATCACTGGAGCGTTTCCTCCCTGCGGCGTCTGCCGGCAGGTCATGGGGGAATTCTGCGAGGACGATTTTCTGATTCACATGGTCACGCCGGAAGGGTATGAAACCCACACTCTGGCGGAAATGCTTCCCTTTGGCTTTTCCGCTCAGAAACATATGCACGCCTGACGCGGACAAGACGGGGGCTTTGAAAAAAACGGAAAGAATGCTGAAAACATGTTGATTTTTTCCCCGGAATGTGCGACAATATAGCCGGTATGTGAATACTGCCAACACTAGAAATTTATGGAGGAATGCAAACATGAAGAAGATTCTGGCGCTGCTGCTGGTTCTGACTCTGTCCCTGTCTCTGGTAGCCTGCGGCTCCGGCAAGGATTCCGCTGCCAGCGGAGGGTACAAGGTCGCCATGGTCACCGACTACGGCGATATCACCGACCAGTCTTTCAACCAGACCACTTGGGAAGCTGTCGTTGCCTTCGGCAAGGACAACAACGTCGAGACTAAGTACTACAAGCCCACCACCAACGATACCGCCGGCCGTGTGGCTTCCGTGGAGCTGGCCATTGCTGAGGGCTACAACGTCATCGTGATGCCCGGCTATGCCTTCGGCGGCACCATCGTGGAAGTCGCTTCCAACTACCCCGACGTGAAGTTCATCGCTCTGGACGTGGCGAAGGGCGACCTGCTGGAGACCGCTGTTGCCAACAAGGGTGAGAGTTACGACTACAACCCCGATAACTGGAAGCTGGAGGACTATGTGGACATGAGCAATGTCTACTGCGCCGTCTACCAGGAAGAGCTGTCCGGTTACATGGCCGGCTACGCCGCTGTCAAGCTGGGCTACACCAAGCTGGGCTTCCTGGGCGGCATGGCTGTCCCCGCTGTCGTGCGTTTTGGCTACGGCTATGTGCAGGGCGTTGACGCCGCTGCCAAGGAGCTGGGCATCACCGTCGACATGAAGTACGCTTACGGCAACCAGTTCTACGGTGACGCCGACATCACCGCTGTGATGGACACCTGGTATGCCGACGGCACCGAAGTCGTCTTTGCCTGCGGCGGCGGCATCTACTCCTCCGCTGCGGAAGCTGCCAAGAAGGTGGGCGGCAAGGTCATCGGCGTTGACGTTGACCAGAAGGCCATCATCGACGGCGATTACGGCGAGGGCATGACCGTGACCTCCGCTATGAAGGGCCTGTATCCCACCACCGTCGACACCCTGACTGACGTTGTCGTCAACGGCAAGTGGGCGGACTACGCCGGCAAGATCGAGACTCTGGGTCTGGTTTCCGCTGAGCCTGCTGCCAACTACGTCCAGATCCCCGAGACCACCCAGTTTGCCGACGGCAAGTTCACTGCTGAGGACTACGCCGCTCTGGTCAAGGGCATGTTCGAGGGCACCATCGTGGTTTCCAACGACATCTCCGCCGAGCCTGCTGTGACCAACGTCAACGTTTCCTGGCTGGGCAACCTGAAGTAAATCTCCACCGGTTCCGCAAGAGGACGGGCAGCAATGCCCGTCCTCTTTTTTTCTGTCAAAATATTTGCTTTTTCTCAGGATTCTATTTGAAATCTGCCGGTATGTTGTGTATAATAAAAAAGCAATGTATGAATCGGAATTCCCGGCAGCGGGTTCGCTGCGGTTTGCGCGCGGGCTGCGGAAAGCCGCCCCCTGCATTGTGCTTCGCAATGGGGCATTCCCCTGCCCCGCTGAGAATGAAAAAGGAGGTAATTGGATTGCAAGATGTACCTTACGCAATCGAGATGGTGAACATTACCAAACGCTTCCCCGGAATCATCGCCAACGACCGCGTCACGCTTCAGCTGAAAAAGGGCGAAATTCACGCCCTGCTGGGCGAAAACGGCGCCGGCAAATCCACATTGATGAGTGTTCTGTTCGGCCTGTATCAGGCTGAAGAGGGCATTATCAAAAAGGACGGTGTGGAGGTCAAAATCAACAATCCCAACGATGCCAATGCTTTGGGCATCGGTATGGTGCACCAGCACTTTAAGCTGGTGGAATGCTTCTCCGTACTGGACAACATCATTCTGGGCGTAGAGGATACAAAAAACGGCTTCCTTCAGCGGACCCAGGCCCGGGAAAAGGTGATGGCCCTGTCTGAAAAGTACGGTCTGCGGGTTGATCCTGACGCCATGATCGAGGACATCTCCGTGGGTATGCAGCAGAGAACCGAGATTCTGAAAATGCTGTACCGTGACAACGAGATTCTGATCTTCGACGAGCCAACCGCCGTGCTGACCCCTCAGGAAATTGAGGAGCTGCTGCAGATCATGAAGAATCTGGCGGCGGAGGGAAAATCCATCCTCTTTATTTCCCATAAGCTCAACGAAATCATGGCTGTGGCTGACCGCTGCACCGTTCTGCGCAAGGGCAAGTACATCGGCACTGTGAACATCGCGGACACCAGCAAGGCGGAGCTGTCCCGGATGATGGTGGGCCGGGACGTGGAATTTGCCGTGCAGAAGGGCGAGGCAAAGCCTGCGGAAGTGGTTCTGGATGTGAAAAATCTCACCGTGGCCTCCAAGGTGCATAAAAATAACGCGGTGAAGAACGTCAGTTTCCAGGTACACGCGGGAGAAATTGTCTGCATCGCGGGCATCGACGGCAACGGTCAGAGTGAACTGGTCTACGGCATCTCCGGCCTTGAAAACGCGGTCGGCGGCAGCGTGAGCATGTGCGGCATGGATATCACCAATGCCCCCATCCGCCGCCGCAGCATCCTGGGCATGAGCCACATCCCCGAGGACCGTCATAAGCACGGCCTGGTGCTGGATTACACCCTGGAGGACAACATGATCCTGCAGCGGTATTTTGAGCCGGAGTTTACCGATAAATTCGGCTTCCTCCGTCGGAAGAACATCCGTGCCTACGCCGAACGGCTGATCGGACAGTACGATGTCCGCTCCGGTCAGGGCCCTATCACCGTTGCCCGATCCATGTCCGGCGGCAACCAGCAGAAGGCCATCATCGCCCGGGAAATCGATAAGAATCCCCAGCTGCTCATCGCTGTCCAGCCTACCCGGGGCCTGGACGTAGGCGCCATAGAATATATCCACAGGCAGATCGTTGCCCAGCGGGACGCGGGCAAGGCGGTGCTGCTGGTTTCCCTGGAGCTGGACGAGGTTATGACAGTGTCAGACCGCATCCTTGTCATGTACGAGGGCGAGATCGTAGGCGAGCTTGACCCCAAGAAAACCACCGTGGAAGAGCTGGGCCTTTACATGGCAGGAGCAAAGAAGGAGGCGAATGGTCAGTGAAAAAAGAATGTGAATCCCTGATCCGCAAAGACGGCTTCCAGACGCTGCTGGCCTCTCTGGTGTGTATCCTGGGCGGCCTCATCGTGGGATATCTGGTGCTGCTGATCATCGAACCCAGCGGCGCGTTTGAAGCGATCGTTGCGGTTATGAAGAGCTTCCTGCGCTTTCCCGGCGCGCTGAAGCTCAAGTATTTCGGACAGACGCTGGTACGCACTGCGCCGCTGCTGCTGTGCGCGCTGTCGGTGCTGTTCGCCTACAAGGTCGGTATGTTCAACATCGGCGCGGCGGGTCAGTACTGCGCCGGCGCCTGCGCCGCGCTGTATGCCGCGTTGGCGTGGAATCTTCCCTGGTATCTGTGCATCATCCTCGGAATGCTGGCGGGCGCGCTGCTGGGCAGCCTGGCAGGTCTGCTGCGGACGCTGTTCAACGTCAACGTGGTCATCTCCGGCATCATGCTCAACTGGATCACCCTGTATCTGACCAACCTGCTTCTGGGTACGGTGAAAAGTCCCACCAGCCCCTATACCAAAACCCTCCAGTCCACCAATCCCGGCGCGCTGATCCCCAGTCTGGGACTGGAGAAGCTCTTTAACAACGAAAAGAGCGTCACCATCGCCATTCCCCTGGCGGTAATTGCGGCGGTGCTGGTGTGGGTGGTTCTGAACAAAACCAAATTCGGCTATGAGCTGAAAGCCACCGGCAGCAACTACAACGCCGCCAAATACTGCGGTATGAAGGAAAACCGGAACATCATCCTGACCATGGTCATCGCCGGCGCGCTGGCCGGTCTGGGCGCGGGACTGCTGTATCTCACCGGCATTGAGGAATGGGAAACCACCATTTCCTCCGTCCCCGGCATGGGCTTCAACGGCATCGCCGTGGCATTCCTGGGCGGTTTGAGCCCCATCGGCTCGATTCTGTCCGCGTTTTTCATTCAGTATATCACCACCGGCGGCGGCAACGTGGACCTGCAGGTCTACTGCTCCCAGATTTCCAGCCTGATCTCTGCGCTGATTATTTACCTGTGCGCCTTTGTGGGCTTCTTTAAGTTCTTTATTCAGAACCGGCTGCGCAGGGCTGACGAGAGGAAAGCCGCCGCAGCCAAGGCTGCCGAAACCGAGGAAGGAGGCGAAGAGAAATGATCCTGCTGCTGCAATATACGCTGATCTTCGCTTCCGTGCTGATGCTGGTTGCTTTGGGCGGCTGCTTTGCCGAGCGCAGCGGCGTCATCAACATCGGTCTGGAAGGCATTATGGTCATTGGCGCCCTGGGCGGCGCTCTGGTGCTGAAGTTTATGCCTGCCACCGTGGGCGCGCCGATTATGGTGCTTGCCACCGTCGTTGTCAGCGCCCTGTTCGGTCTTGTTTTCTCCCTGCTTCTGGCGGTGGCGGCCATCAACTTCAAGGCCGACCAGACCATCACCGGAACGGCTATGAACATGCTGGCAACGGCTGCCGCCACTGTGGCTGTGAAGGCCATGAACACCGCCGCTTCGGGCGGCAACGATGTGTCCTCCGATATTGCCTACACCCATACAAAGGATCTTCTGCTGGTGCGTATCGGCGGATTTGAGTTCAACTGGTTCATGCTGGTGGCGGTTCTGTGCCTCATCGCCGCCTATGTGGCGCTGTACAAGACCCGCTTTGGCCTGCGCCTGCGGGCCTGCGGTGAGCATCCCCAGGCGGCGGATTCTGTGGGCATCAATGTCTACAAGATGCGCTACGCCGGCGTTCTGATTTCCGGATTGCTTGGCGGTCTCGGCGGAATTGTGTATATCACCGCCGGCGTCAGCGTGTGGAAGTTCGAAAACGGCGTGGCCGGCTTTGGATTCCTGGCGCTGGCAGTTATGATCTTCGGCGCGTGGCATCCCCTGAAAATCGCCCTGGCGGCGCTGATCTTCGGCTTCTGCCGGGCGCTGGGCAATGTGTATTCCGGCTTCGGCTTCCTGCTGGATATGAACATTCCCAGCGTGGTGTACAACATGCTGCCGTATATCATTTCTCTGGTTGTGCTGGCATTCACTTCCAAAAAATCCCGCGCCCCCAAGGCGGAGGGCATCCCCTACGACAAGGGAAGCAGATAGCTTTGATCCGGGTCTCCGTTTTCGGAGGCCCGGATTTTTTGTATGCTGCGATCCCTGATGAGAGGCCGATAGATATAGATGAAACGTGGACAGTGGAAAGTTGCGGTATTGCCCTGCAATGAATTATACTGATATTCAATAGAAAACTTTAATTCGCAAGAATTGAAGTTTTCTATATGAAGATCATAATGAGACGGGTTTCCATGATTTTTTCCGAAAATCATGGAAACGACAACGCCGTCAGGCGGTGTCTTCTTGATAAAATGAAAGAATTTTATCAAGAAAGAGTATTATAAATTATTATAAATTATTTCCGAAGGAAATACCATAACTTTCCACTCTCTGCTTTCCACTTTCCGCTAAACACCGGGATCACTTCTTACTTCAGTCTCACCCCAGTGGCAGAATCCACAAAACTGCGGTCACGAATCGTTCATATTTTGGCGGTGTAATCCGGGATATTTCCTTGCATTTTGGATAAAAAAGAGGTATACTGTCACAGAAATTGTGTGAAAAGGAGGCCTTGGGTAAACCCTGAGACCTCCTTTTTTCAAAAAACAGAAAGGATGATTCCAATGGCTACTCCCGAAAAGAACAACGACGCGGTCTATGACGCCAGTACCCTTGGCACACCCAAAATGCTGGTTCTGGGTCTGCAGCACCTGTTCGCCATGTTCGGCGCAACGGTTCTGGTTCCCGCCATTACCGGACTGAACGTGTCCACTACTCTGCTTTTTGCCGGTCTCGGCACTTTGCTGTTCCATCTGATCACCGGACGGAAGGTTCCCGCCTTCCTGGGCTCCTCCTTCGCTTTCCTCGGCGCTTACGGCCTGGTCACCGCTTCTGGTCAGGACATTCCTCTGACGTACTCCAGCTTCGGCGTTGCTGTGGCGGGGCTTGTGTACCTGGTGCTGGCGTTCTTCTTCAAGCTCTTCGGTGCGAAGAAGGTTATGCGCTACTTCCCCCCCATTGTCACCGGCCCCATCATCATTTGCATCGGTCTGTCCCTGGCCGGTTCCGCCATCAATAACTGCCAGGCCAACTGGTGGGTGGCACTGGTCGCGATTCTGGTGGTCGTGGCCTGCAATATCTGGGGCAAGGGTATGGTGAAGATCGTCCCCATCCTGCTGGGTGTGGTTGCCTCCTATCTGTTCGCCATGATCGTGGATCCTGCTGCCCGGGCTAACGTTGCTCAGACTGTGGCGGACGCCAAGTGGTTTGGCCTGCCCGTGATTTGGGACAACACCGCCTTCTCCATCTTCGGCAAGGACTTTGACGGCGGCATGCTGCTCACCGCTATTATCACCATCGCCCCCATTTCTCTGGCTACCATTGTCGAGCACATCGGCGATATGTGTGCCATTTCCTCCACAGTGGGCACCAACTATGTGGCTGACCCCGGCCTGCACCGCACTCTGGTGGGCGATGGCCTGGCCACTGCCGTGGCAGCCCTCTTTGGCGCTCCCGCCAATACCACCTACGGTGAGAACACCGGTGTTCTGGCTCTGTCCAAGGTTTACGATCCCAAGGTCATCCGTCTGGCTGCGCTGTTTGCTATGATCCTCTCCTTCTGCCCCAAGTTTGCTGCGCTGATCGTGGCTATGCCCGCTGCTACCATGGGCGGTGTCAGCTTGGTGCTGTACGGCATGATCTCCGCCGTGGGCGTCCGGAACGTGGTGGAAAACCAGGTGGACTTCACCAAGAGCCGCAACGTCCTGATTGCCGCCATGATTATGGGTCTGGCTGTAGGCGTGACCTACAGCGGCGCAATCGTGATCCCCATCGGTTCCGTGACCATCAGCCTGTCCGGCCTGGCGGTTGCCGCGCTGGTGGGTATTGTGATGAACGCGGTTCTGCCCGGCAAGGACTATGAGTTTGGTGCCAACGAGCAGGGCGACACCTCTGTTAACTTCGGCACCCGCGCGAAGTAACCAATATTCCCGGGGCGGAGCCAACAGCTCCGCCCCGGTTTCTTTTTACGACGTGCACCGTGCCGTTCCTGCCGTGGAAGCTGCGTCGATGGGATTTTATTAGAGAATCATATGGGACGGAATTCTGTGATTTTCTTTCCCAAAATCACAGAATCGACAACACCGTAAGGCGGTGTCCTTTTACTTTAAATCAAAGATTTACAGTGAAATCTCCACATTTACAGAAAAATTTCAAACAAATGTCAGCATCTCGCCCCTTACGGGGCAACCGATGCTGATGCATATAAATCCCCATGCGCTAACCGCTTTCATGGTTTGTGGCGCAATTGTATCGCATGGGGATTTAATAAGAAACAGTATTACATAAATTTCAATCGGTGAGAAAGTATGGGATTGCCACTTGATTTTAACGAGCAAAATTGATAAAATAACCCAGGAGGACCTGTGAATGAACCGTCTGCGGCTGAGCAGCGGGTTTTCCCCATCCATGTGGTTTCAAAAATGGGAAATGCATGCAGTATGTCGTTGCCTTTGGACCCTTCGGCTGTGGAAAAGTCTCTCGCTGTCCGCTCTTGCTGATTTATTCAGAGCTTCCCAGGAAGCGGCCGTGAGCCGCACAATATTTTAGGAGGTAATTTTCAATGGCCAATAAATATGCTGGTACCCAAACCGAGAAGAATCTGGAGGCTGCCTTTGCCGGCGAATCCCAGGCAAGAAACAAGTATACTTACTTTGCATCCAAGGCGAAAAAGGAAGGCTTTGAGCAGATTGCCGCGCTGTTCCTGAAGACCGCTGAGAACGAGAAGGAACACGCCAAGATGTGGTTCAAGGAGTTGGACGGCATCGGTGACACCGCCGCCAACCTGCTTGCCGCCGCTGAGGGTGAGAACTATGAGTGGACGGACATGTACGACGGCTTTGCCAAGACCGCCGAGGAAGAGGGCTTCAAGGCACTGGCTGCCAAGTTCCGCATGGTCGCCGCCATCGAGAAGCACCACGAGGAGCGCTACCGCGCATTGCTTAAGAATGTGGAGACGGCCCAGGTCTTTGAAAAGAGCGAGGTCAAGGTCTGGGAGTGCCGCAACTGCGGCCACATCGTGGTGGGTACCAAAGCTCCCGCTGTCTGCCCCACCTGCGCCCATCCCCAGAGCTACTTCGAGGTCAACGCGGAAAATTATTAAGGAACCACTGAACAAATTGTCTGCGGCTGAGTGGCAGACTTTTACCACATCCGTGCAGTGTTAAACACGAGAAATACATCCAGTATTCCTTTATTTTAGCACTTTCGTCTGTGACAGAATCTCTCACCATCAGCTCTTGCCGATTTAATCAGAGCTTGCAAAATTTTCCAAAGCGAAAACCAATCTTCCCAACGCCGCGGCACACGCCGCGGCGTTTTTCTATACAAACCCAGGGCAGCGCGTCCTCACTTGCAGAAAGCCTCCCGTTCCGCGATTCCAACGAACGGTCCCCCACGGAAATTCAATTTTTATTCGTAAAATCCAACAAAAATATTGCATTTTTTTCAGCAATGTGCTATATTTTAAAATCGAGAGTTTATGTGATTCAACTTCGAAAAGGAGATTATTTGATATGGTATCTCAGGATAAAATTCGCAATATTGCCATCATCGCCCACGTTGACCACGGCAAGACCACCCTGGTGGACGAAATGCTGAAGCAGGGTGGTATCTACCGGGAAAATCAGGCCACCGTGGAGCGGGTGATGGACTCCGGCGACCTGGAACGGGAGCGTGGCATTACCATTCTGGCGAAGAACACCTCCGTTCACTATAAGGACTATAAAATCAACATCGTGGACACCCCGGGTCACGCCGACTTCGGCGGCGAGGTGGAGCGTATCTTAAAAATGGTCAACGGCGTTATCCTGCTTGTGGACGCCGCCGAAGGCCCCATGCCCCAGACCCGCTTCGTCCTGCAGAAGGCGCTGGAGCTGGGTCATAAGGTCATCGTCGCCGTCAACAAGATCGACAAGCCCGACGCCCGGGTGCACGAGGTCATGGACGAGGTGCTGGAGCTGCTGCTGGACCTGAACGCCACCGATGAGCAGTTTAACAGCCCCACCGTGTTCTGCTCCGGCCGCCAGGGTACTGCCGCCTACAGCCCCGACGAAGTGGGTACCGATCTGGCTCCCCTGTTTGAGACCATCGTCAACTATATTCCTGCCCCCGGCGGCGATGATTCGGCACCCCTGCAGCTGCTGGTTTCCTCCATCGACTATAACGAGTACGTTGGCCGTATTGCCGTAGGCCGTGTGGAGCGGGGTACCATCAAGGTCAACCAGGAGGTCACCATCTGCGACTTCCATGATCCCGAGGTCAAGACAAAGGGCAAGGTGGTGGCGCTGTACGAGTTCGACGGCCTGAGCAAGAATCCCATTCCTGAGGCCCACGCCGGTGAAATCGTGGCGCTGTCCGGTATGGCGGACATCACCATTGGGCGCACCCTGTGTGCGCCGGAGTGCGTGGAGCCCCTGCCCTTCGTGAAGATTTCCGATCCCACCATTGAAATGACTTTTGCCGTCAACGATTCTCCTTTTGCCGGCAAGGAGGGCAAGTTCGTTACCTCCCGGAATCTTCGGGACCGGCTGGAAAAGGAGCTTTTGAAAGACGTTTCCCTCCACGTTACCGAGCAGGGTACCGATTCCTTCAACGTGGCAGGCCGGGGCGAAATGCACCTGTCCATCCTTATGGAAACCATGCGCCGGGAGGGCTACGAATTCTCCGTGTCCACCCCCCGGGTGCTGACCAAGGTCATCGACGGAAAGGTCTGCGAGCCTATCGAGCGGATGGTTGCCGATGTGCCCGAGGAGTGCATGGGCGCGGTTATCGAGAAAATGGGCAAGCGCAAGGGCGACCTGCTGGGCATGACTCCTATGGGCAGCCGATACCGTCTGGAATTCCTGGTTCCTTCCCGGGGCCTGTTTGGCTACCGCAATGAATTTCTGACCGATACCCGGGGCGAGGGCATCATGTCCTCCGTTCTGGATTCCTATGCCCCCATGAAGGGCGAGATCGAGCGCCGTCAGGTGGGTTCCCTCGTGGCCTTTGAAACCGGTGAAGCCGTGGCTTACGGTCTGGCTGCCGCTCAGGAGCGGGGCGCTTTGTTCATCGGCCCCGGTACTCCCGTCTATGGCGGTATGGTGGTGGGCATTTGCAGCCGCAACGAGGATATGACTGTCAACGTCTGCAAGAAAAAGCAGCTGACCAATATGCGCGCCGCTGGCTCCGACGAAGCCCTCCGGCTGACGCCTCCCCGGAACTACTCTCTGGAGCAGTGCCTGGAATTTCTGGCGGATGATGAGCTTCTGGAATGTACCCCCAAGAGTCTGCGTATCCGCAAGCGGGAACTGGATCACGCAGCACGTATGCGTAATCTGATGAAAAAGCGGGCTCAGGAAAACGCCTGAACCCGGGAAAGGGCAGGATCTCATGAATCGAATCATACGCAGAGTCCTGCTGATTTTGCTGGCGGCGGGGATGATGCTGGCGGGCTGTAAAAGCGACATGCCGGAACCCACCGCCTTAACCCAGCCTGCCGGGGAGGTTATGGCGGTGGAAACCCTGCCGCCTGAAACGGAGCCTGCCGAAACGGCACCAACCGAAACAGAACCGGCGCAGGAGCGTTTCCTGCTGACCTTCGCCGGGGACTGCACCTTTGGCAGCAACCCTGTCAACTATTTTGCAGACTGCGGCTTCATCAAGACCGTTGGGGAGGATTACACCCACCCCTTTGCCAACGTCATCGGTTATTTTGAAAACGATGAGTTCTCCATGGTCAATCTGGAAGGCCCCCTGTGCAATTCGGGAAATCCGGTACAGAAAAAGCACGTTTTCCACGGCCCCACGGCTTATGTGAACTGCCTTACGGAAAATTCCGTGGAGGCCGTGACCATTGCCAACAACCACTCGCTGGACTACGGGGAAACGGGCTACACCTCCACCATTGCCGCACTGGAAGACGCGGGGGTTCCCTATGTGGAGCGGGACAGTTCCACTGTGGTCACTACCAAAAACGGACTTACCATCGGGCTCTACGCTGCAGTGTACTATAAGCTGGATGTGGAGGACATGGTTGCGGAAATCACAAGCCTGCGCGGACAGGGTGTGGATTTGATCGTTTTTGCCCCGCATTGGGGCACCGAGGGTACTTACCGCCCCACCGAGGAGCAGCAGCGGGTGGGACATGCTGCCATCGACGCCGGAGCAGACATCGTGTTCGGCTCCCATCCCCACGTTCTGCAGCCGGTGGAAGAATATAACGGCGGTATTATCTATTATTCTCTGGGGAATTTCAGTTTCGGCGGAAACGGTGATCCCCGGGATTACGACACGGCGCTTTTGCAGCAGGAGGTCATCCGGGACACAGCCGGGAATGTCACATTGGGGCAGCTGACCATTGTACCTGCCTGCGTCAGTTCTGTTGCCGGACGAAACAATTATCAGCCTACTCCCTATGAGCCGGGGACGGAAAGCTATGACCGGGTGCTTTCGAAGCTGAATGGTACCTTTTCCGGGCCAAATTTGAAAATAGGGTAATCAAAAGGCGAAAAAAAGATTGACCAAACCGGACTTTTCGGTTATAATAAGCAAGTATGACTGTAGTATCAGTCTTTCCTCAGTGTTGCTGCGGCCAGGAATGGCTGTTGAGCATATGAATTTTGACAGGAGGTGTATCCCAAATGAAGCGTACCTACCAGCCCAGTAAGCGTCATCGTTCCAAGGTTCACGGTTTCCGTCAGAGAATGGCTACTTCCAACGGCCG
>JBJDYG010000008.1:0-4294 GCA_051867075.1 Faecousia sp. | reverse complement strand
TGGCTTTGGGAACCGGCAGCATGAGCATATCCGCCGTCTGGATATCCGCAACCATTTTGAAGGTGGACATCAGCTCCGGAAGATTATAGAACTTGGCGAATCGGGTTTTGCTGCGGTAGCCGGTGCCCTCCGGGGACAGCTCGATGGCGGTGACGGTTTCCCCGTAGTTTGCTGCCCAGTCATCGAAGTTCAGAAGTCCCATTTCTTCCAGGGTGCTGTACTGCAAATATCGCTGGATGGTATACAACTCTACCATACTATTCGAGATGGGAGTGCCCGTGGCGAAAATCACGCCGCGGTTGCCTGTGATCTCATCCAGATACTGGCACTTCATAAACAAATCCGAGGACTTTTGTGCCTCTGTCTGGGCGATACCGCCCACATTCCGCATTTTTGTTGCAAGGAACAAATTCTTAAAAAAATGGCTCTCATCCACGAAAATGCGGTCAACGCCCAACTGCTCAAAGGTCACAACATCATCCTTGCGGCTCTGGTCGTTCAGCTTGGCAAGCCGGGTTTCCAAAGATTTTCGGGTGCGCTCCATCTGCTTGATGGAATAATTCTCCGCATGGTTCCGCTTGGCTTCCCGGATGCCGTCTAGGATGCAGTCAATCTGACGCCGCAGAATGATTTCCTGCCGCTCACGGGACATGGGGATTTTCTCAAACTGAGAGTGTCCAATGATGATGGCGTCATAATCGCCGGTGGCAATCCTTGCGCAGAACTTTTTACGATTCTTGGTTTCAAAGTCCTTTTTAGTGGCAACCAGAATGTTGGCGGATGGGTAGAGTTGGAGCCATTCCGCCGCCCACTGCTCTGTGATGTGGTTGGGCACCACGATCAGGGACTTGGTACACAGCCCCAACCGCTTGCTCTCCATAGCAGCGGCAACAATCTCGAAGGTCTTGCCTGCGCCAACCTCGTGTGCCAGTAGGGTATTTCCTCCGTACATGATGTGAGCGATGGCATTGATCTGGTGCTTTCGCAGGGTGATTTCCGGGTTCATGCCGGAGAATCGGATGTGTTGACCATCGTATTCACGGGGACGGATGGCATTGAAGGTTTCATTGTAGATGCCGCACAGCCGCTCTCGGCGGTCAATGTCACGCCAAACCCATTCCGCGAACTTGGCTTTGATCAGCTCCTGCCGGTCCTGGGCAATGGCGGTTTCCTTTTTGTTCAGCACCCGGACTTCGTTGCCGTTGGCATCTATCTTGGTATCATAAATGCGGACATCCTTCTGGTTCAGGGTCTGCTCAAAGATGTGGTAGGCATTGATGCGCTTGGTGCCGTAGGTGGTGACTGCCTTGATGTTGCTGCCGTCAAAGGATTTGTTGGTGACATTCCACTCGCCGGAATGGGGTGAATACAGCACATGGATTTTATCCCGTGCATAGGCGCTGGTGCCGATCACCTCATACAGAAACTGCTCGTAGATCTCCTTTGGAACCCAGTTCACGCCAATGCGGACACCGATCTCACCGGCAGTCAGGTCTACCGGCTGCACAGCTTCCAGAGCGGTAACATTTCGCTGAAGCAACACCGCTTTTTCTTCTGGCAGTACCTCGCACAGAGCCTTTACCACACGCAGCTTCCGGCGCACATTGCCGGACAGGTATTCGTCTGCGGTGACAAAATTATACCGCTCCAAATCCACGAAGGCAACCGGGATTTCCTCTTTGCGCTCGGCGCAGTTCACATCCCGGAAGATAACGCCTGCCAGCTCTGCTTCCAGTTCCTGCTCGGTTTTCCCGGACAGTTCCGCCATGAAGGGCATATCCACCCGGGCTTTTTCCGCAATGGACACCGCAAGGGCTTCGCTGGCGGTGTCCACAGAGGTGACAGCAACATGGGGACGGATGGTGCGCTTGGTGAACATATCCGCCTTGCGTTTGAAGTTACCCTCTTCGTCCAGCACCTCCAGAGAACACAACAAGAAATAGCTGGAATCCTCGCCAAAGGCTAGGCTATTGCCCCTACTGGACAGCAGGCCGTACTTTTTCGTATAATCATCATAGAGGGTATTAAGCTGCGCCTGCTCCTTCTGAATGTCCTCGTCGGGGTAGCCCTCGGTTTGGAAGTCAATGAGCCTGCGCACACAATCCCGCAGGGAAATCATGCCCCGGATGCGGTTCTCCGCCGTAACGGAAACCTCCACGGGATTCATGCGGCTGTTTTCCCGGAAGTACACCGTTCCATCTACAATGGTGTAACTGAAGTTCCGCACATTGGGGTCAGCGGGGATAGAGTTATCTTCCTCCTCCAATTCCTCATGCTGGTACTCGGTGATTTGGGCATGGATGTTGCTGATGGCTCCCAGCAGAAGCTCGGACAGGTCAGCATTTTCATCCCCACGGCAAACGCTGTCCATACCGAACCGGGTGGACTCCATGACCATTTCGCCCAGAATCATCTTCGGGTGCTGAACGAAATAGCGATTCATGCGGATACCGTTGGCACCTGTGTCCAGATGCACCCAGTCCGGCTCAATATCCGTCATGCGGTCCCGCTTTTGCAGGAACAGAATATCGCTGGTGACTTCCGTACCGGCATTGCGCTTGAAGGCGGTGTTGGGCAGACGGATGGCACCGATGAGGTCAGCCCGCTGTGCCAAATACTTCCGCACAGAGGAGTTTTCCTTGTCCATCGTTCCCTTGGAGGTGATAAACGCCACAATGCCGCCGGGCCTGACCTTGTCAAGGGTCTTGCCGAAAAAGTAATCGTGGATCAGCCAGTGGTGCTTTTCATAGCGCTTGTCCAGCACCTTGAAATCCCCAAAGGGTACATTGCCGATTGCCACATCAAAGAAGCTGTCCGGCATCTGAACCTTTTCAAAGCCGGTGACGGCAATGGAGCTGTTCTGATAGAGCTGCTGGGCGATGCGCCCGGAGATGGAATCCAGCTCCACACCGTAGGCATGACTGCCTGCCATGCTGTCCGGAATCATTCCAATGAAGTTGCCCACACCGCAGGATGGCTCCAAAATATTGCCCTCCCGGAAGCCCATCTGCTCCAATGCCTGATACATGGACTGAATAATAACCGGAGAGGTGTAGAAAGCGGTCAAGGAGCTGGCTCTGGCAGCAGCGTATTCTTCTTCGGAAAGTAATGCTCTCAGCTCCTGATATTTGCTGTGCTTTTCATCAAAGCAGTCCGCCAAACCGCCCCAGCCAACATACCGGGAGAGGATTTCCTGCTCCACGGGCGTTGCCAGCCTGCCCTCGTCCTCAACGTGTTTCAGCATTCGGATAGCGGCAACATTGGCGGCATACTTTTCGCTGGCTGTGCCGTAGCCCAGTTCCGGGTCGGTGATGCGGAAATTGGTGCGCTGTTCCTTGGGAATCTCCGGGTACAGCGGCTCAAAGGTGATGCGCTCCCGCTTGGGTTTCGGCTGGGGTGGGATTGGGGCGGCAGGCTCCTGGGCTGCTGCGGCATCTGCCACCACCTGCTGGATGAAAGGGTCGCTCTCCAGAGCGTCCGGGTCAACCACTTTGCCGTTGACGATACCTCGCTGTGCCAGATTCTGCCGGATCTGTTCCGGGTCGATATCATAAAAGGTATCTTCTGCATCATGAGTATCAGATACTTCAACTGCCAAAGGGCGGTGGGCAAGAACTGCTGCCTTTGCATCCTCCAGAGTATCGAAGGGGCCTGCAACGGAGCTTGCCACCCCATCCACAATGCCATAGTGATTATAGAACCAGCCATTGGAATGCCGCCATGTCTGGATTTGCTCACCATCCGAATCCCATTGCAGCAGTATTTCGGCTTCGTGAATCGCTACCTTTGCGAGCTGTTCTCTGGAAAAGGAAACCAGTTCATCAAAATCCAGATTAACCAGTTCCTTTTCTGTCAGCTCCTTCAAAGAGCTGTATTGTCTGAAATCAACGATGATGCCTTCGATATAACGATACAGCCTGAAGCTAATCAAATTCACATAGACTTCAACGGGGATTTCGTCGTCCGTAATGGTGGTGTAGGCTACACTCACTTTCTGAAGGTCTGAGAAGTCAGCTTCACTGCCGTATTCCTGAGAACAGAATTGATTGATCAAATCTTTAGCAGCATCCAAATCAACATTGGATTCTATCTGTTGCTGTTCTTCTGGCTGAGATAGTCCCGACAAAGGGCGTAAGGTATGATCTCTGCCGAAAACGGAGAAAGTGCCCGCCTGATACGCCTGCATCGCTTCCATACCACGCTCCCGCTCCGGATAAAAGCGGTCACCTGGCAGGGTTGCATTCCACAGGGGCAGCATCATGGTTTCGTAGATTTCCATTACCCGCTCCGGGTC
>JBJDYG010000007.1:0-22756 GCA_051867075.1 Faecousia sp. | reverse complement strand
CGCGCTCGCGGACTTTACCGCCGGTGGGGAATTTCGCCCCGCCCTGAAGATACTGTTCAGTTCCCCCATAGAGTAGCACGGTAAGGAGCGCTTGTCAAGGGGAGAATAATGTGGTAGTATAAATTGTATTGTAGTTCGGGGGTGAATCGGGGTGGAAATTGAGCTGGGCAGAGAATATGATATTGATGATTGGATGAATCTCGTAAATAAAGTAAAAGCAGATTTTCCCGGACTCGAAACCAAAGATGCTGTGGAAGCGCACAGAGAAACGGTTTTGGATTTCATGAAAAGGGAATCCGCTGTCTGTGCCAAAAGTGAAGACAGAATTGTTGGTGCTCTGCTGTTTTCAAAAGAACATAATATGCTCTGTTTTCTGGCGGTTGATGCCGAATACCGCAGGCAGCACATTGCAGAAAAAATGGTGTCCTATATGCTGACATTTTTGGACGCAGGAAAGGATGTCATTGTCACAACCTACCGGGACGGCGTACCTGAAGGGATCGCCGCAAGAGCGTTCTATCAACGATTGGGTTTCGTGGAAGGCAAGCTGACGGAAGAATTTGGATGTCCGGTTCAGGAATTTGTACTTAGGAAACTCTGATGACATCGGCAAGAGCTGATGGCGAGAGAACCGCCACTCAGCCGCAGACGAAAACTTTCATTCGCATGAATTGAAGTCTTTGCTGTGAAAGTCTCAAAACAATGGTAAAATTCAAACATTTTTGATGCCTTTCATGTTTGGCGGCGCTGTACTCAGCATGGGGATTTTATTAGAGAATCCTATGAGACGGGATTGCATGATTTTTCTTTCCCAAAATCACAGGATCGGCAACGCCGTAAGGCGGTGCCTTCTTATTGATAATCAAAGATTTTCAATAAGAAATGGTATCAGAAGTTCCCTGAGATAATGAGAGAGGGTTACCCGCCCTGCTGTGTCATCTCGGTGGCTGAAGTGGTGTTTTCGGAAGGCACCGCCGGGGCCTCCGGCATTTTGAAGCCCTGGATTTTTCCCTTGGCGGCGGTGTCCGTTACGTCGCCGCCGATGATTTGATTTTTGTGGACCAGCAAGGTGGCGTATACCGGCTCTGTCGCGCCGGGATAGTTGTTTATTTTATAGACGTAGCGCATGACTTTTTTCCCGGCATACTTGCTTAAATCATATCCCTGACTTTTCTGCAGGGCGTTGTAGCGGTCGAACATCTCGCTGGATGCCTCCGGGATCCTGACCTGGCTGGACTCTGCAGGGGAGGTGGTCACCTCCCAACCGAAGTCCGTCAGAAACTTCACCCGTTCATCATTGCTTGATGCCGTTGGGGCGGAGGTTTCGGCGGAGTTCCCTCCGCCCAGCAGCAGGATCAGCGCAAGCACCAACGCGGCCACGGCGGCTATGGCGATCATTATTTTTTTCAGATTGACCTTCGCGGTCATAACCATCATAAAGAATCCCTCCCGGTTTGAATAGGTGGTACAGCCTATGCGGCAAAGCCGGGGCGTAGAACGGAGGAGCTATGGAACGATTGGACAAATTCCTGTGTGACAGCGGCGCGGGCACCCGCTCTCAGGTGAAAGCCATCCTGAAATCCGGACGGGTCAGCGTGGATGGGAATGCGGAAAAGGATGGCGCCCGGAAAATCGACCCTGCCGTCCACGCCGTCACCCTTGACGGCGAACCCTTAAGCGGAAAGCGCCGGATGGTGGTGATGCTCAACAAACCGGCGGGGTACGTCACCGCCACGGAGGACGCTTTGGAGAAAACCGTCATGGAACTTCTTCCGGCGCAATGGCGGCATCTGGACTTAAAACCCGTGGGGCGGCTGGACAAGGCCACAGAGGGGCTGCTGCTGTTTACCAACGACGGCGAGCTGCTCCACCGGCTGATCAGCCCCAAAAAAGAAGTGCCGAAAGTCTACTACGCCCGCCATGAAGGGCAGGCAAATGATGCCGATGCGGCGGCCTTTGCCGCCGGGCTGACGCTCCGGGATGGGACGGTGTGCCTGCCGGCCCTTTTGGAGCCGCTTGGGCCGGGAGAAAGCCGGATCACCGTCCGGGAGGGGAAATACCATCAGGTGCGCCGGATGATGGCCTCCCGGAATATGACTGTAACGTATCTGGAACGCCGGCAGGAGGGCTGCCTGACCTTGGGAAATCTTCCCAGAGGACAGGCGCGGGAGCTGACAGCGGAGGAAATTGCCCTGCTGGAAGGGGAAACACAGCCCTGAGCAGTCATTTTGCTGGAAAGATCAGGGCACGAACAGGCGCCTTGCGGTAAAACCTTGGTATATTACCTAAAAAACATAAGAGATTTTGCAGTAAAATGTCAAAAGGTACTTGCAATGTGCGCAAAAGCTGTGTATAATAACAATGCGTTTTTGTGAAATGCGCATTTATGCAAGATACTAAGGAGTGACTGTAGACATGTCCAACAGTGTTTTTCAGAGCGTAATCGTTCAACTGCGAGATATTTCTGATCGTAGCTTCGGCGTGATCGATACCGAAGGCTGTGTGGTTTCCTGCACCGATATGTCCGTTCTGGGAGAGCGCTGGACGGACGCCGCGTTGAAGGTGGGCAACGCCGCCGACAGTGTGGTCACCTTTGCGCAGAAGAGCTTCAAAGCCATTGTCGGCAATTCCAATGCCTTTGAATATGCCGTCTTCTGCTCCGGTGACGATGAGACAGCCCGGAGCTTCTGCCAGATGGCCTATATCGCTCTGAATGATGCAAAGACATTCTACGAAGAGAAGCACGACCGGGGCACCTTCGTGAAGAATATCATCATGGACAACATTCTGCCCGGCGATATTTACATCCGCGCCAAGGAACTGCACTTTGCCACCGACGCCCCCCGGGCGGTGTTCCTGATCCGTCAGGTGGGACACAGCGATGTGGCAACCGTGGATGTGCTTGCCGGCATGTTCCCGGACAAGATGCAGGACTTTGTTCTGTCCATCAATGAAACGGATATCGCCGTGGTCAAGCAGATTACCGGCAGTGCTGCTCCCGAGGATCTGGAGAAGATTGCCTTCGCCATGGAGGATACGCTGAAAAACGAGCTGCGGATCAAGACCGTTATCGGCATCGGCACCGTGTCCGACCATCTGCGGGAGCTGGCGGATTCCTATAAGGAAGCCCAGACTGCCATTGATGTTGGCAAGGTCTTTGACACAGAGAAGAGTGTTATCAATTATGAGAATTTGGGCATCGGGCGTCTGATCTACCAGCTGCCCACCACGTTGTGCGAGATCTTCCTCAGCGAGGTGTTTAAGAAGAATTCCATTGATTCTCTGGATCAGGAGACGCTGTTTACCATCAACAAGTTCTTCGAGAACAACCTGAACGTCTCCGAAACCTCCCGGAAGCTCTTCGTCCACCGCAATACCCTTGTCTACCGTCTGGAGAAGATCAAAAAGCTCACCGGGCTGGATTTGCGGCAGTTCGACCATGCCATTGTCTTTAAGGTAGCGCTGATGGTGCGCAAGTACCTGACCTCCCGGGAGACCCGGTAACAGCTGATATTCTGCGGGGCTGCGTTGTCAGCCCCGTTTCTGCGCCAACTGCAGGGCAGGGAAAAGCGCTATGCCGGAATTGCCCGGCATACGGGATGAAGCGGCCTGCCTGCAGCGGTACGCAGCACCGCCGAAAAGCGGAAGTGTTTTCCATATCTGGAACGTAATATAAAAGAAAGCTGAAATTTTATGGCAAATAATTGTGGATAATCTGTTAAATCTGCGATTTTGCCGAATTTATTTCGGATTGTGATTGACATTGTTTTCACAATGTGTTACAATTCGGTTACACTGCGGGCGGTATGCGGGTGTTGCTTCGGCAGCCTGAATGCCGCCAATGACGGGAGAAAGATGCGATTATGATTGAATTTACCGATGTCGTGAAATCCTACACCCAGGGCAACAAAGCCCTGAACGGTGTTACCATGCAGATCGAGGACGGCGAGTTTTGCTTCCTGATTGGCCCCTCCGGTTCCGGCAAGTCCACCATCATCAAGCTGATTACCGGCGAGCTGAAGCCTACCTCCGGTACTGTACATGTCAATGGCTACTCGCTGGAGCGGATCCGCAAGCGGGAGGTTCCCTACCTGCGCCGGACCGTAGGCGTGGTGTTTCAGGACTACCGCCTGATCGAGAAGATGACGGTCTATGAAAATGTGGCCTTTGCCATGCGGGTCGTGGGAGCAAAGGAAGCCGAGATCAAAGAGCGTGTGCCCTACGTTCTGGAGCTGGTGGGCCTGGAGGGCAAGATGAACCGTCATCCCAATGAGATGTCCGGCGGCGAGCAGCAGAGACTTGCCATTGCCCGTGCTCTGGTGAACAATCCGTCCACCATCATTGCCGACGAGCCCACCGGCAACCTGGACCCGGAGCGCTCTTTTGAAATTATGGCCCTGCTGCAGGAGATCAACAATCTGGGCACCACCATGCTGGTGGTTACCCACGATCAGAATCTGGTAAAGCTGTTCCACAAGCGCACCATTGCCATTGATGAAGGGTGCGTGGTAAGCGACGGACTGGAGGAGGAAAACAAGCATGAGGCTCAATAATATCGGTTACCTGCTCAAGGAGGGCTTCCGCGGCATTTTCCTCCACGGCTTCATGTCCTTTGCCGCTATCTGTGTTACGGTGGCGTGTCTCGTCATCGTGGGCAGCTTCTCCATTCTGGCCTACAACCTGGACATCATGGTGGAGGACTTGAATAAGACCAGTGAAATTCTGGTGTACATTGACAGCAGCCTGTCCGATGCCGAGGCAAGATCCATCGGCACTAAGATTAACCTGTTGGACAACGTTCTGCAGTCCACTTTCGTTTCCCGGGAGGAAGCCCTGAAGGACTTCATAAACGATCACGACGGCGACAGCGCCTTCAACGGTGTGCAGGCTCAGGATCTGCGCCACCGCTATGTGGTGACGCTGGAGGACAACACCAAAATGGAGCAGACTGACGCCCAGCTCAAACAGCTGCCCGGCGTGGTCAAGACCAATGCGGCTTATGAGCTGGCGGAGGGCTTCTCCACCATTCAGAGCGTGCTGCACATCGTCTCCATTGCCGTTATCGCGGTGCTGCTGGTGGTCAGCCTCCTGATTATCTCCAACACCGTCAAGCTGGCTATGTACGACCGGCGGGACGAGATTGCCATTATGAAAATGGTGGGCGCGACCAACGGCTTCATTCGGCTGCCCTTCGTGGTGGAAGGCTTCTCTCTGGGTATGCTGGGCGCCATTCTGGCCTTCGGCCTGGAATGGGCGGGCTATGACGCGCTGATTGCCAAGATCAGCAATGTGGACTCCCTGCAGTTGTTCAGCTTCGTACCCTTCCAGGAGCTGCTGCTGCCGATGGTTGCCACCTTTGCCGCCGCCGGTATGTTCGTCGGTATCGTGGGCAGCTGGACTTCAATCCGAAAGTTTATGGATGTATAATTATGAGCAAGCACAAAAAGAGAACCGCGAAATCCCTCATTGCCCTGCTACTGGCGGCGGTGATGGCGGTGGGCACCGTGCCGGCTGCGGCCGATGCCGCTACTTCCGGCGAGATCCAGAAGGAGATCGACGCGCTGGAAGAGAAAAACGCGGAAATTCAGGCACAGATCGACGCCATCCAGAGCCAGTATGACGCCAACTACAGTGACATGGCGGACATTGTGGCGCAGAAGGAGGCTATTGATCAGGAGATCGCGCTGCTGAGCAGCAAAATCGAGACTACCAACGCCCAGATCTCCGCCTACAGCCAGCTCATCGCGGATACCCAGGATGATCTGGATGATGCCGAGGAGGAACTGCGCGCCCTGAGCGAGCAGCACCGGGATCGGGTTCGGGCCATGGAGGAAGGTGGCGGCGTTACTTACTGGGAGGTCATTTTTGAGGCAAACAGCTTTACTGATCTTCTGGACCGGATGAACATGATGCAGGAAATTTCCGACGCCGACCAGCGCCGCCTGCAGGAGATGCGCATCGCTGCGGACATTGTCACTGCCACCCGAATCAGTCTGGAATCGGAGAAAACCGAGCTGGAATCCACCCGGGAGGAGCTGGCGGAAACCGAAGCGCTGCTGGAGAAAAAGCGGACGGAGTCCGACGAGGTCCTGCGGGAGCTGGAGAAAAAATCCGAGGAATACGAACTGCTTCTGGAGCAGTCGGAGATTCTGCAGGATGACCTGATGCGGGAGATTGCCGCCAAGGAGAAGGAGCTGAAGCAGGCAAAGTACGACGAGTATCTTGCCAAGCTGGCGCTTCAGGGCGAGAATCCTCCCTCTAACGCCGCCTGGGTCACCCCTGTGTCCGGCTACACCCTGACCAGCCCCTTCGGCATGCGCACCCACCCGGTACTGGGCTACCAGCGGATGCACAACGGCATCGACATGGCCTGTCCTCAGGGCACGCCCATTTACGCCACCCGGGCTGGGACCGTGACCGTGGCCTCCTATCAGGCGGGGGGCGCAGGCTACTATGTCAGTATCAACCATCTGGACGGCTTCGCGTCCATCTACATGCACATGACCAATTATGTCGTCTCGGCGGGACAGAGCGTGTCCCAGGGGCAGCTGATCGGCTATGTGGGCAGCACCGGCCTGTCCACCGGCCCCCACCTGCATTTCGGCATTTCCTATGCCGGTACTTATGTAAACCCATTGGCGTATATCTACTAAGGAACCTCTGAATCAATCGTCTGCGGCTGAGTGGCGGATCTTTTGCCACATCCGTGCAGTGTTCAAAACGAGAAATACATCCAGTATTCCTTTGTTTTTAACACGTTCGTCTGTGACAAAATCTCCCGCCATCAGCTCTTGCCGATTTCATCAGAGTATCCCTAAGATTATGCCCCTCCCCATCGTGAAAAGGAGATTCCTATGAAAAATCGCAAACGTTTGGTATCCGTCCTTGCCGGCGTCATGGCGGCGGTGATGCTGCTGACGCTACTGATGAGCATTCTTCCCACCTTTGCCAGCGCCGCTTCTTCCAGCGAGATCCGCAAGCAGATCAACGAGCTGAAGCAGCAGAAGAAGGAGCTGCAGGAGCAGATTAAGGACGTGCAGGAGCAGTACAAGGAAAACGAAAACGAAATTGCGGACATCATCGCCAGAAAGAACATCATCGATCAGGAGATTCAGCTTCTCAGCACCCAGATTGTCAACATCAACGAACAGATTTCCGCTTTCAATCTGCTCATCGCGGACAAGCAGGATGAGTTGGACACCGCGGAGGATCGGCTGGAAGCACTGAACCTCGAGAACAAGGAGCGGATTCGCACCATGGAAGAAGAGGGCGAACTCTCCTACTGGGAAGTCCTCTTCAAGGCCAACAGCTTCTCTGACCTTCTGGACCGTCTGAACATGGTGGAGGAGATCGCCGCTTCCGATAAGCGCCGCCTGCAGGAGTTGAGCGACGCAGCCGACGCGGTGGAGGAGGCTCAGGCCGAACTGGAAGCGGAAAAGGCCGATCTGGAGGTTACCAAGCAGGAGCTGGACGACACGCAGGCCGAATTGGACGGCAAAAAGCAGGAGGCCGACGAGCTTCTGCTGGAGCTGCTGCAGAAGGCTGAGGATCTGGAAGCCCTGGAGGCGGAGTTCAAAGCTCAGGATGAGGAATTTCTGAAGCAGATTGCAGCCAAGGAGCAGGAATTTGACGAGGCCAAGCTCCGGGAATGGGAAGCCTACATGGCGACCTATGTTCCTCCCACGACGGCTCCCAACAGCAATGGCAGCTCCGGCGAGACCGGAAATACCGGCAATAGCGGCAGCAACGCCGGTAATACCGGTTCCAGCGGCGGATGGCTGGTTCCCTGCAGCTACACCTCTATCACCAGTCCCTTCGGCAACCGTGTTTCTCCAACCACCGGCGCGTCTACTTACCACCAGGGCGTGGACTTGGATACCGGCACCGGAGATCCTGTGTATGCGACCCGGGCAGGCATTGTCAGCGTTGCCGGCTGGGGCAGTGCCGCCGGCAACTACGTGCAGATTAACCATCAGGACGGCTTCTCTTCCATTTACATGCACCTGAGCAGCTACTGTGTCAGCGCCGGCACCATCGTCAGCGCGGGGCAGCTGATTGGCAGAACCGGCGCCACCGGTGTTGCCACCGGCGACCATCTGCACTTTGGCATCTCCTATAACGGTGTCTATGTCAATCCCTGCAACTATGTTCCCCTTTACTGATTGACCGGATTGATTTTCATTCCCACAGCCCATATTCTCATGGGTTGTGGGAATGCTTTGTATGAGGTGGTAATCCCATGAAAAAGAAAATTCTGCTTTTCGCGTCATACCTGCTGGTGGCGGTGCTGGCTACCGTGGTCACACTGGCCGCCGTTGGGTATCCGGGGCGCGCTGAGGTATCCAAGCTGGATCAGCTGGAAGCGCTGATTCTGGAACGGTTTATCGGAGAAAAGGATCAGACCGCCATGGAGGATGCCGCAGCGGATGCGATGGTAAAGGCCCTGGGAGACCGGTGGAGCTACTATATCCCCGCCAGCGAATACGAAGCCCATCAGGAACAGGTGAACAACGCCTATGTAGGCATTGGTGTTACCATTCAGGTAACCCAGGAGCAGGAGGGCTTTCTGATTCAAGTTGTGAACGAGGGCGGTCCTGCCGAGGAAGCGGGCGTTCAGGTGGGCGACCTGCTGATCCAGGTAGACGACCAGGATGTCCGGGGACTGACTGCTGCTGAGGTTCGGAATCTGGTGCGGGGAGAGGAGGGAACCTATGTTTCTCTGACGGTTCTGCGTCAGGACGAGGCTGTCACTCTTCCTGTTGAGCGGCGGCAGGTAGAAACGGTTGTTGCCAGCGGGCGGATGCTCACGGAGACGGTCGGACTTGTGACCATTGAGAATTTTGACTCCCGGTGCGCTGAGGAAACCATCGCTGCCATTGATTCCCTGCTGGCTGACGGCGCGGAAAAGCTGATCTTCGACGTGCGCAACAACCCCGGCGGCTACGCCAAAGAGCTGGTCAAGGTGCTGGACTATCTGCTTCCCGAGGGGGAATTGTTTCGCACGGTGAGCTATTCCGGCCAGGAGCATGTGGACTATTCCGATGAAAGCTGTCTGGATATTCCCATGGCGGTGCTGGTGAACGAAGAATCCTACTCTGCGGCGGAGTTCTTTGCCGCGGCTTTAAGCGAGTATGGTGCTGCCACCGTAGTGGGGGAGCAGACCTGCGGGAAGGGATATTTCCAGAACACCCTGCGGCTTAGCGACGGTTCGGCGGTGGGACTGTCCGTGGGCAAGTACTTTACCCCCAACGGTGTCAGTCTGGCAGGAGTTGGGGTCACGCCGGATGTGCTTGCAGCGGTGGATGAGGAAACTGTAAACGCTATCCGCTATGGTAAACTGGAGCCGGAGGAGGATCCCCAGCTCCAGGCGGCGTTGGACATTTTGGAAAAGGGATAAACACAACGAAATATTGCAGACGGGCGGTCCGGAGCGACTGCCTGTTTGCTGTTGCCGCGGCGAAGAGACGGAAGAAACAATTTTCCCAAATCAGTGCTTATACTCTTTACTTCAACGGACTAAAGTGATATAATGTCCCAAAATCGTTGTCAGGAGAGAGCAGAACATGCGCATCGTGGTTAAAATCGGAACGACGACACTGGCTCACCCCACCGGGCACTTAAACATCCGCCGGGTGGAGCAGCTGTGCAAAATCATGAGCGATATCAAAAATGCCGGACATGAACTGATTCTGGTTTCCTCCGGCGCCATCGGCATGGGCGTAGGGAAGCTGGGGCTGCGGGAGAAACCCAAGGACATCCCATCCAAGCAGGCTGCTGCCGCTGTGGGTCAATGCGAACTGATGTATACTTATGACAAGCTGTTCAGTGAGTACCACCACACTGTGGCGCAGCTGTTGATTACCGGCGATGATACTGCCAGCGACACCCGGCGGCTGAACTTTACCAACACCCTGAACCGACTGCTGGAGCTGGGGGCTCTGCCCATCATCAACGAAAACGATACCGTTGCTACGGACGAGATCGTCATCGGTGATAACGACACCCTTGCCGCCATTGTGGCAAGAAGCGTCCACGCGGATCTGCTGATCCTCCTGTCGGACATTGACGGGCTGTACACCGCCGATCCCCATACCCACCCGGACGCCGTGCTGCTGCGCCGCGTTGCGAAAATCGACGATCACATCCGGGAGCTTGCCGGGGTCAGTAATTCTTCTCAGGGCACCGGGGGTATGGTCACCAAGCTCCACGCCGCTGAGATTTGCCTGAGCTGCGGCTGCGACATGGTCATTGCCAACGGGAATAACCCCGGCAATCTTTATGACATCCTGGACGGGAAGCCTGTCGGCACCACTTTTTCGGAGGAACGCCTATGAAAGCTATGCTGGAAGCCGCCAAAGCGGCAAAAACAGTGGTATCCTGCCTGACCACCGCGCAGAAGAACGCTGCCCTGTACGCCATGGCGGATGCCCTGCTTTTGCAGGAGGATGCCATTCTCGACGCCAACACGCAGGATCTGGAAGCGGCGAAGGAGCACATCTCCGCCGTGATGCTGGATCGCCTGAAGCTGACAAAGGAGCGTATCGCCGGCATGGCCCAGGGCGTTCGGGAGGTGGCACAGCTGCCTGACCCGGTTGGAAGGGTTCTGGAAGAGCATACCCGCCCCGACGGCCTGAAAATTCAGAAGGTGTCCGTGCCCATGGGCGTCATCGCCATCATTTACGAAAGTCGGCCCAACGTCACCAGCGATGCTGCTGCCCTGGCGCTGAAGAGCGGCAACGTCTGCGTACTCAGGAGCGGCAGGGAGGCGTTTCGCAGCGCCAATGCCATCGTCACCGCCCTTCGTTCCGGGTTAAAATCCCTTGGTATTACGGAAAACGCGGTGAATCTGGTACAGGATACCTCCCGGGAAAGCGCCACGGCGCTGATGAAGGCAAACGGCTATATCGATCTGCTGATTCCCCGGGGCGGCGCGGGGTTGATTAACGCCTGTGTCCGTACTGCCACCGTTCCCTGCATCGCCACCGGAACCGGTATCTGCCATGTGTATGTGGAGAAGTCAGCCGACCTGAATATGGCGCTGAACATTGTGGAAAACGCCAAGACAAGCCGCCCCAGCGTGTGCAATGCCGAGGAGGTGCTGCTTGTGGACAAGGCCGTTGCTCCAACGTTTTTGCCCATGCTCTATGACCGGCTGGTCATCCGGCGGGAACAGCCCGTGGAGCTGCGGCTGGACGAGACGGCGGCTGCCATCATCCCTGGAAAGAAAGCGGGGGAGAAGGACTTTGACACAGAATTTCTGGACTATATTCTCTCTGTCAAATGTGTGGAGGATGTGAAGGAAGCGGTCGGTCACATCGCCGCCCACTCCACCGGTCACAGCGAGGCCATTGTGACCCGGGATGCGGAAGCGGAGCGGATTTTCACCGCAAATGTGGACAGTGCGGCGGTGTATGTCAACGCCTCCACCCGGTTTACCGACGGCGGTGAGTTTGGTTTGGGGTGCGAAATGGGCATTTCCACCCAGAAGCTCCACGCCCGGGGGCCCATGGGGCTTCGGGAGCTGACCACCTATAAGTACATCATCCATGGAGACGGACATATCCGCTGAGGAGGCATTATCATGAAGTACGGATTTATCGGCTGCGGCAACATGGGCGGCGCCATCGCCAGGGCTTTGAGCAAAGCAACGAAGGACATTATGGTTGCCGACCGTTCCGGCAGGGCGAAGGCCCTTGCAAGTGAGCTGGACATTGTCTACTCCGACAACGCTTCCATTGCTGCCCGGTGCGACCGGATCTTCATCGCGGTGAAGCCCCATATGGTGAAAGATATGCTTGCCCCGCTGCAGGGCGTTCTGGCGGAGCGGAAGCCCCTGCTCATCACCATGGCGGCAGGGCTGGAAATCGCTAAAATCCAGCAGTTCGCCGGAACTGCCCTTCCCACGGTGCGCATCATGCCCAACACCCCCACAGCGATCGGCAAGGGTGTGATCCAGTACTGCCGCAATGAGCTAGTGGATGACGGGGTTTTAGCCGACTGGTTGGAGGATATGCGCTTCTGCGGCATGCTGGACGCCCTGGAAGAACGGCTGATTGACGCTGCCAGCGCCCTGTCCGGCAGCGGCCCTGCCTTTATGTATATGTTTATTGAGGCGCTGGCCGACGGCGCGGTGGCCTGCGGCATTCCAAGAGCCAAGGCTCTGGAATATGCCGCTATGACCATGGCGGGATCGGCGGAAATGGTGCTTGCTACCCATCAGCACCCCGGCGCATTGAAGGATGCGGTATGTTCTCCCGGCGGGAGCACCATCGTAGGCGTTCAGACGCTGGAAGCGCATGGCTTCCGGGGCGCGGCTATGGACTGCGTCATCGGCACCTATAAGCGAAATCAAGAACTTGGGAAATAAGCAGACGGGTCAGCGGACGCTGACCCGTTTGTCTGTGATAGGGCAGGGGAAAAGAGATATTGTATTTTCCACGGGTTTGCCGTATAATGACAGAAAAAGAAAAGGAGCGCATTTTATGGAATACAGAATATTGGGAAAAACCGGCCTGAAAATCTCCCGTATGGGCTTTGGCGGCATTCCGATCCAGCGCATCGACGCTGAGGGTACCAGATCGCTCATGCACAAGCTGCTGGAAAACGGCGTTAACTATATTGACACCGCCCGGAGCTACACCGTCAGCGAGGAATATTTGGGCTACGGTCTGGAAGGTATCCGGGAGCATTTTGTCCTCGCCACCAAGAGTATGTCCCGCAATGCGGACGCCATGGCGAAGGATATCGACATCAGCCTTCGCAACCTGCGCACAGACTACATTGATCTTTATCAGATCCACAATGCCCCTCCCGCCGACATAGAGAAAATCATGGCCCCCGGGGGCGCGCTGGAAGCGCTGATGCAGGCGAAAGAAGCGGGGAAAATTGGGCACATCGGCATCACCGCCCACTCTCTGGAAACCTTTAAAATGGCGCTGGAGCTGCCCTGGGTGGAGACCATCATGTTCCCCTACAACATTGTGGAAGATCAGGCAGAGACCCTGATTCATGCCTGCACCGAAAAGAACATCGGATTTATCGACATGAAGCCCCTTGCCGGTGGCGCCATAGAGGACGCCACAGCAGCGCTTCGCTATATCTGCGCCAATCCGGACATCAGTGTGGTGATTCCCGGCATGGCGGATCCTGCCGAGCTGACCCAGAATCTGGCTGCGGTCAACGACCATTCGCCCCTGTCCCCGGAGGAAAAGGCGAAGATTCTCGCTATTCGCGATGCCCTCGGCACCCAGTTCTGCCGCCGGTGCAACTATTGCCAGCCCTGCAGCGCGGGAATCAACATTTCCGGCGTTTTCCTCTTTGACGGGTATCTGTCCCGGTACGGTCTGGCGGAATGGGCCAGAAGCCGCTACGAAGCCCTGGACAAAAAAGCCACGGACTGCATTGGCTGCGGTGCTTGTGAAAACCGCTGCCCCTATCATCTGCCTATACGGAAGATGCTGAAAGAGGCTGCGGTGAAATTCGGGAAATAACGGAGGAGAAACACATGAAGCTGTTAATCGTGCGTCACGGCGACCCGGATTATTCCATCGATTCTCTGACGCAGACCGGCTGGGAGGAAGCGGAGCTGCTGTCCCGCCGCCTGTGTGAGCTGGACGTGAAGGCCTTTTACTGCTCCCCCAAGGGGCGGGCGCGGGATACTGCAAAGCCCACGCTGGAAAAGCTGGGGCGGCAGGCGGAGATCCTGCCCTGGCTCCGGGAATTCTCTCCTGAGGTTCTTCGCCCGGACAGGGCCAAGCGCGGCGTTGCCTGGGACTGGCTGCCCCAGGACTGGACGGTGGAAAAGCGGTTCTATGACCGGGAACACTGGTGGGAGAACGACCGGTTTTCCGCCGCTTCGGTAAAGAAAGAAGCCGAATGGGTCTGGCAGGGATTGGACGAGCTTCTCGCCTGCCACGGCTACCGCCGGGAGGGAGAATGCTACCGGGCGGAACAGCCCAATCAGGATACGATTGTCTTTTTCTGCCACTTTGGTGTTGAGTGTGTGCTTTTGAGCCACCTTCTGGGGATTTCTCCCATGCCGCTGTGGCACGGCACCTGCGCTTTGCCTACCTCCGTCACTACCCTGACCACGGAGGAACGCCGGAAGGGGATCGCGTCTTTCCGAATGAGCGCCTTTGGAGATACCGCCCACCTGTATGCGGCGGGACGGGAGCCATCCTTCTCCGCCCGGTTCTGCGAAACCTATGAAAACTGGGATCAGCGGCACGACTGATACTATTTCTTATTAAAAATCTGTGATTTTTAATAAGATGACACCGCCTTACGGCGTTGCCGATTCTGTGATTTTGGGAAAGAAAAATCACCCAATCCCGTCTCATATGATTCTCTAACAAAAAACTTCAATTCTTGCGAATGAAAGTTTTTTATTGAGAACCAGTATGATAAACAGGTATTTGAAATCGCACCCCATGTGGGGTGCGGTTTTGCTTTATCATCCCCTTCCTTGACTTTCCGCTGATTTTTGCGTATACTATAATTGATTTAATATGGCATACTTAGGCAGGTAAACAAAATGGCAACGAAAAAACAGGAACAATACGGAAATTCCAGCATCTCCATGCTCAAGGGCGAGGACCGGGTGCGCAAGCGTCCCGCGGTCATTTTCGGCTCCGACGACCTGGAGGGCTGTAAGCACGCAGTGTTTGAGATTCTCTCCAACGCCATCGATGAGGCCCGGGAGGGCTACGGCGACACCGTCGTCGTTACCCGCTACGAGGACTTATCCGTGGAAGTGGAGGACTTTGGACGGGGCTGCCCCGTGGATTATAACGAGAAGGAAAAGCGTTACAACTGGGAACTGGTATTCTGTGAGATGTACGCCGGCGGCAAATATGGGGAAAACGGGGAAAACTATGAGTATTCCTTAGGCTTAAACGGCCTTGGCTCCTGTGCCACCCAGTATGCTTCGGAATTCTTTGATGCCACCATCCGCCGGGACGGATACCGGTACGACCTCCACTTTGAGAAGGGCAGAAATAAGGGCGGACTGAAAAAGCAGCCTTCCGACCGGAAAAAGACCGGCTCCTGCTTTCACTGGAAACCGGATAAGCAGGTGTTCACCGATATCAACATCCCAGTGGAATACTACCGGGATGTGCTGCGCCGTCAGGCGGTGGTGAACAAGGGGATCACCTTCCGCTTCCGCAACCAGGTGGGCGGCAGGTTTGAAACTGAGGAATTCTGCTATGCGGACGGCATCCGGCAGTATATCGAGGAGCTGGTAGGCGACAACGCCTTCACCATGCCCACCTTTTGGGAGGCGGAACGCCGGGGCCGGGACGCGGAAAACCGTCCGGAGATGAAGCTGAAAATCACCGTTTCCTTCTGCTTTTCCAAGCAGGTCAGCCACATCGAGTATTATCACAACTCCTCCTGGCTGGAATACGGCGGAAGCCCCGACAAGGCGGTTCGCTCCGGTTTCACAGCGGCTTTTGACAAGTACCTCCGGGACAACAATAAGTACACCAAAAACGAGAATAAGATCATTTTTCAGGACATTCAGGACTCCCTTGTGCTGGTGACCAATTGCTTTTCCACCATCGGCTGCTTTGAAAACCAGACCAAGAAGAGCGTCAACAGTAAATTCACCCAGGACGCCATGACCGCCTTCTTCAAAGAGCAGCTCCAGGTCTGGTTTATTGAGAATAAGCAGGAAGCTGACAAGGCGGCGGAGCAGATTCTGGTGAACAAGCGCGCCCGGGAATCCGCCGAAAAGACCAAGTCCAGCGTGAAAAAGAAGCTCTCTGGATCTATTGACATCGCCAACCGGGTGCAGAAGTTTGTGGACTGCCGCAGCCGGGACACATCCGTCCGGGAGCTGTATATTGTGGAGGGCGATTCCGCCCTGGGCAGCGTCAAGCTCAGCCGGGATGCGGAGTTTCAGGGGATTATGCCTGTCCGCGGTAAGATCCTCAACTGCCTGAAGGCGGACTATGCCAAGATTTTTGCTTCCCCCATCATCACCGACCTGATGAAGGTACTGGGCTGCGGGGTGGAGGTACAGGGCAAAAAAGCCAAGGAACTGAGCAGCTTTGACCTTTCCCAGCTCCGGTGGAGCAAGGTGGTCATCTGTACCGATGCCGACGTGGACGGTTTTCAGATCCGCACACTGATCCTCACCATGCTCTACCGCCTGTGTCCCACCCTGATCCGGGATGGGTATGTGTATATCGCGGAGTCGCCGCTGTTTGAGATCACCTGCAAGGACAAGACCTGGTTTGCCTACAACGAACAGGAAAAGACAAAAATTCTGAAGGAGCTGGACGGGAAAAAGGTCACCATCCAGCGCTCCAAAGGCTTGGGTGAAAACGACCCGGAGATGATGTGGATGACCACCATGAACCCCCAGACCCGCCGGCTCATTAAGGTCATGCCTGAGGACGCAGAGCGGACGGCGCACTATTTTGACTTCCTGCTGGGCGACGGCCTTCAGGAACGGAAAAACTTCATTGCCGAAAACGGCGCCAAATATTTGGAACTGGCAGATATTTCGTAAAAAACCCCTGGGTGGAGCATTCTCATTTTCATTCACGACTGCAAGGAGTGCAATATGGCACGGAAAAATAAGGAACCTGAACAGAAGAAAAAAGTAAACACCAACGGCATCATGGGCCTGCACGGCTCGACAACGGAGCAGGCCATCTCCGAGACGCTGGAGCTTAACTACATGCCCTACGCCATGTCGGTCATCGTTTCCCGGGCAATTCCCGAGATTGACGGCTTTAAGCCGTCCCACCGCAAGCTCCTGTATACCATGTACAAAATGGGCCTGCTCACCGGGGGCAGAACCAAGTCCGCCAACATCGTAGGTCAGACCATGCGGCTGAATCCCCACGGCGACGCTGCCATTTATGAGACCATGGTGCGCCTTGCCAGGGGCAACGAGACCCTGCTGCACCCTTTTGTGGATTCCAAGGGCAATTTCGGCAAGGTCTATTCCCGGGACATGGCCTACGCTGCCGCCCGGTACACGGAAGCAAAGCTGGATCCTATCTGCGGAGAAATTTTCAAGGACATCGACTCTGACACCGTGGATATGGTGGACAATTACGATGCCACTATGAAAGAACCCGCGCTGCTGCCCACCACCTTCCCCAATGTGCTGGTGTCCGCCAATCAGGGCATCGCCGTGGGCATGGCCTCCAATATCTGCTCGTTCAACCTGAAGGAGGTCTGCGACACCACCATCGCCCTGATGAAAAATCCCGAACACGACATTCTGGAAACTCTGCCCGGCCCGGATTTTTCCACCGGCGGAGAGCTTCTCTTCGACGAGGCCGCTACCCGGGAAATTTACGCCACAGGCCGGGGCAGCTTCAAGCTCCGGGCGAAGTGGCGCTACGTCAGGGATGGAAACCTTATCGAGATCACGGAAATTCCCTATACTACAGCCACCGAGGTCATCATGGATAAGGTGGCTGAGCTGATCAAGGCAGGGAAGATCAAAGAGATCACCGACATGCGGGACGAAACGGATCTGGGCGGCCTGAAGCTGACCATCGACTTAAAGCGGGGCGTTGACCCGGACAAGCTCATGCAGAAGCTGTTCCGGCTGACACCCCTGCAGGACAGCTTCCCCTGCAATTTCAATATTCTCATTGCCGGCATGCCCCGGGTGATGGGTGTGGGAGAGATTCTGGATGAGTGGACGGCGTGGCGCACAGACTGCGTCAAGCGGCGTATTTTCTTCCAGATTCAGAAAAAGGAAGACCGGCTGCACCTGCTGAAAGGTCTGGAGCGGATTCTGCTGGATATCGACAAGGCCATCCGGATCATCCGGGAGACGGAGCTGGAAACCGAGGTGGTTCCCAATCTGATGATCGGCTTTGGCATCGATGAGATTCAGGCGAACTACGTCGCAGAGATCAAGCTGCGTAACATCAACAAGGAATACATCCTCAAGCAGACCAAAGCCACGAGTCAGCTGGAAGCGGAAATCGCCGATCTGCGTGATACCTTGAACAGCACCCGGAAGCTGAAAAACGTCATTATCAAAGAGCTGCAGACGGTTTCCGACAAGTTCGGTCAGCCCCGGCGGACGGAGATCATCTACGATGCTCAGGAGGCTGCTCCCGAGGAGGAAGAAGATGCCGTACCGGATTACCCGGTGACGGTGTTTGTCTCCAAAGAAGGGTATCTGAAAAAAATTACCGCCCAATCCCTGCGGATGAGCGGCGAGCAGAAGTTCAAGGAGGGCGACAGCCTTTCGCTGACCAAAGAGACCACCAACAGGGCAGAATTCTTGGTGTTCACCGATAAATACCAGTGCTACAAGTCCCGGCTCAGTGACTTTGACGACGGCAAGGCTTCCCAGCTTGGGGACTACCTGCCCCAAAAGCTGGGCTTTGAGGCGGGAGAAAATATGGCGGCGCTGGTATTCTGCGGGGATTACAAGGGCTTTATTCTGTTCTTTTTTGAAAACGGCAAGGTCGCGAAGGTGCCCCTGTCCGCCTATGAGACAAAGACCAACCGGAAGAAGCTCACCGGTGCGTACGGCGACAAAAGCCCGCTCGTTAAGGCAGTGGCGTTGGATGCGGACGAGCAGATGGTTGTCTACTCCACCGATGCCCGGGCGGCAATCTTTTCCACAGCCCAGCTCCTGCCCAAGACCACACGCAATACCCAGGGTGTGGCGGTGCTGACGCTGAAGAAAAAGGCGGCGCTGCGGGATGCGGTTTTACTGGAACAGAGCGGTATTGTCAACCAGAGCCGATACCGTACAAAGACCATTCCCTCCGCCGGCGCGGTGTTGAAGGAAGAAGATTCTTTGGAGAAGCAGCAGACATTTGAAGTATAAAGGAAGCTCTGAATAAATCCCCATGCGATACAATTGCGCCACAAACCATGAAAGCGGTTAGCGCATGGGGATTTATATGCATCAGCATCGGTTGCCCCGTAAGGGGCGAGATGCTGACATTTGTATGAAATTTTACTGTGAATGCGGAGCTTTCACAGTAAATCGACAAGAGCCGACAGCGAGAGATTTTTGTCTCATCCGAAGGTTCATACGGTATGGATTCCCCGTTTTTGGAACCGCGGGCCTGGGGAAAAAGATCCGCTGCTTAAGCCCCAGACGATTTGTTCAGAGGTTCCTGAGGAACGGTTCGGTCGCGTCTTGATCAACGAAAGGCAGAAGGAAGAGGACATTTATGCGAAAGTTTTGGGATATGTTCGGATGGATTCCGGTGACAGTTGTGGGCAGCGCGGTTTTTGCACTGGGTTTTTCCCTGTTTCTGCAGCCCAATGAGATCAGTCCCGGCGGCATTTCCGGCCTTGCACTGGTGGTGGTGGAGCTGCTGGGCTGCGGCAGTGTGGGCTTGCTGAGTGTTCTCATCAACCTGCCTTTGTTTATTCTGGGCGGGGTGAAAATCGGCAGGCGTTTTTTCTGCGGCAGCTTGCTGGGAATGCTGCTCAGCTCCGTGCTGATCGACGTCCTTTCCGCAATCCCGATGCCTCCTATGGAGCCGCTGGTCAGCGCCCTCTACGGCGGCGTGATCTGCGGGCTGGGACTTGGCGTGGTGTTTGTCTGCGGCACATCCACCGGCGGTTCGGACATTCTGGTGCGGCTGCTGAAACTCAAGTACCGGGATGTTCCGATCGGTCAGATCTCCATGTGTTTTGACGCTGTGGTGGCGGTTTTGACGGGCATCGTATTTCAGGATTTCACCAAGGCGCTGTACACCGGCGTGGCGGTGTTTGTTACCGGTAAGGTGCTCGATGCTGTGGTGTACCGCTTTGACTATTCCAAAGTTGCGCTGATTATTACCCGGGAATACGATGCTGTAGCGGAGGCCATTGGTAAGAAACTGGATCGGGGCGCCACCTTTCTCAATGGAGAGGGCAGCTTCAGTCACGAGCCGACCAAGGTGGTGCTGACTGCAGTGAAGAAGCAGCAGATTACCGATTTGAAGGAGCTGGTTATGGCCATTGACCCTAACGCCTTCGTTATTGTGCAGGAGGCCCACCAGGTGCTGGGCGACGGCTTCTCCCGGTATTCCAAAAATTCCCTGTGATCCGGATTTCCGATCAAAGATCCTATGAGACAGATCCCTGTGTTTTTCCGAAAACAGAAATGACTGACGCTTCGGCTGATGCCTGGCAGAATAAGAGAGGAGAATGCGTATGAAGCAAAGGATTGGGGCGTTGCTGCTGGCGCTCAGTCTGCTGCTTACCGGCTGCGGCTGGATGGATGGCAGGTATTCCTCTGTCACGCCCCATCAGGAACAGCGGCAGAGTCCGCAGTCGGAGGTGGTCGTGGCGTCAGACTATCTCGATCTGATGGACGCGCTGGAGGAAATGATCCGCAGGGGCAGCGAAAGCGGCGTCATCAATGTGGCGGAGTATCCTACGGACGCGGTGGAAAGCGGCATGGCTGTTGCGGTTCGATATGCTATGGAGACCTACCCGGTGGGTGCATATTCCGTGGATCACATTGACTATGAAGTCGGTGCAAACGGCGGCCTGCCGGCAGTAGCCGTGACCATAGCCTACCGCCACAGTCCCACCGAGATCCGGATGATCCGCCAGGTTTCCGGCAGCGGGGAAGCAGAGACGGAAATCGTCAAGGCACTGAAAAATTTTGACGCAGGCGTGGTGCTGCTGGTGGAGGATTACACCCCTCTGGATTTCACGCAACTGGTGCGGGATTATGCCGAGGATCATCCGGAGACGGTTATGGAAATTCCCCAGGTAACGGCGGCTATCCACGGCACAGGCACGTCCAAGGTGGCAGAGCTGACCTTTACTTACCAGACAAGCCGAGACTCTCTGCGGCAGATGCAGTCCCAGGTGAAGCCTGTATTTGACGCGGCGGCGCTGTACGTCAGCGGCGATGGGGAACAGAAGCAGAAATTTTCCCAGCTCTATGCGTTTTTGATGGAGCGCTTTGATTACAAGATCGAAACGTCCATCACCCCTGCCTACAGCCTGCTGCGCCACGGGGTGGGGGACAGCCGGGCCTTTGCCACTGTGTATGCCGCTATGTGCCGCCTTGCGGGGCTGGAATGCATGACTGTGACCGGTACCCATGCCGGAGAGCCCTGGACATGGAATATCGTGCTGGATAACGGGCGCTATTACCATGTGGATCTGCTGCGGTGCAGCGAAGCGGGGGGCTATCGGGAGTTTACCGACAGAGAAATGTCGGGCTATGTATGGGATTACTCCGCATATCCCCAGTGCCCAGGGGTATCTCCGAATCCGTCAGAGGAGACGGAGCCTGTTCAGGAGACGGCAGAACAGACGGTTCCGGAGGGAGCGCAGCCTTCTCCGGGACCGCTTCCACCTGGGACAGCAACAGAGGAAATGACAGAAAATTTGGAAAAGTAAAAAAAGAGACTTGACATTTGGGAAAAAAACGCTATAATTAACCCTGTTCCGTGCGGGCGTAGCTCATCCGGTAGAGCGCCACCTTGCCAAGGTGGAGGTAGCGAGTTCGAGCCTCGTCGCCCGCTCCAAAAAAGAAACCGCTTTTGTCTATCAGGCAAAAGCGGTTTCTTTTTTTACCCGAAGAAAACCACCGGCACTGCGCTGCTGCGCTGGGGCCGGTGGTAATGATTATACGTTGAACAGGAAGTTGACGATGTCTCCGTCCTTCATGACATATTCCTTGCCCTCACTGCGAACCAGACCCTTGGCCTTGGCGGCGGCCATGGTGCCGCAGGCTTGCATGTCTTCAAAGGCAATGACCTCGGCCCGGATGAAGCCTCGTTCAAAATCGGTGTGGATCTTGCCGGCGGCCTGAGGCGCCTTGGTGCCCTTTTTAATGGTCCATGCCCGGCACTCGTCACTGCCGGCGGTGAGGAAGGAGATGAGGCCCAGCAAGGTGTAGCTGGCCTTGATGAGACGATCCAGACCGCTCTCAGCAACGCCCAGCTCTTCCATGAACATGGCCTTTTCCTCGGGGTCGTCCAGCTCGGCGATATCCGCCTCCAGCTTGGCGCAGATGGGAAGCAGCTGGCTGCCCTCAGCGTCAGCCAGGGACTTGACCGCCATATAGTGGCGGCTGCTTTCAGGGTCGTTGACCTCGTTTTCCGCCAGATTGGCAACATAAATGGTCTTTTTCAGCGTCAGCAGGTCGGAGGTGGCAATCAGCGCCAGATCCTCTTCGGAAGCGTCGAAGGTTCTCGCCAGTTTGCCCTGATTCAGGTGCTGCAGAAGCTCTGAGAATACCTCCGCCTCGTGGACAAACCGCTTGTCTCCACCCTTGGCAGCCTTCTGGCATTTGTCAATGCGGCGTTCCACCATTTCGATGTCCGCCATGACCAGCTCCAGATTGATGATGTCGATGTCCCGCAGGGGGTCGGTGGAGCCTTCCACATGGGTGACATTGCCGTCCTCAAAGCAGCGAACCACATGGACGATGGCGTCGGTGGTGCGGATGTTGGAAAGGAATTTGTTGCCAAGGCCCTCACCTTTGGAAGCACCCTTGACAAGACCGGCGATGTCCACAAACTCAATCACGGCAGGCGTGGTTTTCTTGGGCTTGTGCAGCTGAGCCAGCCAGTCCAGCCGCTCGTCGGGGACGGACACCACGCCCACGTTGGGGTCGATGGTGCAAAAGGCGTAATTGTCTGCGGGGACGCCCGCGTTGGTAATGGCATTGAAGAGGGTGGACTTGCCCACATTGGGAAGTCCCACGATACCTAATTTCATATATTTCAAAACTCCTTTATTTGCAACGTTTTTTGGATTCGGGGGGTGAGCTCCGCACCAATTCCGCACCAATTTTTCATCA
>JBJDYG010000006.1:0-4455 GCA_051867075.1 Faecousia sp. | reverse complement strand
TCATGCCAAAGATGAAGTCAGACAGGTTGTTGACAACGGTAAGGGGGTCGCCGCCGGTTGCAGAGGCAGGCAGCACCAAGCTGGAACACAGTGCCAGCGCCAGCACCGTGACGCAGTAGCGTCGGAAGCCTTTTCTGACATTGGGGGACATAGGCAGCTTCTGGGTGGTCTTTTCTTTCTTGGTGCTTACGATATTTTTAATGATGTTCTTCATTTTGTTTTCCTCCAGATAATAATTCCGCTTCAATTTCTTCGTCAGAAAGAAGCTCAAACTCGATTTCGGACAGGTTGATAAATCTCGTTTCCATGCCGGGAACGGTGGACAGGGACAGGCTTCCCACGGACAGCTCTGTGCCGCCGTGGACATAGGGCGCACCTCCTTTCTCCGGGGTATATCTGACATTGGGGTGGTTCAGCAGGTCGTACTTTTCGTCCATCACCGGCATCTCACCTCGGATGAACAGCAGCGCATAGCGGTTATCCAGCATCCGCACCTCCGCCGCATCCAGCAGTTCCCGCCCGGTGATCTGCCAGTTGGTGGAATAGTTGCCGCTGCGCCCGGAGCTTCTGCCGTAGGTGTTCATGTCGATGGTCTGCTTGCCCAGGTAGGATTCTGCAATCATCTTGTGGGTGCCGATTTCGTTGCCGCCCAGATAGAGAAATTCATCGCAGTTGCCCAGTATGGATTCCCACTGCTTTTCAAAGAGGTTCTTCAGCTGTGCGATGTTCTGGATGATGATGGACACGAACACATTACGGGAGCGCATGGTGGCCAGCAGCTTGTCAAAGTCATCCGGCAGGCTCACATTGGCGAACTCGTCCATGAGAAAATGGACGGGAACCGGCAGCGCACCCTTGTACTTATCGTCCGCCAGACGGAACAACTGCTCAAAGGTGCAGCTATACACCATGCTGACCAGGAAGTTGAAGCTCACATCATGGTCAGGGATCAGGGCGAACAGGGCAACCTTCTTCTCACCCAGGGATGCCAATTCCAGCTCGTCCGTGGCCGTCAGCGCCGCAACGCTGGCAAGGTTGAATTTCTCCAATCGTGCTGCCAGCGTAATCTGAATGGATTTCAGAGTTTTGGCAGAACCGGAATGGTAGTCCTTGTAATACTTCACGGCGATATGGTCGGGGTTTCGCATTTCCAGCCGCTCAAACAGCTCATCCAGCGGAGATTGATAGGAGTCATCATCTTCATGAACCTCTCCCGCCCGGAGCATTTCCATGACCATGGGGAAGTTCTGTTCCTCCTCCGGGGCTTCATAGAGCAGGTAGAAGATGATGGCGGACAGCAGCATAGATGCCGCCGTGTCCCAAAAGGGGTCATTGGACTGGCTGCCCTTAGGGGTGGTGGCTTTGAACAGGCTGGTGACCAACTTCTGCACATCGTTGTCCGTTTCCAGATACGCAAAGGGATTGAAGCAATGGCTTTTCTCCATACTGAGCAAATCCAGCACCTTGATTTCATAGCCCCGCATTTTCAGGAAGGTGCCGGTCATGCGCAGCAGCTCCCCCTTGCAGTCCAGAACAAAATAGGATGAACAGGCTTGCAGCAGATTGATGAGAGCATAGAAACGGCTCTTACCGGAACCACTGCCGCCAACCACCACAGTGTTCAGATTGCGGCGGTGTTTTCTGCCGTCTAAACCCATGCGGACATGCTTGGTGAAAACCTTGTTGGCTTCCGGGTCCTTTGCCTGATACTTCTTATTCACGGCGGTGGCACTGCCCCATTTGGCAGAACCATGTTCCTCGCCCCTGCGGTAATTGCGCCGGGAGGACAAGGCTACACCAATGGACAGAGCGTAAATGAGCAGAAAAATAAGGACAGTTTTTTGACTGTCCTCACATAGCGCAATATGAAATGGGGTCTCCATTGCTTCGGGAAAGTGCTGCAAAATCTCAGGCAATCCTCCGGATACGGTAGGCGCAACCAGCAGGGCCAGCCACACCACCGGGACGATACCAAGGATGCACAGCAGTTTTATGGTTCGACGCTCATCGTTCTTCACGGGATTTACCCCTTACCTTTTTTGTGGGTGCGTCTATGGCTTTCAGCAGCACCTCGTCCACAATATCCGTGGGGCGTTCCTCCCCAATCAGGTCATTGCGCATTTCGTTGAGAGCATTGATGACCACCCCATGCTCGTACCTGTCCAGCTCCAGAACACGCTTTTCTTCCTTTGCCATACATCACCGCTCCTGTTCCTTGGCTTTGGGGGCGCGGTTCTGCTCCAGGGCGCGGTACATTCTGGTGGCAATCTGGTTGGCGGTATCCCTGATTTCTGTCAGGGTCTCCCGCACCTGCTGGGGATTACTCTCCCGGAAGGATGCAGGCAGGCGGCTGAAGTTGTAATCCGACACATCCACCCCATACCGCTTGCACAGGAGGTAGGAAGCGCTGTAGGCGGCAAGGGCGGCATCGCTGCGGTTATAGTCCTGACGCGCACCGGCAAGTTCTGCGTGAGCCAGCTCCTTGGACACGCTGCGGAAGATGTCCTCCGCACCCATGCCCCGGCAAACGAAAATCACCTGCTGATTGTGGTCATACAGCGCCCCCATGTTATTGGGAAGCGTCTCCACCGTCTGAATGGGAACGGGGGTGCGGTGAATCAGGGCTTTCAGCAGCACCCGGTCATCCAGCTTTACAGCAGGGGCAGAGCGCACCCGTCCTCTGGTCTGGGAAACATCGTAGACCCGCTTTACCTCAAAAGAGGTGCCCCGGGTGCCGTCCTCCCGGTCATACTCCTTGCCGGGTTCCAGAATCTTCACGCTTTTGGGTTTGCGCTGGACGGATACGCCAGTTTCCTTCCAGCCGTCGAAGTCCTTAAGCTGGGTAGCCTCCGGCATCTGCGCCAGAATCAGCAGCGCATTGGTGGGCGTGTACCGGCTGAATCGGGACTGCACATCCAGATACTGTCGGAATTTATCCCCATCTTTGCTGACCTCTGTTGCGGTGGTATCGGCAAGGGCATACAGTTCCTTGCGTTCCTCCTGCTTTTTTGCCGCCCACGCTTCCTTGTCAAAAGGCTGGTCATTCCATCTGGGCTTATCCCCCTGACCGCTGAAAATATCATCAAAATTGCTCATAGATTACCTCACTTTCACTTTGGGCTTCTTGCCCGGATGGATATGGGGGTGAATTTCAGGCTGCTTCACAGGACTTGTGATGTCCTGTACCTTGGGCGGTGTAGCCTTTTCCTGTCGCACTGCCTTAATCTCCCGTAGTTCCTCCCGGACGGAGGGGCGGGATTCCTTAGTAGTACCCTCGGCGGTTTTCCTTTGCGTCCCGGAGGTAGGCGCGGACGGAGGGCTTTTTTCCGTCTTTGCCGCCGTAGGGTTTTCCGGGGCCGACTGTTCCTTCTGAACGGGCGCACCCATCATGTCATCCAGCAGAATATCCTCCGCATCCTTCTGTGGGGCAGTCTGTTCGGGAACGGCAGGGGCGGATTCCTTTTCCTGACGGGTCTTTTCAATATCATACTTGATGGAAGCAGTATCCACGGTAGCCAGCTTGAACCGCTCCACAATGCGGTTGATTTTGGAAGCGTCCTCTGCCCGGACCATTACATCCACCATACCGTCAGCGGATTTCTCCTTACCCCGGAGGGCACAGTAAACCACACCGTAACGTTTTGCCTCCTGGGCAAAGCGTTTCAGATGCTCCTCACTGATAGTGAACACCTTCAGCTCCTTGCCGCTTTTTAGCATGGCGCTGAGCCGCTGGTGTCCCTTGGTTTTGTTCCTATCGGCGTTCTTCGCAATGGTGTAGAGTGCCGCTGCGATATTTTTTGCCGCAGAGCCAGAGAGTTTCAGGGCAACCTCCGTGCCCTCCAAACTCATTCTAACGATTTGCTCTGCCGCATCGCCTGAATTGGTCATGTTCGTTCTGTTCCTTTCTTTGAGATTTCTGGATTTCCTGTATGCGTTCCGGCAGAATACCGGAACGGACGGCGATATCGCTACATAATTTCACCTCCCGGCGTAATTGACTCAGCTCCTTGGAAAGTGTGGAAATGGCGGTACCGACCTCCGCAGAAGCCACTTCATCCGATTTCACAGACACGGTGCGCTGTTTTCGGTAAAGCTGCTTGCGTTCATCGGATACAGCCGCGATTCTGCTTTCCAGTTCGCCCTGATATGAAGAAAGCTGCTCTGCGGTATCAATTCGATGAATCGCCAGCAGCCTTGCTTCCTGTGTGATGGCATCCAGCTTGATAAGATCTTCTTTGAGCAGAAAGTGGAGCCGCTTATGGTTCTGCTTCTTCTGCCGGGGAAATACCCCCAGCAGGTAGCAGTAGTGAAAATACAATGCCCGGAAGCCGGTCACCTTTTTGCGTGACTGCCAGTTTCCGGACACACGGTAATGTTTGACTTTGGGAGTAGGCTCCGGTAGGGGACGCACTGCTCTGGACTGTTCCAGAATCCGCCTGCGGATGCCCTCCAGCG
>JBJDYG010000005.1:0-4488 GCA_051867075.1 Faecousia sp. | reverse complement strand
GCTGCGGCGCTTACCGACCATCATCAGCAGACCACGGCGGGAGTGGTTGTCATGCTTGTGCACACGCAGGTGCTCGGTCAGCTCGTTGATACGGGCAGTCAGGATGGCGATCTGAACCTCGGGAGAACCGGTGTCGCCCTCGTGGGTTGCGTTGTCCAGGATAACCTGGGTCTTCTTTTCCTTCTGAATCATGGTTTTTTCCACCTTTCAAATTTTACCCGGGAGCTAAGTAGGGGCCGGTGAAGTGCCGCACGGGCTTTGTCCCACAACTGAGCAGCGGGCGTAATCATTGCGTCTGGTCATGACCAGCCTTTTCAGTGTATCATAAGTTTACCCAAAAGTAAAGGAAAACTTTCACTTTTTCGGCCGAAATCTTTTTACCGTTTCCGGGACAGCTTCTCCTTGAAGTACCCCCGGACGTGCATCATTTCGTCACCGGCCAGAGTTTTTTTCAGATTTCCGATGTGCATGGCATCAAGCACCACGCCGGCAAGGATCGCCGTCAAAACCTCCGCCGGCGCTCTGCCGAAGGCGAACATCAGCAGCGGAAGCACAACGCTCACCGTCAGGGGGAAGGCTACGGTGCTGTCGAAAATCAGCATCGCCGCCAGACCGACAAACAGCACGATGGGCACATACCGCACTCCGCAATAGATCACCAGGCCGCCAAAGGTCGACAGACCTTTGCCGCCCCGAAAATGATGAAACACCGGGAAGCAATGCCCCACCATGGAGCCGATGCAGGCCAGCATACCCGCAACACGAAACTGGGGAAACAGCATCTGCGCCAGCTTGCCGGAGAGGAAGGATTTCATCAGGTCAAAGACCATGACAAAAATGCCTGCTCCCCAGCCGAGAACCAGCATGGTGTTGGTGGCGCCCAGGTTCTGGGTGCCCTTCTCCTTCAGGTCGGTGTGGTTCAGTTTGCCCACCAGTGTCGCAGGGCTCATGGATCCGAGAAGGTATCCAAGCCCCACGCTTAGGACTGCATCCATAAAGAGGCCTCTCTTTCTTACATATTTTAATCATACATGGCTGCCGCCGTCCCGGAGACTTTCTCTCCGGAAAAGGAGGCGTTCCCTCATTGATGAGGAGATCACAGGGGGGATTGTTTGATCTTCGCGTAGCGGCGGGGGTACTGCTTCGGTGTAAAGGCCACCTTGCGCAGAACGATCACTGCGTGAGACGTACCGTCAATGGGAAATTCCCTCACAGCTTCCTGCTTCAATCCCAGCTTTTTCATCGCGGATGTACATTCGGCCAGTTCTTCTCTTGCCGCCGCGCCCTTCATGGCCAGCACCGCGCCGCCCACCTTGACATAGGGGGCGGTGAGCTCCAGAAGAATATTTAAGCGCGCCACAGCCCGGGAGACGGCATAGTCGTAGCTTTCCCGGCAGTCCGCAACCGCTTCCTCCGCCCGGGCGGTGATGCACCGAGACTGAATGCCCAGCTGCGGGAGAATTTCTTCCAGCCATTTCATGCGCTTGCCCAGACTGTCCAGCAGGGTAACCTGCGCTTCCGGGCAGGCAACGGCGAGAGGCACCCCGGGAAATCCTGCGCCGCAGCCCACGTCAATGACCCGCTTGCCTTTCAAATCCGCACAAGCCAAAACCGTCAGGCTGTCCAGCAAATGGAGCTTCGCCACCTGATCCGGCTCAGTGATGGCGGTAAGGTTCATCACTTCATTCTGCTTTACCACCGCCGCACCAAATTCGCAAAGGGTTTTCCGGGCATCCTCCGGCAGGTCAAGCCCCAGCTGGGGCAGCCCTGCGTCCAGCGTTTGTCTCATCATTGTATTCACCTTGCGTTGACGATGCCGCTCAGATCCACCTGGGCCTCATCGTAGGGATCGAAGGGGGATTCCTCCACGGTGATGGAGGGCAGCACCACGGTCTGAATGTGCCAGTTCACCAGCAAATCGCATACCTCGCCGTAAGAGGCAAGACCACTTTCGTCGCCGCTGACCTTCAGATAAGTGTCGTTGGCGGCATCGGCAAATTTCGTTGCAGCCGTACTCTTGCGGGAGCTGAAGAAATTGCTGTACGCGTTCATATCGAATTTCAGATGGTCATTGACGCCGTTGCTCACCCGGGCGGCAGCCGCGGCGGCGGCCTGGGTATTGACGCTGCTCAGGGCGCTGTAGCAGTAACGGAAGGCCATGAAATAGGCGCTGTACTGAAACTCCGGGTCGGAGTGGACGGAGCCGGCAAGAAACGCCGCAAAATTGGCATCCCGTTCCGGGGCAATGCACATCCGGTGAGCCATTTCGTGGCAGATGGTAAAGGGCAGGGTCACATCGGGAATCTGGGGATTGACACAGGCCTCGCCGGTTAACCCGAAGGTAACGCCGGTGATGCCCATGGAGGAGTACATGTCCGCCCAGCCCAGCTTCTTCACAGGCAGGGTGGAACCGGCAAAGACGGGGTAGGAATAGTCATAGGTCAGGATCTGGAAGCCTTCTCCTGCCTCGTCTGCCAAAGTCTCAAATTCCGCAAAGGCCACATTGCCGTTTGCGTCCCGGCTGACCTGCAGGGCCAGCGCGTTGGCTTTGTCCCGGTAAAACTCGGTAGCCTCCGTCAGCTCCTCCAGATTGTAGCTGCTGACTTCCAGCCGCATATCATCCGCCAGATCACCCGCATAATAATTCAGCCCCCAAACCATGGTGTGGAGCATGTAAATGCCTGCGAAAACCGCGATCACCCAGCCGGCCCACTGAATGGGGCTCCATTTCAGCACGATCATCAGCACGATGCTGGCAAGAATCAACGCCCCCAGCGCCACAGCCAGCAGCTGCCAGACAGGAAACGCCACGCCCCCGGACCACTCCGCCAGAATGGACTGCAGGGTGCGGATCACATAGGGGTAGACCATGTCCACCAGCGTCGCGAACCGTTCGCCGAACTGCATCAGCACCCAGGTAATGGCACCGAAAATGCCGGCGGTGAGATACCCGAACCAATATTTCAAAGGAAACGCCTCCTTCTGCATGTCATACTCATAGATTTTTATAGTATAACACAAAACCTGTCAATTGTCTGCACCTAATTTTTTAATTTTTTATAAACCGGGTGTCTCCGGGTTCTTGACATTTGCCCGCCGCCGGCGTATAATGACAGGCAAATTGATAAACGCGGTGAAGGAAAGAGTAACCTGCTGTACGGCCTTACAGAGAGTCTCCGTTTTGCTGAGAGGAGACGGTTCGGCTGCAGGCGAAGATGGCTCCGGAGCGGCGCGCTTAAGCGGTGACGTAAGGGCGCGACGGGTCTGCCCGTTACAGCACAGGGCGTTGCTGGACGCCTGCAAGGAGGTTCCGGTTTTTCGGAATGAACAGAAGTGGTACCACGGGCATTTCGCTCGTCTTCTATTGATGGAAGACGGGCGTTTTTTATTTGTAAAGGAGAGATTCAATATGAAAAAGAAGAAAAAGCTGAACATTACGCTCGCGATCTTCATCGGACTGGTATTGGGTATCGTCTTCGGCCTGTTCATGCCGGGGCGCTATGAATTCCTGCTTCCGGCAGTACAGATGGTGAGCAGCCTGTATATGAACGCTCTGAGGATGATGATCTACCCACTGGTGTTCTGCAGTCTGGTCATTGGCATTCAGGGCATCGGCTCTGTCAGCGCTACCGGCAAGATCGGCGGTCAGTCCGTTCTGTATTTTGTGGGCACCACCCTGTTTGCCAGTATTCTGGGCCTGTTTCTGCCCCGGATGCTGGGTCTTGGCAAGGGCGTTTCCATCCAGATGATGGCGTCCACCGTGGAGGCCGCCAAGTTTACCAGCCTGCTTGACACCGTGAAGAACCTGATCCCCGCTAACCCCGTGGCCTCCTTTGCCAGCGGCGACATGCTGCAGGTGCTGGTGTTCGCCGTCATCGTGGGCATTGCCTGCCTGACGCTGGGCAAGGCGGCAGAGCCTGTGGTGAAACTGTGCGAATCCTTCCACCAAATCTGCATCAAGGTGGTTTCCTGGGTCATGTACTGCACCCCCGTTGGCGTTTTCTGTTCTATCGCAGCCGTAATGTACGCCAATGGCGTACAGACCATGCTCGCCCTGGGCGGCGTGCTGGTTGCCATGTACGTCACCTATTTCGTCTACATCCTGCTGGTCTACGGCGGCATCGTCAAATTCATCGGCAAGTACCCGGCAGGCAAGTTCTTCAAGTCCGTTATGCCCGCCGCTCTGACCGCCTTCGGCACCTGCTCCAGCTCCGCCACCATTCCCATCAGCAAGCGCTGTGCCGATGAGATGGGCGTGCCCAACGAGATCTCCTCCCTGGCGCTGCCTCTGGGCGCCACCATCAACATGGACGCGGTGTCCATTATTATGTCCTTTATGATCGTGTTTTTCGCCAACGCCTGCGGCGTAGAGCTGAATCTGGGCATGATGGTCGTCATCATGCTGTCCAACGCTCTGCTGTCCATTGGCGCCCCCGGCGTTCCCGGCAGCGCCATCGCCTGCTTCGCCGCCCTGTCCACCATCGCGGG
>JBJDYG010000004.1:0-23893 GCA_051867075.1 Faecousia sp. | reverse complement strand
AGCATCTGCTGGTACATGCCGCCGTTCTGCGCAATCTTCTGCATAACGAACTGCTTCCGGTCAAAGTCCATCATGTCCAGACACAGCAGCGCCTGATCCGCCATCTGGGGGTTAAAGAACCCGGCGTTGTAAAACTCCAGCGCCAGCTCGTTCTGGCTCAGCTTGGAGTAGGGGCTTTGCCTCTGGGCGGTGATCTCAATGTCGAACAGCGGCACCCGGAAGCCCATGTCCACCCCCAGCTCAACGCCCTGCATTTGCGGCTGAAGTCCCTGATTGCTGTACTCCACAAACTGCTGTGCGCCGTTCTCCCCCAGAATCCGGAAGCACCGGGGCATGTCGTAGAACTGCCGGATCAGCTCAATGACCATGAGACAGACCTTCCGGAAGGCCCGGTAGGATGCCTTGCTGCTGTCTCTGTCCAGCTTGCTGCCCGCCTCCTGCATGGCGGCAATGGCGGAGGCGGCGGTGACGCCGTTGGAGGTGCCGCCGGTGGAGATATCCCGGTTGCCGGTGGTCTCCTTCAGCTCGTCGATCTTGTCGTTGATGACCTGCACATAGATGCCGTTCAGGGTCTTGCCCTGAATGGGAAGGATGCTGTCCTGCCCCAGATTGCCGTCCACATGGACAAAGGGCTTGGTCATGTCGGCGTACTCTTCCTCGTTTACGGAGCCGTCGCTGCGGATAAAGTGCCGCGGCCGGGCGTTTGCCAGCATATTCTCCATAATGGCCTGATTGCCCCGGTCGATGAACTCCTGAGCGCTCTTGGCAACGTCCACATAGCCAAAGCCGCAGGGGGTACCCTTCATGCGAAACAGCGGGTCAAAGACGAAGGGATACAGCCCATGGTCGTACCAACCACGCTCTGCATAGGCAGGCTCATTTTCCGTTGCGAACAGCACCTCATCGTTGACGAACTTGACATAGTGGAGCACCGTCTTTCCGCCCTGCCGCTTTTTGTAGTACCAGTCGATGACGGCGGACTTTTCCGTGGTGTCCACGGCATCGTCGTAGATGTACCGGCTCAGGTCCAGTGTAGAGGAGCCCAGCTTTCCCTGCAGCTGGGGATACTGCCCGAGAAGCACATCGTTGTCCGTCAGGGCCACATGGAATAGATTCCGGGAATCCTGAATGTCGGTGATCCCCGGCTGCCAGAACAGACTCAGCACATCCGCCTGCTCGATGGAGATGTCCCCCAGACCGCCCAGCTTGCTGTTGTCCCAGAACACCCCGTAGATCCCCGTACCGCTTTTGAGCTTGTCGTCCACCTCGGCGTCATAGGTCTCCTCGAAGCCGTTCTGATCCAGAATCACCGGGACGATGGAGGTCAGCATCTGGGCCTCGGCCTTGTCCCCCTCCTCCCGGGGCAGAATGTTGGGACTGGGGAAATTGTCCATTGCGGAGGCATGCTTGTTGGCGATGGCGTTAAAGAGCCACCCGGACACAGGCTCCACCTGACTTGCGTCCTTCCTGCTTCTTCGCATACACTCCCAGTTGCGCAGCTTGTACCACTGCTCGCTCTCAATGATCTTCTGCTCCAGATTCGCCTTACCCTCCTTGTACTTCTGGAGGGTGAGCCGTGCCTTCTGAACCTGCTCCCTGCCGATCACCTGGGCCAAGGCCTGAAAGCCATCCACCCCGCCGTCCAGCCTCCCGGCCCCGTCAGGAACCTCCGGCTGCGGCAAAGCCATCCCCTGCTGCTGCATGGGAAGCCGCTCAGCCTGCACGGGAATCTGCTCCCTCATGGGGTTCTGCCCCTGCTCCTGCCGGAAGGGAATCTGCCTGCCCTGCATCTGCTTTCTGTCAGGGGGCGTTTCCTGCCTTTTCTCAGGCTCCGTCTTTTGCTGTTTCTTCTTACTGTCCGCCATCGATAATCTCCATTCTCGGCCTTGGGGCCGCCACAATATCCTCCTTGGGAATGTCCAGGAAGAGGTGCATCGGGTTGCGCACATATGCATCCTCCGGCTGCATCATTCTGGGCTTGATGGGCCGGGACATACAGAAGTACCGCACCTCATCCGCCACATGATCCTCGCCGCCGGTGTCCAGATCCTCCGGCCTGTGCTCGTCGTATTGAAGCAGAGGAATCGTCCGGATAAACGCCTTGCAGTTGCTGAAAACATACAGCATGGGGTATCCGTTTTCGTCGAAGGCCAGCCGGTAGTGCACCTGCATCCACCCGGGAATCCGCTTGTGGTCACCCGGCTGGAAGTACACCTGATGCCTTGCCGCCACATCCGCGATACTCTCTCCCGTCTCCGCGTCCCAGATCGCCGGGTCAGCGATGCCGATGATCCGCCTGCCCGCCAGCCACCGGTGCTCCGTCTCGATCCTGTGGATCTCGGAAAACACCCTGGTCGGCGTCCACTTGACGCCCTCGTTGGGCTGTCTGGTGCAGCCGTACAGCTCCAGAATCCGGTAAACCACCCCGTCGTAGTCCACAGCCCACCAGCCGCAGGAAAATGGCTTATTGTAGCCCCAGTCAAAGGAGCGGTAGAGTTTCCACCCCTCGGGGATCTCAAAGGGATCTATGACATGGCTCCACTGCCGGTCGGCGTAATGCTCCGGCCTGTCGTGAAAGTCCTCGAAGAACTGCCCCTCGTAGACATCCCACCTGCCATACAGCCACGCCTCCTTCAGCTTTTGGGGAAGGGCTTCCAGCTGCCTGACATAGTCCGGCTGGGAGCGCATCAGCGCCCGGTTGTCCGTGACGAGAGCCTGAATAAAGCTGTAGTCCTCCGGGCTCTCCCCGTCCTCATACTTCCGGTCGATAAACAGCCTTTTGATATACCCATGGCTGGCTCCCCCGGGATTGCAGGTGTAGTACGTCCGCTTCGGGAAGCTGTTGACGCCCCGGACGCAGGCATTGATCTTCTTGATCCACATCTCCTGCAGCTGGGTCGCCTCATCCAGAAAAATAACATCGTACTCCGCGCCCTGGTACTGATCCAGATCCGCGTCATTGTTGCAGTACCCGAACTTTATGGTGCTGCCGTTTGGGAAGGTGAAAACCTTTTCGGTCTTATTGTACCTTGCGATCCCGTTCAGCTCCTCCCGGAGGGGATTGATATGGTTGTTCACCAGCTCGGGAAAGGTTCTTCGCACAATGAGGATCTTGATCCCCGGATAGGCAGCTGAGAGGATCTTTGCCTTTGTCCGCACAGACCAGCTTTTCCCGCCGCCCCGTGCGCCGCCGTATCCCACATGCCTGTGCCCATCCGACAGGAAGTCGTACTGCTTTTTGCTCATCTGGCTCAAATCCACTGTACTCATACCCTGAATTCCTCCGGCAGTCCTTCCACCACCAGCTTCGCCTGCTCCGTCTGCTCAATATTTCCCTGCTTCTCCAGATTCCGGATCTTCGCCTCCTGCTCCCGCACATCCGCGTCAGACCGGATCATCTGGACATCCTTGAGAATCTTCAGCACCTCGGAAAGGGTTTTCAGCCCCGCCGCACCGATCCCGTCATCCCCCTCCGCCATGGCCTCCACCCTGTCCAGCAGCTTGTCCGCAACGATCTGGAGCTTCAACGCCCGGCTGACCTTTTCACCTTCCACGGCGCTGATGATCCTTTCCCGGGTGATGCCTGCCTGCCGCTTTCGTCTGCCTACCCAGTCCCCGGCCTTCGCCCGCCGCGCGACAGTCGTCTGATTCAGGCCGTATTTCTGTGCCAGCTCACGGTAACTGGTCTGCGTTGTGATATATTCTGCTTCGATCTCCTTCCAGTCTGCCATAAGCCTCCCCCCTTGCCTCATGCATTCAGCATAGCGCATAATTGGGCAGCCGTGTAATCCCCCCCTGAAAGGATTCTCAGGAACGATTCGGTCGCGCCTGAATACTTGTTTGTGCTGCGATGGATGCTGTAAGTGCATCCGTGTAAGTGGAGCATTGAAAGTCAAACTGCCGCATCGCACTTATTTGAAGCATTTCCGAAGGAAATACCATTCACTTTCCACTGATTTGCCATCTGTCTGCCAAGTCAGATCAATTCGGATACGTACCCCTTTTCCCATCTACAGCTCTCCCCTGTCGTAGTCATATTTCCGGTCGAGCATCCCGACGATGCTGCAGCCGCAGTAGCGCCCCTTGCAAAACCGGTTTTTGTATTCCGCCAGACCATCCGGGGTGCTGAACGCCAGATGCAGCGCCGTTCCCTCCTGAACGCCCTCGCAGAAGAGCAGCTGCCGCTCCTCGCACTTGTAGTAGGGGCATTTCACAATCGCGTCCACTCTGTGCTTCATTCCCATTCCTCCTCAAAAAACATAGCGTCTCTTTCTTCCTCGTAGGCTGCATCCTCGTCATATTCCGTCTCCCGGCTTTCCCGCATCCAGGAGGGATACCCGGTTCTGTTCTGCCACCCGATCTCCGGGTCTTCCAGATCCCACACGGCACTATCCTCCATTCAGCACTTGCCGGATTGCTTCAATTTCCGCGCTCCCCAGCTCCCCGGACGCACCCATGGGAACCTGCTTTTTCCCGTAAGAAGGCTTGTTCCGCCCCCAGCCGTCCCTGTGGCACTTCCGGATAACCAGATTCCAGTCCCGCCACTTGTTCTTGTTCCCGGTGGACTGAGCGGATTCATCCACATAGGCGATGCACCGCTTTGCCTCAGTCTCACCCAGGTCATGTACCAGGCGGCCAAATTCGTCGTCGGTGAGCTTCACCCAGCCAAACACTCCATGGGGTTTTCTTACCTGCCCGGCGGGTGCGTCATCCTCAACGGAATGGATTGGAATGGATTGGATCGGAATGGAATGGATTGGAGCATCCTTCTGCATCCCTTCGCACACCTGCGCAGCTTCCCGCATATCCTCGCACAGCTCAGCGCCGGAGCTTGCGTCCCATCTGCGTCTTGCATTGTTCCGGTTTGCCAGACTGACCTCCATGGTTCTGTCGATCTGGCTTGCCACAAAGCGGAACGCGATGTCCACTACCGCGTCATTCCCGGCGTATGGCGTGCCTTCGAACCGGTAGGAAAAGGCCGCCCGGATCAGAATCCCGAATTGCTCATCCGAAAGGGAGGCCGTCACCGGCAGCAATTCCGGGAACAGGAGCAGGGATTCCTGTTTTTTTGCCATGTTGTCTTCCTCCTCCAAAAGGTATTCGGCGCAGCCTTCCCACCGTACCGGCTGCCGCCTGATGAAAATCGCTTCTTTACACCGCCGTCCCCGAAAGCAGCGCCGCCGCAGCCGCCGCGATCACCGCCAGCGCCGGAATGAGGATGCAGGCCCCGCCCACCCAGCTCCCGCCCCGCTTTTGGGCCGCTTCACAGGCCGCGAACCGCTCCGCCTGCTCATAGGGAACGATAACGCCGACGCTCCGGGTCACCCCCCGCCGCCGGGGGTTGCCGTGGACGATGGAAAAAACCTCCTCGTCCTGTTGGTCAAATTCGCTCATTGCATTTCCTCCTTTCCCTGCAGAACCGTGAAACAGCCGCCGCTTTCCCTGTCACCGTATCCGCTTCCAATCGTACCCGGTTTATTGGACTGATTGTGGGATAGAATATTGGAAGCCCGGAGATATCCCTTTGCTCCACCCCCCTCGTAAACGAGGGTAGCAAGGTGTTACACCATTTCCTGAGCAGTACCTGTCGAGGGGCCCAAAGGATGCGCGACAACCACCCAGAGCCCGTAACGCATTGCCCACGGGGGCATCCCCGTACCGGTCGAGGGGCCCAAAGGATGTACGACGACCACCCAGCGCCCGTAACGCATTCGCATTGCCCACGGGGGCATCCTCGTACCGGTCGAGGGGCCCAAAGGATGTACGACGACCACCCAGCGCCCGTAACGCATTCGCATTGCCCGCGGGGGCATCCCCGCCAAACACAATTTTCTGTGCTGTATGCCCAAAGGATGCGCGACGTTCTTTCTTTTGGTATTGACAGTTACGCAAAAGTGTAATATATTGTAGGTGTCAATCAAAATATTTACGCTTTCGCGGCCTGTGACAGTATTTTATTACGCTTACGCGTAATTGTCAATAGGTAGATTATGCTTTTGCGTAATTTTAGCGAAGTGTACAACAAGGGGACTGTTTTTATGTCTGATTTGTACAATCGCATTGAATCCATATGTAAATCGAGGAACATATCCATTACCACAATGTGCAAGGAATCCGGGGCAAGCCGTGCCTCTCTGTCCGATTTGAAGGTTGGGAGAAAACAAAGCCTTTCAGCCGAAACATTGTCCAAAATATCCGCGTATTTCAATGTCTCCGTTGACTATCTGCTTGGCAAGGAAAATGAAAAAGCGCCTGCCGAATCCGGCAAGCGCTCTGTCAGTGACGACGATATAAAATTTGCCCTCTTCGGCGGCGGCGGTGAGATCACCGACGCCATGTACGAGGAGGTGCGCAGCTTTGCCGCTTACGTCAAGCAGCGGGAAGCGGGCAAAAAGAAGGAGTAACCATGGAAATTCTGGCCCTCTATGATATGGCAAAGCAACAGAATATAGAGGTGATCCAGCACCCCATGAAGGAAAACGGCTCCATGTCCGTCATGCTGGAGGATGGAGTCTGCTGCATCGGCATGGACAAATCCGTCCAGGACGGCGGCGTTCAGGAGCGTGTTCACCTCAGCCACGAGCTGGGTCACTGCGCCACCGGCAGCTTCTACAACATTTATGCCGCCATCGACTGCCGCCAGCGCCACGAAAACCGTGCCGACAAATGGGCCATCACCCATCTGGTTCCGGTGGCTGATCTGGATGAAGCCGTCGCCGCCGGCTGTACCGAAGTATGGGAGCTGGCAGAGCATTTCGGGGTCACGGAGGATTTCATGCGCAAAGCGGTTTGCTACTATGTACATGGGAATGTTGCGGCAGAGATTTATTTTTGAGGAATGAACCCTGCCAGACCCCGCAAAAAAGCAAGCGGAAGAATTTACGTGCCGGATTGGTATAAATCGAAGGAGCCCTTTCTATGATATATCCATTTTTAAGGAAGCTCTGATGAAATCGGCAAGAGCTGATGGCGAGAGATTTTGCCACAGACGAACGTGTTAAAAACGAAGGAATACTGGATGTATTTCTCGTTTTTAACACTGCACGGATGCGGCAAAAGATCCGCCACTCAGCCGCAGGCGATTTATTCAGAGCTTCCTTAACTCTGGACGATTCCTCGGAGATTGTCCACTCGGAAATGCGGCCTGACCACACGGTGATGGATATAGAGAAGCCGGACGAACACGACTGCTTCCACCATGCAGCATGCATCCTGCCCGGTTACCAATGGGAGGATATTTCCGGCTTTACCGAAGGGAAAATTGCCCGCTACGAAGAGGTTATCCGCTCCACCGCCCACCTGATCCTCCGTTTTGCTCAGGAAGGAGGCTTCGACAGTGCCTCAGATATTTAAATACTGTTCTCAATAAAAATGTTTCATTTTTATTGAGAAGGCACCGCCTGATGGCGTTGCCAAATATGTGATTTTCGGGATAGAAAATCACATATTCCCGTCTCATATGATTCTCTAAATTCAATAAATGAGCATATTTTACGTTTTGCACAATTTCTCTGTGACACTGGTGTGGGAGCACCGCAAAGCCTCCCTTGTGTAAAGGGAGGTGCCCCGAAGGGGCGGAGGGATTGTCCCGGCAGTTGGTCACGAATTGGCCGAAAATCAAGTCGAAAAGGTAACGTTCTGCTGCACAATCCCTCATACTATTTCTCGATAAAATGGTTCATACCATTTTATCCTGCGCTTATCGCGCAGGCCGCCAGTGGCGGCGAGAAATGTATGGACTACGTTTTTTAGCGGCGATGCCGCTGACCGCGAGACCGCGGTCTCATAAAACGGTATTTAACCGTTTTATGAAAAACTAGTATCAGTCAGCTTCGCTGACAGCTCCCTTTACACAAGGGAGCCTTGGGCGCTCCCGCGCCACAGTAACCAACGGACATTGCTGCGCTAAACGATCATTAACACGAAAGTATTCGCTACCACTGATTAGTTCCGATTAAACATTTTAACAGAGAATCAGTATAAGGACGTTCTAAACAAAACCCCATGCGAAATCATCGCATGGGGTTTTCATCAGGAAATCGCCGAATTGCCGCTGCAGGCCAGATATGTATTTCTTCTGAGCAGGGCGGCGTCGCATTTTTCGCAGAGATAATCCGACCGGAACATGGCCTCCGGAGCGCCTTCCCCTGCCGGGTCGCCGCAGCGGGCGCAGGCCGGGATTGTCACAACCTTGTTTTCGAAAATCCAGTAGCAGGTGCCCGAGGGAACTACGGTGGCAAAGTCGAACACGTCGGTTTTATGGCCTTCCAGTTTTCCGTAATTGTAAATGTTGGAATCCCGCACCTGAATTTTATCGTCCTCAAACATCTTTTCCAGCAGCAGGTAGTGGCCGCCCCGGGTCCAGAAGCCCTTGGTCTGGACGCAGACCACCACATACCCCTCCCGCATGGCGTCTCTGGCGGTGCGCCACTCGAAGGTCTTTTCCTTCAGATAGAAGCCCATCTGCGCCGGCGTCACCGAGAACAGGCTGCCGTCGGTACCGTTCTGATAGCAGTAGCCGCCGTAGCGCTCACACATGATGGGCGGCGTCAGCTCGGTATCGGACATGTAGGTTGCCAGCATGGACATGGTGGTGATGCCGCAGCCGTGGGTGGTGATCTTATACGCGCCGTACATGGTGGTGGGATAGTCCTGCTGCAGGTAAAGCTGCGCCTCGGGGTAACGCTGGTGTCCCACGTCGGGATAGAGCAGGTCGGAAGCGGTGACCGGAGCGGTCTGCACCGCAGTGCCCAGGGAAATGGCGCTGTAGTCAATCTCGGCAGGGTATTTTTCCCGGGCCTGAGCAATCTTCTCCCCGCCCATCCAGGCAATCAGGTCCTCCCGGGCAGTGTCGTACCAGATGTCGGTGCTGCCCTTGAAAAAGACCACATGGCAGCCCACATCGGTGCGGATAATCTCCACATCTCCGCTCCGGCGCTCATCGTCAAAGCACCATGCGTCCAGCACGGGGGTCAGCTGACCCTTGCGCAGCTTCTGATACAGTCCGCCGTCCAGCGCCGAACCGGTATCCATGGAATGCTTATTGGCAAAATCCGCGAAAATCGCGTCCTGGGTGGACTTGTTGCTGCGGAGGCTGTCCTCCTTCAGCGCCTTCTCATAATCCTCCACCAGCTCCCGGGCAGACGCCATGCATGCCTCCCACAGCGCCTCAGAGCAGGTGACGGTACCGTCCTGGGCTATGGAGACCGTTTCCCCGCCCTCCTCCGCCTGCGGGATCAGCAGAATGTGACGAATATCCACCAGCTTGCCGCTGTCCCGGGTGATGCCCGCTTCGGCGTAGGCTGCTTCATTCTCCGCAAACCACGCCTCCACCTCTTCCTCGGTGGGCGCAATGTAATAGCTCAGGGAGGTATCATACATGTAACCCCTGTTATACAGCTCCGCACAGGCGGTCAGATCCTCCGCGGAGGCCCCGGCTATGTCTGCTGCCAGCGCGGAAACATCGGCAAAGCCGTTTTCTTCGGCAAGGGCACTGAGCATTTGGGGGATATCGTCCAGATATTGCTGGTGCAGGGTGTTGACCCGGTAATTCTTATTGTAGCCGTAGAGATAAGCGGTAGCGGGCTTGCCGGACATATAGGTTTCGTGGTTTTTCAGGTTCGGCTGGTAGGCTTCCTCCGTTGGGATGCCCTCATCCACGCTCTGCAGCGCCAGCGCCTGGGCGCTGTGCCAGGTATTCAGCGCCCGCTGCAGAAAATACTGCTGCCAGCTGGCAACGCTGCCGTCAATCTCACAGGGCTGGGTATCCAGCGGCAAGGCAAAGTCCGGAGCGGTCTCATGTCCCGCCTGCCGGTAAGAGGCCACCTCCATCCAGTAGTAAACCTGCAGCTGACCATTGGTCAGCACCCTGTCGCCCAGAGTGGCAACCACCGCGCCGGAATTCACACTGTCCGCAGTATAGGAGCCCTTGCAGGTCACGTCACCGGGATTGCCGTCGGCGGGAACGGTAGCGGGAACGGTGGCCTGTGTAGTCTCCGCGGCGGGGGGAACCGTGGTTTCTTCTTTCCCGGCGGACTTTTTCCCGCAGCCGGTCAGGAGCTGTGAGAGCATGACGGCACAGAGAACCGCCGACAGTAATCTCGGGAAGCTCCGATGAAAGCGGCAAGCCCTTTGCTGCCCGGCAGCCGGCGAATGATTCAGATCTTCCCTTGCTTTGTTCTTTCTCATACCGAGGATCCTTTCTTATCCCTGCTCAATCAGCGGCGGGATCATACTTCGTTCTGACCAATTCTTCCATGGACACGCCCAGAATCCGGGAGATGGCCTTCAGTTCCACATCCGACGCGATTCTCAGCTGCCCTTCCAGCTTTGACAGGCTGGAGGGGTTCATGTCTACGCCGAGAAGCTGCATTTTCGATACCAGCTCGGCCTGTTTCATCCCCTGCTGCCTGCGGATGCGCTCGATATTGGCGCCGCAGATATTTTTGCTGCCGTATGCCGCTCTTCTGGGTTTCATTGTTTCACCCGATCCTTTTTGTATCTTCTTCGCATTATAATGCCGAAAAGCCTTATTTTAATTCCGATTTAGAATTAAAATAGGGTTAAGAGAAAATTAACCTGCCGCAGTTTCTTCCATTGACTTTGGTTTTGGGGCATGATATAAAACAATCAGTTTTTCTTCGGAGGAAAAGTACATGCGCGAACAATTCATCCGCACCGGTATGCTGCTGGGAGAGGCCGCCCTGCAGCGGCTGCAAAACGCCCGGGTCGCCCTGTTCGGTCTGGGCGGCGTAGGCGGCTACACCCTGGAGGCTCTGGCCCGCAGCGGCGTGGGGCAGCTGGATCTCATCGACAGCGATACCGTCAGCGTCTCCAACCTGAACCGGCAGCTTTTGGCCGTCCACTCCACCCTGGGGATGCTGAAGGTGGACGCGGCAAAGCAGCGGGTTCAGGACATCAACCCGGACTGCGTGGTGCGAACCTATCCCGTTTTCTACACCCCCGACACCGCCGGGCAGTTTGACTTCACTGGGTACGACTATGTTGTGGACGCCATCGACACCGTCACCGGCAAGCTGGCGCTGGTACAGCAGGCCCACAATGCCGGCACGCCCATCATCAGCTGCATGGGCACCGGGAACAAGCTGAACCCGGCCCGTTTTGAGGTGGCGGACATATCCAAAACCTCCATGTGTCCCCTGGCCCGGGTCATGCGCAGGGAGCTGGGGAAACGGGGCATCCGGCATTTGAAGGTGGTCTATTCTCAGGAGGAAGCCCTCACTCCGGCAGGCTGGGAGGAGGAGGCCGCCGCCCTTGGCAAACGGCAGATCCCGGGCAGCGTGGCCTTCGTACCGGGGGCGGCGGGACTGCTTCTGGCGGGAGAAGTGGTACGGGACATTGCCCTCGCAGGCACCGGGGCAGAGTGAACGTATCCGCTGTCTGTGAAGCAGTAATACTGTTTCTCAATAAAAATGAAACATTTCTATTGAGAAACAGTATTACTTTCCACTTTCAGCTTACCAGTGATTCGAGAATCGGTCATTCGGGCGAGAGATTTCGGTGCGACTGCTTCTCTTACTCTTCCTCGAAGGTCAAAATATCCTTGTACTTTTCCTTGAACATACCGTAAACCGCGTCCAGAACAGCCTCGTCCTCCACGGCCAGATAGTTCTCATTTTCCTCGTCCACCGGCTCCACTTCCAGAATCACGATCTCGGTGGAGGGCTCGTCCGCAGGCATCAGCACCAGATATTCCTTCCCCTCATAGGTCAGGCAGTCCAGATACTCAAAATCCATATCCTGACCGTTTTCATCGGTAAGGGTCAGAATGCTGCTTTCCTGTTCCAGGTTTTCATTATCCATGATATTCTACCTCCAATGGGATTGATTTTGGGATGATTATATCCGATACAGGCCGGAAAAGCAAGAGGGAAGCAGGAATTATCCCAGGGTCATCACCGCGCCGGGGTTCCCCCGGGTGGGTTTTTTCTGTTACATTGACTTTGCCGCCGGCATATGTTAAACTGAATGCAGAATATAAGGAGGGATTCCCATGACCCCCATTGAACAGGAAATCGAAGGCATCGTGGACAGCATTCTGGAGGACTACCGCCACGGGCGGGACATCGACAAGCTGGATCCATTCGGGCACCCGGATAAAGCCGTGGTCATCGACATGATCGGCAAGCTCCTGCGCATCGTCTACCCCGGCTCCTCCCGGGACAAGGCCTACCGCATCTACAATACCAAGCACAACCTCTCCATGCTCATCGAGGATGTGATGTACAACCTGAATAAACAGATTGCCATCGCCCTGCGCTGCTCCATGGAGGAAGCGGAAGCCCAGGAAAAGGCGCAGGAGCTGAGCCTGCAGTTCTTCCGGGCGATCCCCGGCATCCGGGCGGTGGCGCAAACCGACGTGGAAGCCTTCTACGACGGCGATCCCGCCGCTTTCAGCATGGACGAAATCATTTTCTGCTATCCCGGACTGTTCGCCATCACCGTATACCGGCTGGCCCACGTGCTGTATACCCTGCAGGTCCCCATGCTGCCGAGAATCATGACGGAGCACGCCCACAGCGTCACCGGCATCGACATCAACCCCGGAGCCACCATCGGCAGATATTTCTTTATCGACCACGGCACGGGCATCGTGGTGGGCGAAACCACGGTAATCGGCGACCATGTGAAGGTCTACCAGGGCGTGACACTGGGCGCCCTCACCACCCGGGGCGGACAGAGCCTGCGGGGCAAGAAGCGCCACCCCACCATTGAAGACAACGTGACCATCTACGCCGGTGCGTCTATCTTAGGCGGCGGCACGGTGATCGGCCGGGACAGCGTCATCGGCTCCAACGTGTTCATTACCCACTCCATCCCCCCCTGCACCACGGTAAGCGTCAAAAGTCAGGAGCTTCAGTTCAAGCCCCGAAACTGCGAGGGCAACTGTAACGCCTGTACCAAGCCGGAGCCCTTCTGGGAAGGGCAGAAATAGCCATTCGGAGGGCACGCCCAAAGGGCGGCCCTCCGATTATTTCTGCAGGGGAGTTGGGAAGTTGAAGGTTGAAAGTGAATACTGGTTCTCTTTTAAAATGTTTCATCAATTTTGATGGAACATTTTCATTAGAGAATCCTATGAGACGGGAATATGTGATTTTCTATCCCGAAAATCACATATCTGGCAACGCCATCAGGCGGTGCCTTCTCAATAAAAATGAAACCTTTTTATTGAGAAATAGTATAAGGGAAGCTCTGATTAAATCGGCAAGAGCTGACGGCAGAAGATTTTGACTTAGCCGAAAGTTCTAAAAACGAGGGAATACTGTATGTATTTCCCGTTTTGAGAACTGAACGGATAAGGCAAAAGATTCGCCGATCAGCCGCAGACGATTTATTCAGAGTTTCCTAAGGTGTTGCTTCGCGACTTATTGAATCATTGCCGAAGGCAATACCACAGCTTTCCACTTTCCACTTCAAACTCAATTCATCGTTCCCTCCGCCCGTGCAAACAGTTCCCCGATCCGCTCCCGCAGCGCTTTCGCCTCGGGGGCATCCGACGCGCCGGAGGCGTCGATCCAGTCCGCAGACGCCTGCTGAGCGTCTTTCATGGTGGCAAGGTCGCAGTTCAGGTCCGCCACCCGGAAGGCGGGCAAGCCGGACTGGCGGGAGCCGAAGAAATCGCCCGGCCCCCGGAGCCGCAGATCCTCCTCCGCGATGCGGAAGCCGTCCGTGGTTTTGCACAGGGCTTTCAGCCGCTGGAGGGTCTCGGGATTGCGGTTGTGGGTGGTGAGGATGCAGTAGCTTTTCGCCCTGCCCCGGCCTACCCGGCCCCGGAGCTGGTGGAGCTGGCTCAGGCCGAACCGGTCGGCGTCCTCAATGACCATCAGTGTCGCGTTGGGCACATCCACCCCCACCTCGATCACCGTGGTGGCAACCATCACGTCCGCCTCTCCCCGGGCGAAGGACGCCATGGCAGCTTCCTTTTCCGCGCCCTTCATCTGTCCGTGAAGCAGGGCGATGCGCAGGTCGGGAAATACGGTCTGCTGCAGCGTTTCCGCCCAGACGGAGGCCGCCTTGATCCCCAGGTCCTGATTTTCCTCCACCGCCGGACACACCACGAAGCACTGGTGGCCCTCCTCCACCTGTTTGCGGATGAAGGCGTTGATCCGGGGGCGGTAGCTCTCCCCTACCAGGAAGGTATCCACCGACTCCCGTCCCGGGGGCAGCTCGTCCAGAATGGATACGTCCAGATCCCCGTAGAGGATCAGCGCCAGCGTCCTGGGGATGGGGGTGGCGGACATGACCAGAAGGTGGGGATCGTCGCCCTTGGCAGAGAGCTTACTGCGCTGCCCCACGCCGAAGCGGTGCTGCTCGTCGGTAATCACCAGCCCCAAATCCCGGAACCGGGTTGCCTCCGTCAGCAGGGCGTGGGTGCCCACCACCACCTGGGCCTCCCCGGAGGCGATGCGCTCCCGCACATCTTTTTTCTGCTTCGCCATCTGGGAACCGGTGAGCAGCGCCACACAGATACCCAGCGGCGCAAACAGAGCGTTCAGAGAGCGGAAATGCTGCTCCGCAAGGATCTCCGTCGGCGCCATCAAAGCGGTCTGCCTGCCGTTTTCCGCAGTGCAGTAGGCGGCAGCCGCCGCCACCATGGTTTTGCCGCTGCCCACGTCTCCCTGCACCAGCCGGTTCATGGGCGCGCCCCGGCGGAGATCCGCCAGAATTTCCTCCACCGCCCGCGTCTGGGCGCCGGTGAGGGTAAAGGGCAGCGCGGCATAGAAGGGGCGCATGTCGAAATTGGTATAGGCCTCCGTCCTTTTCCCCGCCCGGGCGGCCCGCATCAGGGACAAGCCCGCAGAGAAAATGAAGAATTCCTCAAAAATCAGCCGTTTTTTCGCCAGCTCCGCCTCCGCCATGGAGGCCGGCTCATGGATGGCGAAATACGCCCGCTCCGCAGGCAAAATGCCGTATTTCTGCCGCACCTCAGCAGGGAGAATCTCCGCCGGCGGGTCGCACACCGCCAGAGCCTGCCGCACCAGCCGCAGCAGGGCGGCATTGGTCAGCCCCGCGGTCAGGGGATAAATGGGCAGCACCCGCCGGGTGGTCACCGGCTGGGCATCCGGCGTCTCAAAGACGGGGTTCGTCATATTGTAGCCGATAAAATCCCCGCTGACCGCTCCAAAGAAGATGTACTCCTTCCCGTATTGCAGCTGCTCCGCGGCAAAGCGGTTGTTGAAAAAGGTCAGGTTTAACCGGGCGGTATGATCCGCTACCTGTACCCTGGTGATGTCCAGTCCCTTGCGGACATGGGCGGTTTTGGGCGTGTTCATCACCATGGCCTGAAAACAGGCAGGGGTAGCCGTCTCCAGCTTTTCAATGGCAACGAGCTTCGTCCGGTCCTCGTACCCTCTGGGGAAATGGCAGATCAGATCCCGCAATGTAAAAATATTCAGCTGCGCCAGCTGTTTTGCCCGGACCTCCCCCACGCCCTTTAATATGGTAACAGGATCGGACAGCTTTGCCATAAAATCACCCCCGGGGCAGCGTTCATGCCGTTCGGCCCCGCTGAAGGCTCTCGCCTGAACGCACATTTTGCTGCAATGATTGCTTTAAGCGGAAAGTGGAAAGTTGAAAGTAGAAAGCAAGGTCGCTTCGCGGCTTATTGAAATCATTTCCGAAGGAAATACCATAGCTTTCAGCTTTCCACATTTAACGGATTCGCGAAGCGTTGCCCTCATTTTGTCACAGAATGAAAAAACTCCCTCCAAGCGCTGCTCGGAAGGAGATATTTTCAGAGAAATCAGGCCAGCTTGTTCAGCTTCAGAGTCATGCTGCTCTTCTTCCGGGCAGCGTTGTTCTTGTGCAGGAGACCCTTGTTGACAGCCTGGTCGACAGCCTTGACGGCGGTCTTGTAGGCGGCGTCAGCGGCAGCCTTGTCGCCGGACACCACGGCGGCATCGAACTTCTTCAGGTTGGTCTTCAGCTCGGACTTGTCAGCCTTGTTCTTCTCGTAAGCAATCTTGGAAGAAATGACATCCTTCTTAGAGGACTTGATGTTGGGCATGGATTCCACCTCCTTCTGTTCGTTTTCCATACAGATACGCATTATAACGCCTCAGCGCGATAAAATCAACCCTTTTTTCAAAAAAATTTGCCGCCCCGGGTTTTGGGCGCCTTTTCCCCGGCAGGAAACCGTGGGCTGTTCCGGGCAGGGGTTTCCGCACGGCTTGTCAAGTCTGAATTTTTGCACAAAAAAACCCCCCATGGTAAAATCCACGACCCGCGGAAAAGTGGGAAATCCGTCGAAGGGCGTCGATTCTTTTTATGTGAACCGAAAATGAATATCCACATCCCCTCCTGCCTGTGGAAAACCCCTGTGGAAAAACCTGTGGAGATTGTGGAAAACTCTGAGTTATCAACAGGTATTTCCTTTCTTTCCCGTCTCCCGTTTCCCTGTGGAAAAACGTGCATATGTCCATGCATAATCTCAGCCCCGTTTGAAAACCGGCCATGTTACGTTACCGTCGGGAGGAAGGCTTTTCCGGAAAAAACATTGGAAAAAAGTTGATAACTTGTAAAAAAATGATGTCGAAAGCCCCTGACATTGCCAACAGCTTCAAAAAACTTTGTGGAAAACCGCCAAAAAATCTTTTTGGTATCATCTGCCGCCGCCGGGGAATACTGGAGAAGTAACGATCCAGCGTGAACAGTGAAAAAACTGTGCCGGGGCATCATTTTCCTGTTCCCATTTTTCCGATTCACTACAACCACACAGGAGGCTGTCATGCAGGGAAAAGTAGAGATCTGCGGTGTGAACACATCCAGGCTTCGTGTTTTATCCCAGGTGGAGATGGACACCCTTCTCCGCCGGGCCCGGGAGGGTGACGAGCGCGCCCGGGAGAAGCTTATCGAAGGCAATCTGCGGCTGGTTCTCAGCGTCATCCAGCGCTTTGACAAGCGGGGAGAAAATCCCGACGATCTGTTTCAGGTGGGATGCATCGGCCTTATCAAGGCCATTTCCAATTTTGACCCGGACAAGCAGGTGCGCTTCTCCACCTACGGCGTACCCATGATCGCGGGAGAAGTGCGGCGGTACCTCCGGGACAACAGCGCCATCCGGGTCTCCCGTTCCATCCGGGACGTGGCCTACCGGGTGCTGCAGTGCAAGGAAGCACAGACCAGCCGTCTGGGACGGGAGCCGACGCTGGAGGAAATCTCCAAAGAGCTGGATATCCCCCTGGAAGAGGTCAGTCAGGCCCTGGACGCGGTGTGCGCTCCGGTGAGCCTGTACGATCCGGTCTATTCCGACGGCGGCGACCCTTTGACGGTGATGGATCAGGTGCGGGACACCAAGAACACCGAGGACGGCTGGATGGAGCACATCACCCTGCAGAACGCCTTCCGGGCCCTGAACGACCGGGAAAAGCAGATTCTTTCCCTGCGGTTTTATGACGGCAAAACCCAGATGGAGGTTGCCTCCGCTTTGGGCATTTCCCAGGCTCAGGTGTCCCGTCTGGAAAAGGGCGCCATCGGAGCCATGCGCAAATCGGTTAGCATATCTTAAACCTCCAACGCATAGGCTGAATCAAACTTCAAAGGAGGATGGGTTTATGTCTATGCGGTTTACCCAACTGCAGTGCAAGGAAGTCATCTGCGTCAGCGACGGACGGCGGCTGGGGTTTGTTACGGACGTACAGGTGGAGATTCCAAGCGGAAACATCTGCGCCATCGTGGTGCCCTGCCCCGGAAGATTCCCGGGCGGTCTGGGTCGGCGGGACGAATTTATCATTCCCTGGAACTGCATCAAGCGCATCGGCCCGGATATTGTGCTGGTGGACACCAAGCCCGACGACTGCCGGGTTCCAAGAGGCGGCAGGGGGCTGCCCTTTCAGGGAGGACAGTAATAGCTTCCCTCCCGAAATACAATGCCTCATACTATTTCTTATTAAAAATCTTTGATTTTTAATAAGAAAACACCGCCTTACGGCGTTGTCGATTCTGTGATTTTGGGAAAGAAAAATCACCCAATCCCGTCTCATATGATTCTCTAACAAAAAACTTCAATTCTTGCGAATGAAAGTTTTTTATTGAGAATCAGTATCAGCAGCTCCGGAGATCGGGAAATCTGTTATCTGCGGCGCAGGGCATCCTTCTGAAAAAAGGATGCAGCCTCTAAAACTACCCTTTTGCTGGGCCAAATGCTCTCGGCCCAGCAAAAGGGTAGTTTTCTGAATAGCCCAAGAATATTCCGAAAAAATTTTGGAAAAACTACTTGCAAAATGCTTATACTTAGCATATAATGTATCGGAACGGGCTCTGCCTGTGACATTACAAACCACACACCCGGGGACCTGCTACCCCTGTGTCCGAAACGGACGGGCTGCCGGGATGATCGGGGTGGAGGAAAAAACAAAAGGAGAAATTGTAAAATGGCTGTCGTATCTATGAAGCAACTGCTGGAGGCCGGTGTTCACTTTGGTCACCAGACCCGCCGCTGGAACCCCAAAATGGCTCCCTACATCTACACCGAGCGCAACGGGATCTACATCATCGACCTGCAGAAGACCGTAAAGAAGCTGGAAGAGGCTTATAACTTCGTCCGTGACCTGTCCGCAAATGGCGGCAACGTGCTGTTCGTCGGCACCAAGAAGCAGGCTCAGGACGCCATCAAGGAAGAGGCTGCCCGCTGCGGCGGTTACTACGTCAACGCCCGCTGGCTGGGCGGTATGCTGACCAACTTCCGCACCATGCGCACCCGTATCGACCGTCTGGCTCAGCTGCGCAAGATGGAAGAGGACGGCACCTTCGCCATGCTGCCCAAGAAGGAAGTCATCAAGCACCAGGGCGAGATCGAGAAGCTGGAGAAGTATCTGGGCGGCGTGAAGGAAATGAAGAAGCTGCCTGCCGCCCTGTTCATCGTTGACCCCCGCAAGGAGCGCAACGCCATCGCCGAGGCCCGCAAGCTGAACATCCCCATCGTGGCCATTGTGGACACCAACTGCGATCCCGATGAGATCGATTACGTCATTCCCGGCAACGATGACGCCATCCGCGCCATCCGTCTGATTGCCTCCGCCATGGCCAACGCCGCCATCGAGGGCCGTCAGGGTGAGGATGCCGAGGCTGAAGCCGAAGCTCCCGCCGAGGCCGCCGCTGAATAAGAACTTAGGAGGATACGAAAATGGCTTTTACCGCACAGGACGTTAAGAAGCTCCGTGAAATGACCAACGTCGGCATGATGGACTGCAAGAAGGCCCTGCAGGCCACCGACGGCGATATGGACAAGGCTGTGGACTGGCTCCGGGAAAAGGGCCTGGCCAAGGCCGCCAAGAAGGCTGACCGCATCGCCGCTGAGGGCGTTGCTTACGCCACTGTCGTAAACGGTGTGGGCGTTGTCATCGAGGTCAACTCCGAGACCGACTTCGCTGCCAAGACCGATGCCTTTATGGATCTGGTGAAGAACCTGGCCACTGTCGTTGCCACCGAGAACCCCGCCGACGTGGAGGCTCTGAAGGCTGCCAAGTACCCCAACTCCAACCTGACCGTCACTGAGATCATGCAGGAGAAGGTCATGTCCATTGGCGAGAACATGCAGATCCGCCGCTTCACCCGGTTTGCCGACAACACCAGCGTTGCCTACGTTCACGCCGGCGGCACCCACGGTGTTCTGGTGAATCTGGCTGTGGAAGGCGGCATCGACGCCACCGAGATCGGCAAGAACGTTGCCATGCAGATTGCCGCCATGGGCCCCAAGTACTGGGACAAGACCCAGGTGCCTCAGGCTGATGTGGACAAGGAGCTGGCTGTTCAGGTCGCTCTGATGGACAACGATCCCAAGATGGCTTCCAAGCCCGCTGCCGTCAAAGAGAAGATCGCCGCCGGTAAGATGGCTGCCTTCTACAAGGAGAGCTGCCTGCTGCAGCAGGAGTTCGTCCGCTCCGACCTCTTCAAGGGCGACGTGGCCGGCTACATTGCCGACGCTGCCAAGAAGCTGGGCGGCAAGGTCACCTTTGTTGACGCTGTGCACTACGTCAAGGGTGAGGGCATTGAGAAGAAGGCCGACGACTTCGCCGCTGAGGTCGCCGCTCAGATCGCCGGTGCTCAGAAGTAATTTCTTCATAACCACGAAAGCGCCCCAACCGTCAGGTTGGGGCGCTTCAGTTTTGGTTGACCAAGTCAAAGCCCCCGGCTAAGCCGGAGGTTTTGACTTGCGTTTCCCGCAATAATACTGTTTCTCGATCAAATGGTTTTGAACCGTTTTATGATACTGATTCCCTTTTAATAAGAAGACACCGCCTTAGCGGGGCGCTCGTAAGACAGTTAACGGAGCGTATCAGTGCGGGTGCGCTCCGTTTCTTATGCTATTATGACATATTGCGCAGTTGCAGGCAGCCTCCTTGGCTCTCCCTCTGGGAGAGCTGTCACCGAAGGTGACTGAGAGGGCCTTGCAGGCGCTTTTGAATGGTAATATCAATTTGCGTGCACACGCCGCGAAAATCCCTATCAACATCTCGGTTGGAAAAACGCAGAACCTCCAATCCAAGCGCTGTCAAAAATGCGGAACGCTCAGAATCATAGGCCGTCCCCTGAGGCTCATAGTGTTGAGAACCATCCAATTCAATAACTAACTTGGCAGAAGCACAATAAAAGTCTACGATAAATCTCCCGATGATTCGCTGTTTATAAATCTTCACCGGATATTTGCGGAGGAAAAGATACCAGAGCTTTCGTTCGTGGGGTGTCATCTCCCTGCGTAACCGCCGGGCGTTTTCCAGTTGGCTGTTGTCCTTTGGTATGGTCATGTTTTTCCCTCTCAGTCGGCTGCGCCGACAGCTCTCCCAAAGGGAGAGCCAAGTTCCGCGCGTAACGCACTACACCAAACGGTGTATAGAAGTGCGCCCTTATCTGTTCGACAAACTGGAATTTTTCGAACCCTTTTGATAGATAATATATCAGATTCTCTTATGCCGTGCGTAAATACTTACAATAATTGATATTACTGTTAAAGCACCCAAGGCAGTATAATAAACAATATTCTCATTAATTTCAAGCAATCCCATCATAGTATTTGTCCATCCATGCATTACCATACAGAAAACAACTGCTCCTGTAACATTGTATACAGCTGAAAGCCAATAACTAAGTGCAATGCCTAAAATTGCGAACGTAAAAAAAGACATACTCTGGTGTGAATTTCCATCAATAAACCAAAGTGGAATGTGCCAGCACACCCAGATTACTCCTACAATTAGTGTAGCTATTGGCGATGGGAGTTTTTCCTGTAAAATAACTTGCATGGTTCCCCGCCATCCCAACTCTTCATTTCCTCCGTACAGTATTGCAGCCTGTAAAAATATAACTAATCCTACAATAACAGCAATTGGTGACTTGGGAATAGATTCAATTACACCATTAGAACTAATATAAAAAGCTAACGTTTCCAATATTATAGCTGCAATTAAAAATAACCAGTTCTTTTTACTGTTGTTAAAAAGAAACCTTTTTAAGTTTTTCTTAGAAAAACCGCCCTCCATACAAACGCAAGCCGCTATTGTTGGTCCAAAGCCTCCAACTGTAAACAATATCATAGGAATCACATCTGACTCTGAAAAAGATGTCACTTTTACAAGTAGCGCATCTCCCAACCAGCATATCCATGTGATTATATATGTTAACAATAGATATTGTATTAGTCTTTTCATATTCATTCAGTTTTCCTTCTTCCGTTACAATAATAGAAATAGGAATTAGCTATTCAACAAATATCGATTTGTAGGTTTGTTTGGTTCCATGTTATCACATAACAGAAAAGAATGCAAGAACAGACACAGCAGAGCAAACTGCTGTGTCTGTTACTGTCTTATGAACACCGCCCTTTACGGCGGTGCCTTCTTGATAAAAATGAAACATTTTTATCAAGAAGTAGTAGGAAAACCCAAATGCTTATCGGCTATCTGTCAACCGGGAAGTTCCTTTTTTACCGCTGTTCCAGATAAATCAGCAGCACCGCGATATCCGCCGGGCTGACGCCGGAGATTCGTCCGGCCTGTCCGATGGATACGGGGCGGATGGCGCTGAGCTTTTCCCGGGCCTCCAGCCGCAGCCCCGGAATGGCGCGGTAGTCCATATCCTCCGGCAGCAGGCGGGATTCCTCTTTCTTAAATTCCTCCACCTGCTTTTCCTGCCGGGCAAGATACCCTGCGTACTTAATCTGGATTTCCACCTCGTCAGTGACGGCGCTGCTCAGTTCCGGGCGCTCCGGGTCAAAGGGGGCGATGTCACGATAGTTCACCTGTGGACGGCGCAGCAGGTCGGCAAGCCGGGCGGAATTGGCAACGGGAGCGGTTCCTTTTTCCTCCAGCATGGCGTTGAGGGCATCAGAGGCAGGCACGCCGCTGCTTTCCAGACGGGTTATCTCCCTGCGCACCTGATCGTATTTTTCCTCCACCGCCTGTAAGCGTTCCGGGGGAATCAGCCCGATTTGGGCGCCGATGCGGCTCAAACGCTGGTCTGCGTTATCCTGCCGGTGCAGCAGGCGGTATTCCGACCGGCTGGTCATAATGCGGTAAGGCTCCTCCGTGCCCTTGGTCACCAGATCATCAATCAGGGTGCCGATGTAGCTGGTATCCCGGGTCAGAATCAGGGGCGGTTTCCCCTGAAGCTTCAGTGCGGCATTGACGCCCGCCACCAGCCCCTGAGCGGCAGCTTCCTCGTAGCCGGAGGTGCCGTTGAACTGCCCCGCGCCGTACAGGCCGGAAACGGCCTTGGTTTCCAGCGTAGGCTTCAGCTGGGTGGGATCCACGCACTCATACTCAATGGCATAGGCCGGACGCATCATTTCCGCATGCTCCAGACCCGGAATGGTGCGCAGCATGGCAAGCTGCACATCCTCCGGCAGGCTGGAGGAAAAGCCCTGAATGTACATTTCCTCGGTGTCCAGCCCGCAGGGCTCGATAAACAGCTGATGCCGGGGCTTGTCGGCAAAGCGGACGATTTTCGTCTCAATGCTGGGGCAGTACCTCGGGCCGACGCCGGAGATGGTGCCGTCGTACATGGGACTGCGGTGAAGATTTTCCCGGATGATCCGGTGGGTTTCCTCGTTGGTGTAGGTCAGATAGCACACGGCAGAGTTGTTCACCTTATGCGCCGTGCGGAAGGAAAAGGGCTCCGCGGTCTCGTCTCCCGGCTGCAGCTCCATTTTGGAAAAGTCGATTGACCGTCGGTTGACCCGTGGGGGCGTGCCGGTTTTGAAGCGGCGCAGGTTCAGCCCCAGAGCACGCAGATTGTCCGCCAGTCCCACGCTGGGGTGCATCCCGTCGGGGCCAGAGGGGATAACACTCTCCCCGGTGATCACGGTGCTGTCCAGGTATGTGCCCGTGGCAATGACCACGGCCCCGGCGGTGTATTCCGCCCCCAGCTGTGTCCGGACACCGGCGACCGCGCCGTTTTCCGTGAGAATCTCCACAATCTGCGCCTGCTTCAGCTCCAGCTTTTCCTGCAGCTCCAAAGCGTGCTTCATGTACTGCCGGTATCTTACCCGGTCTGCCTGGGCCCGGAGGGAGTGGACGGCAGGGCCTTTGCCCCGATTGAGCATCCGGTACTGGATGCAGGCATGGTCGGCCGCCACGCCCATTTCCCCGCCCAGTGCGTCCAGCTCCCGAACCAGATGCCCCTTGCCGGTGCCGCCGATTGCCGGGTTGCAGGGCATATTGCCCACGGCGTCCAGATTGATCGTAAAGAGGATGGTATGCAGCCCAAGCCGCGCGGCGGCAAGGGCTGCTTCGATCCCTGCGTGTCCCGCGCCGATGACGGCGACGTCGCAGCTTCCTCCATAATAATTCATTGTGATTCCTCCTTGCCGGCAGGGCCGGCGGCCAATGCGTTACGGGCTCTGGGTGGTTGTCGCGCATCCTTTGGGCCCCTCGACCGG
>JBJDYG010000003.1:0-4691 GCA_051867075.1 Faecousia sp. | reverse complement strand
ACCAGATCCTCAAAAAATGGATTGACAAGTGTCTGAAAAGGTGCTATAATCCGAAGGTGGTTAGAAGCCGAAAGGCTTTTGACAATAAAAGATGGCTTAGAAGCCATCCAAACGAGTTGGTATTGATTGCTGTGAGGGTCCACCTGTTCCCATCCCGAACACAGAAGTTAAGCTCACATGCGCCGACAATACTTGGCGGGCGACTGCCCGGGAAGATAGGTAATGCCAACATAAACCGCACCGTTTTTCGGTGCGGTTTTTTCGCTCTATATCAGAGGAGGACCTGATTCTCAACACCGTCGGGGCCGCCATGGGCTATGGGTTTTATTGCGTAGGCCTCCGGCTGCGGAAATGACATCATCATAGCAGTTGACATCTTCACTCCATTATGATAAGATATTGGAAAAATTTACCCGGAAACGATGAGCCGGGTCTAAAAAGGAGAAACGAGAAACATGGAAGAAAACAACAACCTTACCTCTGAAGCTCCAAAGAAGAAAAAAGGGAATGTAGTCACCAACATCATCACCGTCGTTCTGATCGCCATTGCCTACAAGCTTTTTGGTATTCTCGAAACCGCGATCGGTCTGGCAGCAGGCTATGGGCTCCGTGCTCTGCTGAAAAAGAGCAACCCCGACAAAAAGTGGGTGGACGCTGTCAGCATTGTGGTTGGTATCGTTGTTGCCTTTGTTCTGGCAGTTATCTTTGGCATTGTTTTAGCCAACATCTGATATAAAATCGGGTAGGAGGTCACCCATTAGCTGAGTAACCGACCCTCTGAACCATCGTGTGTACCGTTCGGTACACGGCGGTTCAATCGCGTAAGTGCAAGTGCTCGTACCGTTGCAGGAAACTGAAGTATCCTGCCCGTGCGAGCACTTCTTTTGTCAATCCTTCATTCACGCAAGGCATATTCGACGCTCCCCATTCTGCAGACAGCGCCGGCAATGAATCTGGAACAGGAAGTACAGCAGCTGTTGCCATGGAATGTTCAGTTGAATAAGTGAAAGCAAATTTGGCGCGGAGAACGATGCTCTACGCGCCTCTTTATGCTCTATCTGCGCCTGTAGGTTTGACGCTTACGACCACATAGTAGACATTGTAGCCAGTTGTACGGTCTTTCTGTTGGCCCCGCTTGAAGGGTGTCAGTCAAAAATATCCTTGTTTTAGGTTATCCCCATGCTACACGCTCTTTTGGGTGGAGTTTTTCTTTGTCTTTGAGAATTCCGCACAAAAGCCAATCCTGGCGCATACCATGCTCAGAGGTGATTTTTTGGCTATCGTGCGAACGGACGTACCGATGACCTCTGCTCTTTGCGAGGAAACGATTCGAAAGCTGGTGGATACATATCCCTTCCTGCGCACGGAGGTTTTGACAACCACTGCCTTCGGCCGCCCGGTGCAGTCCCTTACCATCGGGGATGGAGACCGCAGGGTGATTTATACCGCTGCCCACCACGCCAACGAATGGATTACCGCCCCGGTACTCCTGAAATTTGTGGAGGAGCTGGCGGAGGCTTTTCAAAAAGGTGGGAGGCTTTACGGCGTAGAGGCCGGGAATATTGTCAAAGCAGCCACGATTTATACCGTGCCCATGGTGGACCCTGATGGAGTGGATCTGGTCACAGGCGCCATTGAGCCGGGCACGCTGGAGTTTGCAACCGCCCAGCGATTGTCGGACAATTACCCCAAGATCCCCTTCCCGGATGGGTGGAAGGCAAATCTGCTGGGAGTGGATCTGAACCTGCAGTATCCCGCAGGGTGGCTGCAGGCCCGGGAAATCAAATTCTCCCAGGGCTACACCAAGCCGGGGCCCAGGGACTATGTGGGCCGTGCGCCGCTGAACCAGCGGGAATCCATTGCTTTGGCGAAATTCACCGAGGAAATCGACCCATTGTTGGTGCTTGCATACCACACCCAGGGTAAGGCGATATACTGGCAGTTTCAGAATTATGAGGTGCCCGGTGCCAGAGCGTTGGGGGAGGAATTTGCCCGTCTCAGCGGCTATGAGCTGGCGGATACGCCCTATGAATCCAGCTTCGCAGGATATAAAGACTGGTTCATCCAAAATTTCCGGCGTCCCGGGTACACCATCGAGGCGGGTTCTGGGCAAAACCCTCTGCCCATTGAGCAGTTTGATGAAATCTACCGGGATAATCTGGGCATTCTGGTCACTGCCGCACTGGGGCTGCCGGGATAATGTCTGCATTTGCACAGTACATAAATTGCCTGTCGTTCTAGCCGAATTATATTGATAGCAGGAGAAAAGCTGATCTGCACGATGATTCGGGCGCTCTCCGGGTTAACCGGAAAGCGCCCGCTGCTGTGCCAAACCTATTCCCCAAGCTCCAAGCGCATCATCACGAGCTCCTGCCACTTGCCCTCCCGGGTGCGGAAGCCCTTGGGATTTCTGCCGTACTCCCGGAAGCCGACACTTTCATATAACGCCAGCGCCGCGGTGTTTTCGGCGACGGCATCCAGCTCCAGCTGAAGATAGCCGGCCTGCCTGGCGCATTCGATGCAGGCGTTGGTCAGAGCTCTGCCGATGCCCTTCCCCCAGAAGGACTTCTCTACCGCAATGCCAAATTCCGCCCGGTGTCTGATTTTGCACTTGCTGCCCACCGGGTCAATTCCGGCATTTCCCGCCAGGACACCATCCACAAAGGCGCAGAGTTCGACGGCGTTGTCGCTGGACGCCTTTTCGGAAAGAAACTGCTGCTCCTTTTCAATGTCAAAGCTGTTCTCGTCGGGGTAGGTCAGCAGGTAATCCGTTTGACCATGGGTGAGATTGAAAAAATGATAGACGATTTCTCCGTCGGCCTCCGCTGCGCTGCGCAGGAGACAATCCCTTCCGTCCTTTATTTGAATCATCTTCTCATATTGCATGACGTATCCTCCAAAAAATATTGCAGCTCACAAATTGCTTCCTCAGTCAGGCCATTGCGAAAAGTGTTAAAAAATGCCGGCTTTCTCAGCATCCATGCCGGATTCCAGAATCAGGTTTTCCCCCGTGAGCGGGTGGCGAAATTCCAGCCGCTTGGCACAAAGCATTTGGTAAGGCAGTCCCAGCCCGGCGGAAAAGCGCCGGGATTCCGGGCTGCCGTACTGGGGATCGCCGAGAATCGGAAAGCCCATATAGGCACAATGCACCCGCAGCTGATGGGTTCGCCCGGTGACAGGCTGCAAGGCAAGTTTACAAATCTGCTCACTCCGGCGGAGGACGGAGAATGCCGTCATCGAGGGCTTGCCTTCCGGACTGACCTGCCGGAGCAGACTGGGCAGGGGAAGCCGGGCGATAGGGGCGTCAATGATGCCTGTGTCCGCCTCCGGGCCGCCGAAGGTCAGAGCATGGTAGGTTTTCCCAATGTCTGTCTCCTGCAGCAGAGCGTGGAGATGGGCGTTTTTTGCCAGAAGCACGATACCGAAGGTGTCCCGGTCCAGCCGGGTCACGGGATGAAAGGCGGATTTCTGCCCCGTTTTCCGGTAATACCCCGCAACAAGATTGGCAAGGGTTCCGTCGTTTTTGGCCCGGGAGGGGTGGATCAGCATCCCGGCGGGCTTGTCTACCACCAGAATGCCGTCATCCTCATAGAGTACCGTCAATGCTCCGTCCTCGGCGGGGTATTCCGGTTCCGCCTCGTCCAGCCGGACGGTGATGACGTCCCCGGGCTGAACAGGGTAGTTGGTGTGTTGGGGAATCCCGTTTACCCGAATCCCGTCGCCCCATTTGAGGCGGTTCATCAGACCTGTGGATATGTTCAGTTCCCGCAGCAGAAAGGACGACAGCCGTCCTTCCCGGGTGGCGGTGTGGGTCAGGTTCATGGGCTTACCCCCTTTGAGATGCGTGTGGAGTTTACAGCTTCTTCACACCTCTGCCGCAATTCGATGCTACAATAATAAAAATCACGCGGAGGTGGGCTTATGCGAAAAATTCTTGCCTGTTTTCTGCTTATCGCCCTGGTTTTGAGCCTTGCCGGGTGCGGCGGAAACGCGAGGGAGGTAACGGTTTTGGATATGGAATCCGAGCTTTACACCCAGGAGGATTATCTCGCTGCTGTGGAAACGGTGAAATCCTACTTTCGAAATTTCCGGGGCTGCACCATGAAGGAAATCTCCTACGCCGGAGACGAAAAGACTCAGAAAGAGCAGGAATACATCCTTGGCTTTGGGGACTACAGCGAGGGGATTGTTCTGATGTCCACCTTTGACGTGGATGAAAACGGAGGCGACGGCTCTTTTGAGCCATACAACACCTACTACGGCTGGGGCTGGTATCTGGCCCGAAGGGACGGCGGAAACTGGACTGTCGTAACCTGCGGGTACGGCTGATTTATATTGATTCTCAAAAAAAATATCATTCGCGAGAATTGGCTTTTTTAACAAGAAAATGTATTACAATCGCAGAAAAGCCCGCTTCCTTCAGAAGCGGGCTTTTGCTGTTCAAACTCAGTTCAGAGCAGCCTTGGCCTTCTCAACCACAGCCGCGAAAGCGGCGGTGTCCTGAATTGCCATCTCGGACAGGCTCTTGCGGTTCATCTCAATACCGGCCTTCTTGATACCGTTCATGAAGGTGGAGTAGTTCATGCCGTAGGGAGCGACAGCAGCGCTGATACGGGTGATCCACAGACGGCGGTAATCACGCTTCTTCTGCTTGCGGCCAGCGAAAGCGTAGTTGCCGGACTTCATGACCT
>JBJDYG010000002.1:0-4721 GCA_051867075.1 Faecousia sp. | reverse complement strand
CGCCTGCGAAGTAATCCTCATTTTTCACCATGGTGATGGCCTGACCCACATCCCAACTGTCCAGCTTATAGGGACCAGTACCCACGGGATTCTTGAAGTAATCGGACTGCCACATATCCTCGCCCTGCAGCAGATGCTGGGGCAGAATGGACATGGTCATGTAGTCCAGGAACGCATAGTTGGGCTCGGACAGAACGAAAGCGACCTCAGTATCGGAAACCACCTTGATTTCCTTGACTTCCTCGTAGTTGGGGTAGTTCTCGGATTCGTTGTCGGGATTCTGGATAGCCTCGATGGTGAACTTGACATCCTCGGCGGTAAAGGGCTTACCGTCGTGCCACTTCACATCTCCGCGAAGCTTAAAGGTGTAGGTCATGGAAGCCTCGTCGTAGCTCCAGGATTCTGCCAGACTGGGAACCAGGTTGCCCTCGCCGTCCCGCTTGACCAGGCTGTCGAACAGCAGGTGCTTGATTTCGCAGTGCTCGTTCATAATGGGGTTAATGGAATCGTAGTCGCCGGAGCCGTAGACCAGGGTGGTGGCCTTGGCAGACTCAGCGGGTGCAGGGGCACTGCCGGTGCTTCCGGCGTTGGCTGCTGCGGTGGCGGCGGGAGCCTGGGTGCCGCTTTGCGCGCAGGCTGCCAGACCGAATACCAGCAACGCTGAAAGCAGCAGGCAAATCAGTTTTTTCATTGTTCGTCCTCCTAAAAATGTGTTTTTCTATCTCTGTGTTGCCACAGAACAACCCCGGTTCGGGGATGTTCTCTTCTGTTATTCATCCACCTCTTCCGCATCCACGAACAGGCAGGTCACCTGAATGGGCACAGGCAGGCGGCATAGCTTTGCTGCCCGGAACACATAATCTGTCAAATCCCGGCAGCAGGGCTTGTCCATTTTTACAATGGTCACACTGGCAATTTCGTTGTGTGTAAAGATTTTTTCCAGCTTGGTGGTAATATCGAAATCCGACTCCGGGCAGCAAATCAACGGTACCTTTCCCTTTGACAGCTTGTCATGAAAGGTGGGGCAGGAGAAGGCGCTGCAATCCGCCGCGATCAGCAGGTGCGCATGATGGAAGTACGGCGATACAATCGGAACCTTCCACAGCTTTACAGGCCACTGCACCAGGTCGCTGGACTTGTCATCAAACATCTGCTCGTGATAGTTATCAAAATTCTTCCATGGGTTAAAGTCATTTGAAATCATAGCGCACCTCCGAATGTTGGAATCCTATTGAACAAAAATTCCCAGATTCTCAAGAATCTCTTCCATTTCATCTGCATCCATTTCCGTATTCACGGATAGGTGCTTCCTCGCCATTTGAATATCGGCGCTCTGAATGCCAGTGATCCGCAGAAGCACATCCCTCAAACGATTCTCACAGTCGCCGCAGTGGATACGCTCGCTGCATCTCTGACAGTCCAGATAGGTAAAGTTCGCAGTCATGGTATGGCCTCCTATTATGGCAGATCGAATTTGCGGAAGATATCCGGGTAGTCCTGCCTTTGCCTGGTATGAAAAACACCACACTTCTTCCCCAAAAAGTGTGGCGTCTTCCATTAGGTAGGAATTAGGTGGAATTTGGATTGGGTGAATTAACCGTGGCTTCATCCTATCACACCCAAGTGGTTTGCGGAAGCCCCCCGGGGGGATTGCCCTACGCCATTTTCAGCTATCCCCCCGACAGGGATATTTTGTTATAATTGCACAAACAATGTTCGTTTTATGCCCTTTCTCAGGGGGGCAAAGCAGGGGAAGAGCGTCTATATTTTGTATACTCTTCCAAAAAACGTCTTTTTTAAGTGCTCTATCCCCGTAGAGTGATAGAAATAATATCCCCCCGGGGGGCTTACGAACTGGTTTCCGCTCTGCTACAATGGTGCTATCCTAAAGAAGAAGAGGTGCATTTATATGCATATGGCAGACGCATTGCTGGCTCCGGCTGTTGCCGCGACCATGTATGCTGCTACCGCAGTCACGGTTGGCGCTTCCGTAAAGACCCTGAAGAAAGATGAAAAGCTGGAAAAGCTGCCCACCATGGCAGTGGCCTCCGCTCTGGTGTTCGCGGGCCAGATGGTCAACTACACCATTCCCGGCACCGGTTCCTCCGGTCACCTGTGCGGCGGTATGATGCTCACCGCCCTGCTGGGCCCCCAGGCGGGCTTCCTGTCCATGGTGGTAATCTTAGCAATTCAGTGCCTGTTCTTTGCCGACGGCGGAATCCTGGCACTGGGCGCGAACTGTTGGAACATGGCCTTCTACGGGTGCTTCGTGGGGTATTACCTGCTATGGAAACCAATCATACGAAGCAAGCTGTTTGCCAGCATGGGAACAAAGGCCGCTACACGCATCAAAATCACGCTGGCTTCTGTTCTTGGCTGTGTCATTACCCTCCAGCTCGGCGCTTTCTCCGTGGTTCTGGAAACCTCCCTTTCCGGTATCACCGAGCTGCCCTTCGGCGCTTTCGTAGGCATCATGCAGCCCATCCATCTGGCTATCGGTTTGATCGAGGGCCTGGTCACCTCCGCTGTTCTGGTATTTGTCTATGAAGCCCGTCCGGAGCTGCTGATGGATGTGGACACCAGCGATGCCGCTGTTCAGAGCAAGTGCTCCCTGAAAACAACCATCGTGATTCTGGCTGTTGTGGTCGCCATTGTCGGCGGCGGTCTGAGCCTGATGGCAAGCTCCAACCCCGACGGTCTGGAGTGGTCCATGTTCGGCAACGCCGAGTCCGGCTACTCTGAGAACATGGGCCTTGATGAGGAGAACTACGGCATTACCAGCGGCGCGGCGGAGGTTGCCGGTTCCATTCAGGAAAAGACTGCCTTCCTGCCGGATTACGCCTTCGCGAACAGCGACAGCGCGGCGGGCACCACCGTTTCCGGCCTGCTGGGCAGCGCCATCGTGGCAGGCGTCGCGGTTCTGATCTGCATGGCTGGCGGCTTCTTCCGTAAGAAAAAAGTTGCTGCAAAAGCTTGAAAAGTGTGATATGATATCAGAGGCACCGGCTTGGTGCCTCTGATGTTGTTTTACGAGGAATGATTATGCATAAACTGACAAACGCCCAGTTGGAGCTTCGACAGATGGACGATCTGGCGGCGGCGGATTCTCCGTTGCACCGCCTGAATCCTTTGTGCAAGCTTCTGGTGACGGTTTTTTACATTGTGACGGTGGTCTCCTACCCAAAATATGACCTGTCCGGTCTTGTAATTATGGTGCTGTACCCCGTTGTGCTGTTTCAGGCTGCGGGTATTCCGGTGTCCCTGTGCTTTCGGAAGCTGCGGGTTGTGCTGCCTCTGGTGTGCGCCGTGGGACTGGTCAACCCCTTTCTGGATCACACGCCACTGCTTCAGCTGGGAACGCTGACCATTACCGGCGGCGTGGTGTCCATGGTGACGCTTATGCTCAAGGGTGTGTTTTCCCTGATGGCATCGTTTTTGCTGATTGCCACCACATCCATCGATACCTTGTGTGCCGCCCTGCGAACGCTCCATGTGCCGGATATTCTGACCACGCTTCTGCTGCTGACCTACCGGTATATCGGCGTGATGCTGGAAGAAGTGTCCATCATGACGGAAGCCTATGCCCTGCGTGCGCCGGGGCAGAAGGGCATCCATATCTCCGCCTGGGGGTCATTTCTGGGACAGCTGCTGCTGCGGAGCATGGACCGGGCAGAAGCGCTGTACCACAGTATGCTGCTGCGGGGTTTCCGGGGAGAATACTTCTATGCCGACGTACCGCCCTGGGGGGTATCTGGTGTCGTCTATGTCGTTATCTGTACCGGAGCATTCCTGTGTGCCAGATGGGTCAATCTCCCGGTTTTGCTGGGAAGTCTGTTTGTGAGGTAGAAGCATGATTGAATTTCAGAATGTATCCTTCGCCTATGGTCAGACCCCTGTGGTGGAAAATTTAAGCTTTTCCATTCAGAAGGAAGAAACGGTAGGTCTGATAGGCGCAAATGGCGCAGGCAAATCCACGATTATGAAGCTGATGCTGGGGCTGCTGTCAGGTAGTGGAAGCATCAGGGTGGATGGTCTGACCGTGAACAAAGAAAATATATCCGAAATCCGCCGAAAAATCGGATTTGTGTTGCAGGACTCGGACAATCAGATGTTCATGCCCACAGTTTATGAGGATATGATCTTTGGCCCACGGAACTACGGGCTGAGCAAAGAAGATGCAGACAGAAAAGTGGATGCCATACTGGAGCAGCTGGGTTTGCAGGAATTGAAACACCGTCATAACCACAAGATTTCCGGCGGTGAAAAGCGCATGGCAGCTATCGCCACAATTCTCGCCATGGAGCCGGAGATGATTCTCATGGACGAACCGTCCACCGCGTTGGACCCGGTGAATCGCCGTACGGTCATCAACACCATCAACCGTCTTCCCCAGACCAAGCTGATTGCGTCCCATGACCTGGACATGATTCTCGATACCTGCCAAAGGGTGATTCTCCTGTCTCACGGAACAATCGTCGCGGACGGCGATGCGGAAACCATCCTCCGGGACAAGCAGCTGCTGGAAGCCAATCGTATGGAGCTTCCCTTCTGCCTACAAGGGTATCATAAGTAAAAATACCCCTGATGTAGGCGGAGGGGCATTTCGTTAGGCTTTTCCTGGTTACGTTAACCATTGAAACAAATGAACATTTTTAAGCTCCACGTAAAAACTCTATTAGAAGAACTATGAAAAATATCCCCCAAGGGGGCTTCTCCTCTAA
>JBJDYG010000001.1:0-4766 GCA_051867075.1 Faecousia sp. | reverse complement strand
CAGGGGTTTCCCAGCCGAACATGGAACCGGCTACCATAGCGGCTTCCTGTGCTTTCGTTACACCGTTGGCGGCGTTGAGCGCAGAAGCGCCTTCCTTCGAGGAATCACTCTGCGGATAAATTCCAGTAGGAGCGTAACCCTTTTCGCCCTTGGTAATGACGATCATTTCCCCTGTGGATTCCAGAACGCTGAAGCATTTATCGGGTAGGGACGAACGCAGAGGAATCGTTTTCACACCATTATGCTGCATCCGCTCTGCAAACTCACAAATGTGATAGAGATTGTTTCCAACCTCCAGATGGGTTTCATCGATATAGCGACAGGTCTGTTCTAATGTTTCCCCGGAGGGAAGCGTCATGCGGATTCTGTCGCCATCCGGAATCCGAAACACTTCCTTATAGTCTGGGGTAATGAAGCGGATTCCTTTTTCTGCCTGCCGCATGTGCCGGTCCAGCCATTGCCGGATGTAGCAATAGCAGTAGATGTTGTACTCGCCCTTGTTGGGATTCAGCCGCAGCAAATAGGAATAATGCGGGGTGTCTGCCCGGAAGCCATATTCGTTCCGGTCATTGCCGAAGCTGCTGTCCCGGTGCATCCAGCAATAGGCAGACAGGCTGCTCCGATTTTTTAGAATACCCCCGTACTGTGCATCCTCCCGCAAGGCATTGATGACTTCATCGAACTCATGCTTGAAATCCTCTGATTTCAAATCCCCCCGGTGGTCATCCCAGCTTGAGAAAAACTGCTCCCCGCCGCTGCCGAAATCGGCACGAAGGTGCCCAATACAGCCAGTCTGGGACATAAGCTGCTGGGACTGGGAATAGCTGTACATCTGCTCCGCTGCCGTCATGGGGCGCAAAGTCATTTCTGCTTCCATTTATCGCTCACGCTCCTGTTCTTTTTTGGATGTTATCGGCGGGATTTCTCCGATGGAGGCCAGGTAATCAATCTCCTTCTCTGCTCTCTGGCAGAGGTCTTTCAGGGCTTCATACCGATTGCTGGTGTAATGCCCCCAGAAATAGTTGTCCTCGTCCTTACAACGCCAGGTGACATACATATCCTTCTTGGGATGCTCCCCAAGCACGAACTCCGAATCTTTGACCTTGATGCTCTGGGTAATGATGTAACCTGCGCATTCTCGCTGCTCCATAATTCATCGCTCCTCTCTGCCTTTATGGGATTTATGACGGTGTTCATTGCGATATTGGTCAAGCCCCAGCGCTGCCCATTGGGGTAGCTGTGACTGTTCCAAGGTGCCAAGAATGTCCTGCCGTTCAAACCGGGCTTCTTTCCCGGAGTACAGGTCAACGCAAAAACATGCAGAGCCACGGCTGTTGGGAGATGCCCCAAAGCCGCCGGTGCAGAGCTTGATTTGGTTGGTTGCCATCTGATACTCCCGGCGAAGTATCTCCGACCTGATCACAACCACTTTTCCGTTCAAATCGTCCTCATAAGAAATGGGTGTACAGTCAGCTTTGGTCAGCGGGGTTGTGTCGATACCCTGAAATTTGGGTTTGAACATTGCTACGCGGGTTTTCTCCGCCTGCTGAGCCAGCCGCTCCCCATACAGCTTTGCGATTTCGCAGAAATCATCGCTGACCAAAACATCGTTATACAACGCAACGATTTCATTCTGCTGGCAGTAGGCGCACATATAACGCTCCTCCGGGGGAGAGTTCGGGTTTTCTCCGATCACTACCTCCTGATCGCCAATATGAAAAGCCTGGATGATCTCATAATCACCCGCCATGCGTTTATCCATAATTGTCCTCCTGATATACTCGTTCACATATTACCAGATACCGCTGTTTCCCGCCGCTGGCATAGGGGTGGCAGGTCAGCAGGGTTAGTAGCTCCCGCCCCGGCTGAATCAAAATTTCCTCTACCTGATAGGGATAGATGATTTTGATTTCTGCCACCCGGTAGGTGAGCGTTTCCCACAGATTCGTGACCGTTACTATATCCCCGATTTTCAGCTTATCGATGTAGCGGAAATAACTGGCACCGCCATAGCCCCGGTGTCCGGCAATGACGCTGTTGGTATTTGCGCCGCCTATGGGCAGGCTGGTTTGGCTCAAATGGGCAGCACCGTCCGCCATGTGCTGCTCCGTGGCTCCCAGATAGATGGGCATTTCCAGCTCCATTGCCGGGATGGTGATAACTCCAAAGACTTCCTCGTCCAGTCCGTAGTCCATCAGCCGGAAGCTGGGCTGCTGATAATCCAGTTTGCAGGACAGGCCGGACTGCCCTTGAGCAAAAATCGCTTCATTGTAGGCAGTCATACCCTCCCAAAGTTCAGGGTAAAGCTGTTGCTCAGACGACTGCATGGAATCGGGAATTACAACGCTGGTGGTGGGCCGAGTTTCCTGCTGTTCCTGAAAGGTCTGGACGGTGCTTTCCATTTTTTGTTTTACCAACAACCCACAGATATGGGGGTAAGAGAAAACTGCCAGTCCCAGCAGAAAAAGGAGTGCCAGCAGCACCTTTTGTAGCCTCTTACCCATGACGCACTCTCCTATAAAGCCACCTCCACAGGAAATACAGAAGCACCCCTGCCAGCAGGAATCCGGCAACCACAGCCAAACCGATCTCCAGTCCCCGGAGGTAATACTGCATCCAGTGGGAGCCGGTGCTGCCTGTCGTTTCTGTCTGCTCCGCAATCTGTTCCGCTTCCTCATAGGGAATCCGGGAGGCTGTCACCAGCAGACGATGGGTATTGATTCCGTAGGGTGTGCAGGTCACAAGGGTGCAGCAATCTTCTCCCTCCCAGATCCCCAGCAGGCTGGTATCGCTGGGAAGAACTGTATTGATTTCTGATACCTGATATGCCAGAATATCATCCAGCACATACAGATAGAACACATCCCCGATGCCCAACTGCTCCAAATCCGTAAACATGGTCTGGGACGCCATGCCGCTGTGCCCGGAAAGAATCGCGTGGGTGCTTTCTCCGCCCACCGGGAGGGAGCTTCCCAGCAGATGTCCTACGCCCTTGCTCAGAGAGCTGTCCCCGGTTCCGTGGTAAATGGGCAGGTGGACATTGATTTTCGGGATTTTGATGTAGCCCATGATTCCGTCCCCGGAAAGGTTGAGTATGGAATCATATTTTTCGGATGCAGATTGCAGGGCTTCCTGGGTATAGCTGCCGTCCGATTCTGTGCGTGGGACAAGGGTTTTATTATAGGCAATCGCCTTCTCCCGCTCCTGCACCAGAACGCTGTTATCCGTCTGGGAGATGACCTCCTGATAGGAGGTAAATATCTCCGACGCATACTTTTGGTTTACATAATTACTAATGATCGGGTATAGCGTCAGCCCTAGCGCGGCAAGGAACAGCGCCACGCCAAAGCATATCACAAGAATTCTTCGTTTCGTATCAATCCCCCCATTCGGGTAGCCCCGGAAGTGTTGGCTTCCGGGGCTGTCCTTGTATCATCAGGAGTTACGTTTCTTGCGCAGGGTCAGAACGATCATGCCCGTAGCGCCAGCCATCAGGAGAATACCCACGATGGTGAACATCATAGTTCCGTTATCGCCGGTTTCAGGGAGGTCAAAGCCACGGGTGTTGACCACGGTCAGAGGTGCTTCCGCATTGGCGCTGCCATTGTCTTCCAGCATGGTCACGGGATTGCCGTCCACCTTGGCAGATGCGGTCAGCAGATGATGCTCCACGCTTCCGTCCACATCATCACAGAGGGCAGCCGTTTCCGCCTGGGAAATGACCACTTCAATGTCCTCTTTCAGCAGAGTATAGCCGTTGTCAGTACGAACTTCGGTGATACAGTAGGTGTCATCTTCCAGACCCTTTACAACTACCTTGCCGGAGGAAACGGGAATGAAATGGGTAGCGTCTGCTTCATTGGCAACATGGTCATTCACATAGTAAACACCCTCACTCTCGTTCAGCGCTGCCTTGACATAGTAATTGTCGGTTTCGTTGTGAAGGATGAATTCAACCTTGGAGAAGTCACCGTTGCCATCGCTGAATTTCTTGGTCAGATCAATGCCGTAGGTGTAGAGATGGCAGTCATCCGCCAGCATATCGGAGTAGTTGGTAGAAGTGCGCTTCCAGGTCAGGACTACATCGTTGGGGTTGCCATCGTCACCATAGGCAACGGAATTGTCGCTGTCCAGCTTGGCAGCGTAGGTGATGCGCAGGATCAGGTCGGAATAGCCGGAATTGACCATGTCGGCAGCGGAATAGACAGCCTTGGAGGTGTTGATTTCCGTCAGACCGGCCTGGGTCATGGCGATAGTCATGGTTTCGCCAGCATCAACGGAATTATAGGAAGCGGTGAATTTCCCATCCGCTTCGGTCCATTTGGCAACGGAATCGGTGCAGGCAGCGTCAGTGAAGAACTCCAGCACTACATCCCCCTTGGCATAGGTCACACCCTTGGACAGGGTATCCACGAAGGTGTAGGTGGTCAGGTAGGTGGATTCGGAGGTGATGGCAGGCAGGGTGGAAATGATCTGGTAATCTACGGTATCGCCACTGGATGCGGTGCCTGTGTGGGAATAGCCATCGGTAATGCCGGAGGTGCCATTGTTTTTGCCGGTGTTGCTCTTGCTTTCCCGCAGGGTCTTTTCCAGAGTGGGATCGCCTGTCTGGTTCTTGGGATAGACGGTCACATCATAAATCCAGCGGGTGCCGCCGTCGGTGGCGTTGGTGCCGTTGACGGAGGTCATAGGCAGGGAGATCAGGAAGGGATCGGTGGTGGACACGACATTTTCGGGGACCTTGGTTTCCACGATGAGGTACAGAC